>JBIQMS010000008.1:0-119480 GCA_044463125.1 Terrimonas ferruginea
TTTTCTGAACTCACGATTCACGCCTCACGCCTCACGTATCACAGCTCACGATTCACATATCACGCATCACGATTCATGCCATCAACAACCCGCTACCAACAACCCGCTCCTACGGAGCGGGGGCTGAACCCTGCACCACAAGCCTACTCGCTATTTGCAACAACCTTCTTACTACACCCTACTCTCTACTTCCTACTCCCTACTCCCTACTTACTACTTACTACTTACTACTCCCTACTTCCTACTCAAAGTAATTCGCAAAATCAGTTATAATTCCATCCACCCCTAATTCTTTCAGGCGCTTAATTTCTTCTTTTGTATTCACGGTCCAGGGAATCACTTTCATGCCTCTTTTGTGGCAGGCTTCCAGCAGCTCTTTTGTTACCAGCGAATAGTGCGGACTATAGCTGCCGGGTATATATCCAAGCTCTTTAAGTTGCTGCTCAAAGCTTCGCTTGTCGTTGCCGCCAATCAATACCGCCGTTTCCATTTCCGGATATTGCTGGTTCAGTATCTGCAGTGGGCGAAAATCGAATGATTGCAGGTAGCTGCGCTCTTCCAGCTTCCGGGAACGAATCACTTCCATCACTTTTTCCACCAATTCATGAATGGGCGGTTGTTTGCTGCCATCATAAGCAGGGCTTGCCTTCAGTTCAATATTATAAAAGATCACTTTCCCTTTGCGTCTCGCATAAGCATCGCAGGAATCGATCAGCTCGCTCAACAATGGTTTGTAGGTGGCGATTTTTTCCTGCAAGGGAAATCCCGGATGATGCTTCAAGCCCACATCATATTTCCGGATGCTGTCGTAATTCATAGTGTACAGCAAATGTTTCTGTGCTTCCTTTGCCGTCAGCGAATCGCCCTGTGGCGTAAGGCTGAAATCCTGGTGAAAAAAAACATCGTGCGATACAACAACTTTTCTGTCCTTCGACATAACCACATCCAATTCCAGGGTATGCACACCCTCGTCAATAGCCCTGTACATGGAGGGAATGGTATTCTCGGGCGAAAGTCCGCGTATTCCGCGGTGTCCTTCTTTATTAAATGCAGGATGCACAAAGCGCGTAGGCCTGGCGTGCTCCAGCACAAGGGGAATCCAATGTTGATAGCCATTGGCATTCAGGTGAAGACCATCATAGGTCAGGTTCTTATCCAAACGGCCATCCTTATCCAGAAAATGCGGGTATAGATCGATCAGAAATACACCTTCCTCTTTGGCTAATTTCTTTAAACCCTGATTTACCGCGTGAATTTTTTCATCCTGGTTGAAATGATTCTTTTTGGGAAATGTATTATTTACTGGCAAAAGGGTTTGCAGATAAATATAAGTGCTGGGCGATTCCTTTTTTATCCGCTGCACAATTTTCCGGTGATTCCGAAGAATAATATCCACCGGGATATTACGTGCGATATCATTGATTCCGATCAGGATAAAGACTTTTGACGGCTGACCCTCTGTTACTTCATCCAGTCGCTCCAGCACACCAAATGTAATATCGCCAGAGATTCCGCGATTACGTGCATGCGGCATCTGCAACAACTCATGCCATTCATTATAGTCGGTGATGCTATTTCCCAAAAAAATAACATCATGGGGTGAGTTCGCGAAATTACGGAACTGCGATACTTTGAACTCGTACTGACCGGGACGATAAGTACTGTCCCAGGAAGTTTTTTGCGCCTTCAGCGCAAAAGCCATTAACAATAATGAAAATATTAGAAAGCCTCTCCTCATGCTTAACCTGATTTGTAAAGTGAGAAAGATAAATGTTTTCATCCACTTATTGCACCCTGAAGGATTGTTTTGACTGGAATGTACGACCAAACATATCTGTCGCTCTCACTTCCACCTGGTGTTCTCCTTTCGATAAATTACGTGGAAATGTAGCTTTCCAAAGGTGTGTGGAGTTTTCCGGAAGACTGGGTCTTCTTTTGCCGGGCAGCGTTTCAGAAAAATCCCAGTTCACCAATGCCGCGATATAGTTGGGATCATAATTTTTCTCGAAATTCATTTTCCTCCATTTGCCACCATCAATCCGGAACTCCACTTTGCTATCCTGATAACCCATAAAGAAATTGGCATAAATGGCGGAGGATCCCGGGCGGATGCCATTGATGGCTTTGGGAGCATAGATCGCGATCTGGTAATCGGCAGGCTTACCTGCCACTTTGTAATCAATCACATATTGATTGCCTTTGAAATGGATAAATGCATAACCCTTGGGGGTACCATCGCGCATGGTGGAAACGGGAACCTGCTTTTCATTCAAGGCGCCGGAATACCAGTCGCCTGATGTAGTACCTGCATTAAACTCATGGTGTGGTTTCTCACCCAACCATCCTTCTTTTTTCGTAAAAAAATCCTGCCGCTGCAAATGCGTATGTGCCGACAGGGATAAAGTATTGGGATAGTCCTTCAGCAAGCTAAACAAACGGCTACGATGTTCCAGGTTAAACGACTGTCCATTGCTTTGCAGGGGAATATGAAAAGCCAGCACAATCAGTTTATCTTTTGGTACGAGCTTCAAATCGTTTTCGATAAAGCGAAGTTGCGTTTCGCGGAAACCACCCCAGTAGCTTTCGCCATCACGGGGATCCGGATAAAGGATATCATCCAGAATAATAAAATGAACATCGCCGTAATTGAATGAATAATTGGCGGGACCAAAATTTCGTTCAAAGGTTTCATCGCTCAACGAATCATGCTTCGCCTCGTAGTTCATATCGTGATTACCCATTACGTTGAACCAGGGTATCCCGATTTTTTGTGTAGCCTTTATATAAGGGTCATGCAGGGTGAGCATATCTCCCACCAGGTCGCCGAGGCTAAGGCCAAAGCGGGCATTCACGCCCCCTTCCAGTTCAGCCACTATGCCTTTGGCATAATGATCCACTTCTTCCTGCGAATAAGGTTGCGGATCACCAAAAAGCAGCGTGGTGAAATCCTTATCGTCATTCGCCGGCTGTAGGGCAAAGTCAACGGATTTAGGCAGAGGCCCCGTTGGCTTCACGCCTTCATACTTGAAATTTTCGGGTGAGCCATTGGGCTTATGCCGGTAATAAAACTGCGGGAGTTGCTGCTCGTTTACGGGCAGTGCATAAGCAGCCGGCTTGATCACAAAAATGATATTGTCGTCCGAAACAGGAAGGCTATAGCTTCCCTTCGCATCCGTACTCACCACCAATTCTCCATTCGAAACACCCACACCACCAAGGCCTTTCTCCTTCCGATCCATTTTGCCATTCCCGTTCAGGTCTTCGAATACAATGCCCTTCACGGTTTGTTGGCTAAAAGCAGCATAGCTGGCAAGGGCCAGTCCCAAAAACAAAACGCTTTTCTTAAGTACCATTTCAATTACTGATTTGAGATTGATAAGCTTTCTACTGAATACATTTTTCAGCGGGTGGAACAATTGTTCCACCCGCTGAAAAATCAGAACACAATCTTGGTGCTCTCCGCATTTTCGATAGCCGACAAAGGCGAATCCTTTTCCAGTTTCACATTGGTTTGTGAACGGGCCTTGGTCCAGCGGCCCAGCGTGATATTGTATTCACCACCCAGGAACTGAAAGAAACCCTGGTTGGACGGCGTGGGATACACCAGGCAAATAGTATTGGTACCCTGGCGATAAAAAGGCTGATCCTCGAGTGTGATGGGATTCTTGACATCATACCAATCCGTATTGGCAATGCGATAGCCACGGGCGGGCGGGCCTGCATTGAAGATGTTTCCTCCTGTCGCCACAAAAATTACATCCACCGGTTTGGTTTCGCCTGTTATATTGGTGCCTTCAAATACTGCCACTCCGGATGCGTTGCCACTATTGGCAAACAGGCCTCCGGTCTGGTTACCGAAACCATCCCCCGGGGTGTTGGTATAATTGAAGGAGCGAATCCAATTAACATCCGCAATGCTGGTAGAACCAGAACCGTTGATTTCCTTACCCGAGCCACCTACGTAAAAATAAGTTCCCTTCGCCGCCGTTCCGGATGTGAGATCGAATTTGTAAGTACGCATACCACCGGTTGCCCAACCATCTACCGGCACGCCGGTAGGTGTGGAGGCATTGGCATTATTAGTAGCCACTACTGAGAAAGGCGTCACAGAAAAGTCGATATCCCGCGTAGCCAGCAGTTGTATATACTCGTAATTACCATCGCCGCCAATAACGTCGGAGATAAATCCGCTCACGATTACCGGAGGTATTTCAATCACCGAACTCAGCACCGTGATATCATCCTGTTTGCGAATGCGGAATTGGGGTCCCTCAACTGGTGCATTATCGGATTCCACATTAAAAAAGATACCATAATAGTTGGCATTGAAAGGAAGCGGGTCATTGGCAAATGTCGCATCACTCTCGGTAAACAAGGTAATTTCACCAAATCCGTCATTCAGCACCTTGTTGCCGGCAAAAACATCGGTAGGAGCCGGCAATGGATTGAACCCACCTTTCACAATCACACACAACACGCTTTCATAAGTATCTGGCGATGCCAGAACCTGGGCCGTTGTCACGCGGTTAAGCGGAATGGGGCGTCCGGTAGCATGTCTTTCCACATTCGCTTCAGCAATATTGGTTATCTGCAAAATGCCATCATTGCGGGTAAGCACGCCACCCACCAGGTTGATGCTTACTGAATCGCCGGGCTGATAATTGGCCGCAGCCGCGCCAATATTGATGGAAATACCGCGGCTCTTACCCAGACGGCGGTTGTCCTGAACAATCAATAAACCTTCCGGAAGATTATTTCCCGAATGATCCGACACCACCAGTCCGGTATACTTGGTAGCACCAAACATCATTTCGCTTGTAAGCGTTACATCATTCCCCTGATAGAGGCTGCGCAGATCGAGCGCACCAATGAATTCGCTCAGCTTATGACCGGGATAGTTTCCGTCTTTATCGCAACCACCCATCGTCAGCAGCAGCGCCAAAAGGGATACTATTGATATTATTTTTTTCATGCTTCTCTGTTTGAAGTTCGATTTCAGTTTTGATTCTTACTGTCGGTTAGTCGGGCTTTTGCCACCAAACCTGTGTTGAGATCTGATCAGGTCCCTGTGCTTCTACCGCCAAACGGTAGTTGGTAGGGTTGGCCGACTGCACATAAATGGGATATACCATCCGCGCAGGCATCACGCCGTTGTTGGCCAGGCCATTGCCTTGCGGCAAAATGGGAAATCCCGTGCGGCGATATTCAAACCATTGTTGCTGATCGTTCAGGAACAATGCGTAGTATTTCTGCAAATGCAGGCGGTTCATCTTGTCTTCAAAAGGAAGTGTGTCATCCCATTCAATATCCGCGGCCGTCAGGTGCGACTCAATAGTCATGGGTGCTATAGGCCAGGTCGGCAGCCATTGCTGAATGCTGGCCAGTGATCCCTCATTGTAGAGAGTACCCGCATCGCCACTGATCCAGCCCTTTACAGCCGCTTCACAAAGAATAAACTTCACTTCGGAAAAACTGAGCATGATACCCGTCATAGGATCTGTTTGCAGACTTACGGGAGAAGAGTTGGAATAGAAATAGCAGCGCTTCACAAAACCGCTACCAGGCGCATAGCCACTGGGTACGCCAACAAATGAACCCGATGAAGGAGCAATACCCCAACGATTGATACCACTGGTTCCCCAGTTGGGAATATCAATACGGGGATCATTCCAGTTAACGAGGTTATCTATAAAGAAGGAGCATATGGCAGGATCGCGAAAATCCTGCTCCCTTACGCCATTGTAAGGCGATACATAGGGTCCTGTACCCACCCAGCGCAAAATAGCCGACTCATCTACGTGATTGATGATGGGATAATAAGCGCTATTGGTCTCCACGATCTCCTGCATCTTGCTGATACAAAACTGCTGAACTTCCTGCTTGTTGCTGATGCGGAGCAGTAATCGGAGATAGAGGGAATTACCAAACTTGCGCCAGCGGGAAATATTTCCGTAATAAACCGGATCACTCTGAGCTGCTATACCCGGTGCCCCCGACGACAACAACTCATTGGCCTCTTCCAGCATGGCAAATATTCCCATATAAATTTCCTTCTGCCTGTCGAAGCGCGGCTCATAAATGGCGCTATCCCTCGCTTTGTTGGACTGAAAGAAAGGAATATCGCCATATGTATCCGTCAGGATGGAATAAGCCCAGCTCTGGCAGATCAACGAAATAGCCATATAAGAGCGATTGTAAGCGGGACTGGTACTATCTCCCGCAATCAGGTAGATATCCTTGAAATTGGTGAGCTGGGAATAAAGTCCATTGTACAGGTAGTCCGACCAGTTGGCGCGGAAATCATAGCGAAATACCTGGCCTTCTGATTCACTCATATTCACCGTTACCTGCATCAACTCGTTATTGAAGTTGCGGTTCCGCAACTGCGTTACGGTAAGCGCATCTACCAATGCCGGTGCCAGCAACTGCTCCGGCAGCGCATCCGGTGTATCATTGGGATCCGTGTTGATTTCCTCAAAGTCTTTCGTGCAGGATAGTGTCAACAGGAGCAGAAAGAATAAGGAAATACGGCCGGGATGAAAAATTCTCTTGTTCATAGTATAGTAAGTTTAGAGGCCAATCAATAAGTTAACGCCGATGGTACGCGATGAAGGGAACTGCGCGATTTCAAAGCCCCGCACGATATCGGAACCGGTAAGCGTTCCAAATTCCGGATCAAATGCAGGCCAGGCCGACCAGATAAACAGGTTCCTTCCATACAAACCAATATTGGCACGCTGTAAACCCAGCTTCTTGCAGAGCTTGGGACTGAAACTGTAGTCAAGCCTTGCTTCACGGAACTTGATGAAGTCGGTACTGAATGTATTACCCTCTGCATTGTCGTATCCCATATGCGAGCGATAGTATTCATCGATATCGGTTGCTACAGTGGTATTGGGTATATACTTGTTGGTGGCAGCATCCCATACCACGCCGTTGCCAATAATACCGTTGTAGCGACCCGGCAGGGTTTTGGTCAGTTTGCCCTGCTCGGCAAGCTTATAGTGCGTCAGTGAATGGCCTACCCCGCCCACCTGCGCATCAAAGAGCAGGTGCAGTCTGAATTGCTTATAGCTAAAGCTGTTGGTGAAGCCTATTCTAAACTTGGGAATGGTGTTGCCCAGGTATTTTACGTTCGGGTCCACCAGTGCTACACCCGTTTGGGGATCGTAAACAATCTGGCCATCGGGAGCTCGCACATAACCCCTGCCGTATAAATCACCCAATCCTCCACCTACCATCGCCACAATCTGTCCGCCGCCTACAGGACGTGCCTGCAGAATAATGGAGCTGTCGCCCAGTTGCTTGATCTCATTATGATTGGTAGAGAATACTACACCCGTTGTCCACTTGAATCCGGATTTGGTGGTTACCGGCTTGGCGTTGATAGAAATTTCTAAACCCCGATTCACCACTTTACCAATATTGGTCACGAGCCGGTCGAATCCGGAAGCACGATCCAGTTTACGTTCCAGTATCTGGTTCTGCCCAATACTATGATAAACCGCCACATCCACATCCACTTTGTTGCGGAAGAGCCGGAGCGTGGTACCCAATTCATAGCTGGTGGAGCTAAATGACCTTAAATCAGGATTGGCCAGCAGGGCAGGATTCTGCAAACCGCCGCTATACAATCCGCCCGATGGAGCCGTATAATCGAATGAGGTACGATAGGGAACCGTACTACCTCCCCCTACGGTGGCTACTGAGAAACGCAATTTGGCATAATCGATAGCCGCAGGCATCTTCATCACTTCCGAAGCTATAAAGCTAAAGTTGGCGGAAGGATAAAAGAAACCCGCATTATCCGAACGGAATGGAGTAGCCAGGGTACTGTTCCAGTCCTGGCGGCCGGTAAAATCGGCAAAAAGAAAATTCTTATAGCCAAAAGTCAGCAACGCATAAAAGCTGTTGATAGCGTATTTACTCTTGAAAGGAAGTGTAACGAGCGGACCGGCGGCATTCGCCATTTGGTAGAGCCCGGGATATACTAATGAGTCGGCACGCACTTCATCGCGATTATAGTTGTTGCGTAAAGCACTACCACCCACGGTTGCTGAAAAATCGAAATCGTTGTTGATCTGCTTTGCGTATTTCAACAGGAAATCGGTGCTCAGTTCCTGCGCAAAAATATTCTGTGTTCGGTAGCTGCCTTTGCGGTAGCGTGAACCCGCATCATAGGGCCTTTCCTGTGCACGCTGGTCATAACTCATGTCCATGGAGCCACGCACCATCAGGCTGAGTTCTTTGGTGAACTGATAGGTTGCCGAAAAACTTCCCGTAACGCCATGCCGGTTGGTCCGGTTGATGAACTCATTAACGATAGCATAAGGGTTTTCGGGGAATGAGCTGAAGGGATACTGAATCGCTCTTTGGGTTTGCCCCAGCTTCCAGTAATTCTTCAGCCAGTTCACATCCGCATTGGGTTGCCAGAAGATGTACCAGTACATCAGCGATTGGTTACCATAACCCGATCCGGGCAGGTTATCACTCCATTTATTGCTATAGTTGATCTTGGCTACTACCTGCAGCTTTTCATTAATTTTCGAGTTCACCGACATCGCTACTGAATTTCGGCTATAACCCGTATTAGGAACGATCCAGGTATTTTTCACATTGGTAAAAGAGAAGCGGGCTGTTGTTTTGTCGGTACCACCATCCAGGGTTACGGTATTGGTCAGCGTCTTGCCATCTTCAAAAAAATCCTTTCCCATATTGGGATAAGCTACCCACGGTGTACGTTCTGTTCCCCGGGTTTGGGTCACGGGATCGTATTGATAAAACATTTGACCGTTGAAGCGAGGACCATAAGCTGAACTGGTGGCACTGGTGCTGGGGCCATCGGGGCCTGCACCAAAGCTGTAATAATCGGAACCGCCCAGACCCTGGCCGTATTCGTATTGCAGATCGGGCCAGCGGTTGATTTGGTCAATGCCGAAATTGGAATTGACCGTTACACCCAATCCTTTACGTTTGCGACTGGAGCCCGATTTGGTCGTGATCATAATGGCGCCATTCGCACCACGCTCTCCATAGAGGGCGGCTGCGCCAGGACCTTTCAATACGGTTACCGTTTCAATGTCTTCAGGGTTGATATCGTTGAGGCCAGTACCATAATCGGCTGGCATATTATCACTTCCGGTTCCATACACATCTTCACCGCTGATGCCTGTTCGCACACCACTACTATTGTTGATCACCACACCATCTACTACTATCAGTGCTTCGTTGTTGCCGGTAATATTACTTTCGCCTCGCAGAATTATTTTGTTAGATCCGGTGGGGCCCGCTCCGGAACGCAGCAGGTTCAAACCCGCCACTTTTCCGGAAAGTGCATCCGTCCAGTTGCCCGAAAGCGCTTCGGTAAGTTCTTCGCCCTTTACGGTGCTGGTGGCATAGCCAAGCGCACGCTCTTCGCGCTTAATACCGAGCGCCGTTACCACTACGGCTTCCATTTCCTGTGCCGACTCTACCAGGTTGATGGTAATATTGTTTCTGGTTCCTACTTTTTGCTCTTGCGGCAAAAAGCCGATGGAGGAAATCGACAACACATCGTTGTCGCCGGCCAAAATGCTAAACTTTCCTTTTTCGTCGGTGGAAGTACCACGGCTACCTCCCTTTACCTGGATGGTAGCATTGGTTACCGGGCTCCCGTCCTTGCTGTTGAGCACGGTACCAGTTACAGGTCGCTGGGCCTGCGCGTTCATGCTACAGAACCAGCACAGGCAACAAAGCATAAGGAGCCTGATCACTACCCGTAGTGGGATACTGCTTGAGGGTCTCATAAGCGTTCAGTATTGATGTTGGTTAAATTGTGAAAACTGTTTCGTTAAATCGGTGAATCATGCATAGGAAGGAAGGTGGTGCTGTTCATGACAGTCACCGAATTTTCAGGAGTCGCAAAGAAATAATTTTTTCATATCAGCAGGCTTTGATTTTTATTACCGAATTATTAAGTCTTCATGGAATGGAAACAAATTCTTATATAATAAATTTCCTATTCAAGAATATAGTTCTTCGTTAGGGCCGTGTAGGCTTTCACCTGTTCATCGCGCCATGCCTCTTCCCTTCCCAGGCATTCCGCCATAATATCAGCCACCATGGGCGCAATGCGCAGGGATTCTTTGGCATTTAGCAATAAAGCCCTTGTTCTTCTCGACAACACATCCTCCACCGTCCGCGCCATTTCATTTTCCACGGCCCACTTTACCTGCTCGGCATGTATTTTCAGTTCCTGCGAGAGCCATTCATCCGCATGGCCGTTCATTTTTTGGCGGATACGGCCGGCATCGGTTCCATAATAATAGAAGGGGTCGGCCCAGCTATGCGTTTCCGCGGCGCCATGTATACGCAATTCTTCGGTAGCTGGCTGGCGGCGATTCCAGCCCAATTCCTTTTCCACGCGGTTTACCATGTCTTCACCCATCTTGCGGAAAGTGGTCCACTTGCCGCCCAGTATGGTGAATAGTGCTGAATCGCTTACCAGTATTTTATGACTACGGCTTATTTCCTTGGTTTTTTGTTCGCCATCTTTGGGAGCGGCCAGGGGGCGCAGTCCGGCGAATACGCTGCGTACGTCTTTGCGTTGGGGTTGTCGTGTAAGATACTGCCCAGCAGTTTGCAGAATGAATTCAATTTCTTTTTCCAGCGCCACGGGTTCCATGGAAGCTTCGCGAACGGGTGTATCGGTAGTACCCAATACCAGTTTATTGTGCCAGGGCACGGCAAACAATACCCGCCCATCGCTGGTTTTGGGAATCATCAGGGCATCATCGGCGGGATAGAATTCACGGTCGAGCACCAGGTGCACGCCCTGGCTCACGGTAATGCTGGGTTTGCTTCCGGGTCGGTCCATCTGCAGGATGTCGTCCACAAAAACACCGGTGGCATTTACCACCGCCTTGGCCGGAAATGTATAGCTATTGCCGGTTTCCCGATCCAGGGCCTTTACGCCAGAAACTTTGCCGGCACTGTCTTTCAGCAGGCCATTTACCTGCATATAATTCAATACGCCTCCGCCTTTTTCCACAATAGTCTGCGCCATATTGATGGCGAGGCGCGAATCATCAAACTGACCGTCGTGATAAAGCACCCCACCCTTCAGTCCTTTGGGTTGAAGGCCGGGCATTCTTTTTATTACGTTTTCCCGGTAAATGAATTGAGAGGGTCCCAGCCGAAGACGACCGGCGATCCAGTCATAGAGTTTGAGGCCGATGGTATATTTCCAGCGGTCCCACCAGCTATACACCGGTACCACAAAAGTTTGATTCCGCACCAGGTGTGGGGCATTGCGCACCAGCAATCCCCTTTCGATGCTGGCTTCCCGCACCAGGCGGATATCGCCCTGGGCCAGGTAGCGTACGCCACCGTGTACCAATTTGGTGCTGCGGCTGGATGTGCCTTTGGCGAAATCGGCCTGCTCCAGCAGCAGCACAGAATATCCACGCGAAACTGCATCGAGCGCAATGCCCAGCCCACTGGCCCCACCTCCGATCACGATCAGGTCGTGCATACTGATATCCTGTGCCTGATGGAGCAATAAATCCCGATTTAGTTTACCCGTAGCCGAGTCCGTATGTAGAGCACGCTCCTGCACTATTTCTATATCTTTCGTTTTACTATTAGTCGAAACCATAATGGAATAAAATGAAAGTAAAGAAAAAATTCTCAGATACGAACAAAACAAATCGAAATAAATTATTAACATTTCCGTTTCACCTGGTTTCAGTTTTACGAACAACCGATCGGATTAATATTTATATTTTTGAGATTCAGCTACATCCATTAAATTGACTATTCAGAAAACAAAACCCGGTGGTATGAGCACTTTAGCGGAAAGGCATCAATACATACTGACAAAGCTGAAAACGGAGGGGCATGTGAATGTTTTGGACCTTTGCAGTGACCTGAATGTATCGTCCGTAACCATTCGAAAGGACCTGAAACTGCTGGAAGATAAGCAGTTGCTCTTTCGTACCCATGGCGGGGGCACACTCAGCAACCCCTATATGGTTGACCGGCACGTGAACGAAAAGGAGAAAATTCATCGCGATGAGAAGACCGGAATCGGGAAAGCTGCCGCCGGCCTGCTGGAACCCAACGATTGTATTATCATCGGCTCAGGTACTACCGTGCTTTCCCTGGCCCGACATATACAACCCGCCGGATCGCTTACGGTGATAACGGCCGCCCTGAATGTGGCGATGGAACTGAACCGGCAACCGGAAATTGAAGTATTGGTGCTGGGTGGCATGCTGCGCAAAAGCTCTTCTTCCGCCACGGGCAGCTATGCCGAGCGCATACTCGACGATTTCTCCTGCAGCAAACTATTCCTCGGCGTGGATGGCATCGACCTCGAATTTGGCCTCAGTACCACCAACGTGATGGAAGCCCAGCTCAACCGAAAGATGATTACCGTAGCCCAACGCACCATTGTTCTGGCCGACTCCAGCAAATTTGGCAAGAGAGGTTTCGGCCGCATCTGCGGCATCGAAGAAGTGGATACCGTCATCACCGACAAAGGCATCTCGGAACATATGTTTCATAGCCTGCAGGGGATGGGGGTGGAAGTGGTGGTTGTTTGAGTATTACGTAGTACGTATTACGTAGTACGTATTACGTATTACGTAGTAGGTTATAATTAGCGGTTACTTTATGCAGACTGAGTATAAACAAATATTGACAATTTTAATCTTGACTATTTTTGTTAGTTGCGACAATACTAATAGAAAGCGGTACAACGAGATAAATCGGATTGTTTTTGCAACAGGTGGTTGCTATGGACATTGTCCTATTCAATCTATCGACATTGATAGCACCTTAGCGTTCAGATATCATGGAGTAAAATACGTAGACAAAGAAGGCTTTTATACAGGAGTTGTGCCAAATGCCTTTTGGGACTCACTTAACTTTAAACTTGAAAAAATCAATTACAAAAACCTGGACACAGCATATGACAATTCTGTTGACGATCTTTCAACTGAAATTATTATTTACTATAACGAAAATATAAAACGCATTTATGGCCAATCTGCAAGTCTTCCAGACAGTGTAATGACAGTTTATAATTGGCTTCTCCATTCAATACAAACTTTTGAATTAAAACAAACCCAAGACAGTTTGACTTTCCCGACCATAATTGAAAAACCATTACCGCCACCAGCAATTCCAGAAAACATCAAATTCACAGCACCAACCATTGATGACAAATGAAAAAAGCAACCGCCAACCAGGGTTTTGTCTCAACCTCAAATTTCTGAGCAGGCTTAATAAATGTCAAATATCGCATCAATAATTAATAGAAGAAGGCTTGTCAGTATTATTACCTGCAACAAATTGCAAACTTTTTTGTGCTTTTCAAATTCACCTGAAACCGGCTTCGTATAAAACCAAATAGTCGCAATATCAAATCCATGACCATTATTTATGCGATTATCATTGCGATCGCCAATATATTTATGGAGATACAACTTAATAATGAAACTTATTATATAAATAACCGTTATTAACATTTTCCCTACAAACTCGTCAATTAATTTATAATGGGTTACCCTCTTTCTACTCTTGCGAATAAACCCATGAATATGATTCATCTTCAGATCATCAATGAAGATCCACCGGCGGCGAGACAAGCCTAAATATACAAATATCAAAAATGGTTGGTCGTTAGTTCGACCTGGTATGCAAGTTGATCTTGTTTCTGTAACCAGTCAATTAGAATTTTTGGTCAATTTGAAATCAACCAGATCTGTCATCAACAATCGTAGAGACGCGCTGCGCGCGTCTCCTGTTTGTGCGCTAAAGCTGATGATATCGGACTCAGCATACTTTTATTTTCCCATAATTCATGAATGCAAGAAGGGGTATGACACATTTTTGAAATAAATCCAATCTTCAGCGACGGAGACGCGCGCAGCGCGTCTCTACGGATGATTGTGTGGCGAAATTGGAGACGCGCGCAGCGCGTCTCTACGGATGGCGTGTGGTGAAACGCATGACACTTTAGAGGCCTTCATTATCTGCGCTTATCTGCGAAAAAATCTGCGAAAATCTGCGGGAAACTTTTTGCCCTTTGGTGATGTTGGCGGTGCAGGCATCATTTCCCGCAGATTTTTTCGCTGATTTTGACAACTGCCCCCCATTTATTAGTTTCACATGCTCAATATCCCATACCAACCCATCATCCAACTATTAATCAAATTATCAACCACCCAACTTTCAACGTATTACGTATAACGTATTACGTATTACTTACAACCCACTCCCCCATGAAGCTCAAACTCCTTATCCCCCTGCTCCTCTTTAGCTCCGCGGTATTCGCCCAGAACTGGCCCAATACCCTGCTCTGGAAAATCTCAGGCAATGGGCTGAAAAAAGATTCCTATCTCTACGGCACCATGCATGTGCAGGACAAGCGACTGTTTCGCTTTCCCGATTCGCTCTATCATTTCCTGGAAAAGGCGGAGGGCTATGCCATGGAAGTGGATTTTAAAGAAATCATGGATTCGGTGATGATCCAGGCGATTAACCTCGGCGTGGAAAAAAGAAAACAGAAGAATAAAACAGCAAGGATCGACACCGAAATAGTGGATACGAGTGTCGTAATTATTGACGAAGAAGTGCAGGAACCCCCACCGCCGCCACCGAGCATAGAAATGGTGGAAGCCGATATAGCCGACCTGAACAAGCCCGGCACCAAAAGACGTAGCGGCTGGAGGGCGACCAATACCAAAGAAGAAATGCCCACCATCATGGATGCCTGGTTTTTTGGCCTGGCCAAACGACAGGGCAAATGGATTGGTGGTGTGGAAGATGTGAGCGACCAACTTTCCATACTGGATGAATTTGGCGCCAATATCAGTGTGAATGAATTGAAAAAAGGAGATTCTAAGCCTCTTTCCGATGTTTTGGAAGACATGATCCGGATTTACCTTGACCGCGATCTCAACAAGATTGAAGACTTTGTGATCCACCGGGAAACCGATTTCGAAGAGTTGGTGAAGATGAAGCAGAGAAACCGGAAAATGGCCATTCGGATGGATAGCCTGGCGCAAGTCCGCAGTATGCTCTTTGCCGTTGGCGCCGCGCATTTGCCGGGCGACACTGGCATAATCAAGTTGTTGCGGCAGGCGGGTTACCAGGTACAACCTGTTTTATCTTCCTTTACCACCGATGTGGACAGCTACCTCAAAAATATGAAGCCTGCTGTATGGGAGAAGGTAAAAGATCAGAACGGACTCTATTCGCTGGAGATGCCGGGCCAGCCTACCCGACTCGATATACAAGTGGGCATGGAAGGAGACTTCTACGTTGATGCTGCCAGTTTCAATTTCTATATGGCCAGCGCCATCCCCAGCTTTAGAAAAATAGCTTCTGATAGCCTGATGCAGCTTTTTGCGCAGGGTTCGGGCTCAAATGTGAAGAATATGCGGGTGTTGAAGATCGATAGCCTGGATGTGGCCGAAGGAACCATTGAAAGCGATGAAACCAATATGATACTCCGGCTCGTGAACCAGGAAGGGATGATCTTTATGCTGCTGGCCGGTAACCTTGGCGACAACCCCGCCAATGACCCGGATATACAACGGTTTTTTGGTTCATTCAAGTCGCTCTACAAGCCACGGAAAGCCAAACAAAACTGGACCGTTTTTCAACCCGAAGGCAAAGGCGTACGCCTGCTAATGCCCGGCAAGCCCAAACGCAACCCATCGGTTTCAAAAACAGCCGAAGGAACCAACTGGATCTTTAATGGCTACGATTACTTCGATCTGAAGAATCAGGGCTATTATATGATCAATATCCGGGAATTGCGACCCGGATTTCACCTGAGCGGCGATTCGCTCTTCTTTGAGGAAATCAGCTCCGGATTTGACGAATTGTTTACCAGTGTCGACATCAAACAATTTGAAACCTACAAGGGTTACCCGGCTTACTATGTGCTGGCGCAAAATGATGAGCAATCTGTTACTTATGGAAGCCTGGTGGTGAACAGGGGCAACCGGGTGTATCACCTGGTGGCGGCGGTAGAGACATCTCCCGAAGCAAAATCAAAAATCGACACTTATCTGAAAAGTCTTGAATTACTCGATTATGGAGCGGCATCTTATACCCCGCAGGAGCAGACCGGATTCCGGTTCAAAACCCTGGCGCCCGCGCCCTTCCGCCCCGCTTTCGAATATAGCACCGACCTGGCCAATAAACCGGAAGAGGACCAACCCGTTACGCATTACATCAGCTTCGACTCAACACGCCAGATTTCTTATGAAGTGATGACGGAAGCCATTTCACCTTACGCACGCGCGAAATCGGATACCGCTTTTATTAATAAGCATGCGAAAGATTATATCGGCTTTGCGGATTCAGTGCTGCAATTCCGCCAGGTAAAAGATGCAAAGCTTCCCAGCCTGGAATGGCTCGTGCAAATGCCGGACAATAATATACAGAAACGATTCCGCATGGTCATGGGCAGCGACTCAATATATACCCTGATAAGCTTTGCCCAAAAGCAGGAGATGGCAACCACCGATATTGTATTCAACAATTTCAGCCTTCCGGGCCAGAAGACGTTTCCAATAGAAAAATCAAAGGCAAAAGAATTGCTGCAGGCGCTTCAATCCACCGACAGCGCCACATTTGAGCTGGCCAAAGAAGCCATTGAACAGGATAATTTTTCCGAATCGGACTTGCCTGCCCTGCACAAAGCCCTGCTGACCGATTATGCCGACGACAGCAGTCAATATTATTGGGGCGCTCGTGGCCGAATCCGCCGGGTTATTGCCGCAATGGGCGATAAGCGAAGCCTTGACTTCATCAAAAAGAATTATCCCAAACAAGTAAACTCGCCCAAAGCCATCCAGTACGAAATGCTGCACCTGCTCAGCAGTATCCCCACTCAGCAATCGTATCAGCTCCTGGGCAGGCTGATGAAGGAGAACCCACCCGCGCCGGTGAAAGACTATTATCTCTATCCCGACTGGGACGACTCGCTGGAACTGGCACGAATCCTGTATCCGGGCTTATTGGATGAAATAGACAATCCGGTACTCAACAGTTCCATCTTGAGGCTAACTTCTCAGTTACTCGATGAAGAGTATATTGTTCCCTCCGATATCAGCATGTACAATCCTCAACTGCTGGAATTGGCGAAGAAGATGGCCACCGAAGCAAAATCGGAGGATGAAGAAGCGCCGGGCATCTATGAAATCAGACCCCTGCTCGACATTATTCAGGTAATGAACGATAAGGACCTTCATGAACAACTAAAAGAATTCATGTGGGCCAAACACCCCAGCGTAAAAATGATCGCGGCACTGCGCGTGCTCGACCGCAAATGGACGGTGCCCACCGAAATCTGGGATAGCCTCGCTGCAGATATCTACTATCGTCGCGATATATGGGACAGCCTCGAGACCCGAAAACAGCTCGGTCTGTTCCCCAAACCATATCGTACCCAGCAACTGATGGCAGAATCGGATATCTACAATTATGTGTACGACGACTACAAACCTGCCTCCATCAAAATGGTAGAAGAGCGGATTGTGGAAATTGATGCGGTGAAGAAAAGAGTTTATGTGTTCGAGATTCGCTTCGATTATGAGGACTATCCTTCCGAAACCTATGCCGCCATCTGTGGAGCCTTTGACCTGGATCCTGCATCCATGGCCAATGACCGGCTCTATATGGCTAGCCGGTATGTGGAGTCTGGCGAAAAAGAGGAATTTTATGAACTGGTGGAAGAGATGATGCAAACCGCCCTGGAAGAAATGAACAAAGAAGAATAAGCCTCCTTAAAAAGCGAGGCGAAAACTGCCAAATACACCAAAGCGACGGTTATTGCCATCGGGTAACTGCGATGGCAATAACCGCCATATAAAGTCAACCCGGAATACTTTCAAAATATTGTCCACCCCCGTGCCAAGCTCCATATAGGTTTTACCGTCCAGGGTTTGAAAACTATGCCCCTGTTTGAAATTAAAGGCTTTGTTCGCGTCTGATAAGCTACCCCATAGGGTTTTAACCGTCCAGAACTGGCGAAACTTCAGTTTGGGGAAAAAACGAAAGATGCCGTTCCCGACATTGTGCTCAAAATTAATACCCAGGTATTTGTCGTGGATGAACTCATACCGGTTCATCATATTAAAGGCGTACTTATTGTAGTAATACAATTCATTTCCCGGCGCTATATCGAGCAATACATAGGGAATAGTACCAAAAGTACGTCCACCATATACCTGGAAGTTGATGTTACCCAGGGGCGGAATACGGATAAAGTCGGAAACGCTTCCGGATATTTTGGTGTAATTGTAACTACTGCGGAATACACCCGATATGCCACGGGAAATATAAAACTCTCCAATCGGGTATGGGCTGCCCAGGCTGCTGCGGAAAAATGTATTCTCCAGGAATTTTTCCAGGTAAGCAAAACGCAACCTTAGCGACACTTCAAAACTCGTAAGCGCCGAGCGGCCACTGATGGCAGGAAAAGAATCCTTGATGGGAATATTGCGCAGCGGTGTAAATCCCTTATGCGTTATCGCAAAAAGCTCCGAAAGGCCCGAGCGGTGTTCATTGAAAAACTCAAAGCGCTTTTCATTCACCTTAATAAACTTGATCGGGATATCGGGTTTTCGAATCGCCAGGGCAAATACATTATCGGCCGTTACTTCCCCGTAATAATTCTGTCCAAAGTCGAGGTCATTGGTATAAGAAGCATACCAGTATCGCCGCGGATGCTTCTGGGGAAGATAAAACAGCTCACCCTTGCCTTTCAGTTTGCGGTCGCCAAAGCCATAGGCCAGGTAGAAATGCCACCACCAGTGTTTATCGAATTTTTTATTGCTGCCCAAATCAAAACGCATCCGAAATCCTTCCCAGGAATTGGCCGTCATCCAGTTGAACCAGGGACCTATCTGCACATTGCCCAGGTTCATGTAGCCGGTGGCGATGAAATTGATACGACGTGTGAGTTTTTGAAAAACCGGCGCCTGCGTAAGGGTATCAATCATTCGAATGATGGCGGCCTCGTTGCGCGAGAGCTGCTCATGCCGCGCCCCACTCCAGAATTCCTTATCCTTATCGGCAGCACCCTCAACCGTTATCACTTCTTCGAGAATACGATTCTTTGCCAATTCATTCACCACCGACGTATCGTTAACAACCACATTTCGATAGGTGCTGGTTTTGCGTCCTATCAAACCCGGGCTTCCTTTACCTATGGGTGAAATATCAGCCACAAATTTGTCTTTCGACAAAAACCAGGTACTGTCGTTGATCAACCGAAACTCCTGTATCAGGCTCAGGTTCTCCAGAAAATTCACATTGGCTTCCTTGCCCAGGCGCAAACTCATGCGCTGAATGGCGAATGTGCCCACATGCACCATGCATTCCCCTTCAAAAGTATTGGTACCTACGCGTCGTGGTGAAAAGACAAGTCGATAGAAACGCTGCTCATTCAGCAATACGGTATCGGTAATCCGGTAATCATAGTACAGGTCGCCATTATCAGAAGCCGGGCTCACAAACTGCTTGTCGAATACGGCAATGAAGTTATTGTAAACATTCACATTCTGGTCCATGCCCCCGAGGAACTGGATGATGCTTTCATTTTTTATTCCGTTGGTATTGGCCGCCTTTATTACCTCCCGGCGTTTGAGTGGTTTTTTTTGAAAATAATAATCGGAAAGCGCTTCGGTAAGATAAGTGGGCAGGTATTTTACACCTTCAGAACTATCAATATTATCTTTAATCAGCTCGCCCACCGGCCGGAATGGCTTGAAGCGGGTGATCCGTTTAAAATTCACATTCTTGATATCGAGCTCCAGTTTATTGTAGAGTTCGTAGGAGAAATTATCGAAGCGGTAGCGGTCGTTGCGAGGCTTGTTTTGTACAATTTTCTTCCACACAAAAAGCCCACGGTTCACTTTAGCTTTCACCCTTACTCCTTCGTTGTAGGTTCCACGCTCCAGGGTTATATGCAGGATCAAACTGTCTTTATCGCGCGGCAGTGCCATGAGATAAGGCTGATAGCCCACACATGTCACCAGCAACGAATCGCCGGGACGGTTGGTAAACCGAAAGCTGAAGTATCCCGAGCTATCGGTTAGTTGCCCGACGCTGCTGCCCGGAAAACTAACCGAGGCAAATGCCACCGGCTCTTCACTATGTACATCGAGAATTTGCCCGCTTATCCATTTGGGCTGCGCCAAAGAAAACAAGGGAGCCAATAGCCCCCAGCCAATCAGGAATAAGGTGAAAACGCGTTTTTCAAGGCACATGCAAGCCAAAGTTAACCTGAAAATACCAGATTTTCACTGGCTCATTCACGGAATACACTAACAGTTCTTAGCTTTTAGGAGTTTCACCATCCAGGGCGCGAAGAATGATTTCGCAGGCCTTTCGGATCTCGGTTTCTGTAATAACCAGAGGTGGGGAAATGCGAAGGCAATCCGAAGCAAACAGGAACCAGTCGGTGAGCACTCCATGTTGTATGCAATAATCAATAACCTTCTTATTCGCCTCAAAGGATTCGAATTGCAGCGCCAGCCATAGCCCTGCGGAATGGACGGAAAGAATAGATGGATGTTGCAATAAAGTCCGAAACAATTTTTCCTTCTCCTTTACCTGGTCCAGCATTCCCTCGCTAAGGAGGGCCTGCAGGGAAGCCATACCGGCCGCACAGGAGAGCGGGTGCCCCCCAAAAGTGGTGATATGTCCCAGTACCGGCGCATCGGTGAGCTGCTGCATCAATGCGCGATCCGCAATGAAAGCGCCTAAAGGCAAGCCTCCACCCAATGCCTTTCCCAGCAATAATATGTCGGGAACAATATCACACTGCGAAAAACCCCAAAGCGTGCCGGTGCGCCCAAAGCCGGCCTGTATTTCATCGAGCACCAGCAGGGCACCTTTCTCGGTACATTTTTGGCGAAGGGCCTGCAACCAGGCTTTATCAGGAGCAAGTACACCCGCCTCCGCCTGTATGGTTTCCGCAACAACACAGGCCGTTTGTTCATTGATCGCCTCCAGGCTGGCAAAATCATTGTAAACAAGGTGACGTATCCCGGGCAACAGTGGCCGATAAGCCTGGCGCCAGTATTCATCGCCAATAATACTTAGAGCCCCCTGTGTGGAGCCATGGTATGAATTCCTGAATGCGAGTATCTGGGTGCGGCCGCTCACCCGCTTGGCCAGCTTCATCGCGCCTTCCACGGCTTCGGCTCCCGAATTGGTAAAATAAACCGAATTGAGGGAGGAAGGAAGCTGCTCACAAAGCAACTGCGCATAGCGAACCTGCGGACTGCTTACAAATTCGCCATAAACCATCACATGCAGGTAGGCATCCAGTTGCTGGCGAATGGCTTCCAACACTTTTGGATGACGATGGCCCGTATTGGCCACGCTAATGCCACCAATGAGATCAATATAGGATTTACCATCGCTATCATACAGCTTCGATCCTTCGGCTTTTGCTATTTCAATACCGAGAGGAGCCGGCGAAGTCTGCGCCACATGCCGCAAAAAAAGTTCACGCAAATGCATACGCGAAGGTAATTGATCGGCCGATTAAAGAGGCTTTTGGGTAAATTGCAAGCGTTGCGGCTGCAGGCCCTGCTTTATTGATTCGATCATTCAAACCTTTATTTATGCCCGTCATATTACCGGTTAATGGGGTGGAACCCCGATTTGGAAAAAATACTTTTATTGCTCCTAATGCTACCATCGTTGGCGATGTGGAAACAGGGGATGATTGCAGCATCTGGTTCAATGCCGTAGTACGGGGCGATGTGAACTATATCCGCATCGGCAACCGGGTCAATATTCAGGATGGGGCATGCATCCATTGTACTTATCAAAAATGTGGAACGGATATTGGCAACAATGTTTCCATTGGTCACCATGCCATTGTGCATGGTTGCACTTTGCACGACAATGTGCTGGTAGGTATGGGTGCCATTATCATGGACCAGGCTGTTGTACACAGCAATACCATCATTGCCGCAGGCGCTGTGGTGCTGGAAAATACCATTTGCGAACCAGCGAGCATTTATGCCGGGGTACCGGCCAAAAAAGTGAAGGATATTTCCGCTGAATTGATTGAAGGAGAAATCAACCGCATAGCGGGCAATTATGTGAAGTACGCCGACTGGTTTCGGCATCAACCTGTGAATCCCTGATTTTTTTTAACCGCAAATAACTGACCATCAAAGGGGCAGCATAGAAATAGCAATTGCTCGTAGTTTTACTATGGCATTTGTAGTTTTTACGGATTAAATTCGTACTACCAATATGACCTCAAAATGAAAAGCACCATCAGAATATCCGTACTCATCTGCCTCATGTCGCTCTTTGCCTCATGCAGTTTATTCAAACCCAAATATGGTTGCCCAACCAACGGCAAAAATGTAGGAGCTGAAAAACTGTTAAGCGGTGATCCGGATGCCGAAAAGTCGGCCCGAAAAGCTAAAAAATTCAGAAGTTAACATTTCGGGCGCAGCCATTTCGGAAAAATCCAAGTCTTATTGTAAGACCGCTTAACCGTAAATCTTACACTATGAGCCTTGCCCTACGAACCTCTATGGGTTGCACTGAAATCATCATTGCCGATGATGGCAACCTCCAACTCTTCTACCAGGTAGCTTCCATGCTGGAAGATGAATTTGCGATCAAATTCCTGCATAAGGAAGATGAATTCGATTCCATCAGTTGGGATTTCCGCCACAAGGGTCATGACATGACCTTGCATTACAATATCTACAGTGGTATTTCTCTATTCCCTACAAAGACCCGTGATGCTTTGTACAAAGACAACAAAGCGGTGATTGAACTGGGGAACCTGCTGGAAAAGCAATTGCCTGTACTGGAAGCGCTGCGTAATATAGCCTGACGGATTTCTTCCGGCCGGAATGCCTGAGGGCCTGTTAGCCTTCCTGCATGGATGCTACCAGGCTAAGGTAGCTTTCAAAGCGGTTGATATGGATATTGCCGGCAGCAACAGCTTCCTTCACGGCGCAGCCAGGTTCATTGATGTGCATGCAATCATTAAACTGGCACTGGCCAATATATTTTCGCATTTCGGGAAAATAATGGGATACTTCTTCGAGCTCAAGATCAACCAGGCCAAATTCACGCATACCCGGTGTGTCAATGATGCTTCCGCCTCCCGGCAGGTCATACATTTCCGCGAAAGTGGTAGTATGCATGCCCTTGCCGCTCCAGCCACTTACATCTTTGGTCCGAAGTTCAAGCCCCGGCATAATTTGATTGAGCAGGGATGATTTACCCACGCCAGAATGACCACTCAATAAACTCACTTTTCCCTGCAGGCTTTTTTTCAATTCTTCCAGCCCTTCACCCGAAACCGTACTACAAAGCAGGATCCTGTAGCCGGCCTGGCCATACATTTCTTTCCAGGCCTCGTATTGATCCATTTCCTTCTGCTTATAGATATCCGCCTTATTGAGTACAATCAGCGCGGGTACATGATACATTTCAGAAGCTACCAGGAAGCGGTCGATAAAGCCCTGCGAAGTGCGCGGCTCCTTTAAGGTAGCCACCAGTACCGACTGATCCAGATTGGCCGCTACAATATGATGCTGATGTTTGGCACGGGGCGATTGCCGGTTGATATAGTTGCGGCGATGATCCACCGAAGTAACCACTGAGGTGCGGGCAGTTTCATCTTCCACCTCCATCTCCACCCGATCGCCAACCGCCACCGGGTTGGTGCTGGTAATATCATCCAGCTTCAGCACACCCCTGATCCGGCCCTGGTACCAGTTGCCATCCTCCCCTTTCAGGTTGTACCAGCTTCCGGTAGATTTGTAAACTGTCGCTTTCATGAATGTTTATGGAGATTGAGCTTAGCTTTTCAATTTCGAATAGCAAAGCGATTTGAACGCAAATTACGCTTATGCCTGCAAAATGAACGGTTAAATGAGTGAAGGATGGTGGAAGTTTAGGGGATCTTCCGGAAAACGGTGTAGCGCAACAACAGCTCCAAAAAGAGGAATGCGAGGGCGGCCAGGCCAAAGGGAAGGAATTTTTCTTCGAAACGTTTATAGCTGGTGAGCTCCACTTTCGATTTCTCCAGTTGATCGATCTGGTTATAGATCTGCTGCAGGCTTTCCCGGTCGCGGGCACGGAAATAGCGTCCCCCGGTTTGATCGGCCATATTCTGCAATAACTGTTCGTCGAGGAAATCGAATGCCGCATTGCGTCTTTCGCCGGTATTGCCGGTGTTTTCCACAACATCGCTGGGTTGCGCGCCCATTCCAATGGTATATATTTTCACGCCTTCGCTACGGGCAATTTCCAGCGCGGTCAGCGGGTCAATCAATCGGGTATCCGGCGCGTCCTCCTTTCCATCCGTCATCAGGATGATAACCTTGCTTGTTGCCTTGCTGTCAGTAAGACGATCTACCGCGGTAGCCAATCCTTCGCCTATTACGGTCCCATCTTTCAGGTAACGGCGACTCTCCAGCGAACTTATTTGTTGAATAAGGGTGTTGCGATCAGTAGTGATCGGGCATTGGGTAAAGCTTTCTCCCGAAAAAATAACAAGTCCAATCCGGTCAACCGGCCGGCCCATCACAAAATCGATCGCCATCTGCTTGGCTACCTCCATCCTATTGGGCTGTATATCGCGCGAGTTCATACTGCCACTTACATCCATGCATAAAACAATATCGATTCCCTCTCCCAAAAGCTGCCGCTGATCATTCCGCTGTTGCGGCCGGGCCAGCGCCGTAATGAGTGCCGCGATCGCCAAAAGCCGAAAAACAAAAGGCAGATGGCGCATCCGTGTTTTCCACGTTTTCACCTGGAATGGACCTGTGCTCGACACGCGCACAGATGCAGTGGCTGCCTGCTGCTTGCGCCGATACCACCAGATCAGGAAAGGTATCAGGGCGAGCAATAGAAAATTCTCGGGCCACAAAAAATCCATATGTTGTATCCACTCGTAAAGCATCAGTTCATTTCTTCCAGTTGCTGAATGGCATTCCTTAGGGCCTGCCATGAATTATTTTTATCCATTTCAACGGGTTCGTATTTAGCAAACTTCACAAAATCACTCAGCCGCAATGCCTGCGCAAGATCTTTGTACTGGGCTTCCGGCATTCCTATTTGCTTCAATTGCTGCAACAGGTCTTCCGAAGTTTGCTGCAGGGAGCTAATCCCTTTTCTTTGTTCGGCATAATTGCGGAAAATATCTACGAGCTCGGTAAACCAGGCCTTGCCATCCATCCTCTTGTCGCGTAAAACATCCAGGGCATCCATGGCTTCGCGGAAATAATCCCGCGGTGGGGGCGGTGGCGGTGGCGGAGCTGGTTTTTTCTTTCGGAAAATAAAATATACCAGCAACAGCACCAATAGTGCCGCGCCAGCGATATACCACCACCATTTCCGCTGCTTCTCTTCCTCATTTTCCACTTCCAGAATATCCTTGATGTCATGATAGGGCTGCTCCGGGTTGAAGGGTGTAAACGAAACCTCCACGGGAATACTATCCGACTGAATACTTTCCGATAATGGAAGGGGTGGAATCACCTGGCTTCCGGAATCGAAACTGGTTAGCTGAATGATCTGTGTCAGCAGGGTGCCTTCACCTGTGTTGCTCGTATCAATCTTGCCCCTATTAATGATTTCAAAGTGAGGAATACTATCGATGCGAAAGAAACGGATCAATTCATTCTCAGGTATGTCGGCACTCAGGCTGAGCTGAATGGGTTCACCAATCAGGATCTGGTTGCGGTTCACCCGCACTTCAATTCGGGTGGTTTCCTGGGCCCGGGCCTGCATCAGGAAGAGTTGGCCAATGAGGAGCAGTAATGTATAAATCCGTGGTTTCTTCATGTAGGATGGGGCAATAGTTTATCGGTTACGGCTCAGGAAAAATCGTTGCAGCACTTTTACATAATCGTCCCCGCCACGAACGTGCAGCAAATCGCAACCGGCTTTGCGAAACAGCTCCGTGCTGTATGCCGTTACCCGGAAAAATTCCTCCTGGTATTTCTTTCTTACAAAGGCATTGCTGCTATCTACCCATTTGCGTTCGCCGGTCTCCAGGTCTTCTACCTGCATCATTCCTGCATTGGGCAATTCCATATCCATGCGATCGTAGAGTTTAATGCCAATCAGGTCGTGCTTGCGGGCTACCACGCGTAAGGCATCATCATATCCGCTATCGATAAAATCGCTCAATACAAAAGATATGCTGCGCTGACGGGTTACGTTATTGAAATAGCGCAGTGCAGGCGCCAATTGTGTGCCCTTGCTTTTGGGTTCCCTGCTCAGCAGTTCGCGAACTATGTACAACGCATGTTGCTTACCCTTTCGTGGAGGGATATAGCCTTCCACCCGATCGCTATAAAAAATCACGCCCACTTTATCGCCATTGTTCACGGCCGAAAAGGTGAGCACGGCTCCGATCTCCGTCATCAAATCGCGTTTATTCCCATAAACGGTTCCGAATTGCGAACTCGGGCTGATATCGATCAGCAACATCACCGTCAACTCTCTTTCTTCTTCAAACAATTTGCTGAAGGGGTGACCAAAGCGGGCGGATACGTTCCAGTCGATAAAGCGAATATCATCTCCTGCGGCATATTCGCGCACTTCCTTAAACGACATACCCTTTCCCTTGAAAGCACTATGGTATTCGCCCGTAAAAAGATCCGTAGCCAGCTTGCGGCTCCTGATCTCGAGCAGGCGAACACGGTTTAGTATTTCTTTGGTAGTAAGCAAGGGAGGGAAAATTTGTTTATTTGTTTATTTGTTTATTCGTTGAATTGTTTATTCGTTGAATTGTTGATCGGTTGCAATAGTTACGGCATGGACGGGGTATGATTCTCGTCTCACGATTCACGCCTCACGTCTCACGCCTCACGATTCACGCCTCACGATTCACGTCTCACGCCTCACGAATCACGTCTCACGATTCACGTCTCACGTCTCACGCCTCACGCCTCACGATTCACGCCTCATGGTACATTTATCGCTTTCAAAATTTCCTCCACCACTTGTTCCACATTCACGTTTTCCGCTTCGGCTTCGTAAGTGAGTCCTATGCGGTGGCGCAATACATCGTTGGCTATGCTGCGTACATCTTCGGGTATCACAAAGCCGCGCTTATGCAGAAAAGCCTGCGCCTTGGCAGCCAATGCAAGGTTGATGCTTGCCCTGGGCGAACCACCATAGCTGATCAGCGGTTTCAGTTTTTCCAACTGATAAGATTCGGGATTGCGGGTGGCGAAAACGATATCAAGAATATATTGCTCTATTTTTTCATCCATGTATATCTGGCGCGTCAGGTCTTTCGCGCTCATCACTTCCTGGATGCTTACTACCTGCTTCACGGGTTTCATGGTCAGGCCCTGTACATTCTGGCGGATGATGAGTTGCTCCTCGTGCATTTTGGGATAACCCACTATTACTTTCATGATGAAGCGATCTACCTGCGCTTCGGGCAAAGGATAGGTGCCCTCCTGCTCCAGCGGGTTTTGGGTAGCCAGTACCAGGAAGGGTTCATCCAGTTTATAGGTGCTATCGCCAATGGTAACCTGCCGCTCCTGCATGGCTTCGAGCAAAGCGGACTGTACTTTGGCCGGTGCCCGGTTGATTTCATCGGCCAGGATAAAATTGGCGAAGATGGGTCCCTTGCGAACGATAAACTCATTCTTCTGCTGGTTATAGATCATGGTGCCGATAACATCGGCGGGCAAAAGGTCGGGCGTAAATTGTATGCGACTAAACTTGGCATGGATGGCCTGTGCCAGCGATTTAATGGTAAGGGTCTTGGCCAGGCCTGGCACCCCCTCCAGCAAAACGTGCCCATTGCTCAATAGCCCGATCAGCAGCCTGTCGAGCATATGGCTTTGCCCCACGATAACATGGCCCACTTCTTCGCGCAGCTTATCGGTAAACTGCGCTGCCTGGCCAATGCGTTCGTTGAGTTGTCGAATGTCGTCGGCGGTTTTTATCATAAGAAAATTGTTGACTAGTTTAAGGTTTAGGGTTTAGCGTTTAAGGTTATAAACCCTGGGTTCACTTATCACTCACGATTCACGCCTCACGATTCACGACTCACGATTCACGCCAGGTACTTTCCCACAATCGGCACTCTCCTTCCCACTCCAAATGCCTTAAAGCTGATGCGAATAATCGGGCAAAACTGATTTCTTTTGTATTCATTTGTATTCACCAGTTTCAAAACCCGCTCTACCAGCTTCGGGTCGTAGCCCTTTGCCATGATCTCTTTGGGGCCCTGCCGCATTTCTATATACTCAAATAAAACCCGGTCGAGCAGGTCATAATCAGGGAGGCTGTCGCTGTCTTTCTGATTGGGCCTTAGCTCTGCGGATGGCACTTTGTCGATGATCGATTGCGGAATGATGGTTCCATTTCGATTAATATACCGGGCCAGCGCGTACACCTGCATTTTATACAAGTCACCCAAAACGCCCAATCCGCCCGCCATATCTCCATAAAGTGTGCCATATCCTGTGGCCAGTTCACTCTTATTCGATGTATTGAGCAGGATATATCCAAACTTGTTGGCAATGGCCATCAGCAGGTTGCCGCGGGTACGGCTTTGTATATTCTCCTCAGCGAGCCCAAAGGGCAGGTCGGCAAACAGAGGCTTCAACTCCTGCATAAACGAATCATAGATGTTTTTTATTGGCAGGATGTCGTAAGGATTTCCCAGGTTTTTCGAGAGATTTTCTGCGTCTTCCACCGAATGGGAGCTGGAATATTGCGAGGGCATCAAAATGGCCCGCACCTGATCGGCCCCCAGGGCGGCTACAGCCAGCGCCTGCGTTACAGCGCTATCAATGCCTCCGGATGAACCCAGGATGGCTTTGGTAAAGCCCATCTTGCCAAAATAATCCCGTATACCCAACACCAGGGCCTGGTATATCTCCTCTATGTTTTTTGAATCCGTGAGATACGCTATGGTATCGTGGCCAACCCCCACTTCCATGGCCGAGAAATAAACCCGTTTTTGCTCCGGCACAAACCCAGGTGTTGGCTTCAACGACATCTTGCTGAGATCTGCCACCTGGTAGTCTTCTTCAAAATATTTCAATTCAGCCACTCGTTCCCCGTTGGCATCGTAGATAAGGCTGCCGCCATCGAATACGATCTCCGTTTGCGAGCCCACCGTATTACAATAAAACATCGGCATACCATACTTGATAGTATGCGCCCGCACCAGGCTGTTGCGCACAATATCCTGCGCATAGTTATAGGGCGAAGCGGAAATATTGATCATGATATCGGGATGCTGCTTCGCCAGTTCTTCCATAGGGGTAATGCGATAAAGCGGGTTATCGCCCATATTCCAGATATCTTCGCATATAGTGATGGCCAGGCGATGGCCCTTGAAGGGTACCACCTGCCAACTATCGGCCGGTTCAAAATAGCGGTACTCATCGAAAATGTCGTAATTGGGCAGCAGGGTCTTGTGTACTTCGGCCTGTATGGCCTGATCGTAGAGCAGAAAGGCCGCATTGAAAAGGTCCTTACCCTCCACCCGGGGGTTATGGGCAGGCGCCCCTACCAATACCGCTATACCATCGGCCTCTAACCTGATGCGATTTATAGATGCATGGCACTGCCGGATAAAATCATCGAACTCAAGAAAATCGCGGGGCGGATAGCCACAAATACTCAGCTCCGAAAATACCAGCAGGTCCACCCCATCCAATTTGGCCTTTCGTATGCTCTCTATTATTTTCCCGGTATTGGCTTCAAAGTTTCCAATATGATAATTTTGCTGAGCGAGCGCGATCTTCATAATTCAAATTTACACACAACAAATCAGATATAAGCTCCGTTTATCATGACCATGAAAGGAACCGGTTTTGCACTTACGCTGTTTGCCCTGCTTTGTCTTGCCTCCTGCGGCAACAAACCCACTGCGCCTGATGTCAGCGCTATCAAATTTCAAATCGAAACCAAACGATTTGACCAGGACATGTTCCGGATCGATACGCTTCGCCTCGACGAAGAAATGAATGCCCTGCAACAAAAATACCCGCAACTACTGAGCATTTTCCTGCAGAATATATTGGGCATAAATGAACCTGAAGGACTCAAAGCCTGGCTTCGGAATTACCGCCCGGTGTACGACAGCGCCCAGCAGGTTTTTGGCGATATGGCCGGCATTCAAAAAGAGCTGGAGCAGGCTTGCAGGTATATCCGCCACTATTACCCCGATTACGAACTGCCCCAACAAATGATTCCCGTACTCGGCCCCCTGGATACCCGTGATGATCTGGCCCGTATGAGCAGCGGCGAACTCACGCCCAATTTTTTGGGCGATGGTTTTGTGGGTGTTAGCCTGCAATTCTATATGGGAGCCAATTACAGTCTCTACAACACCGAATATTTTGTGACCAATGTGGCACCCCTGTTTCGCAGCCGCCGCTTTGCAAAAGAATACCTGGTTCCTGACCTGATGCGGTTAATAGCCGATGATCTCTACCCCGACCGCAGCTTTACCCAATCGCTGGTAGATCAGATGATCGAGAAAGGAAAACGCTGGTGGCTCATCGGCAAGTTTATGCCCCAGGCCGCCGATTCGGTGATCACCGGCTATACGCAGGCACAACTCGACTGGACTAAGGCCAATGAAGGCATGATATGGAGTTACATTGTAAAAAATGAAAGACTGGATTCCAAAGAACCTGCCACCATTCAAACCTATATTGGCGAAGCGCCCTTCACTATTGGCATGCCGCAGGAATATTCGCCCGGCAATTTGGGTCCCTGGCTGGGCCGCCAAATTGTAAGGGCCTTTGAAGAAAACAATCCCGGCCTTTCACCTGATGAAATAATGAAAACCCCGGCGGAGAAGATTTTGGAAGGGGCGAAGTATAAGCCGAAATAATGTATTACGTTGTACGTTTTACGTTGTACGTTTTACGTTTTACGTAGTACGTTAAGTTTAAAGTTTAGGGTTTAAGGTTTAATTCTTGAGCTATTATTATGAATTAATAGTTTCTACAAACCTTAAACTTTAAACCTTAAACCCTAAACCCACGTATAACGTAAAACGTACTACGTAAAACCTCTCCCTACTGTCCTTGCGCCAAACTATATGCTTTCTTATCTCCCCACTTGTTCAATAATTCAAGTGAACAGATTTTGAAATTGCCGCTCAGGCTCACATAGAGGCCTATTACGTCCTGCTGGTTGAGCGCGCTGCCATCTATACTTTCAAAGCGCACATTGTACTGGTTCACGAGGTTGGTATAAAGCGAACCGCCGGGCCATACCTGGGTACCACGGTTGCTGATATTAACGAGGTTGAATTTTACACCCGCATGGCGCTGGCATTTTTGCGCGATGGCTTCGGGTTGTTCGGAGCTTTCGATGAAGAGGTCCACACCCACTATCAGTTCGGGCTCCGACTCCTTGCTTTCCATCATGGAATGTGCTTCCAGTTTGAAAGGCGCAGGCGTTCCCGGCTTATTGGGAATAATGGGTTTGGCGCCTACGGCCGGTGTTTTACCGAAATTGCCGATGATGGCATCCGCAAACTGTGTGGTGTCCACCGCCGCAATCGACTTGTCGCCAAAGTCACCGGTGCGCACACCGCTTTCGAGCGTGTACAACAAAGCATTTTCGATGATGGCTGCATTTTCAGTAAGGCCCACATGGCGCAGCATGGCGATACCGCTTAGCAGGAGCGCTGTTGGGTTGGCAATGTTCTTGCCGGCAATATCGGGTGCTGTGCCATGCACCGCTTCGAAGATGGAAATATGATCGCCGATATTGGCGGAAGGGGCAAAGCCCAGGCCACCTACCAGTCCGGCACAAAGATCACTCACAATATCGCCCTGCAGGTTGGTCAATACCACCACATCAAAAGTATCGGGGCGGGTAACCAGCTTCATGCAAAGGTCATCTACGATAATATCATCGGCTTTCAGGTCGGGATATTCCTTCGCCACTTCATAAAAACATTCGAGGAAAAGCCCGTCGGTAATCTTCATGATATTGGCCTTGTGACCACAGGTAATGCGTCTTGCTTTTTTCTGTCGGGCCATTTCAAATGCATAACGGATTACCTGCATGCTGCCGGGTCGGGTAATAAAACGGCGGCTCAGCGCCACATCATGCGTAAGCATGTGTTCAATACCGCCATAAGTGTCTTCAATATTTTCACGCACCACGGTAATGTCGATGGGGATACCGGCTTTGCTAAACACGGTATCCACGCCGTGCAGACTTTGGAAGGCGCGCTTATTGGCGTAAGTGTTCCAGGTTTTGCGGGCGGTTACATTGATGCTTTTTACGCCTTTGCCCTTGGGCGTTTCCATGGGACCTTTAAAAAGGATACCGAGGGTTTCAATCGTTTCGCGTGCCTCGGGTGTCATGCCGTTATTGAAGCCTTTGTCGAAAACCCATTTTCCCATATCCACGGTTTGGTATTCCAGGGGGGTATTATTGGCTTCAAAAATGCGGAGCACGGCGTCCATAATCTCCGGTCCGATACCATCTCCTTTGGCAACAGCTATTTTCATATAGAAATATTAATTAAGGGGTAACTTGAAGGCGCAAATTTACGGCTTAAGCCCCGAAAAACGGGGAAGATTTAGATTCGTCGGGCTTTTTCACTATTTTTACTCAAACCCCTCGGAAATGCAAAGCATCATTACGGAAGGTGTTCAGGTAAGCGTAGAAACTTTTTACCAGCCCGATTACAGCAACCCGCTGCAATCCGAGTTCATGTTTGCCTACCGCATTACGCTGGAGAATCATAATTCATTTCCGGTAAAACTGCATCGGCGTTATTGGGAAATATTCGATAGCAATGGCAGTCACCGCGAAGTAGAAGGAGAAGGGGTAGTAGGCATTCAACCCACCATTGAGCCCGGCGAAAGCTATCAATATGTAAGCGGTTGTAATCTGCGAACGGAGATGGGAAAAATGCATGGCAGTTACCAGATGGAAAACCTGAATACCCAACAAATGTTTCGGGTTCATATCCCCAGCTTCGAGATGATCGTTCCCATGAAGAATAATTAAGCGGTCTAATTGAGCAGACAGATTTCTTCTTCCTTCAACATCAGCGAACCTTATAAGATTTACCGCGCAGCCATTGCGTTACTTTCTCCCGCTGATCGCCCTGCACAATAATTTCTCCATGTTTGGCTGAGCCACCGGTGCCACAATAATTGCGTAGTGCTTTGCCTAAAGCCTGCAGATCCTCATCCTTCCCCACAAAACCCGTAATCAGCGTCACTGCCTTGCCCGCGCGTTGTTTGGTATCCAGCTTCACCTGCAAATTCTGTTGAGCAGGGGGCAGGGTTTCCTGTTGCACCTCCTCTTCCTCCATTTTGAAATTAGGGTCAGTACTGTAAACGAGGCCGTTGGTATTGCTTTTATGCTTTTTCATTACGTTGTAAGTTGAGTTTAAAGTTGATAGTTTAAGGTTTAAAGTTGAGGGTTTAAAGTTGATAGTATCATTTAGGCAATAGCAAAAATTTCCGACTTAATAATCATCAATAAATCTTAAACTCTCAACCGTAAACCTTAAACCTTAAACCCTCAACTTTAAACTCTAAACCCCAAACTCCACGTAAAACGTATAACGTATAACGTATAACGTACTACGTCTCCAAAGCTTTCAAGCTCAAATCCACACTCTTCGCCTGATGAATCAATGCTCCCACTGACACATAATCCACTCCGGTGCGGGCATAGTCGGTGATATTATCAAAATTAATACCACCGCTGGCTTCGGTTTCAAAATCTTCCTGTATCAGTTCCAGCGCGGGAATAATTTGTTCAGGTGTAAAGTTATCGAGCATGATGCGAAATACTTTGCCCCTGCCAACCGCAATTACTTTCTTCACATCTTCGTGGCTGCGGGTTTCCACTTCAATCCGAAGGCCTGGCTTTTTTTCCTGCACATAGGCCCAGGCTTTTTCGATGGCTTTTTCAATACCACCACAATAATCAATATGATTATCCTTCAGCATGATCATGTCGAAAAGACCAAAGCGGTGATTGACCCCGCCGCCTATGCGTACGGCTTCTTTTTCGAGAAGACGGAAGTTGGGCGTGGTTTTGCGTGTATCGAGCAGGCGGGTTTTATAGCCGTTGAGTTTTTCGGCATACTGACGGGTAAGGCTGGCAATACCGCTCATTCTTTGCATGCAGTTCAGCACCAGTCGTTCGCAACTAAGTATGGTATGAATGCGGGCTTCCACTTCAAATGCCTTATCGCCGGCCTGCATGGTTTCTCCATCGTCTTTCCATTTCTGAAAATGGCATTCAGGATCCTTATAGGAAAATATGCGGGCGGCTACTTCCACCCCTGCCAATACGCCCGCTTCTTTAATTTTTAGTACGGCCCTGCCGCGTGCATCTGGATCTATGCAGGATAAAGTGGAATGATCACCATCGCCCAAATCTTCGCGTAGCGCCTCGTCGATGAGATGCTGTAAAGCAAGATCGAAATTCATGGAGCAAAGTAAGGGAAAACCGTATTACGTTATACGTATTACGTTATACGTTTTACGTTGGGTTGGGGGTTTAAAAGTTTAGAGTTTAGGGTTTAAGGTTTAATTGTTAAGCTATGAATAGCCTGAACCCTTAACCCTACGTAGTACGTAATACGTACTACGTATTACGTTACTGAATCGCTTGAAACCTTATCTCTTTGACCACATCCTTATTCCCCCTCGCTTTCATAAAAACATGGGCTCGGTACTGGCCGGATTTGGTATTGAGGGTGCCTATGCAATATTGGCCACCCGGGGAGTCGCCTTTGTGTTTAAGTTCAAATCCCTTTACGCCATTATTGGTAAAGAAATCGCGCAGAATCACCTGGGCCTGAGCCTTGCTATAGCTGTTGCTTTTTACCGGCAGGGTGAGTTCCACATTCTCATCTAAGTATTTCGACAGTTCGTTGGCATTGCCAGCGCGCAGGGCGCCAATAACTCCGTCTATGCCCGATTGATCGGCCACAAAGGAGGAAGCCAGCAGAAAACTACTGATCAGCAATGTATAGATACCTGTTTTCATAATATTCAGTTTCATAGGTGTTGGGGTTCTGGTAATAGGGTACGGATCAAAATCTGTACTAAAATAATAAAAACACCCAGTTTTACGCCTTTCGGGGATAATTAAGCGAATGATATGTAGATTTACAGCGTTTTATTACTGGTTATTTTACGAATAGACAACTGATAATCTGCGATTTATCCTTTCCGTTGACGCAGTTTGTCGCAAAAAGTGAAAACATGTCATCCCGAAAAGCGATTCTGATCATTATGGACGGATGGGGACTCGGCAAAGTTGCATCAGCCGATGCCATCCAGCAGGCACAAACGCCATTTGTTTCCTCCCTATACAAGCAATACCCTCACAGTGAATTGATTACCTGTGGCGAAGCCGTGGGGCTGCCCGATGGGCAAATGGGTAATTCCGAAGTGGGTCACCTGAACCTGGGTGCGGGGCGTGTGGTGTACCAGGAGCTGCAGCGGATCAATGTAGCTGTACGCAGTGGGGAACTGGCGGCCAACCAGCAATTGCTGCGTGCGCTGGATCATGCCAAACTATTGAAGAAGCCTGTTCACCTGATGGGCCTCGTGAGCGATGGCGGCGTGCATTCCCATATCAAACACCTCATGGCCCTGGTGGATATCTGCAAGGATCGCGGCTTGCAGGATGTAAATATTCATGCTTTCACTGATGGGCGCGATTGTGACCCTAAGAGCGGCCTGGGTTTTATCACCCAATTGCAGGCACATCTGAACCAATCGGTGGGCAGAATCGCTACCGTAAGCGGGAGATACTACTCGATGGACCGCGATAAACGTTGGGAACGCGTGAAACTGGCCTATGACGCACTGGTGCATGGCCAGGGCGAAAAAGCGACCGATGCTATTGCCGCCATTGAACAGGCTTATGCCAAAAACATTACCGATGAATTCATCCTGCCAACGGTGGTGGTGAATGAAGGCCAGCAACCACTGGCCACTATCAAGGATGGCGATGTGGTGATCTGTTTTAATTTCCGCACCGATCGCTGCCGGGAGATTACCGAAGTGCTGACCCAGCGCGATTTCCCCGATTTCGGCATGAAGAAGTTGTCGTTGGACTATACTACCATGACGCAATATGATCAGACCTATCAAAATGTATCCGTGCTGTTTCATAACGACGACCTGCGGATGACGATAGGAGAAGTGCTGGAAAAAGCGGGAAAAACGCAGATCCGTATTGCCGAAACGGAAAAATATCCGCACGTAACTTTTTTCTTCAGCGGTGGCCGCGAAAAACCTTTTGATGGCGAAACGCGCATTATGATTCCTTCGCCCAAAGTGGCCACTTATGACCTGCAACCGGAAATGAGCGCCATTGAAATGACCGATGCCCTATTGCCCAAACTGGAAGAAGGCAAGACCGATTTCGTTTGCCTGAACTATGCCAATGCCGATATGGTGGGGCATACCGGAGTTTTTGCCGCAGCTGTTAAAGCGGTTGAAACCGTGGATCAATGCGTGAACCGGGTGGTAACCACGGGCCTCGAAAATGGCTATACCATCTTTCTTACGGCCGATCATGGCAATTCTGATTATATGATCAATGAAGATGGCACACCCAACACGGCGCATACCCTGAACCCGGTTCCCTTTTTTGTGATCGACAAAAACTGGCGGGGAAAACTGCGCAATGGCAAGCTGGCCGATGTAGCACCGACCATTCTGCGCTGGATGGAGCTGGAACTACCGGTGGAAATGACGGGTGAGCAGTTGATGGAAAACTGAATCAGGCTATTCTGAAAAATTACCAATTTTTCAGTTTGAAATTTGACCTTTTTATTTGAAGCAAGCCGGAACGACTAACAATTCTTGTCAACCCAATCGAATAAATCTGATAAACTACAACCTATAGTAAAGCAGCCAGTTTTTAAATGCTGAACGGGAATTTGTTTTTTATTTTTCCAAACGGGTATTGAACGGGGAGAATTTCGCTTTACCCAAATATGATGGGAGCCTTTGCTCCTTCCAGATTCGGAAAATCCATGGTATTCGATAAAACTTATCCAGCATTTTGTATCAAGTGGCCGAACATTTCCCATAAGGCAATTAAGCTGTTAGCGCGATCCTCTCTATTGAATTTTCTACCGCATTCATGTCTTTTAACTTTCCATTTATATCCACCTGAAGTGCCGAAAAGTCTTTACTCCTGTAACGATGTTTTTTCCAACCGTACTTTTTAAGCTCAGCCGCTATATCATCTTTTTTCATCTTCATCAATCTTTCAAAAAAATCGTTGACAGAGTGTGAAAACATTTCGATTGCTTCTGTTGGATTTTCCCCATATCCGGAAAGCTCGAGTGTTGGCGCATAAGCTACATAATGACCTGTGTCTTTATCAATAAATCGAACAAGCATTATATGGGCTGCTACACTTGATTTTGTAATGTGCAATGTATCCTGCTTACGTGGCTTGGGAGTTATGGTAAATTCAAACATTGTTTTTCGGGATTTCTGAAACATTTAATAGAGTAATGCAAAATTCAATCCTTTGTTGTGCAAGATAGCAAAATGTGATTGAAATCAAGATATACTGTAAATCAAAGACTTGCACAGCTATTTGGATTATCTCTGCCTTTTATGCAAATCCTTATTTAATACTTTTCGCTGACAACATCTAATTCTTTACTAGAAAAAAATTAGTCCATTCATTCATTTCACTGGTGTAGCCAGCCTGCAAATCTTCTCAAAAAAATTTATGGATTATTGAAAATTCTTAGTTTAGACATACTAATGACATTTCCCATGCTCAAGAAGATCCTGCTTTTTCTGCTATCTGGCCTCCTGATAATTCAGTTTATTCATCCAAAGCGCAACCGTGCCGAGGGAGAACAGCCCTATCGCATAGCATCCGCATATGATGTGCCCGCTCCAGTGCAGGAAATTCTGGATAAAGCCTGCAATGATTGCCATAGCAATAACACGCGCTATCCCTGGTACACTAAACTGCAGCCCTTCGACTGGTGGATAACCGACCACATTAATAAGGGCAAGAAGGACCTGAACCTGGATGAGTTCACCAACCGGAACCTGCGCTACCAGTACCATAAGCTGGAGGAAATCGCGGAACTGGTGAAGGAAGCAGAAATGCCTCTCGACTCCTATACCTGGATTCATAAGGACGCAAAATTGACCGAGACAGAAAAAACCACCCTCATTTCCTGGGCCGATGGCCTGCGGGCCGGGCTGGAAGCCCGCTATCCCATCGACAGCCTGGTTCGGAAAAGATAGCGGAAAACCCCTTTTTCTTGCTGAAAAATTACGAAGCCATGCAGCTATCGTAATGAAAATTTGTCTAAATTACAGGCAACCAAACGGGATTTATGACAGAGGAAGCTCTCCTGAAAGGTTGTTTAAATAACGATCCGTCTGCTCAGCGCGAACTGTACAACCGGTATAGCGCGAAGATGCTGGCTGTTTGTTATCGCTATGCACATAACCGGGAAGACGCGGAGGATATGCTGCAGGAAGGTTTTATCAAAGTATTCCTGCAAATCCATACGTTCGAAAACCGGGGTGCTTTTGAAGGGTGGATACGACGCATCATTGTACACACTTGTATCAATATTCTGAAGAAGAATAAGAAGTTCAATGAAAGTGTGGATATCATACATGCCCATAGCCTGCACGTGCGTGAAGACTCCGTGTCGTCGATAGTGCAGGCGAAACAGGTGGTAGAATGCATACGCATGCTGCCGATAGGTTACCGGACCGTGCTCAACTTGTATGCGGTGGAAGGTTTTAGTCACCGGGAAATTGCGGGCATGCTGGAAATAGAAGAAAGTACCAGCCGAAGTCAGTACACCCGGGCGAAAACCATGCTGGAAGATATTCTGATCCGGAAGAAGATCCTGCAAAAGCCAAAACAAGATATCGATTGGCTCGTAGCCGTCAGCCAACGATAGTTCGTATCCTAAATTAGTAACTGGTTATGGAGAGTAATTTCAGCAACAGGGATTTTGAGCGGTTTGTGCAAAGAAACGCTGACCAGTACAGGATGTTCCCATCCGAAAAGGTTTGGAACCATGTACACAGAACATTGCATAAGCGCAGAAGGTGGTATGGCATGGGTCTTGCCTTCCTGCTGCTGCTTACTGGCGCGGCTGTTACCATGGTCATGCGCAGCTATCCTGTACTGAAGAAACAGGGCTTTGCTGTTTCCGACAATACGGTGGAACAGGCTTCTCCCACTACTAAGCCCGGTAAAACCATTGATGACCTTCCTACCGATCTCCGCGACCTGATTCCTTTTGAAGATGCTGACCAGGTTGCCGCAGAGCAAATTCGCGAGCAATTGCAACCCCTGCCGGCCATCGGAATAGCCATCGCAGAAAACAGCAATGTCATGAACGACATGGACGCCAACCAGCTTGCGGCCGTGGACCTCTGGAAGGAAAACAACACACAGGCACCTGCACTCAGCATTGTGAACAGGGATGAGCCCAGCCTGCCAAAAGTACCGGGGTTGTTGGTAAACATGCAGGATTATCCCCGCCAGGCAGAGTTGGCTTCGCATACCATTAACGAGCCTGTTGACGACCATCCTTCATCTGATGCCGACAAAACGGAAGATATAGCCTGGAATAAGGCACCCTATACCATTGAAAGTGTACTGAACTCCTATAAGCCTGCGCCTAAACGTGTAAGCTGGCAATTGTTCTTTACGCCCACTATCAGCTACCGGGCCCTGCGTGCCGATTCCGATTTCGCCAGCTCGCCGGGCGGCCCCCTGCCCTTCCCCTTCGCCAGCCTGGAAGACGTAAACAAAGCCGTAACGCATAAGCCCGATCTCGGATTTCAACTGGGCCTGATGGGACGTTACCCTGTAAGCAAACGCATCAACCTGCGTGCGGGATTCCAGTTGAATGTTAACAAATACGACATCAAAGCATTTGCCTACCCGGGTGAAGTGGCGGTGATCAACCTCGATGATCCCAATAGCACCACTGTGGCTACCTGGACACGCTACCGCAGCCAGAGCGGTTACAAATCGGATTGGCTGAAAAATTATTATCTCTCCGTATCTGTACCCATTGGAGCCGAGGTACAACTCTTTGGCAACAAACATACCAGCGTAGGCATCGCCGGAACCATACAGCCTACTTATGTGGTACGTGACCGCGCTTACCTGATCTCTACCGACTATAAGAACTACGCCAAAGTTCCCTGGCTGGTACGTCGGGTGAATATGAGCACAGGCTTTGAAGCTTATGTAAATTATGGCAAAGGCAAAACGCGCTGGCAGGTGGGCCCACAGGTTCGTTACCAGTTGCTATCGAGTTTCCACAACAAGTACCCCGTTAAGGAATACCTGTTTGATTTTGGTCTGAAACTGGGCGTTACGCTCAATCCCTGATCAAGTTTTTTCATACACAAGGAAGTACATTCAATAAGAGCCATGCTTTTATTTGATGTACTTTTGCTTTTTGTATGAAACGATTCCCCTCTATGCGTCATTACCTGTTTAGCACACTGTACCTTATCGCCTTTACCGGCCTGATCGCATCCTGTAAAAACGAGGAAAAGAAGGAAGATTCGCTCTTCCCCATTTATTCGTTTCTGCAAAGCCAGGTAGCCAGCGCCGACAGCTCCCTTCTCCCGCTCCGGCGTATTGAAATCATCAACGATTCTACCCGCGATACCACCTATTTTCCGCGCCAGGAGTTTCGCAAGGAAGCCGGAGAATTCCTTGCCCTGCCCGACATTACCCAAAAAGCATTTAAGGGGCGCTATAAAGAAACATCCACCTATGATCCAGATCTGAACCGCCTGATTATTTACCAATCTCCCGTGAATCACGAACAGGAATTTATTCAACGTCAGGAATTGCTGGTAGAGCCCAGCACAGGTGGTGACAAAATCAGGACGGTGATTGTACAAACGGCCGAGGTAAGCAAGGATAGCTCCATCGAGAAAAGGATGATTTGGAATGTGGACGAAAGCTTCCAGGTAACCCGTATCCGTCAGTTGCCCGGCCAACCGGAGGAGGTTCGCACCTACCGAGTGGAATGGAATATCAACGAATAAGATGACCCAGGAAGAGTTTCAACATATTGCCCCGGGCATTCCGCAACAACCCGGTATTTACAAATATTACAGTGCCGGCAATGAACTGATCTATGTGGGAAAAGCCAAGAATATCCGCAAGCGGGTCAGTTCCTATTTCAACAAAACACAATCCAGCTTCAAGACCCACGAACTGGTGCGCCGTATTCATCGCATTGAATTCACCATCGTAAATTCGGAGCAGGATGCGTTTCTTCTGGAGAATTCGCTGATCAAGGAATTTCAGCCCACCTTCAATATCAACCTCAAGGATGATAAAACTTATCCTTACCTGGTGATCCGCAACGAGCATTTTCCCCGCGTATTCTTTACCCGTAATAAAATTCAGGATGGATCGGAATACCTGGGTCCCTATACTTCGGTGAAAAAAGTACGGGAACTGCTGGAGTTCATTCGCCAGACCATCCCGCTCCGCAATTGCAACCTGGCCCTTACTCCCCGTAATATTGAAGCCGGTAAATTCAAAGTATGCCTCGAGTATCACCTGGGCAATTGCCTGGGTCCCTGCGAGGGCTTGCAGTCGGAAGAGGACTATCGTGAGAACCTGCTTCAGTTAAAGAACCTGCTAAAGGGTAATCTGAATCCCGTGATCCGGCATTTTAAGGAGGAAATGAAAACCCATGCCGCACATCTGGCTTTTGAAAAAGCGGAACTCACCCGGAAAAAAATTGAATTCCTTCAAAACTACCAGGCCCGCTCGGTTGTCGTAAACGCCAAGACGGGTGATCTGGATGTATTTTCCTTTTTGCAACAGGATGAGCGGGCTTATGTAAACTACCTGCAGGTGCGCAATGGCGCGATCGTGCAAACCCATACCAGTCCGGTAGAAACGCATCTGGACGAATCGCCTTCCGAAATCCTGGCCTTTTCCGTAGCCCGCTTGCGGAATCTTTTCCAGAGCGAATCGCCGGAGATCGTGGTGCCCTTCCCCATCGAATTTCCCCAGGAAGGCTTCCGGCTTACAGTACCGCGGGCGGGCGATAAGAAAAAACTGCTGGAACTTTCTGAAAAAAATGCGGGCTATTTCCTCGAAGAATTTTCACGCCGCGCACGCTTAAAGCTTAATACGGGACCTGATCCCATGGAGTTGCTCGACCAATTGCAATCCGACCTGCAATTGCCGGAATTACCCGTTCATATTGAGTGTTTCGATAACTCCAATTTCCAGGGCAGCTATCCCGTATCGGCCATGGTTTGCTTTCGCAATGGCGTACCCAGCAAGGCCGATTACCGGCATTTCAATATCCGTACGGTTGAGGGCATCAACGATTTCGCTTCCATGAAAGAGGCCGTTTACAGGCGTTATAAGCGACTAAAGGAAGAGGGTATACTCTTTCCCCAACTGATTATTATTGATGGCGGTAAAGGCCAGTTAAACGCTGCCCTCGAAGCATTTGATGAACTGGAGATCAAAGGGCGTTCTACCCTGGTAGGGCTGGCAAAGAATGAGGAAGAATTGTTTTTTGCCGGCGATCGAGAGTCGCTGAAACTGCCTTACCAAAGCCCCAGCCTGCTGCTCATCCGCCGCATACGCGATGAAGTACATCGCTATGGCATTACCTTTCACCGACAGAAAAGAAGCCGTGGCACTTTCCGAAATGAACTGGAAGATATACCTGGCATCGGACGACAATCGGCGGCAGAACTGCTCAAGACTTTTCGATCGGTAAAGAAATTAAAGGAGGCTTCGCTGGATGAAATTGCGGCTGTTATTGGCCTTTCGAAAGCAAAAAAACTAATAGCCATCCTGGCGAAAAAAGAAGAAGAGGACTGATAAAAAAATGGGGCCAGGATAGAAATCCAGCCCCGTTTTTAAAATCCAATATCCTATGAAAAACCGAGACGAAAATACAACAATTCCCGCAGATTCCTAATATTGCTGAAGGAATTTTGATCTTTTTTTTAAACATTTCAAAATAAGTGGCTTATAATAGAAAAAGCCCCGCAATTGCGGGGCTTTTTCGGAGTATTTGTGAATGCTTTGTCTAACTTAATAAGACCAGAGATCCTGCTCATAATTGAATATCTTTTCCTTCACGTTATCGCCTTCCAGCAATGCGAGGATAGGATCTTTCACGTATTGACGGATCATACGGTTTTGTGAGTTGTCGATGGTCGACTTCACGATATAGCTGCTAAACATGCGGCTTTCGAAGAGCTCTTCCCAGGTCATGCGGCTATTGCCCATGTTCTTGGGGTTATACACTTCATAGCGGGTGAGGGTTTCGCGCAGCTCAGGATAATAAATCCAGAACAGGGGAATGGCACCACGCTCGGTTTTACCATCGGGCGACATAATGGTACGCATGGGAGCGATACCAATGATGCGGCAAACCAGACGGCTCGATTCGCGGTCGAATACCCAGTCTTCCTTGATGCGGAATTTGGTGATCTCATCCGGATTCAGGGTATTACATACAACGGTATATTTATCGATCTTGGTAGGATCGTTCAGGTTGTATACCGGCAGGGTGTCGCAAGTGCCACCACCCGACAGGGATTGTTCAAACTGCAGCGAATCGATCGGCGTGGTAAAGCGGTCGTCATCGGCGCTGAAGGGGGTAACACCATTGTGGCGTACCGCATTCACGAGGATGTTTACGAAACGCTGGTTACCATTGTCTTCATCGCTTTTGTAGCTGAACACCTGGTTGATCTTTTCGCGGATATCGATCTCACGCCATACCCTTTCAGCGAAGAGGGCGTCATCGGCCCGCAGGTGATCGTAAGGTAGGGGAGTACGGCTTTTCATGGATGCATTTTTTTCAAATGCTCCATCCATGCGAAGCGAAGTTTTGATGGTGTCGTTGAAGCCACCCACAACCGGTGCCTTTTCAATCGGCAGGTTGCCATAGGGGTTGTACCCGCTGGGCTGCTGATTGTTATTGGTTTGTTGGGTAGCCGGAGGCTGTTGCTGCTCATTCGCCGGCTGGTTACCGGTGGTTGTGCGGCCTGTTCTGCCCCGGCGCTGTGCGTCAACGCTCAGGGTAGTGCCCAGCAGCACCAATACCATCAGACCCCATTTTAAAAACTGCTTTTTCATAGTACTCTCTATTATTACTTCACGTTAAAAATCAAAGGATTCAGGCGGCGTGTACGGCCATCGGGACCCACCGCGCGAATGTTTTCAATAGTGATATACGATCCCGGGCGTACTTTGTTCACGATCTTACGCGCCTGATTCCAGGCTGCACCCGTATTCTCTTCACTTTCTATGCCATTCTCGAAACCAGCGCCGTCACCGGTCATGGTAAAGCTGGTTACGTTAAACTGTGTTTCGTAGAAGAAGTTCTTCACCAGGGCGTTTACACCCGCCTGTGAGCGGAATACGCTGGCGTTGATGTCTCCACTTTCCGCCGTACCTACACGGGCCACAGGATCAGGAATGGAACGTACGCGGAAGTTAACCGGGGTTACCTTGCCATCAGGCGTGGTTACGCTGATCACGCAGTTGTCGGTTTCCTGGTTTACACGAACCGTGTACTTGCCAATGCCTGAGCGGTTCAGTTGGGCACCACCACCCTGGGCAGTTACTTTCAACTGATCCACGTTCCCGGAACCGGATACGGTGATGGGGTTGTCCACACCAATGAACAGTACGTTCATCTTATCCAATTGTACGGCAGCGTTTGACTGACCTACGGTATATTCCACATCGAACTTGCGTTCTTCAGGTTGACCATCCTGGTTGGTGAATTTCACCACCACGGGTACTTTGCCACTGCTGCTTACTTTGTTCTTCCAAATGGCCAGGCCTTTGGCGTTCACATCCACCTTGCGACCACCGATAAATACTTCAGGTTTCTTTTCGCTGTTGAAGGCGGCGAGGCCGGCCTGGATTTCCAGCTCCTGTCCGGGCAGCAGTACTTTGGAGTTCTGGCCTACGATGGCTTCATAAGCATCGAAGCGCAGAATCACCTGTCCTACCTGCTCGTGGCAGAAGTTTACCACTTTGTTTTCCGCGTTCTTCACATCATTCTGAAACTTGCTCAGGATGGTGATGGCTGCCACTGTGGGCACCATGCGGAAATAAGCAGCTTCCCAGGTATTATTGCCTTTGTTGGAAGTTTTGGGCATAGCCAGATCAATGAAAGTGGTACCGCTGAATTTTCTGGTAACTGCGGTATCTATGCCCGTCAGCAATTTTTTCTGATAATCTTCCAATTTCTTATACAGTTCCTTGCCCTTTCCTTTTTCCACCAACAGGTGGGTGGCAATATCCAGGTTATCTTCCTTGAACTTTTTCTCCTTATCATTGGGGTCGCCGTCCGCATCCCGGAGGATTTGGTCTTTCAGACCCTGAATGAATGTATAGACCTCCGATGAAAGTTCGGTTACCTCCTCTGCTTTGGGATACCAGTACAGGGCTTTCTCCTTACTTCCTTCCTCGGTTGTTTTGGCCTGTAGAGATTTCATAATTTCAGTGGTAGAAGCTCCTACCACCTCATTCGACTTCTCGAGGCTATTGTTCACCGTTTTAAAGGCATTGAGGATCTCAGCTGCCACGTTCAGTGCCAACAGGGCTGTTAGCACCAGGTACATCATATTGATCATCTTCTGCCGCGGCTCGCGTGGTAAAGACATAACGTTTGTGGTTTTTGTTTAATAGTGAAATGGTGACACTTCAAAATTCACGGGATATGGATTAAAGTATTGAACCCTTAATTCCGTTAGTTATTAGTTGCGACCACCTTGCATGGCGCTGAGCATATTGCCGTAGATATTATTCAGGCGGCCCAGGTTATTTGCCAGCAATGCAATCTGATCCTTCGCCTTGTTAGCGTCTTCCACGCTACCCTGCATGGCTTCAGAAGCCTTGGTAAGGTTGCTGTAGAAAGTATTCATCGCTTTGAGGTGATTGTTGGTATCCTGCAGTTCCAGTTCATAGATAGTGTTCAGGCTCGACAGGTTCTTGGTCAGTACCTGTACCTGCTCGTGGAATTGCTTGGCACCATCGGCAGCCTGGTTAAAATGCTGGATGCTGCTGGCAGCTCCGAGGTAAGCATCTTTCATAGTGCCCAGGGCAGCGGCCGCTTCTTTTATTTTATTGGTATAGTCACCCGTTGCAGCTACCACATCCGTTACGTCGGCGATCTTTTCAACGGTAGTGCCGAATTTCTTAAATCCTTCGCTCAGGCGTCCCAGGTTAGCTGGTGTGATGTCGGCATCACGCAGCATGTCTTCCAGTTTGTTCAACGCGGGATTTCCGCTATTACCACCACCCAGTGAAAGGGGTGTAGGCTTGAAGTCGGGATCCAGGTCGGGGTGAATGGTGATTCCGGGGAAATAGCGCTCCCAATGGGGTTCTTCGGGAGGAGGAACCAGGAAGGCCATTACAAGGAATACGATGGCCTCAGCGATCAGACCCACCATGATGGCGTAATCCGCTCCGGGCCAGTGAAGAATTTTCATCATCGCCGCGAAGATTACGACAGCGGCAAAGAAGCTGAAAAGGAAGTTCAGTACAACTTGACCTTTGTGGGATTTAAAGAAATTCATAAAGGGTTCGTTTTTGATAGATTATTAAATTTTAACTAAAACGGTTGAACGTGCACAAAAATTGTTGTGGATTGAGGGAAAAAAAGGGTCGCATGGCGACCCTTTTTTTGGGGGAAAGATTTTCTTAGCGGCGACGGCCTTTCTGGGGAGCAGCCGGCAGGTCGATTACACTGCGGAAGCCGATATAAGACTTCGCTGAATCCTGGTACTCATAAGTGCTGGTACCGGTTTGCAGGTAATAGCCCACGTCTTTCCAGCTACCGCCACGGATGATCTTACGCTTCATCAGCGGAGGATCGTCATCCTTGGCATTCCAACGTACATCGGGGTTCATATCGTGCTGGAAGTTGTTGCGTCCTTCGTAATAGATGGAAGATGTCCATTCCGCTACGTTACCCGACATGCAATACAGACCGAAATCGTTGGGCCAGTAAGCATCGGCACGTACAGTGTAGAAACCACCATCTTCAGGATAGTTACCACGGCCGGGTTTAAAGTTGGCCATCAAACAGCCTTTCTTGTTGCGGAGGTAATAGTTACCCCAGGGGAACATCGACTGTGAGCGACCGCCACGGGCAGCGTATTCCCACTGAGCCTCGGTAGGCAGGCGGAAATCGGATTCCTGTGTACGCTTCTTACCATCGAGCCAGGCATTGAGGAAATGGGTTCTCCATTCGCAGAAAGCAGTAGCCTGCTTCCAGCTTACACCCACTACCGGATAGTTACCGAATGCGGGGTGCGAGAAATAGCGCTTGGTCATGGGTTCGTTGTAAGAATACGTAAAGTCACGAATCCAAACCAGCGTATCGGGATAAATTTGAACGTCTTTTTTAACGATAAACTTGGAGCGGGGCTGACCCTGATTCTCACGCTTCGCTGCTTCTTTCAGATCAAATACTTCGGAATGATAGATGAGCTGGGCTACATCAATCTCCTTTTTACCAAACACACGGTCTTCAGGAGAAAGAATCAGGTTGGTACCTGCGAGCGCTTCCATTACTTTGGGATCATCCCATTTCAGGGTTTTCATTTTCTCCCAGTCCACGTACTCAATACCATCCGCACCAGCTTTCACATGGCCAAGCTTGCGGGCAGCAACGGAGTCGCGCACCCAGTACACAAACTGGCGATATTCATTGTTGGTGATTTCGGTGGCGTCCATCCAAAATCCACTAATGGATACGGAACGGTTACGGGCACTGAATGCATAAGCAGGGTCTTCATCGCTGGGGCCCATATGGAATGTGCCTTGCGGAATATAGACCATACCCGGGGGTTTTGGCAGAACATAGCGGTTGCCCGGCGAAATGCCGTGCACCTGTCCGTCATTGGGCAGGGTGCCGCCCTTATTCTTTTTTCCCAGGATCCCACAGCTCGAAAGCATCAGGATGCTTGTTACTGCGAGAAGCGCATAGATAGGGTTTTTCATTTTCATACACTTAGAGGGTATTGGGCAAATATAATATTTTGGTCTTTTCGGAAACACAAGGTTACAATTTATATTTAATTGGCCAAAGCGGGTTTTACGACGTAAATATTCTAACGAATACGGAGCCTGTTTTATTGTTTTAACAGGAAATTATTTGTACCCCCTGCCCTGTCTATCAGCGATATAGCTGCTGCTGTTGAAGTTACGGGGCTTTCGCAGGCAAAATTCCTGCACACATATATTATAGCTGTTTCCCCACCCTCCTTTCCGCGCAATAGTGGAAACGTCGGATCCGGCTCAAAAGTTGCCATAATTACCCGATGGGGAAAAAATTCTTTTAGCAATAATGGAAGTTTCGAGGGGTAGTCTTTCCCAACAATGGCGATCTGCGTGGTGCCGGCCAGTTTTTCCAGCAATAAACGGTTCCAGCAACCAAATGAACCGGGATAACGAATCAGGGCCTGACCCAGGGAAAGCAGCATTTTTTCGGACCGTTCCCTCCACGCCGGCCGGTCGAGCAATATGCCCAGGCGATGCAGGTTCTGCGCCATCACCGCGTTGCCGGAAGGGGTAGCGCCATCGTACACTTCCTTCTTTCGTACAATAATATTGGCCTGCCCGCTTGCGGTGTAAAAGAATAATCCACTCTCCTCTTCGCTAAAATCATCCAGTACCCGCTTCATCAAATCCTCCGCCCTGCGCAGATAATGATGATCGCCGGTAACTTCCGCCAACTGAATTAAGGCTTCCTGCAGCCAGGCATAATCGTCGAGAAAGGCAGGCACTTTGGCCTTGCCTTCCTTCCAGCTATGGTGCATCCTGAAATCCTCCCCCGCCCTGAACGCACGAAGCAGGAAATCCATATTATCTACGGCCAGTCTGCGCCAGCTTTCTTCGCCGGTGGCCGCATAGGCTTTCGACAAAGCCGTATTCATCAGCGCATTCCAACCCAGCAGCACTTTATCATCCAACTGGGGGCGCACACGAACCGCACGCCGGGCCAGGAGTAGCTCCCGACTTTTTTGCAGACGCAGCGCCAGCTCATCCGCGTACAGGTTATTTTTCCGGGCGAAGGATTCCAGTTCTTCGCTGACCCAGAGAATATTTTTTCCTTCCCAGTTGCCCTCCTTGGTTATGGAATAATACTCGCAGAATAATGCAGCATCCGCTCCCAGGCACTCTTCCACTTCCTGCAGACTCCACACATAATATTTTCCTTCCTCCCCTTCACTGTCTGCGTCCAGCGCGGAATAAAATCCCTTCAGCGGATGCATCAACTCTCTTTCCACAAAACCAATAATCCCGTTCATTGCCTGCCGGTACCGTTGATATCCCGTTAGTTGGTAGGCCTCGCTCAGGACCGACAGCAACAAGGCATTGTCGTAAAGCATTTTTTCAAAATGGGGTATCAGCCATTCCCGGTCGGTAGCATAGCGCGCCAGGCCTCCACCCAGTTGATCATAAATGCCGCCGCCAATCATGCGGTCAAGGGAAAGCAGTGCATGCCGTCGTGCATCTTCCGCAATATCGCCGGCAACATCATCCTTCCCCTTTGCCATATACCAGGAACTACGCAGCAAAAACTGAATGGTAAATGTTTGCGGAAACTTGGGGGGTCGCCCAAATCCGCCCCATTCCCGATCGGCGGTATTCATAATGTTGTTAACGGCATCCGACACGCTGCTTCCCGCAATAAGCTGCTCTGCATCCGTCTGTTGTTGCCTGCCAAAGGCATTTGCCTGCTGCAGGTGCCGGGTCAATTGTGCTGCCTGTTTCTCTATCTCATCTCTTTTATCGGCGAAAGCCCGGGCTACCGCCTCCAGAATCTGTTGCCAGCTTGCCCGCTGGGGCAGGGGCCGCGGAGGAAAATAAGTGCCGCCATAAAAAGGTTCAAGCCCGGGTGTAAGAAATACATTCAGGGGCCAGCCGCCGCTGCCGGTCATCGACTGCACGGCATCCATATAAATATGATCGAGGTCGGGCCGTTCTTCGCGATCGATCTTGATATTGATAAAGTGCGCGTTCATGTAGGCCGCGGTATCCTCATTCTCAAAACTTTCCCGCTCCATTACATGACACCAGTGACAGGCGGCATAGCCGATGCTGACCAGGATGGGTTTGTCTTCCCGCTTCGCCCGCTCCAGGGCTTCTTCGCCCCAGGGATACCAGTCGACCGGATTGTGCGCGTGTTGGAGAAGATAGGGACTGCTTTCGAAAGCGAGACGATTGGGCATGCCGTGAATTTTGGGTATTGAAGCTTCTGGTTGAAGCCAACAGGCAATTTACCCCAAAATCAGGGAAAATAGCGGGTAGTTCCAATCAATCTGCCCTCAATAAAAAAAATGGCAGGTGTTACCGGCCATTTTTTTTATTTGCTCACTTTTTCAGCAAGAAACTGATCAAGTGCGGCTACCATACTGGGGACCTGGGGCTGAGGCGCCCGAATTTCGAGTGTGAGCCCAAACTCTTCGGCCGCCTTCAGGGTATTGCTGCCAAAAGCACCAATCACAGTGCCGTTCTGCTTAAACTTCGGCAGGTTATCAAAAAGGCTGCGGATACCGCTGGGGGTAAAAAAGCAGATGACGTCGAAATCGGTGGAAGAAAGCAATTCCTTCACATCATTGCTCTGCGTACGATACATGAAAGCAAGCGAGAACTCACATTCATTGGCCTTCAACCAGTTTACGATATCATTGTCCTGCTGGTTTTCAGAACATACATAGAGAAATTTCTCGTTGTTCTTATGTTTATTGATCACATCGAAAAGGCTTTTATTAGTGCCATCGGCTCCATAAAAAACTTTTCGCTTACGATAGAGGATGAATTTTTGCAGGTAGAGTGCAACCGCTTCAGTGATGCAGAAATACTTGGTATCCTGCGAAACACTCACTTTCATTTCTTCGCAGGTGCGGAAGAAGTGGTCGATGGCGTTGCGGCTCGTGAAGATGACTCCCGTAAAGTTCGGAATATCCAGTTTCTGTTTCCGAAACTCCCTGGCAGGGATACCCTCCAACCTGATGAATGGCTGAAACTCCAGTTCTACACTGTACTTCCTTTCCAGTTCAAAGTACGGAGACTTCTCACTTTCAGGTCGTGGCTGGGTAATCAGGATTTTTTTAATCGTCTTGGCCTTGTGATCGGCTTTCTTTTCCCCGTTTTTTACCATAATAAGGTCGGCTAAATTGGGTGCAAAGCTAAGCATTTCTGCTTAAAAGCGGAATATCAGCAATCTATATAGCAGGAAGATGGGTGCCACTTCGAAGGCAGCTACGTAAATGACAAAATGAAAAAGGTTGAACCTGACCTCTTTACGGGCGGCGGAAAGGCCTAAAATGAAGCGATATAAAAATAATATAACAATGCCGACCCAGGAAAGTACCAGCGCTATTGAATAGAGGGGCCCTGTCGCAAAAGCCAGCAATACGAGGAAGGGCAGCAGAAATATACCCAATACCTTGTTGATGATAAAGACAATAAAAATATAGGACTCCGCCGCCTGCTGCACGCTAAACATCCAACCCATGAGCTTGAGCGCGATGAATTTGACGAAATAAATGGCCACCAACCCTATGGCAGCATAGAAGCAAAACAACCAGAAGGAATCCACAGGACGGAAGGAGAAATAATCATACAACAGGAAGCCGATATAGAGGCTGGCACTGGCGACAAAGAAAACATTAAAAGCCAGGGAGGGCAATGGGGTTTGCATCAACTGATCCCTGATCTGTCGCTGCTTCAGCGTGGTCCGGAAAAATACCCGGAACAAATCATTGAAATATTTGCCAAAGGCATTGCGCAGGGTAGCGAACAACAACAGTAGGGCGATGATGACATAGAAAATGGTTTCTTTGCCAAAGAAAAGTTTGAGCGGACTTCTGCGGGCATCGGGCGTGGCGTTAAAATCGAAATAAGGATGCGATTGCCAAATCTGTGGCAAAAGGGGCATACGCATATCCATTTCACCCCGAGTAACCCGGGGCTCCGGCCGAAGGCTTCGCTCGGTGGGAATAATGGTATCAATAGGAGTACCTACGGGTGCTAATTGTACCTGGTTGCTATCCTGCGCAACAAAACCCGTATCCTGCTGTGCCATTGCTGGCAGCGATGCGAGGGTAAATAGTAATATGAGGAAGAATTTGTTGATTTGTTGATTTGTTTATTTGTTGATTCGTTGAGGGTTTAAGGTTTAAAGTTTAGAGTTTAAAGTTTGGGGTGAATGTTTGATGATAATGCGGAATCTTGAACCCTTATTTCTTATAGAAAATATCTGCGAAAATCTGCGCCGAAGATCCGCGAAAATCTGCGGGAAACACTTCGTCGCTTTCAACAGCTTCAAAGCGCAAGAGCGATTTCCCGCAGATGAGCGCAGATTTTAATGCGCAGATTTTCGCAGATATTATTTACCATACCAAGAGCAATCATATCATCCACCAAATACTCACGATTCACGCCTCACGTATCACGCATTGGATCATCGCCCCGCCCTACCGATAACCCGCTACCGATAACCCGCTCCTACGGAGCGGAATTATGGTTCACAATTCTCCCTACAATGCCTGGCATTTGTTTCGCATTCTTCCAACCTACTACATCATTCTTCCTACTTCCTACTTACTACTTACTACTCCACAAATTTGCGCAAAATTGCCCTTTATCCCCCGAATGCCCTAAAAGAAATTCAAAAACCCGAAATGTATCTTCGACTGGCGCAGATTAAACTCCGCATCGCTGCGTTTGCCCACGGCCCAGGCCAGGTTGAAAATGCCTACTTTGCTTTCAAAGGCCAGCCCAAGGCCCGTTCCAAAATAGGTATAACTCACATCTGTGTTCTGACTATTGTTGCGACCCCAGGCTCCATCGGTGAATGCATAGAAATATGAGTTCTGTCCCACCAGGTACCGAAACTCGGCGGTACCCACAGCAAACTGGGAGAGGTACTGGCTTTGCTCATCAAATCCCCGCAACAAGCGATAACCTCCTATCTGAAACAATTCATTTCGAAAAATATTCGCGCTTTGCAAAAAGCCGGCAGTAACACTGGTCTTAAGCGTAGTCCTTCCTTTCGCGCTCAATGGAAAATAATGCGCCGCATAAGTCTCCAATCGAAACTGATAGGTTTTCATTTTGAGCGTATCGTAGAGACTGCCGAAATCAAAACCGGGATTGGATGGATCTTTTAATTCGAGTATCTGATTGTTGCGCCTTATTTTCTTCGTTCCCACGGTTCCCGTTATAGTCCATTCGTTACCGCGGGTGGGGTTAAGGCGGTAGTTGGTGGAATTGTATTCATAATTCAAACCCAGGTTCACCGCGCTCATATCTGCTTCTTCCGGCAAACGATACTGTTGCAATACCCGGTTGAGGTTAACGCCATTCACGATTCCCTGGAATCGCTGAATGAAAATCTTACCCGACTGCCTTGTATTTAAGATGTACTGCGCGCCTAATTGAAAATTCACATTTAGAAAAGTGCTATCCTTACGAAACATATCGAAGGAGAAATCGAGGCCGAAGGCGGATTGAAACAAATAGGGATGCTGGTATTGTATATGCAGCCTGGGTGAGTTCACCTGTAGTTGCTGCCAGTTGAGCCCGATGGTTTCGCCGGCACCAAGGGCGTTCTTCAGGTTCAGATTGGCTTCGCCGGTTACCAGTAATTTTCGGGAGGATAGCTGATCGTTGTTGGGCAAAAAACCAATCAGCACATTCACCTGGCTGCTGCGCTTTTGCCGCAGGTACATATCCAGTATGGCGCCGGTATTGAGCCATACCAATTTGGCCGGCTGTTCTTCTTCCACATAGGGCAGCTCGCGAACCATCCGGCTCACCCTTAATAATTTTTCCTTGCTAAAACGGCTGCCATTGCGCATTTCCAGGTAGCGTTGCAGAAAATCGTTACTGATTTTGGCATTGCCATAAACGCGAATGCTATCGAATGTATAAGCGGGGCCTTTGTCTACATTCCATCTTGCGCTTACTCCTTCGGGAGTCAGTTGCACACTGTCGAGCCATACCCGTGCAAAAGGGTGGCCATTGTTTTCCAGGTAGTTCAGCATTCGGTCCTGCCAACTCTGTATGCTCTCGAATGCCAGCGGCTTGTTCTTAAAAAGTTGATCCCTCCACCCTACTGCATCCAAAAGGTCGGGATCCACCGTGCGCGTATCAAGATGGGTCCAGTTGTAGGCTTCACCAATAAAGATTCGTGCCCGCGCCTGGGTCGAGTCCATCCAAACCGAATCAAGCGAAGCGGTCATATATCCCTTTTGCTTGAGCTGATCGGGCAATTGATTAAGAAAGAGAAGGCAGGCATCCCGGCTATCGAAAGTAAGGGGAATGGAGAATTTAATATGCATTTCCACCGAATCCATATCGGTGGCTTGCAGGTGAAGTCGGTAAGGCTTATCCTGTGCCAGCATTATAAATGGTATGCTGGTAAGTACCCAAAGCAGTAGTATTTTTGCAGTCTTGTTCAATCCCAAAAATCTCAAATTTCCCAAATTATCCTTTGCCCGGCATTTATATCCATATTCCCTTCTGTAAGCAGGCCTGCCATTACTGCAATTTCCATTTCAGCACCAGCCTGCGCTACAAGAACGAATTTATAGCGGCTTTATTGAAAGAGCTGGAAATGTATCCGGCTTATAACCAGCCCGTTTCCTCCGTTTATTTTGGTGGCGGCACTCCCAGTCTTTTGCTGGAAAATGAACTGGAGCAAATTTTGGATGCCGTTCGTCGGCGATTTGGCTGGACCGATGATGCGGAGATAACCCTCGAAGCCAACCCGGATGATTGCAGCCCCGAAAAGCTGCGGCATTGGAAGAATCTGGGTATAAACCGGCTCAGCATGGGCGTGCAAAGCTTTTATGAAGAAGACCTGCGCTGGATGAACCGGGCACACCATGCCGGGCAGGCCATTGAATCACTGGAAGCAGCGGTGAAGGAGTTTGATCGGATTAATCTCGACCTGATCTATGGCAGTCCCGGACTGACCGATGAAAAATGGCGGCAGAATTTGCAGACCGCGGTGCAACTCGGTATCACCCACCTCTCCTGTTATGCGCTGACGGTAGAAGAGCGGACCCCACTTTATCGGATGATTGAGCGGAAACAATCGCCCGATGTGGACACGGAGCAACAAAGCCGGCAGTTTTACCAGATGACCGATTTCCTGCAGGAACAGGGATTTGAACATTACGAGATCTCCAATTTCGCAAAGCCGGGCTACCGGAGCCGGCATAATAGTTCCTACTGGAAAGGGGAGCCCTATCTGGGCCTGGGCCCCGGAGCACATAGCTATGACGGCACCCAACGCTGGTGGAATGTTGCCAACAACACCAAGTATATCCGCTCCATCATGGAAGGAACTGCCCCGGTGGAAACAGAGCAACTGAGTCCGCAGCAACGTTGGAACGAATATATGATGATTCGGCTACGCACGCTGGAAGGCATAAGCCTGGAGGAGCTGTGGAAGGAGATGCGCGACATACCTGCCGCTACCCTCGCTCAATGGAAGGAAACGCTGGAAAAAGAACTGAACCGTCTGCAGGAGCAAAATATGGTAGTCGTTAACAACAACAGCGTCCTGCTTACCCGCGAAGGCAAGATATTTGCCGATGGAATAGCGGCGGGTCTGTTTGTGGATTGATCAAATCATCACCTGCTCAATGGCACGGAATCCCTCTTCAGGTGCCAGGCTTTCCCAAAGAATACGATAAACGTTTTCGGCAATGGGCATGGATGCACCTACCTGCTGATTAATCTCGTGTATACAACGCGAAGCATGGTAACCCTCAGCCACCATATTCATCTCCAATTGCGCGGCTTTCACGCTGTAACCTTTGCCTACCATATTGCCAAAGCTGCGATTGCGGCTGTGGAGGGAATAGCAGGTTACCAGCAGATCGCCCAGGTACACCGAAGCGGCGTAGTTGGGCGTTTTGCGATGCGTATAGGGATCTTCACCCTGGTGTTCGCCCACCACAATATCAAGGGCGCCAAAGCTGCGCAGAAATTCAGCCATTTCATCGGCCGCATTGGCGATATATACGCTCAGAAAATTATCACCATAATCCAGCCCATGCGCCATACCGGCGCCAATGGCGTAAATGTTCTTCAGGACCGAAGCGTATTGCACGCCAATGATGTCGTGATTGACAATAGCGTTGATATAGGGCGTGGTAAAGTGGGAAGCCAGTTGCGAAGCCATCGTTATGTCCACCCCTGAAAAAGTGAGATAGGATAGTTTCTCGGCCGCCACTTCCTCCGCATGGCAGGGACCCAATACGGCGAAATAATCTTCGAGAGGAATATGAAAATTTTGCCGGAGGTATTCATTGAGCAAAATATTTTGTCCGGGTATCAGTCCCTTGATGGCCGATAATACCTTTTTTCCTTTCATCAATGAAGGATCAATTGCTGAAAGGGTGTTAGAGAGGTAAGCAGAGGGTACCGCCATCAACAGCAGATCCGAGTCGCTGATCACCTCCTCCAGCTTTGCCGGGAGATGAATAAGGCTTTTGTCGAACTGCACCGTGGTGAGGTGCGCGGGATTGTGGCCTCTTTGCCTGAGCTGCTCCCGGTAGCGTTCATTACGTACCCACCAGCGAAGCTCCTGTTTATTATCAGTCAGAATTTTGGCCAGAGCCGTTGCCCAGGAACCGCTGCCAATGATCCCAAATCGGATTGCGTTCATGATGGGTCCGCCTTTTATTTACCAAACAACTCTTCTTTCTTCACCACATTCACTTTCATCCCGTCTTTCAAGGTGGTACTGATGGCAGTATAGGGGCTCACCACTACCGATTCTCCACCGCTCAGGCCTTTTTTGATTTCGATATAGTTGATATCCTGTATGCCGGATTCTACCAGCACTTTTTTAACGGTACCATCGGCCTGCACCACAAAAACCACTTCATCTCTTTCGGATACCACGGGTGCTTCATCGTTGGGACCTCCGGAAGCATTGGCCTGCCCTTCTTTCTTTTGCGCCACCGATTCTTCGGTGCCCTTGATGCGCGATCCCACTGCAATAATGGGAACGGATAATACATTCAGCACCCGACGTGTTTTGATTTCCGCGCTCGCATTCATACCGGGACGAAATGGCCATTTACGCGGCTTGGAAGGATCGATGAGATCGGCATAGGAACTTTTGTCGAGACGGATGCGCACTTCATAGTTCGTTACTTCATTGCTGGCGGCTGCCACTGCGCTACTCCGGGTGCTGCTCGCAATCTGGGTAACTATCCCGCGAAATTTTCGGTTATTATAGGCATCCACCGTAATATCGGCTGAATCGCCAATGCTTACTTTCACAATGTCGTTTTCGCCAACACTCACCCGCACTTCCAACACACTCATATCGGCCACGGTCATCATTTCCGTACCTACATTGAAACTGTTACCCGCCACGCGTTCTCCACGCTTGATGAGCAGGGAAGATATTACCCCATCCATGGGCGCCACCAGGGTGGTGCGACTCAGGTCTTTATTGGCACGGTCGAGACCGGTTTGCGCGGCCTGAACAGTTGCCCTGAGGCTTTTGATATTTTGTTCCGCCGCGGCAAAATTGGCTTTAGCCGAACGGAGTGTGGTTTCAAACTGCTCGAGCTCAGCTTTTGAAATCACCTTTTCCTCATACAACACTTTATTGCGATCATAAGCCTGCTGCGCCTGCACCATATTGGCACGCAGGGCTTCGAGTGCGGCTTCGCTATTGGCTACCGTTGCCTGCGACTGCCCCACCTGCGCGGCGGCCTGGTCTCTTTGCAATGCGTATATGTCTGCGAAGATCCTTGCCAGCACCTGACCTCTGCGAACACTATCCCCTTCCTCCACATTCAATTCCACCACTTCACCCGAAATATCAGGGCTTATCTTCACTTCCACTTCCGGATATATCTGTCCCGTGGCCGGAACTGTCTCCACAATAGTGCGCGACTCCACATTCTCCACCGCTACTTTCACCCCCTTATTTTTTCCGGCGCCAATAATTTTTACTGCTGCGAAAACAACGATCAATCCACCGATGATTGACAATATCCAAATTCCCGTTTTACTCATGATGATCCTTTTTGTGGAATGAATGATAACTATTATAAACTTAAGCCCTGACCGCGATAAAACTCGAGGAGCTTCATCTTAAATACAAAATCGAACTGCGAAAGCAACAACTGAACGCGGGCCGATTGTAGTTCAATCTGGCTGATACGAAGATCATAGGTATTGAGTAGTCCCTGTTCAAATCGTTTCATCGCAAAATTATAAGCCGTTTCGCTGGTGCTGGCGGCTTTTTGATTGGTATTGAACTGCTGCAATGCAGCCGTTGCGTCCACATAAGCCTGGTAAATATCCTGCTTTAGTTGGCGGTCCGCCTGCTCTTTCACCAGCTCAAGATCCTTCACATTCAATTTTGCCCTTTCCCAGTTGGTGCGGTTGGCGCGACCGTTGAAAATGGGGATGCTGAGGCCGACACCAATGTTCTGGCCGAAATTGTTGCGAAATTGCCGCCCCATAGGAGTAGCTTCTTCACCAATAATAACACGCGTGGGCGCTTCCACATCATAATCCGTACCGCCTACCGTTACGGTAGCGCCCGTGGCCGTTTTGGGCCCCAGGCCCAGCACCGGAGATTTGATATTTACATAGTTGGTGCCCAGGCTACCAAAAGCCGCTATGGTAGGATACATTCCTGCTTTTGCTGCCTGCATATTCTTAATGGCCGCTTTTATCCGCAACTCGTTTACTTTTTGCTGGGGCAGATTGGCCATAGCTGATGCGTAAACCGATTCAGGCTGCAATTCGGCCAGGCTTTTTACCGGGATCAAACCGACGGGTGGTGTTTCTATTTCAAAGGCATCAGCCGCATCGAGGTTCAGCAAAGCTTTTAGCTGCAGCTTGAATGAGGTAACGGAAGTGTTGCCGGCAACGATATTGGCACTATCGCGTGCCAACTGGGCTTCCAGTTGCAGCGCGTTCAATTCAGGCAACTGGCCCGCTTCTACCAGCAATCGGGTACGCTCTAGCTGGGCTTTGGTTTGGTTTGCCGTGGCTTCCGCCACTTTCACCTGTTCCCGCGCCAACAGAACCTGCAAATATGCCACAGCCACATTCAGCGCAATATCATTCTGGATTTTTTTAGTTTGCTCCCGGGCCGCTTCCAGATTCAATTCATTCGCTGCATTACTATTGCGCAGGGCAAACCAGTTGAACAGCGTAACCTGCGACTGCGCCTGCATACCCACATTAAAGAAGCGGTTGTTTTCCAGGATACCGGTAGTGGGGTTTTCGGATAATCCAAACCGATAACCGGCATTACTGTTGAAACTCAGCGTGGGCAATTGCTGCGATCGTCCCTGCTTCAGCGTCAATTCCGAAAAACGTGCCTGCAGATCGGCCTGCCGCACCGAGATATTATTTTTCAGGGCATAATCCACACAACGTTGCAGGTCCCATTTTTCCTGTGCAAAAGCCGTGATACCGGCCAGCAGGAATAGACCCATGAGCATTTTGACCTTCATGTGACAAAAATAAAAGAAAACAGCCGCCCGACCTGTGATTTTTATAAGCGGAATCAATCCATTTTCGCCAGTGCCTGCCGGATATCATTCAAAAGGTAGTGGGGATCTTCCAGACCCACATAAAGACGAACCATGCGATGTTCGGCATTGGCCGCATCGAAATCGGCCGCAGGGATGCCCGCGCATTTGGGAATGATCAGGGACTCATGCCCACCCCAGCTCACTGCCATCAATATATGCTGCAGCGACTCTGCAAAACGAACAATCTCTTCCCTGCTTTTTGCCTTCAAAATCAGGGTCATTAGCCCGCCTGCGCCTTTCATTTGCTCCTTTGCCAGCGCATATTGGGGAAAGGAAGGATCAAAGGGAAACAGGATGGATTCAATGCGTGGCATTTCGCGCAATCCATCCAACACAATTTGGGTGGACTGAAAAATTCTTTCCAGGCGGGAAGGGAGCGTGCGCAGACCCCTCAGCAGCAGCCAGGCATTGAATGGCTGGATGCCGCTGCCGATATTGAGGTACTCGCTGTCAATAATTTTGCGAATCATGGCTTTGGATCCGCTGAGTACACCACCCAGGGTATCGCTATGTCCGCTGATATATTTGGTGGCCGTTTGCATGGCCAGGTCAATTCCCAAAGGAATTACCTTTTGATAGAGAGGGGTACAATAACTGTTGTCGATCATGGTAACAATACCCCGGCTCCTGGCAAAGGCGGCAACAGCGGCGATGGGCTGCAGGCGGAAATCCCAGCTATTGGGTGATTCGAGATAATAAAAGCGGGTATTGGCTTGGGTAGCCTGCTGCCAGCTTTCCAGTGTTTCTCCTTCCACATAGGTACAACTCACGCCAAAGCGCGGCAGAATAATATCAAACATTTTCTGGGCCCAGGTATAGGGCTTGCGCACACTCACAAGATGATCGCCGGCTTTCAAATTGGCTAGTACTCCCGCGAAGATGGCGGCCGCACCATTGTTAAAGACCAGGCAATCCTCTGCCTCATCGAGCGCCGCCAATTTCTTTCGAAGAATATCCACTGTGGGGTTGAGTCCGCGGCTGTACAAATAGCCTCCCATTTCATCTTCAAAAGCTTTGGCAAGTGCATCCACCGTATCAAAAGCAAAATTGCTGGCCTGCATAATGGGCGGCGCGATGGCATTGTAATACTGCTCACGATCTTCTCCCAACTCGTTAATGATATATGAAAGATCCATATCAGGCCGCTTTGCGTCTCCATTTTTCGGTGGCAAAATACAATACAAGGAAAGCGATAAACACACCGGTTCCTATCAGGGCAAACTTGGGATCAGTAATGGCAATTACGGTTCCCACAAACAAATAAGTCAAAATAAAAATGATGGGCAAAATGGGATAGAGTTTCATGGTATAAATACCTGTGCCATCAAGATGCCGCGTACGTTTGCGCAAAATAAATATGGTAGCGGCCGAAGTAGCCATGCCGATGGAATCGAGAAAAATGGTGAAGCTGAGTATCTCGTTGAACTTATCCGCAAAAAACAATACGATTACACAGATGGCGGCAAATACGGTGAGACTGATGGTGAGCACGCCCCGCTTATCATCCTTCTTGCGAAATGATGCCGGTAAAATTCCATCTTCACTCATGGCAAACATCACCCTTGGATTGCTAAGCAGCAAAACATTGACATAAGCCAGCACCGCGATAAACAGTAAGATGGATGAAACATATTTACCGGTGGTCCCAAACATTTTTTCCGCGATGATGGCTGCGATACCGGAAGTTTCTTTCAGTTCATTAAATCCAATCACTTTGTAATAGGCATAGCTCACCAGCATATAAAGCGAAATAATCAGCAGTATGCCGATAAAGATGCCGCGGGGAATATTGCGTTGCGGGTTCTCCACTTCTTCCCCAAAATTGATGGTCTGCTGATAGCCACCGAAGGTGAAGGAAGTGGCTTTTAGCGCCACACCAAAGGAAAGCAAGATAAAACCAAAGCTATGCGCATCGGGTTCTGCGGAAACGGCCGCAACCGGCGCATCATTATATAAGGAAGGGAAAAACAGGGAAGCGATCAACACGAGCAGCATCGCGATCTTCACCAGCATCAAAATATTTTGCGTGCGCGAGCTGAGCCTTAAGCCTGCGAGGTTAACGCCATAAAAAATAATGATGGCGCCCATCGCGATTAATGCCTGTACAAAATCGCTGGTATTGCCCGGGAACAAAATGGGAGTAATATACTCGCTACCGATCAGCGCCACACCCGACAGGGAAGCGGCATTGGAGATTAGAATGATGCAATTGATGGCGAAGGCGATGGAGGGATGATAGGCGTAAGAGAATATTTTATAGTAGCCACCGGTTACGGGATAACGGCTACCAATCTCTGCGTAAGTTAACGCGCCACATATCGCCACCAGCCCGCCTACAATCCAGGCGGCAAAGAACATTCCCGGTGTAAGCGCTGCCGCTGCCGCATCTTTGGATGTACGGAATATACCCATGCCAATCACCAGGCCCACCACGATCATTGTTATAGAAAAAAGCCCCAGCTTATTTTTGGTTCCCATGCGATGAAGGTAATGAAATAAGCATTTAACTTCGTTAGCCTATGCGCATTCCAAAACCAAAAAAAGTTTTGATGCCAATCGTTTTCCTGCTGACCGCTATCGCGGCCTTTACGCAGGAAAAAGATAGCATCGGCAAGCTAAAGGAAATCCGGATCCGCGCCTTTGAACAATACCGGCCACCCAATACCAGTACGGCACCCGTTCGCATTATCGGCAGCGAAAACAGTGACCGGAATAATAAAACTTCGCTGGTCCATAGTTTCAATTCCATTGCCGGTGTAAGAATGGAAGAACGATCTCCCGGCAGCTATCGCATCAATATCCGGGGTAGTTCATTGCGCTCCCCTTTCGGCGTGCGGAATATAAAAGTGTACTGGAATGATATCCCGATCACGGATGCCGGTGGCAATACTTATTTCAATCAGTTTGCCTGGAACAATTTTTCCCAAATCGAATTGTTCAAAGGTCCCGCATCCAGCCTTTATGGTGCCGGCACGGGTGGCCTGTTGCTGATGCATAGCCATGATGATCGCTCGCCGGGTATTGACCTGGAATACATGACGGGCTCCTACAACCTGCATAATATTTTTCTTACTGGCAGTTGGGGCCGGCAGCAAAACAGCAACAAGGTTACTTATGCCCATAATCAATCGGATGGGTACCGGCGGCAATCGGCCATGCGAAGGGATAATTTCAGTTGGTCTTCGAAATTGCATCTCAACGACCGACAGCAACTTACCGCATCAATATTATATACTAACCTCTATTATCAAACGCCGGGTGGCTTAACCCTGGCAGAATATGAAGCAGATCCGCGTGCTGCCCGCCCGGCCGCAGGACCTTTCCCGGGTGCGGAAGAAATTGACGCGGCCATCCGGCAACAAAACATGATCGCGGGTTTTAGTCATCAATACCAGATCAGCCCTTTGTTGCGCAACCAGACTGTTTTGTATGCTTCCTATTCCATGCTAAAGAACAGCGCCGTCCGCAATTATGAAAGAAGAATAGAACCGCAATGGGGCGGGCGCAGCAGTTTTACCTGGGAAAAAAATTACCAGCGCTGGAAATGGCAATGGATAGCTGGTGCGGAGTTTCAGCAAGGGGATTTCAATACCCTGGTTACGGATAATGTGAATGGAAACCCCGGGCCTGTACAAACCAACGATGATGTGGGCAACCAATTGTTCACCGCTTTCCTGCAAACCGATTTTGAATTGCCCAAAGACTGGATTATTACGGCAGGGGCCAGCATCAATCGTTCGAGGGTGGTATTTCGTCGCTTATCCGATAGCCCGGTGCTTACCCAAAGCAGGCGTTATCAAAATGAACTGGCGCCGAGGCTGGCAATCTTGAAGAAACTGGCGCCCGAACTTTATGTGCTAGGGTCGGTGGCCCGCGGATTTTCGCCACCCACCACGGCAGAATTGCTTCCCTCTACCGGCGTCATCAGCACTTTCCTGGATGCAGAGCAGGGATGGAATTATGAACTCAGTGTTCGCTATAATTTATGGCAAAGGCAATTGCAGTTGGAAGCCACCGCGTTTTTCCTGAACCTGGATAAAGCCCTGGTACAAGCGCGTGATGCGGGTGGCGCCGATTATTTTGTAAATGCAGGAAGGGTGCATCAAAAAGGATTGGAGGCACAGGCCCGTTTTCAACGATTGCTTCGCGGTAGTCAATGGTTGCGCAGCCTGGTATTGCAGGCCGATCTTACGCTGAATCAATTCCGCTATCGTGATTATGAAAAGGATAACCAGGACTACTCCGGCAACCGCGTACCCTCGGTTCCGGCACGCAGTTTTTCATTTTTAGCGGACCTGTCAGGAGCAGCCGGCTGGTATAGCCAGCTTACCTATTATGCCGCTTCTTCCATTTTTCTGAACGATGCCAATAGCGCTAAAGCCGGAGCCTATCATTTGCTGGGCTGGCGCCTGGGATGGAAAACAACACAGTCTGCCAAAAACAGGTGGAACCTCTATGTTGGCGTCGACAACTTATTGAATGAAGGTTATAGCCTGGGCAATGATATTAACGCTGCGGCAGGCCGGTATTATAACGCCGCTGCCGGAAGAAATTATTATGCCGGCATAGCTTATTCATTCCATCCTTCCGGTTCCGCTTCACGCTGAGCCAAATTGGAATGGTTGCCAGGAATAGGGAAACTCAGCAACAAAAAGCGGGCATCGGCACTCAACACTTCCCACTGCAACTGGTCAGCATGGCGCATTCCAAACGCATCGCCGGTATGCAACAGATGGCCATCTATCTCCATCGCGCCACGCAGCACGTACACAAATACGTGTTGGTTAGACTGTCCCCAGTCTTTCCGGCAAAGAAGACCGGATGCATATTGGCCCAGCTCAAGCTGAAAAGGAAAAGGGTCACGATCATCCAAAACCGGCAACATGCGGCTCAGATTTTGCGATAGCGATGTTTTGCGGAGCTGAGGCTTCAAATCGTTGAGATCATCGGTGCTGCGGATAGCAATTTGCAGGTAGGAGGCAGCATCCGTTTCGCCAAGGTTTACGATAGAATAACTATGACTTCGGGATGCAGGTACCAGCAATACATCGCCCGGCTCAAGCGGACAGCTATTGTGTCGTAAGCCCGCGTATTTAATATGCCCGGTTAAGGGAATAATCAGCACATAGGCATTTTCAGCCGACTCATACACCAGGTGGCGGCCCGCTGCCAGCGATTCCTCATTCAGGAGATACAGGGATTCAAAAGATTCACGGTCGGGATTGATATACCGATCCGCATTGAAGAGACTGGTTGTTCGAAACCAGCCCGCATCAGTAATCCCTCTTTCAGGTCCCGGGCAGAACCTGGCCTTAACCACATTTGTCATGTTGCTACTATTAAAATGCTACTAAACCTATAGTTGGCTATTGTTTTAAAAAACAACAACCTGTTTTACTAATCAATCTTATCGAAGCGCCGGAGGGCAATCGAGCGTATTCTTTTTACCCAACCGATACACGATACTGATGGCATGTCCGTGATAACTGTCGCCTCTTTCCGGATTGGCTGCCCTGCTGAATCCGTCGAGATAATCGGTATCCACAAACCGGTAAGTGGATTCAGCCTGCAGGCCCCATCGGTCGGAAAACTGGTAGCGCAAGCCAACCCCAACGGGCACTGAAAACAGTCCCCTGGGCGGATTCACGGATTCATCTTCGGCCAGTCCGGTGAGAATGGGTGAACCATCCCCGAAATAAGCGGTATTGAACTGACTGTAATCCCGACGGATATTCAAAAAGCTAAAGCCTATACCAGCAAACAAATAGGGTGCCAATCCCCGGGAATCGTAGTTACGTCCCAGTATGTTCCATTCCGGGGTGAGGCTGAGTTCTACCACACTGCTTCGGAACTGAAAATTTCTTTCCTGCCGCCATTCCGGTTCCTCATAGTTGGCGTCGCTGGCCCGCAGTCCACCCAGCACCAGGTTTCCCCGCAGAGCCCAGGAAGGATTCAACAGTCGGGCTGCCATAAGGTTGAGGCTGAGTCGGGGTGATTTGTAGGCGCCAAACTGTTCCGGGCTTAGGTCGCCCTGGTAAATAAGCATGCCGGCACCGAGGCCAAACTGCCAGCGGGGAACATTACTGAATTGTGCGTGAGTACTTGATGATGAGAGGAATAAAAAGGCCAGCAGGCCGAGGCCGGGCTTACACAACTTCCACATAAAACCAGTTTAAATTTTAGCAATGGGTAAGCAGCCAGTAAGATGGAGAAATTTCAAAGGATAAATATTATAAGTGCAAGCGCTTTGCCAGAGAAAGAATAGGAAATGTTAAATCTTCGTGAGGCGTGAGAATCGTGAATCGTGAGGCGTGAGGCGTGAGAATCGTGAGGCGTGAATCGTGAGGCGTGAGAATCGTGAGGCGTGAATCGTGAGGCGTGAGTTATGGGCAATGTAGAGCCGCGCTGCGCGCGGCTCCGATCGTGTAAAAAAGAAATTGTGTTTAATGAGGATGGATGTTGAAATAAAAAATGCGACCATTTGCGGGAAATGCTCTAGCGCTTTAAACAGCTTCAAAGGATTCGATGTGATGTTATCGCCAGCATTCACACGACCTCCCTTCGGGAGGTAAAAAATTACTCCGCGCTTGTTACCTATGCCCCTCCCGAAGGGAGGGCGTATGGGTAGCATGAGGAGTATGAATCATTTAACCTCCCGAAGGGAGGTCGTGTGAATGCCGACACCAAAATCAAATACAATGCCTTTAAGAGCCTTTAGTCCTTCGTTAATAGAAAAAATAAGTAAAGAAGACTGTTTGGACTCAGCGATAATCTGCGCCGAAGATCTGCGAAAATCTGCGGGAAATTGCTCTTGCGATGGAAACCTGTTGGCAACCCAAAAAAGCTTTACCGCCACGGACGCCACGAACCCGCCGCGGCGGGCGCGACGATAGGATCTGTGTGCGGGTATGTTACTTCAGTTCATTAGCTACAATTTTTCCGCAGGCCCAAATCCATTTAAAGAACACAGCAACTCGTCGCGGTCTTTGCGGATTCTTTGTCCCGCCGGTGCGGGATTGCGGTAAATGGTCTCCGCATTCGCATGGGCGCGCCAACCTATTAGCATTCACGCGCTGCTATCGCAGCAGCAACTTCTCCTGCAACCTCTCCCCATCCTGATACAACACAACCAAATACACACCCGCTGGCCAGTGGGCAGCTTCGGGCACGGGAAGATTTTGCGGGCCAATTTGGGAAAGAACTTGCCGATCCCAAAATAGCGCACCCCCAGCACTGAATACCTGCACGCGTATGGGCTGACCTGCTCTTACAGATGTAAATTGCAGGTAAAACAAACCTGCCGAGGGATTGGGAAATAGTTGAAGCGCAGCTATGCTTCCAGGCCTGTTAATTCTTCGCTCCGCTGAAAACAAATCCGGCCCGCCCAATTGCTTCAATCGAATCCGATACCAAAGCTGGCCGGCAGGGGTAGCTCTGTCTATATATTGATAGGTAAAGGTTCCATGCTGTCCGCTGGCTTCCACATAGTGCAGGAAAGTCCAGTTGCGTCCATCCACACTGCGTTCCAGTTCATAACCCAGGGCTTCCGGGCTTTCCTCGGTCTGCCATTGCAGATCTATGGCGTTATTATCAAAAAGCGAGGCTTCGAACGCAATAAACCGGGTTGAGAGGGGCATATTGTCTACAACAACCTGGTAATCCTCCACCTCACCCATATCATAATAACCCGTTGCATCATTCGCATCCATGCCATAGCTGGATCGTGTGATGCGGATACGCAGGTAGGTGTAGGAACCGCTCAGCAGAATATTGGGCACAGTGGGCCAAACCAGGTCAAACTCCTGCGCGGACCATGATGATGGCACGGTGATGGGCGTGATGGCTTCCGAAGGGTCAAAGAGACCGTTTCCATCCATATCCAACCAGGCCAGGAGGGTGGCGTTGGTATTGCAGTTATTGTACACCGATACCCGCGCAGTATAAGTGCCGGTTACCGGTGAGAGGATGGGTACAAAAGAAAGACCATCTTCAAAGTTATCTTCCACCGTAGTGAATCCGCGTTTGAGCCATTCCACATCTTCCTCCGCACCCAGTATCATCCTGCGCCTTGTACCAGATACCGTTGGGGTAAGTGTGTCATGGCACGCTGGCGACAAAGGATCGGGATCATAGCTGGCCGGTGCATCGCCAAAATCAAGAAAAGGTCGATAAGGTCCTGCCGCATCACCCCAACTGGCACCACTGGTAGGTATGGTAGGACCCAGCGGCGCGTAATTGGTGTATTGCGTGCCTGTTCCTGTGGTGCCGTTGTACATGCCGATATTGGTATTCACATTATAGATATTGTCGTCCCAGCCAACAGAAACCTGCCTGGGCACGGCGCCCACGGGCGTATATTCCGTTTGCACACCGGTCATCAAATCGAAATGATAATAGTCGTAATCGCCGCTGCCTGATCCGTCAAAATCCACCAACTTACCATCCACCACGGCAAAATCGCTCCAATCGTGGATATTCTGGGCATCGGTACCGTTGTCGGCCAGAACACCCCATACCTGGCTGGCCGGCGCTATGGGATTGCCCGATGCATCAAAATCAATTCGCCAGACGGTTGACTTACGGCTTGCCGCATAACTCTCGCCTGTATAGCCCTCAATACCCAGGTATAGCGAACCATTGTAAAAGCTGGCGGCACCCGATTCCACGCCATTCTCATAGGTAGGTATACCAAAAGTATTCACATCGGGTATCAGGATGGAAATGGTCTTACTGTCCACATCGTACATGCGAACGGTCTTATCATTCACGGGATTACTGCCACCCGTCAAACTGAAAGTATAGAAAACCCTACGCCGGTAAGGGTCATATGCCATTGAGTTCAGGCGATTATGCGCAGGTTCGTTGAAAAGAAAATAAGATTGCCCATTGGTCGGGTTGGTGTAGTAAATATTATTGTTCACCACAGTTAACACGTACTGTGCCTGGCCAGTGAAGGGGCGCGACACTTCTCGATAGTTGGCGGGAAAACTGCCCGTTACACAGGCATCAATATCCGAAAGCCAGATATTGCCCGTGGCATTGCTAAGGGTAATCACCACCTGCAATACCGGGCCGGCAATTGTTATGTTGATCGCCCCTCTTGTGTCTGTATTTCCATAGCCGGTGGAAGGTGCGGTCGCTATCCGGTTAGTGGCTGTACCGGAGAGTGCAATGCCGGATGTGCCATTGGCCAACGCTACGGTAATATTCTGTGCCGCTGCAGCGGCATTGGTAGCCGTAAAACTTGCACGCTGACTATTGTCGAGATCAAAAAGGCTAAAGCGCAGGTTTTGCACTTCTTCATCAAAGGTAAAAGTGATCGTGGTCGCGGAGCTGCTGGTTGTCGTGAACTCCACATCCGCGCCGGCGCTTACATCGGGGCTGCCGCCATGGGCGCCATTGGTCGTATTCTCTCCGCTCAGGGTGATATTGGCCTGTGGAGCCATGGTCATATTCATCTTGCGCGTGCCGATGCTGAAATTCTGCGAATAGGGAAAGGCTGAATTGGGATAAAAGCTGGTATAACGCGTATTGTTGCTGGGCAGGAAATCGATATGATCCCAGTTGAGCTCCGCCTGGCTGGTTCCGGCTCCACATTGGGCCGAAAGCATGGCTGGCAGCAGGCAGCCCATACACAGGTACAAAAGCTTTTTCATGAGAGATTGGATTATGTCGGAATGGCTTAGACCCGGCCGACGAACAAAATTGGAAGAGAATCCTCATATTCTGAAGAAAAAGGTAAACTTTCACAGCAAGAACCGGATATTTCGATACGAAATATGCAGAGCTTACCTGAAAGCATAGTGATTTGTGCAACATTCAACCAACCGCAATTTTATATGCCTGGCAGAAAAACTATAGACTATCAACGGATTAAGATTTTATCCACCGAAAATATACGAACAGTCGAATTGCCTACATTTGCAACGCTCAGGTCCCCGGGTTATACCTGGGTTAAAAGGGAAGTCCGGTGCAAAACCGGCGCTATCCCCGTAGCTGTGAGAAATCAGAATCGTGAGACGTGAATCGTGAGACGTGAGTGAATAATTTGGGAATTTGAGAATTTGGGAATTTGTTCTGTTTACATCTTCTATCAAATTCTCAAATCTTCAAATTCACAAATTCGTAACTCACGCCTCACGATTCACGCCTCACGTTTCTGAGGGCTTATTGCCACTGTCCGCCGCAGGCGGATGGGAAGGTTGCCCTTAAATTTCAAGCCAGAAGACCTGCCTGTGCACAGACAGCCCGCCCTGTGGCGGGTGCACATTCGGCTTTCGGGTGAAAGGCGTGAAATGTAAAGGCTAACCGCTTTATATTTCTATTTTTTCCGAAAGCAGTCATTTCAAAATCTTTCGCATGAACAAAAGAGTTTTGACGATGGCTGCCTTATTTTTCAGCAGCCCTCTCATTGCGCAGCAAGACAGCAGTGCCCTCCTCAATGAAGTAGTAATTACCGCGCACAAATCGGCGCGCAAACAGTCCGAAACCGGTAAAGTGGTCACGGTGATTGGCCGTGATCAACTTGAACGCAGCAGCGGCCGGCAGTTAGGTGATGTATTGAATACCGTGGCCGGTGTTACCATTATCGGCAGCAACAACGCCCCGGGCACCAATCTTACCAGCAGTATCCGCGGCGCATCGGCCGGCAATACGCTGATTCTGCTCGATGGTATCCCCGTGAGTGACCCCTCTGTTATCAGCAATTATTTCGACCTGAACTTTATTGCCATCGACCAGGTGGAGCGTATTGAGATCCTGAAAGGCGGACAAAGCACGCTTTACGGATCTGATGCAGTGGCCGGTGTCATCAATATCATCACCCGGAAAAACATTAAGACCCCTTTGAAAGCAAGGGCTGGGCTGGCCGGTGGCTCCTATGGCACTTTCAAACAGGACCTGGGGCTCAGCGGACAGTTCAGGCGCTTAAACTATTCGCTCGCCTATAATCACCTCAGTACAGATGGTTTTTCTTCCGCTACCGACAGCAGTGGAAATGGCCATTTTGATAAAGATGGCACGAACCAACACGCCAGCCAGCTCCAGTTGGGTTATCAATTGAGCGATAAATGGCGACTGCAGGCTATGGGTCGCTACAATTCCTATCGTGCCGACCTCGACGCTTCGGGCTTCACCGACGAGCGGGACTATATCGTCCGCAACAAGCAGGCACAGGGAGGGATGGGTCTGGTGTATCAGCATGAAAAGGGTTCGCTGCAGGTGAACTACAATTTCAATTATGTGGAGCGGCGCTATACTGATGATTCCAGCTACAAGAGTAATCCCTATGTGGATTTCAGCCGGAGCGGTTATATCGGTCGAACGCATTTCGCGGAAGCCTACCACACGATGCGTTGGAAGCAATGGGAATTATTGACCGGGTTCGATTTTCGTGCGCATAACACCTATCAGTACTATTTCTCGCAGGGGCCCTTTGGTCCTTATGAGTCGGGGCCATGGACTGCCGCGATGGAGCAATACAGCCCCTATGCCAGCTTGCTGTTTAAAACAACAGGAGGTTTTCAAACGGAACTGGGTGGCCGCCTCAATATTCATTCGGAATATGGCAGCAATTTCACCTTTAACCTTAACCCCTCCTATCGCCTGAATGCGACGAGCCAGGTATTTGCCAACCTGTACACCGCCTTTAAGGCGCCAACGCTCTATCAGCTCTTTGACCCGGCAGCCGGGAATACTGCGCTTGAACCTGAAAAGGGCCTAATCGCCGAAACCGGCATCAGCTTTATGCCGATACAGAAATTAGACCTGCGCGTGGTAGGTTTCTGGCGCCGCAGCCGCAATACCATTCAATACATCACCGTTGACCCCGTCAACTTCATCAGCCGCTATCAAAATATCAGTGAGCAAACCAATTATGGTGTGGAGCTGGAAGCATCTTATAAGTCGCAGAAATGGACGATCCTTGGCAACTACACTTATACCGATGGCAAAATCAATTCGCCCTACGATGGCACGGGTGCGGCCCTGGGTAAGGACAGCAGTTATTTTAATCTTTATCGAATCCCCAAACACGCACTCAATCTGCAATTGGGGTATGCTTTCAATTCTAAATTTTCTGCGAACCTGCAAAGCCGTACGGTTAGCGACCGCGAGGAATTTATCTACGGCAGTACGCCCCTTACACTGAAAGGTTATACCGTACTGGATCTGTATACAGAATATCGAATTAAAGAAAAGGGTAAACTATTTGTTGACCTCCGCAACATCACCAACACGCGCTATACCGACTGGCGGGGATTCAATACCCGACGATTCAATTTTATGGCGGGAGTGAGTTGGGAAATCTAAAGAAAATTTGCGGATTTGTGGATTTGAGAATTTGGGAATTTGTTGAATTGGTGTAGAAAGACATAAATCTGCAGCAGCGAAGGGATGGTGCGACTGTTCTCCACCTGCGAGATCAGTCCTTTCGATACACCGGCCTTATCGGCCAGTTCCTGCAGGGTGATATTTTTATCTTTTCGAAGTTCGCGGAGGCGATTGCTGATCTGAATGAGAATATCTTCCTGCATATATTAATGGAGATGGTCGCCCGGTAAATTAGCACATTCCATCTTAATCCCGCTGGCTACGATAGCTTTCAGGATCAAAATTAATATAGAAGATATCTTCCTGTAGTTTGTCGGCACATTTTGGAATTCTCCCCAAAACTTCAAATCTTCACCGCAAAATTCAGCACATGAGCATCAATTTCGGCGACCTGCTAACCGTGAGCTTTACCCTTTTTGCGGTGATCGATATCATCGGTTCCGTGCCGGTGCTGATTTCGCTGAAGCAAAAGATGGGCGGCATCAATGAAGGCCGCGCCACCATTATTTCGGGTGGACTCATGATCGTATTTCTCTTTGTAGGCGAAGCATTTTTAAAAATCCTGGGACTGAATGTGGAAGCTTTTGCCGTGGGTGGTTCTATCGTGATCTTTATCCTGGGGCTGGAGATGGTGCTGGGGCTGGAATTTTTCAAGAGTGAGCAGAATGTGAAAGCGGCCACGGTGGTGCCCATCGCCTTTCCCCTGATTGCCGGATCAGGTACGCTCACCACGATCATGTCGCTCCGCGCCAACTATGGCGAAACCACCCTGCTGCTGGCCATCCTGGCCAACCTGATCATAGTATATGTAGTACTTAAATCGCTGGGTGCCATAGCGAAATTATTGGGAGGAGCCGGATTAATTGCCGTAAGAAAGTTTTTTGGCGTAATTTTGCTGGCCATTGCCGTGAAAATATTCAGCAGCAATGCGGGAGGGCTGATTTGAGGACGTATTATGTAGTACGTTTTACGTAGTACGTATTACGTGGTTTGTTTTGGATACAAAATCCCTGGTATAAATCAGAATCCGGCAGCTCGCAAAGCAAGTTCTTTCATTCCCAAAAACGTAAAACGTATTACGTACAACGTAAAACGTAAAACGTCTCCCCCGGCCTCGTAGTACAATGGATAGTATAAGAGTTTCCGAAGCTCCAGATACAGGTTCGATTCCTGTCGAGGCTACTTTCAATGATTCTTAACGATAATAAAAAATAAGTGAAAGCCTTACCAAATACAATACTGGTAAGGCTTTCATCATTTTTACACTCCCGTTAGTTCTCGTTTATTCCCGTTAATTCGTTTTCGATTTCGTTTACGGTTTTATCAGAATTATCTCTTACCTTAGAGTATGGTACTTCCAAGAATAGCAGTGGTGATAAATTGGCGCAATGAAAAGAATATTTCGGGCTTATACTCCATTCATATAAGAATAAAGATTGGTAAGTCTTGCAATTACTATCGCGTTCCATTGCCGCAAAAAGTAAGAATGGATCAGTGGAGTGGTGAAGATGATAATTGGGTTAAGCCAAATCACCCTTTTGCTTTTGAAATCAACAGTAAGATCATGGAGAAGAAAACCGTTCTTCATGAGCAGATTAAGCGTAGCTATAATTCGAATAAGAGTGTTACTATTGAGAGTCTAATGCAGTATTTGGAAAAGAAAGGCAACCGGCATTCCTTCTTTGATTATATGGATAACTATATTAAACGACCTCCAGAAAAACTCGAAGAGAATACAATTAAAAAATACAGAACCACTCTCAATCACCTACGAGCATTCAAAAAACAAGTGCATTTTTCTGATATTGATAACGACTTCCTTCGTGATTTCCTAAGATATCTGCAGGTTGATCTGGAATTGGGAGGGGCGGCAGCCCGAAAATATATGGAAGCATTAAAAAAAGTAATCCGGAAAGCTAGGAAAGAAAACTATCTCGATTCAATACAAATGGAGTTTCTTTTTGATGACGTAAAAATTAAAGTCCCTAAGGCAAAAAGAGTTTTTCTTGAACCGCATGAAATAAAGGCGTTAAAGGACCTGACCTTTACGGACGATCAACATCATCTTGCCAGGGATAGAGATATCTTTCTATTTATGATCTATACCGGCTATTATTATAAAGATTTACTCATTTTCACTAAAGACCAATTATTGAATGACCAAGAACATGGAAACATAATATTGGGGTCAAGAGACAAAAATGGCAACCAAACCATTATCCCGATTTTTAAGTTCCCATATGCAAGTATCATACTTAAAAGATATAGTTCTGGCAAACATTCCAAGACTGTTTTTGATACCTCGCATTTAATCGAAGAACCGGTATTTAATCGCCACTTAAAAGAAATCGCCAAACTGGCAAAAATCAATAAGAGCATTTCTAATAAGGTAGCTCGGCATACAAATGCTCAACTCTGGGTACGCTACGGAGCGGAAGGCGCGGTTCTTTCTAAAATGATGGGGCATACAAAACAGGAAACCACTAAACACTATTATGAAGTGAATATTCCTGAGATTGTTGAAGGTACTAAAAGAGCGGATTTTAAGAACCTGGGCATCTAAAGAATTGCAGCCTTTCAAATCTTCTATAGCCTTCAGGCTATTTTCCGGCTATATTGATTAAACCCCTAACTTAGTCAAAATAAGGCTTGCTCGTTCTGGTAAAATCACTTGCCAGCCTATTAATAATAGAGTAATTTTGTGTTGAAATTCCCGTTTTAAATATATGTCACGGTCAGATTTATTGCTTCAATTGGTTCAATCAGGCTCAAAGGGAGATCGCCCAATGTTCAAAAAGGTGGTTGAGGCGATTATTGCTGAAGAACGATCAAAACAACATAATGTACTTGCCGACAAACTGGAAGATAATCTGAATCTCCTTAATCTACCCGTGGCCAATCAGACTACAACCTACCTGAATGGAAATACTAAACCCGATACGCGGGTGGAAAGCTTTGTTTATGAGGTAGTGCCCCGAGTACGGCTTAATGATCTTGTTTTAGGTAGTGCAGTAAGTACAATTTGCCAGGAGATCGTTCAGGAACAGAATAGAACAGATTTATTACGTTCTTACAATTTAGAGCCCCGACATAGGATTCTTTTTGTAGGACCACCTGGAAATGGGAAGACATCTCTAGCAGAAGCAATAGCCAGCGAATTAATGGTCCCCTTTTTCTCTGTTAAATACGAAAATATTATTGCAAGTTATCTGGGAGAAACTTCCTTTCGCTTGAAAAGCATGTTCGATTACATTAAAACAAGGGAATGCGTTTTATTCTTTGATGAGTTTGATTCAATCAGCAAAGAACGCGGAGATAAACATGAAACCGGAGAAATCAAACGATTGGTCAGTTCTTTGTTACTCCAGATTGATAAATTGCCAAGCTACGTTGTCGTTATCGCCGCCACCAATCATCCTGAATTATTGGACAGAGCAGTTTGGCGAAGGTTTCAGGTAAAGGTTACATTGCCCAGGCCTACTCAAAAGACTATTCAGCAATACCTGGATAATTTTCAATCACAATTTGAAATATCATTTGGATATAGCTCTTCTTATATTTCAAAACATCTGACTGGCCTCAGTTTTTCAGAAGTGCGTGATATATGCTTGGACATTATCAGGAAATACGTCTTAAGTCAATCGGGTAACTCTTCAACTGAATTGAAAGAGCTGACTAAACAACGATTGTCACAAATCAGTTCTTCTTATAAACCTGGTACCAAAGTTTAATCATGCCGGAGAAGCCACTCCTCATATTTCCATCTCCCTCAGAAGTTGGTCGGTATAAATTATCTAGCGGCCCACCCAGCCCGTTTACTACGCCAACTAAAAGGCAGCAGGTTGAACGTCTTCAACCATCATTTGATTCATTGGAAAGAACGTTAAGAGCAAAACGAGTATCCTTGCAATCAGAAGTGTCAGGAATTGAGCCGGAAATGGTGCTGGTTTTCGAAACAAGAGGATTAGTGCAGGACTTTTTCAGGGCTGTTCGTAAGATATCGGAACTTGAATGGCTGGGAGAAATGGAACAGGACTTTGATCCAAATGATTTTTTTTACTACGCCGATCCCGAAAAGCAGATAAGAGGCAAGTTCTTTTTTGTAATGACCAATTATGAAGCACTGAGGAAGACTTTGCGGCTTTGGAGAAATTATAAATATAGCCGAAAATTTGATCACGGAACTACCAAATGGAGAGATCTCTTTAGCTTGCTACATGACGTAAGACCTTGGAACTTCCAGGATCGGTTAGGTGAAACAGGAATTCTTGAAGACATTAATTTCCGGCTCCAACATGAAGAAGCTCGGGTTCCATTTGAGATAGAATTATGGTTCCGTAAGGATGAAGAAGCGCGACAGCAGGCTGTTACAAAAATTGAGGAACTCTTGGACGAGTTCGATGGTGAAATAGTTGCCCAATCAGTAATCGAACCTATCGCCTATCATGGGTTACTTGTCAGAGCTCCGATACAGATTTTCAACAACCTGACTGAGCAAACGGATATTGAATTTTTCAAATCCGCAGAAATTATGTATATACGGCCTGTTGGTCAATGTGCCGTGAAAATATCCGATGCTGCCCAAACAATAGATACTCCTGATCAAGAAGCTCCCGAAGCTTTGTCTGATCCCATCGTGGCTTTATTCGATGGCCTGCCGGTGCAAAACCATACGCTGCTTGCAAACAGACTTGTGGTCGATGACCCGGATAATTTTAGTCAAGGATATCTTGCGGCATCTAGGTATCATGGCACTGGCATGGCTTCCCTTATTATTCATGGTGATAGGAACCAGAATAATCCTCCTCTGACATCACGCCTCTATGTTCGTCCGATTATGAGGATAACACAAACATTCAGAGGAAACGTAGAATTGATTCCGGAGGATATTCTGATTGTTGATTTGATACATAGTGCAGTCAGAAGACTCTTTGAAAAGATAGGTGATACTGACCCGGTTGCCCCCAGCGTTAAAGTAATAAGCTTATCAATGGGTGATCCCTCACGTGTATTGGACAATACAATGAGTTCATGGGGAAAAATTTTGGACTGGCTTTCTTATAAGTACAATGTACTTTTTATTGTCAGCGCCGGCAATTACCCGGACGATTTGGATTATTCAGGAGTGATCGCCCCCTTTAACACATTACTTGCTAACGCAGCTGATTTAAAGAGCGAGTCAATTAAAATCATATATAATAACAATCGGCATCGAAAGGTAATATCCCCAGCCGAATCAATTAATGCAATTACGGTGGGCGCCTCAGATCATGATAGCCTGGATTTTCAAACACCCAATAATAGGGTAATGATATTTAGCTCTCCGTCTCATTTATGTCCGCTTTCCCGAATGGGTTTGGGATATAGAAGAAGTGTAAAACCTGAAGTACTTATGCCTGGTGGACGAGCTCTATTTGGTCAGCGAGGCGGCAACCCAGCTCTTTCTTGGATTGATGGTTTCAATGAGCCTGGCATCAAAGTAGCGGCGCCTTCTATAAATGGAGCCTTAAATGGAACAGTGTTTTCCAAAGGAACAAGCAATGCTGCGGCCATGCTATCGCACCTTTCTGGTAAACTCCATGAGAATTTTATCGAAAGTGGCTATGATAATAATCTCACGAATAACATTTTTGCATTAGCAGCCAAAAGCTTACTTGTGCATGCTGCTGCATGGAACGAAACTACTGCGCAGGAAATAAGATCGGCTATTAATTTACAAAACGGAAATGAAAGAGATTTAATTACTCGATTTTTGGGATATGGGAACATAGTTCCTGAGCGCATTTTCGAATGCACTGAAAAAAGAGTAACACTTCTCGGCACCGGTTCATTAACTGCAGAACAAGGTCATTTATTTAATCTGCCTCTTCCTGTCGCAATAAGTGGTTCAACTTTATGGAGAAGTCTCACAGTAACGTTAGCCTGGTTTTCACCAGTCAATTCATTAAACCAGACATATCGCCAAGCTAAGCTATGGTTTGATTTTCCTAATAAATCACATGAAACGCTGTTGAGTATATCCCGAAAGTTTTACGACAATGACACTGTTAATAGAGGTACCGTCCAACACGAAATATTTGATGGGGTAAGAGCATCAGCTTTTTTAGATGGAGCAGAGCTTCCGATTCGTGTTAATTGTAAAGAAGATGCACCCGGATTGGCTAAAGATCAACAAATTCCTTACGTAATGGCAGTGACACTCGAGGTACATCCGAATCTCCAAGCTGACATTTATAATGACATTAGAATTCGCATCAGACCAAGAATTCCAGTCCGATAGTCAAAGGAGATTATTTTTCAGATGGAATTACATTATTGTGTTGTCCAGTTACCAAAAATATGCCTGTAATGTATTCAACTTTATTAAAAATAAGGAAGAAATAATTCTATCAACCGTTGTTTGTTGGTGAGTTCGGTTTCGCTTGGATTAAAATACTTGATATCGCATAATTGTCCACTACTAACATGCTGAAAACTTAGTCTGATTACATTGCTTTTCAATTGCGTTGCTGGCTCAACACGGGCAAGAACCCGGACAAGTCGACCAATAGGATAATCAGCCCGACCTGTTGGCACCGGTTCCCCGGTCATTACCTCAACAAGATGTGTGAGGTAAGTCGATGGCGAGGCTATTTTTTCGTTTGTTATTGTCTGAAAAAGAACAATCAAATCTCCTAGTTCGGGCTTAGCAGCTCCGCCAGCATGGTCGGGCCCAAAAGCGAGCGGAAATTCGCTATTGTCGGCATCGGCCTAATAAGCCCAATCGTTGCCATTGTGCCGTTTAACGTTCTTGATCCAACGTAGATAGCTGTACAATGCCATGCTTTTAATTTGTTCTCTTTAATAAATAGTCGATCTTATCGATTCTTCCAATATTTACTTGTCCAAGATCTCCCTGCGTCACGTTATAGTCAGGCAGATCTGGAAGATTAACAATCGATTGATCGATTGTTTTGATGATTTGAGAATGCAGGTCGTTGTAAACATTTACGGTTGAATCAGGAACATCCCGATAATCAGACACAACTGATTCATTATAAATCGCCGTGTAAGCGTACTCATAGAGTTGATCGATAGCATTAAGAATGTCTTTGCTCAAGTCAAAAATGGTCAAAAAATAATCTTCATTGTAATAATAAAACCATTCGCAAACTTGTTCCTGCAAAATAGCAAGCACCTCATCGTAGTTTGCTTGCGTTTCAACTACCTTTTCAATAGAAGGATTGAGACGCTTAATGAGCGGTTTTATTCTACTCCATGCATTTCTGGTAGATGTCAGTAATCCGCGATAGGTAATCATTCGCCTTTGTTTCGCAGTCAGGTCTTTGATTTCCTTGTCCAAAAAGTCTTTGAAGTCTTTAATAGTTTCCTGTGACCACCAAGCATTGATGTGTGTGTGATCATGCATAGATACCACCTCTACCCGATCGCGCCAGCTCGCATCGGTAAAATTGCTTGACCCATAATAAATCTGGGATTCAGTCAACAACCATTTGCTATGATTTTGATGATTCAAAATAACAGCTATTCCTTGAGAAAGGCAGTAATGGATAATTTTCGGCTGTGGATTAAACTTCCCGTGTAATATTGGTGGAAACATCATTAGCACTTCCACACCTGCTCTTAACCGCTGAACCAGTGCATCAAAGAAAGGACGCGCTCCAGCTGAAGTTTTGAAACTAAAGTTATACCCTCCAACAATAATAAACTCTTGGGCATTATTAATAATATCTAACATCTGTGACGTTATATCCTCGCCAGTATTTTTAATACCCCACCGTGAATTGGGTTGTGTGATCATAAGTGCATGCAAATATTGGTGTTTAAATACTACAGTCCTCAGTAAATTTATTACAATAAACCAATGCTAAAGCATCTCAAAACAACCTCAATTAAGGTTCAGAAACATTATTGAATAAGATACAACTAACTGATTCAGAATCATAGGTTCGATTCCAAACGAGGCTACATTAGGATTAATAGAATTGTCGGGATTGTCAGAATTCTTTAAAGAACCCTTTGCAAAGGGTTCTTTGTGTTTGTGTACTACATAACAACAAGATGTGGCTTAATATCATTCATCTTCCTCGACGCAATGACAGGTACGAGCATCTATTAGGTCAATTGGCAATACAAGACATAAAGGAATTTCAATTCTGGGATGGCATCGAGGATAGTGAGTTCCCTCAACGAGGAATAAGGTCTGCCCATCAACGCATCATTCAGAACGCATTGGATAAGCAACTTGAAACTGTGTTGATTGCTGAGGATGATCTGTTGTTTACAGCTCCTGGCGCTTTTAAGTATTTCATGAAGAATATTCCATCCTCTTTTGACCTTTACCTTGGTGGAATCAGTGATGGCAAAATCCAAAACGATGGATCGACAAATTCGTTTTCAGGGCTGATGTTGTACATGGTTCATCGGCGTTTTTATGAAGTCATGTTATCCTTTGGTGGCGATCAACACCTTGACACGGCGTTGCGGGGATTGGGGAAATTTTATGTTTGTGATCCAATGGTAGCTATGCAGCAGAATGGATATAGCGATAATCAGAAAAGGCACATCGAATACGATGTATTTTTCAAAGGCAGAAATTTGTTCACCTAAGATTTTACTCGATAAACTCTTGGATACTAAATAAAATGACACGAACCATTCTTGGAGATGAATAACTTGTATTAGCGTCTACCCATTCTTCAAAATAAGGATGGTTCATGAGCGCAGTGAATTCTGCCCGCAGGTACTCCCGGAGTTCAGGTTCAGCATCCTTCATTTCCTGGAAAATATCAGTTCGGTGTTCAAAAACAAAAACGATATCTTCCAGGTCCTGGCTAAACCTTCCATCTAGTTCTCCCTCTTCATTTTTACCCCTGTTTTTAAACGCCTCCAGTTTGCTGGCAATAAAGTAGGGCGCCGTAAAAATATTTATAGATACGCCTTCCTCTATTTCTTTCTTTATTGCCTGGGCAAATGCTTTTGGATACCAGGGATTGGAAAAACCCAAAATTTCCGGCAAAGTGGGCATTACATCCACTGTAATTTTATCATCGATTTTAAAGCGTCCTATGAAGCCTGCTGTTGGATCCGGTGCAAACCCTTTGTTCCTTAGTTTTTCTTCCAGTTCGATATACTCCGCCCTGCTGTATAATTCAATTAGAATATCCACATCATCGGTTGGCCTGAATTCAAGCGCCTGCCGCTGGGCATATAGTGACACTGTTGCGCCCCCTACAAAAACAACCTGGTCTGCCAATTCTTCCAAAGCATCATGAACAGCTTTGATCGTGACAATATCTGCTTTACTGTGCATCATTAATAATTTGCTTTAGTAGTGGTATGGCATGATTGACTTCCCTTGCACGTCCGATACGCACCACATCAATCATAGCCAGCATGGCATACAAATTTTCATCTCTTTTGGCCGCCCTCACCTGACCGGGATATAGAGTAGGTACGCTTATGCCGGAATAGTTTCCAGTGGCATCAGGCCAAACGTAGATTTGTTCGCTCTTGAAAACCTTTTGCATCAGGGGATGCGAATGTGCTGTTGGCATACCGAGAGAGGGCCCGCCTGGCTCGGTTGGAAATACATATGGAAGTCCGAATTGGATAAATTCCAGGAGAGATTGAACATGCACCTTTTTTTTATCTTCATTGATTAGCCCAGCGAGCCTGCTCCTGTTAAGCGAGTAGGTAATTTCGCCAGCGCTTATATATAGATCCTCGGCCAATTCTTTGTTGAGCCAGGGTTGGCTGCCTTTACTGACAATTTTCAGCAGGATAACAATATCCTGCGGACGCATTCCATTATGATTCATGACACAATGTACAAATAATTCATGATTCATGAATCATGAATTATTAATTACTTCAAGTCACATCCGCTAATGCATTACTAATCAACAACTACGGGAATGCAATAGTAAAATGAAGAAGTATGTGGAAAGGAAATCCTGTTTTGTGCCTCCATTGCTAAGCATCAGTTGTCGTTCCATAACCCCTGCTATTTCCGGGATCTAAAGGGTGCACGCTAATGACTCCTGGTACTGAGGCTAAGCAACCCAACGGCCAGGAGCAAAAAGCAGTTGACCGGGGGATAAGAATTTAAGAACTGATTGTGTAGATGATACGAAAGCGTTTGCACTACTGCCTGGTGAATTCAACACGGCGGTTCTTTGCTTTGCCGCCTGCGGTAGTATTAGGTTCCACCGGATCCGATTCGCCTTTGCCTTCTGCACGCAAACGTTGGGCCGCTATACCAAACTCCTGCACCAACGCGGCTTTTACCGCTTCGGCGCGTTTGGCGGAGAGGGCCAAATTCAGCGCATCGTCGCCATCGCTATCGGTATGGCCGCTAATCAATATGGCGCCTTCCACGGATTGAATAGCTGAAGCCACTTCCTTCAGGGTAGGCCAGGAACTGGCTTTGATCCGCGATGAGTTAACATCGAAATAAATACTGTTGGTTACAAACTTTCCTGATTTGCCCATGTCGTTTACAGCATTAGGAGCACCGCTCGCGATTCGGATATTGGTAAAGTACAGTCCATCACCCCACATATTGCTAGCAAACAACAGGGTGTAGTTTCCCGCCACGGGAAGCCCATTAGGCAGGTCAACATATTTTTTCCCATCAATGTAGAGGCTGATATGCGCTTTCTTTCGCGCGATAGCGATACGGCGAACGGCGCCTCTCTTCCACTCGTCTTTAAAATCGCGGCGGTACAATACGCGCTCTTCGGGGCCATATTCCCTTGTTGCCGTCACGTAAAGAAGGGTGCCGGAGGGATGTACATCGAGCTGTATCTGGGGCTGATCGTTAAAGTGAAAGCTGAACTCCTTCCGGTCTACAGGAGCTTTCACTAAAATAAGATTCAGACCACCCTCCATTTCACTCATGGCATCAAAATCCGCATACAAATCGTACTCAACCGTTACTTCCTCCGGAATATCGTTGAGACGCACGGGGAAAAAATTGCCTTTGCGGGGCAATTTGTACCAGGTGCCCTTGTGGTTGCTGAGGTTGCTGAGGCCGGGAGCTTCGGCATCGCCACGATCCCACTCGTTCACTTCCCACTGGCCCAGGCCATTTTGAAAGTCTTCGAAAAACAGTACCTGCTGCCCAGGCACAAAATCGATTTCTTTGAATGGGGTAAAATCTGGAACATCGCCGGTGTCAACAGGATTTACCTGGCGGTCTGCATTCGTATCATTATCCTTTTTCTTCTTATTCTTATCTTTTTTTCTGAAAATATTGCCGATTCCCTTTTCTAGATTGTCGAGGCCTTTATCAATGGCCTCCGATGTTCGGTTTTCAACGCGTTGGTTGGATTTGTCTTTTACTTCTTCTTTTTTCCGGTCAACAATCTGGCTGCTGGCCGCATGGGCGATGAATAAAAGTCCCGTGAGAAAATACAGTTTCATAAATGCAGGTTTGCGGTAAAAAATGGTACTGCAAACCTCTGCATCCTGGCGCCGGCAGAAGTAATGGTATTCCGGGAATTAAATAAATCATGGTTTTCCGGGAGGTAGGTTTTGGAAGCAGGGGTTTTACCGCAACGAACGCAGCGGAGTCGCGACGGACGCAACGATCGTTGTGCCTTTTCCATTGCAACAGGGATCAGACCAGGCCCTTTTCAATAGCGATGCGAACCAGGCCGGCTATATTGCGGGCACCCGTTTTGGTGAGCAGGCTTGCCCGATGAGTTTCTACCGTGTTCACGGATATAAAAAGCGCTTCCGCAATTTCCTGGGTTGTTCTTTCCTGCACAATCAGTTCCAACACCTCCTGCTCACGACGCGATAATCGGGGTATGAATGAATTGCTGTCGTTTTTGCCTGCAATGGCATTGCTCATCATAATGCGTTCCACATCGGGGTGCAGGTAAAGCTCTCCCTGCTGCACTTTGGCGAGGCAATCCCAAAGCTCATCGGCTCGCATATTCTTCAACATGAACCCAGCGCATCCGCTTTTAACGGCGCTTTTAATAATGGCTGGCTCGCTCAGCCCTGTCAGCATTATCACCTTCATGTCCGGATGGCTTTTGCTGTACGATTTGCACAACTGCATACCGTCTTCCCCGTTCAGGTTAATGTCGAGCAATAAAAATTCGGGCGCGCTATTGGCGTGAATATACTCGTTCAATGCTGCCGAAGTGGAGAATCCACCAGCAACCTCATAGTGCGGATGACCCACACACATGCTGTAAATGCCATCAATGATCAATGAATGGTCATCCAAAACAACTATTCGCGCCTTAGCCTGCTGCATATTTATTTAATTGTATCTCTATAAAAACGGAAGTGCCTTTCTGCTGGCCCGATTTAATATCCATCGTGCCGTTCAAATACGAGATGCGTGAGCTGATATTGCTAAGCCCGATTCCTTCTTTACGCGTTGGCGCGAAGCCCTTTCCATCATCCTCTACGGTAATAGCGAGGGAATCGCCATTTCTTTGCACCTGTACAAAAGCTTCAGATGCACCCGCGTGCTTAACAATATTATTGATTAGTTCCTGCACGATGCGATAGATGCTTAGTTCAACAGATTGTTCCAGCCGCGCATGCATACCCTGCGACTGGTAGTCAACCTGCAGCAGCTTGCTATCGGTGATGGATTTACAGTATCCACGCAGCGCCTCATCCAGGCCGTAGCGCAGCAAAGTTTCGGGTAAGAGGTTATGCGCTATCCGTCGGCTTTCTACCGCAGCCTGGTTAACCAGGTCGGCGGCTTTCTGAATACCGTCACTTTGCTGAACCGGGCCGGCCTGGCTTATCTGCATCTGGGCCGCAGCGAGTATGCCTCCCAGGCCATCGTGTAATTCGCGGGCCAGCCGGCTGCGTTCTTTTTCTTCTCCCGTCATGAGCGCCTTCAGCAGGGAAATATCCTGCTCCTTTTTCAAGGTCAGCAGATTTTGCTGGTATGTTTTCCTGCGTTGCATATACAGGAATACAGAAAGTATCAATATGGCGCCGATGGCCACCAGCGATATCAGCAGTAAACGCATATTCGCATTCTTCCGTGAAAGGACAAGGTCCTTTTCCGCAAGAAGCCTTTCCTTTTCGCTGGTTTCGTACTTAATATTCAAATCATTGATCTGCTGGAGCGATTGCTGCGTAAAAATGGAATCAGAAATATCCACATACTCACTCAGGGCCTCGTAAGCGCCTTTATAGTCGCCCCTGCTTTCATTGATCACTTCCAGCAACTGGTACGATTTCTTCAACATCGGGAAATCGCCCATGGCGATAAAAACATCTTTTGATTCGTTGGCAAAGCGTAACGCATCCTCCGTATTGCCTGCGTTAAAAGCAGCATAACTTCGCACCTGCAACAGACCACCCAGGCTGTAAAGGCTGGGCATTTGCCTGGCTACCTTTTCGGCCTGCTCAAAAGCAGTTTCGGCCTTTTTGAAATCCCCTCCCCTTGCAAAATAATCCGCCTCGTTTTGCCAGATAAAGTATTGCAACTCGAGATTAGCGGGAAATTGATGGGCGAGGGCTTTCGCACGATTATTCCAGGCGAAAGCGGAATCAAGGTAGATGCTGCTTTCGGCAACAAAGCTGCGCGACATGCTGCACATGAGCATGGCCGCCGCTTCTTCGTTACCCAGCTCCTCATATATTTCAATCGCGCGTGAATACTGCTTTTTCACTTCGGGTATCTGTCGCCCCTGGAATGCCATTTGCCCCATCATCTGATAACCACGCGCTTCCAAAAACCGCTCTTTTGCCGCAATGCTCAACGCAATTGCCTGGTTAATGAGCTCACCCGCATTTGTTAACTGTCCCCTGTGAATATTGACAGCCGCCTTTTGATGAAGTGCCCTGATCTGCCATTGCCGGTCGCCGCTCCTTTCCGAAAGAGAAAGCAGCGTATCGGTTTTGGGCTCCATCTCCAGGTATGTTTTCTGCTTATAAAGCAACTCCGCGTAAAGCCAGTAAAACCTGGCCCGGGATAAGGGGTCATCGGTTAAGAAGGATCGCGCCGATTCAACCATGCGCAATCCGGCATCAATATCATTGCTTTTTAGAGAACTGTCGGCATGGTCCAGCATGCGACGCAGTCTTTCGCTATCGGGCTGCCGGGCAGCGACGGCCATTGATAACAGCAACAGTAAGGGAACGAAAAACCATTTTTGGGAATAAAGCATCCGGTTCGGCTTTGTTTCAAAAATAGGGCAAAAAAGCAGTAGTAAGCCTTGCAGAAAGGGTGAAGAAAAGAAGTTCGAGTAATACTTACTCTTATCTTGTTGATGAGCCAATAATTTATCGAGTTAGAATTTTCAGTAGGGGTCATACTCTGTATATCCAAGTTACGTAACCAGAAAACCAGATGCATCACTTCAAGGTGACCAATTTTCCACGGCACTTTACCACTTGAATTCATCTATCGGAACGAAATCTTCTACTTTGAAAAAACGCGATTCCAGTATCAACGTTCGAAACTTTTCTGAACAAAATACGAAACCCATATTAGTTGCCACAAACAAATCCGACCCATCCCAAAGGTTTTTATCAAATTTGATTCCCTGAACGTATCCTGTTGCATTTGGGCGAATAATTTCACCGCATCTTCCCAAATATTGTACACCAAAATATTTCCAGCTACAGTCCCGAATTTCAAGCGGAAAAGTTCTAAACCCTGTAAGCCCAGAACTTTCCATAAATTCAATTGCCCCCTCTGAGTGAGCAATATTGTAAACATCCGGGAAGTAGGCAAAATCAAAATTACGAGACCCCTTTACTATGAACATTTTGAGAGGATTTGAAAGAATTGTTCTACCATAAAACAAATCCTCTATGTCATATGGTTCTTCATTCTTTAAAAAGAGGGTACCTCTTTTCGGCTTATACCTTAAGACAAAATATCTATCCATACTTCTAATGTAAGACCTCTTGATTAAAATGTGCCATGATTACTCTCTCTTATTGAAGAATATGGTCCTTCGTTGCAGAAGCATTATGATCAAAAAATCAGCCGACATTCTTCGATATTGCCTATAATTGGCCTGACACCCCTGACCCAACCAATTCAAATAAATTGGGTGGTTTTTATTAATTTCTGCTTCTTCAAACAAATGACTAAACCTCAAATCACCGTTTGAAAACACATGCCGAGCGTGGATACTACATGGTGGAAAATAAGCGCTGAATCCATGAGTTGAAATTCGGGGTTTACCATAAAACATACCTCTCAAATGATGTATCTGATCTGAACCAGGCTGATAAATTCAGCAACACCATGCTCTGAAAAACATGGCTGATAGATAGGCTTTTACAATTGGCAAATATTAGGTAAATTTCCATTATAAAACCTGAAATATGAAATTTCTTGCCTTACTGACACTGTTTGTGCCGATCCTAATGTCAGCGCAAACAACCGACCCCTATCAGCATACCATGGAAAAATTTAAGCAGTATTATAATGCTGGCCAGGCCGACAGCATAGCTGCTATGTTTGGACATGAATTGGATGAAATGAAATTATCCGAGTCGTTGTGGACAAATACACAAATGAGCGAACTTTTGACAGAATATGGGAAACTTGAATCTATCCAATTCCTTGGTATTATCACAAGCGACAATCAGAAATTACACCTGTATCATACATCCTTCAGCAAAAAGCATGACAATGCAACCGCCTTCTCACTTGACTCGGAAGGAAAATTAGCCACGTTCCGCTTTGATACCAGCTCTGATGAGATCACCCGGCTACTAAAACAATCTAAAAGCAATCAATAAGGAAATAAGTCCTGGCGCCTCATAAGTGCCATCATCCACCGGCACCCGGTTGTCGCTGATAGTAACCAGAACATTACCAAGGTAGTTGCTCAACTCATACTGCGTACGGCCGCGGACAAATTCCTCCTCGCGGATGCCGCCGGTACCCGGTGCAGGGTCGGTATCAAAGAGCTAGCCCCCTGCCCCCCTAAAGGGGGTGAGGTGTCGAATACATCATGAAGATAATCGAAATTTTAATTACTTCGCTAACGCGAAGTTTGCGATATCGGCTCTAATACGAGGGATGCAGCAGCGCTATCAGAGAGTCTTCAACCTAAATATGTGCTGCGTCACATCGATGAACATCCCCTTAATTGCATAGCATAACTTAGCGCGCATTATTAAAATGAAAAACTCTCACTCCCAAAATGCAATTGATCGGAGGGGAACAAGATAAATTCATATATTCAATACCTTAATACCAATTACTATAACTATAATTATGAAAAAAGACATGCCAATGACAGTATTAATAGCAACAGATCTTGTATTCAGAAAGTCTAGTACAACTTCTGATGGATTCTCGGGTACATACCATACATCTATCCATTGCCCAATTGAAGCATTTTGTTTTGGCACTTTTCCACGAATGGTATAACATTTGTCATTAACAAAATACTGAACCACAGGCAGCTTTGTTTCATAGCCATCATTGTCTTTAGATATTTCTATATCAATAATCTCTCCTTTAACAACATTTCCATTCTCTTTCATACTCTTCAACTGCCTTAACAATTGTATCCCCTCCAGCAAACCTTTGCGAAAAAGGTAATACAAGGCAATACCTGTCAAAATCAATGGAAAAATGAAATCAATCTGCATAAAGTCAACCTTTACTCAAAGACACTGTCTGGCCCAAAATTCCGCTGCAACGCAACGCAACATGCGATATTCCACACATTAAACCAGAAGCTAGCTTGAGCGATACTTTCAAAGCCTGGTATAAATATAAGTTTTCACCCTTCTTTTCATTTCCTGACCCTCCCCTTCATAAAAAACCCATTCCCTCGCCATAAGAGGATATAGATAGAGTATACTCCAAATGCTATACTTTTCGACACCCTCAGGCTGGGCAAGGTATTTTCCAAACCGATAGTCCCTAAGGGTATCAATAGCATTATCATAGTGGCCAGTCATCCTCAATACATTACTGCTATCAAACAATTCAAAATAGGCCTCCCCCCTACAATCCTTTAAGAAAATTTTGAGCTTATGTCCAACATACTTGTCCTTTAATGCAAACTCAAGCGTGTCGATACATTTCTTAGGGTAAACAAATAAACCAAACTTCTCATAATTCAAACCAAAATAACTTTGAGACGAAGCCTTATTTGAGTAAGCTAACATTCCCAAAACCAATGCGACGAATAAACTCTTTGTGCCATAATTTGCCATAATAATCTTATTTTGAAGAAACTTACTTATTTTCTCACGCTCACTTGTGTAAGTACCCCTAAAAACCAGACAGTTTAAAATTAGAGTTAAAAACTTAAATTTAAACTGTCTGGTTTTTAGGGATACTAACAATTAAGAGTTTCTTCCAAGCTAAGTTCCAGGTACTGTAACTCTAACTGGTATAGATTTGCGGAGACCCTAGCCATCATAATAACCAAGAACATCAATACCGCAGAAAGGGCAATACCGAATGGGCATCCTCGTCGCGTCATTGAAATTTCCTTCCAAATAGCCGGCCGTGATGAAAACACGAATGGGCACTGATTCATCAACAATGGAGTCCTTCTCCAATTTCATAATGCGAATATTCAATCCGAGATTATCCGGCACCTCCACTCTTGACTTAAACTTTTCACAACAAAATTTCATACCCATTCTAATTAATAGTCAAACGTAATCATTAGCTATTTTGAGTGAACCGCCTATTGGCTCTTGAAAAATAAATCGCTTGCCTCTTTAAAATCACATCCGGTGATCTTTTTCTGCTGAAAAGCAGACATGAGATCCACACTTACGTAAACCTTCTGGTTTGCCCGACAAAGCATAAAAATATCCTCATTGGCCGGAAAAGATTCTCCCAAAACAGTTCGCGTCATTCGCAGCCAATTATATTTCCCTAAGTCGGATGCAACTGCCTCATTATACTCTTCATAAGATTCGGGAGCCGTAAACCCGGTATCCGACAACATTTTCATATCATAAAAGCAATTTGTAAAATCAATAAACTTCTCAAATGCATAGGTAAAGTGAATCCAATAGTAGTTGCCCAGGTTGGCTCCTTTATGCAAAATAGTTGTAGGGATAATTTGTAAACTCTGCGTATTGAAATCCTGCAGTATCTCGAAAACTTTAGAACTTATCACAAAATCGCCACCGGCACCAAGGCTACAACTCAAGACGTCCGTTAGTTTATTATGCTTACCAAGCTTGAGATTGCTTATGGGAGAAACGCTCTTAAGGCGCTTGCCTTTTGCATAAGCTAATTCCCAAAGACCATCCTTTACATCTTCTTTTGCTTCTTCCAGTTGAGGGTAATCAGCCCCAATGACCTTTCCATCAGCGCTGAGATCCAGAACGAAATATTTTTTCACTTTTGCGGTTTTTGAATTCATTGAAATCTCTTCCGAAAAGACCTACGAATCAGACAACCCCTTCCCTACTAATCTCGGATTCTATACGTGTTTAAATTATTAACCAGTTTCACTTCATTACTCCAAACAATTAATTGGCCAGGGTTATCTCTATCATACTTTTTCAAACTTCCCGAGTTATAGTTAAACCCAATTTTTACTGACTCAACTTTTGAAGTTTGTTCTTTTAAAGAAAGTGCAATACTGAACTCGATTGTTCCATTGGGTTGCAACGTAACATTTTCCATTTTTTGAGCATCACAATTTACATTAGTCAAGAAAACATTATCAGTACTCGTCACCCAACTAATCAGCGGCCATGCACAATCAGGGAAAGAAATTTCAATCGCCGTATCTTGCACATTTGTAATTGTTGCCAGCGCAAAATAACATTCATTCTTTAGTGTGCTATTCGCATCACTATAAGGTATTCCTTTTGCGACTACAGACAATCTCACTTTTACTAAATCAGGAGATTTACTATTCTGCGAATAGGTTAAACTATGGACAGAAATAAACAGGACAAAAATTATGGTCCTTTGCCAATTAGTAATTCTCATGACATTTTGCTTTACTGAATTAAATAGGCTTTTGATAGGCGATAGATACACCATAGTATATGAATCCCATTTGCCTTACTAAAAACCGAGACTCAAACCTAATAAATAAAGTAGCAACATCTATACAAAGGCGGAGCTCACAGTTCGAAAGTCGGATGATTGAAGGCTTGAGCTGTCAATCGAATATCTGCTACTTAATCAGTCATCATCTCCTGACCATAACATTTAGGCAACATCTCAAATGAGAACTCACAATAAGGTAGCATGAAAAAACACATACCAATTTGGCGCAATCTCCATCAAATATGGAATCGTACGCGATTCAGCATTATTTAACAAGTAACTCATACTACCCACATATTTGGTTAGTTCCACGATGTCTTCATCCCTTTTCTTCGTAAATAACAGGGCCGAGGAATTGTCCGCTTTACCCGCAATAAGATCGCCATCATGAATGGAAATTCTATTACACCTGGTTTCCTCCAAAACATTTTGTAATGCAACCAGGTAGGTGGAGTCAAATTCCGAATGGCTATCTCCTATGTTGGTTGGGGTAAACCGATACCAAACCTCTAATCTCATTGAATTTTCCACTTTCCTGAATACAGACTCGTTGGCTTGATACTCTTTCGCCATGTCCATTTGTTCCGAGCAACTGAACAATAGGGGCAAAATCATAAACGAGCGTTTCAAAAACCTCATTATAGTCATTTGTTAATAAAAAATCCCATCTTAAGTACAACATTCAACCTTCCTTGGAGTAACAGTTTTATTCATAAATGTCTGGCCCTTCAATGAAGTACTTTCTGTCAGACTTTTTAAAGTCGCCATAAAGTACTGTCGTATCGCCATTATTAACCCAGAAAAATGAACCTGCATTCAATTCTACTTCAAAATCCTGACCGGCCTGCACAAGATGGATAGCCTTTGTACAGGGCAAATGAAGAAAAGCCAGGTCCCCTGTAGTCCCATCGAGCGGCTCAGAATTCCGAATTATTCGTTCAATTTCGGGCTTTCCAAGGGTCCAACGGTTGCATTTTGTGGTATCCTGATCAGTAGATTGTTTCTTAATGATATTTCTAAAAGAAATAATCTCAAAAGGTGCTTTGTTGTTGAAGAGCTTTGTGGCTGGTTTAGTTTCACTATCTTTCTTATCCAGTGCTGGTGCAGATACCGTGTCAGTATTCGAGTTTTCCGGCAAATGGTTTTTTGTCTCGGAGTTTGAATGACAGCCTAAGAATAAGAGTATCCAGATGATATTAAGCCTTTGTCTTGGAGAAGTACTTAGAGGCATTGTAATCTTTCGCATGCGGAAACCATTTACCGCAAAGGACGCAAAGAATTCGCAAAGATCGCGACGAGTTGCTGCACCTCTAAACATTTTGGCCATATTCAAGAGTTTAGCCTATGTGCCTTTGTAACATGCCTGCACACGCATCCTATCGTCGCGATCGTTGCGGGTTCTTTGCGCCCGTTGCGGTAAAAACTTCCCGAGCTGAAAACAGCTCGAAAGCGTTAAAGCCATTTCGAAAAAACATATCTGATCCTGCAGAAAGAATTGTTGAATACTGCTACAAATGTTTTAGGGCCTGTTATGAGGCTGGATTTTTGAAATAGTGAGCCCCGTTGCCTTTACAGGCTTGCCCATATCTTTTATGGCAAAATCAATCGCCTCCCTGATCAGGGCCTTCACTTTGGGGTTTCTATAGTCATTCTTTTTCTTCACATCTATATGCCTAATCAAATTGCCTGTTCCAGTCAATAGCCTGTTGGGATCCTTCAAAAGCGTTCCCTTGTTGAAACCCAAATTCAAATGGCTGGTATAAATCGGGATCATACAAAAGGCATCTGACAGCTTATCGGAAATGGAAAATACGGCTGTCAACGCGTGCGTGTGATAGAGCAGCTCATTACTCGCAGGATAAAGTTCCAGGATATACTCCCGCAGGTCGGTAAACAAGTCAATTAGCTGCCGGTCCTTAAAGTCCAGCAGGAATTGAAAGTCGGGATGTATGGGTCTTACGCTTTTCATCTGCAGTGTTAAGATACAAAAGCCCACTTCCACATATGGGGTAAATCCTGGCCATTGTATCAAAACCGGACAATAACTGTATTGAATTCGGATGGTAAAAACCAAGCAAAAAAATCAATCCACTGCAAATCAATACATTAAAAAGTTGGTATAAAATCGGTAGGGAAAAATACCGAAATCTGCCGTAATACTAAATCCTGAACCCGGCTCAAGCCAACATAAACCCCACGCCCCTGCTTATGATCAGAAATTATCTGAAGATTGCCTTGCGCAACATGTGGAAGAGTAAGGCCTTTTCGGCAATCAATATTTTAGGATTGGCGATCGGCATGGCCGCGTGTATCATCATCATGCTCTTCGTCTTTTACGAACGGAACTTCGACAGTATACATACCAAAAACATCTACCGGCTCGATGAAGTACAAAAGTTTGAGGGCATGGTGGAACCGCAAAATGTGGCTTTATCCATGTACCCCATGGGGCCTACCCTGCAGGCTGAATTTCCCGAGATCCTCAACTTCACCCGGGTGCGACAGCAACAAAAGATAGACCTGACTTATGGAGAAAAACGGATCTATCTACCCCAACTGCTATTTGTTGACTCCAATTTTCTGCAACTTTTCGATTATGAACTGCTGGCAGGGGATAGAAAAAGTTTTTTGGAGAAACCCAATAATCTGGCCCTCACCGAGGAAAGCGCTCAAAAATTGTTTGGCAATGAAAACCCCATTGGTAAAACCATCCATAAATATGTGGGCGATACGATCAGCTTCACCGTTACGGCCATCCTGAAAAACGCTCCGGAAAACTCGCACCTGCAATTCGATGCCCTGGCGAGCTTTCGTACCATTGCCGGGCCCGAGAATATGAACAACTGGGGTGGCAACTGGTTGGTTACCTATCTGGAGTTGCACCCCAATGCGGATATCGCCGCCCTGGAGAAAAAATTTCCGGATTACCTGAAAAAATATATGGCGGAATATGAAGGATGGAAATTCTATGAGCTGTTTCTGCAACCCCTTCGGGATGTGCATGCGGGTTCGGTGCATATCACCCACGACTATTTAAACTACAAAAAGTTCGATAACCGCTACACGTATATCTTTTCCGCTATTGCGATTATCATCCTGATCATCGCCTGTATTAATTTCATGAATCTTTCCACGGCACGTTCGGCGGAGCGTGCGCGGGAAGTGGGCATCCGGAAAGCCATTGGTGCGGAACGTTCCCAACTCGCGGGTCAATTCCTGGGCGAATCAATCCTGCTTTCATTAATCGCGCTGCTGCTGGCTATCGGCATTGTGTTGCTTTCGCTGCCAGCAATCAATAACCTGAGCCAGCGTGACCTGCGCTTACCGCTGGATAACCCGCTCTTCACACTGCTGCTTGTTCTCTGCACCATCGTGGTGGGTACACTGGCCGGTTTATATCCTGCCAGCTACCTTTCCTCCTTCCAACCCATTCGGGTATTGAAGGGTTCCATATTCGCAGGCAAAAGCAAAAGCGCACTTAGAAATGGATTGGTAGTGGGACAGTTCGCCTGCGCCATTCTCCTCATTATAGGAACGGTTTTCGTCGTCAGGCAATTGGGTTTTATGCAAAGCAAAGACCCGGGCTTTAATCGCGATCAGGTGATGACCATCCCATTGAACCGTGCCACAGGAGCCCGATATGAAACACTCAAGCAGGAACTGCTGAGCAATCCCCTTGTAAACAGTGTAACCGCCTCGCAACAAAAGCTGGGGAATAACCTGCACCAGGCAGGTATGATCTTTCACGGCAATGGACCCGCCCGGCCCATCACTTCCTCGCAGGTGATTGTGGACCCCGATTACCTTACACTTTACAAAATTCCCATTTTAGCCGGACGCAATTTTAAGAATGACGCAACGGACAACGCCAGGGCTTATATCGTGAATGAAACAATGGCCAAAGAGATGTTGAAAGATGAGCCCAATGCCAGCTACGAATCTTTGATCGGCAAAATGTATGGTTTTGGTGGTATGGATTCCACGGGTTTTATAGCCGGTGTATCTGCCGACTTTAATTTTAATTCGCTTCATCATAAAATAGAAACGCTCACCATTTTTTGCCAGAAAGATTGGGGCTATAGCGAAGTATCCGTTCGGATAAATGGCTCCCGGGTTTCAGAAGCCATTTCGCATATTGCGGCGTCCTGGGCCAGGGTTAATCCCGACCAGCCGTTTGAGTATGAATTTCTGGATGAACATTTCGCGCAACTTTATGAGTCGGACCGCGCCGTTAGCCAGGTGGTGGCGATACTTGCCGGGCTGGCTATCCTTATTTCCTGTATGGGTCTGTTTGGCCTTGCATCCTATTCGGCCGAAAGAAGGGTAAAAGAAATCGGGATTAGAAAAGTGTTGGGCGCTTCGGTACAAAATATCACGGCCATGTTGTCGATCGACTTTCTGCGGCTGGTCATTATCGCCAACCTCATCGCCTGGCCCATTGCCTGGTTTGGTGTAAGTCGCTGGTTGCAGGATTTTGCCTACCGTATTCCGGTAAGCTGGTGGGTATTTATTGCTGCCGCCGGCATTGCGCTGCTGATTGCATTTCTAACGGTAAGTTTTCAGGCCATCAAAGCGGCAATGGCCAATCCCGTGAAATCGTTGAGGACGGAATGAGGAAGAATGAAATTAGGCGTGGCCAAATAAAATCTGTGTTTGAATCTACAGGGTTTAGATTGAAAGCATATGAAAATTTAACTCCGCCATGGGGCGGAAGTTCGGGAAGGGAATTTTAAACCACTAAAATTCGCTTGTTTGCAGACTGACTATCTTATTGTCGTTGTTGAACAGTATGGTTAACCCTACTATTTCTTTACTAAACAAGAGCCTGTAACGATATTCCCTCGTATCATTATCCAACTCTTTCCGGGAAAGCAATTCCGATTTTAGAAATTCACCTTTTGATCTGAAAAATGCTGAACCACTTGCTTGTACTGTGCTATCCATTATCTCACGTGCGAATTCTGCTGTGAATTGATCCGCGCGTAATTTTGTCTCTACCACATTATTGATTAACTCATTTACCATCTTTGTGATACCGGGTTCTGTATCCTTTATTGCTCTTAAACTGGCAATGCTTAATTCGGGTTGATATAAAAGCAATATTTTAGTTGATATTTTATAGGTACTGGCGCGTTTAAGATTTGCAAATACCACGACCGAAATTTTCATTTCGGGATAGCGTTTGATGGTACATTCAAATCCCTGCCAGCTCCCATTGTGCTCCAATATTCGTTTACCATTTACAGAATCAATTGACCAGCCAAAACCATAATTTTCGACAGTTCCGTCATTGAGCCTGGTGGGCGCCCACATCATATCGTAATATTCTTTCTTTAGTAGCTTTCCCTCATTTAAACCAGCTTCCCATTTTGCCATATCCAATGCTGTTACGTACATTGAACCATCAGCGGTGGTATTGATAGTGGGAGATACCCACTCCTGATTTTTTATGGTACCATTCACCAGCCGATACCCAGCAGCTCTGTTCAGCACAATATCCTCTTCGGTGATGATCCTGGCTGTCGTCATACCCAATGGCGCAAATACCCGTTCTTTTAAATAGTCACCATAAAACTTACCCGCCGCTTTACCGATAATTATGCCAAGCGTAGCATAACCCATATTGCTGTATCGTTGCCTTTCACCTGGTTTAAAGATTAAAGGCCTTTTTCTGTATTCCTGATACAAACTATCCTCCGTATAATTGGCCCAATAATTAAAATTATTGGTATACTCGCCAAAGCCGCTGGTATGATTGAGCAGGTTACGAACAGTTATTGAATCCCATCCCGAGGGCGCGTCCGGGAAATATTTAGTGAGCTTATCGTCCAGACTCATTTTACCATCCTGTACCAGTAGCATTGCAGCGAATGCCGTGAACTGTTTGCCAACTGAGCCTGCCTGAAAAATGGTTTCGGGCTTTACCTGCACTTTATGCTCGAGATTGGAATAGCCATATCCTTTCACATAATCAATTTTGCCATCACGTACTACGACTACAGAAAGTCCCGGTATGCGTTGGATTTCCATTTCGGCATTCACCAGGGAGTCAACTCGCATCGTTAACTCAGGTGAACTATTGCTCTGTGCCAGGCAGTGGAAGCACTGAATTAAGAAACAAACTGCAAAAAGTTTACTTCGCATAAATTACCGGTATTGCCTATTAATTTACTAAGATTTTGACTTCTGGCAAGAAATTTTACCGCCTATCTATTCCCTGCATGAATGTGCTGGCATTAAATAACTAATGATAGGTTCCTTTTTGATATGGCAGCATAACCTTCATGGCTTTGATCAGGTTGGGTACCAGAATCCATCTGCTGATAACTGCCCCATCCGCTCAGAACGATAAGGAAATATTCGCCAGCCAGCATTGCAGCAAACCCCAAGTCACCTAAAGCTATTTTATGTTCGTGAACCATGTTTGTTCAAATGTTTCGCTATTTATTGTGTCATTAGGAAAGGTTATTTGTCTAATCTGATAAGCCTGCCCGCTACTATTTTTTTGTTGCACAAAATGTCCATTGACTTCCATTGAATACAGTTCGTAGATAAACTCCTTCGGTGTTGAGGCATGTAGGTCACCCCTAAACGTTTTTGAGAGGTAATCTAATTTATCGTCATTGTTGAAGTTGTAAAGAGCTAGCCTGTTGTCCGTTCTGAAAGTGCCGAAAAAGTTCTTGGTCTTTGTTTTCAGGTCGTAAATAAGAAAATAGTCAACGCCACAACCCAAGCCTGTGCAGGGCTGATACGACATTCTTATGCCTAGTAATTCTCTGTCATTGATTTTGTAGTATTTCATTTCATCCCAATTATTCGAAAAATCAACGCTATCGTTATTGTTCCAAACCATATTAATAGTCACTTTGTCCCTTAGAGTAAAAAGGTCATTATCTATTTTGATTTTTGTTTCATCTTCGGAATTGAGCCATTTAACTGTATGCTTTTCAAGTTCTGCTTCCACTTGATTGCCGTCATTATTGTAAACTGCAATCAAAGGTTTTATTTCGTACTCGGCAAAGTAGTAGCCAAGTTTAGATCCGTCAAATGATGAAATATTGTCTGGCTGGGTTTTTAAGTCAGTCGATTTACTTTCTATCTTGTCTTTGCAAGAAGCCAAAACTGTCAATATTAGGAAAGTAATTAGTCTATTCATCAACGTCCACTTGTAGGCCGTCGTTATAATGGCAGGTAATACATAAATATACGCAACAACAACAAAAAACGAATACCTCTAAGCCACCGTATATCAGGATTTATTCATGACCAAAACCATCTGCAGCAATAGACCCAGGCGGTCGCTAAAGCGGCTGCCCTTGTTTCTGGAAAATTGAACTTGAAATGGCGCATCCTGCCGACTGGCCTGCATTTGTGGTGGGCATCCGGACCTTGCTGAGCCGTCTTGAAAGAATGGCGCTGACCTGGCATTAACTGAACATAAATTTCATTCGGGAAAAGCCGAATCCGATTTTTTCCGGTAACTTCAAAACACCTGGCACCCTGTAAAAGCATGGCGGTAGCATCAGTTCGTTGAGGTTGAAAGCCTTCAGGGCTATTGGCTTCAGATTCTGGTACCGCAAACACGCAACTATTAAAACAGGTCCACTATGCCCGTCACAAGAGAGAAACGACTGTATTCATTCGGCTGCCTCCCCTGCCTGCTGGCAGCTTTTTTGTTTGTAGTAGCCGGAACTGGGCCGGCCCATTCCCAAACTTATATTGAAAATGTAACCCTGGTTGATGTCGTAAAACAGCAACTGCTGGCCAATCAGACTGTTGTTATTACCGGCGACCGCATTACCGATATACAACCGACCCGGAAAATAAAACCACCGGCCAACGCCCATATTGTAGACGGCACTGGAAAGTTTCTGATACCCGGCCTGACTGACGCGCATATCCATTTTTTTCAAAACGGCGGACTGTACACCCGGCCCGATGTAATTGACCTGCGCAGATACCGCTCGCATGAAAAGGAGCTGGAATACGCCCATGATAATATGGAGAAGGTATTGCTGCGTTACCTTAAAAATGGCATTACACAGGTAATTGATGTGGGAGCCTCCCAGCGGTTTTTGCAGCAGCGAAAAGAGTTGGCCAACCAAACGGATGCGCCCGCCATTTATATGACCGGGCCCCTGCTAACAACCTACGAACCGAAGGTTTACGCCAACCTGGGTAGCGACAAGCCTTTCAACCTCGTGCGCTCGGTGGAGGAAGGCATAGAAATGGTGCAGGCCCAATTGGCTTATCAACCTGATTTTATCAAGATCTGGTACATAGCAGGCGCCGACGGCCTGCCGGTTGCCGAAAGCGCTAAAAAAAACCTGCCCATCATAAAAGGAATTATTGACGAAGCGCACAGGCATAAGCTCCGGGTTGCCGTACATGCCACCGAACGCATTACCGCACAACTGGCCGTTGAAAATGGCGCAGACTTCCTGGTACATTCCGTAGATGATGAAATTTTGAACCCGGACTTTGTGCAATTGATGAAGAAAAACAAAACCATTCTTTGTCCTACTTTAACGGTTTCAAATGGATATATTCAAACCTTTATCCAGCAATTACAATTTTCCAACGACGAACTGCTGAAGGCGGATCCCTTTCAACTGGGCAGCTTGCTGGATTTGAAACATCTGCCCGACAGCACGCTGGTGGCCCGCTACAAAAATGGCACCCTTGCCGGGCAGGCACGTAGCAAAACCGCCGACTCCATTAGCCGGGTCAATATCAAACTATTGGCCGATGCGGGCGTGCTGATCGCCACAGGTACCGATGCCGGAAATATCGGCACCCTGCATGCCTCCTCCTATCTGCACGAAATAAAAGTGATGAAGGAAAGTGGACTGAGCAATTGGCAAATCCTGGTCGCCTCCACCCTGAACGGCGCAAAAATGTTGGGAAGGGAAAACGAATTTGGTTCGGTATCCAAGGGGAAAAAAGCCAACCTCGTTTTGCTACACGCCAACCCCATTGATACGATTGAAAACCTGGGCAGGATATACCGGGTATTCAACCAGGGGAAGATGTTTAACCCGGAAGAAATACTAAAAGACAGCCCGGAGGACCTGGCCCAAAGGCAACTGAATGCCTATAACCTGCGAAATATTGAAGCATTCCTGGAGCCTTATGCGGAGGATGTGGAAGTATATATGTTCCCAAACAGCCTCCAGTATAAAGGCAAAGAAACCATGCGGAAACAATATGCCGGCATGTTTGAACAGGTAACCAATCTGCATTGCGAGCTGCTGGGGCGCATTGTTCAGGGCAATATCGTCATCGATAAAGAACGCGTGCAGTTTGGCCCCCAAAAAGTGGAGGCCGTCGCCATCTACCATATAGAAGGCGGGAAGATTAAGAAAGTGTTTTTTGTGCAGTAAGGACTAGAGCCTGAGGCAAATTCTATCCAAATAATAATACATCACCCCTCATGGGTTGCCAAACCCTGACTGGGATTTTGAATTACCTCCTGCGACAAACGCTGCCTGCCGGCATACTCAACCTGCCACAGGTGATAAGGTTGATAGTAGTTGGCATTTGTCACATTTGAAATCGTACAAGTCATGCAGCCTCTCTTTCAATAACCAATTTCTATTGCAAGACGGGCAAAGTCTTGCTTTGTCCTTTTGCGGTGAAATGTGTCGGTAGTTATACAAATAATAGTAGGTGGGGATTCCTGTCGCTGCCCTAATTTTTTTGCAAATGCCTATACCTTGTTTTGAAAGCGTTGAATGCGGGTCGCTCATTTGTTTTGTCGCCCATTTTTCCCCAACAGTGCCACCTAACTGCAAATTGTCACATGCTTTGTAGTTGCTTTCCCAGGCCAACATTTCAAATCGATCATCATTACTGAGTTGCGGCAATTTATAAATTGGTACAACCCCTTTGCAATTACCGCAGTCAAGAAATCCCGACGCATTAAAGGCATGCGTAAATAGAATATAGAAACTAGGCTTTTGGCAATTACACACGCCGACATACTCAGGAATTGCTTGGCCAACAACTTCGGTTCTCAATCTTGAGTTACATAACTTTTCAATGTCACTCCACCTTTTCCTGGTGAATTCGTCGAAGTATTTCTTTGAAAGTGATGTCTTCTCTAAAGTCGTCTGGTATGCCACAAGCTCATTGTCTGTAATAAACGGTGTTTCGTAGTTACCCAAAATTTGGCCCGTCTTCCACAGGTTACCCATCAGTGCGTCGAACTCATCATAGAGTTTGACTTTATCAAACTTACCATTAATGAATATCGATATTTTCTGCTTATACATTAGCATCTGTTAATGGTTGAAGGTATGTAGCTGATAGGAATAATAAAATGTGATCTTAATTATTGTACCCATTTTCGCAAAACCGTTCTTGATGACCATGAAAATCAGCAGGAAGTCAAACTTAAATAAGTCTTCCGCCTATAAGTATCAGACCAACCAATATTATCACGAGCCAATACTTTTCAAAAAAGAAAAGCAACAATGCAATTACACTGGCACTGGCAGAAACAATAGCCTGGAAAACGAATTGCTCGCTGATTTGCCAGAATGTACCTTCAGGTATTAAGGGACTTATCAATTGCTGTCTTGTCTGGTAAATGGCCGCAAGTTGCCCGACCACATTCAGCAGCAAAACAACCAATGCCACTTTAGCACCTGTTCTTAGATTATTTCTATTTTGATCTCCCTTAATTTTATGCTCTCTAACTTCCATATTCTTATAACGCCAGCGTGGCAGCAAGGCCCATTACCGATGAAACTTTCACTTTGGAAAACAATTCCAATTGAACCTTCCGGCTCCCGCAATTGTGCAAACAACTACTTCTTGTACAGCTCAACTTTCCTGCCATCCGGGTCGCTAATAATAGTAACAAACCCAAAATCAGTTTGAATTGGCTCCAATGAAAACGTAACTTCAAGACCCTTTAACTTTCGGACCTTCTCATCAAAGTCATCAATCCCAAAACCCAACCGCAAACTTCTATCTGGCTCTGATTGACTTGTTGCCAATGGATAAATTTCCAAAACAGTTTGCCCTATAGTAGCCGAATAATGAAAGGGTGAATTGCCATGCTTGTGATACACAAAAGTCAAACCTAATAAACTATAGAAATCCGCAAGTCGCTTTGTATCACCTGTCCGTATGACTAATAGTCGAATGTCCATATATTAAATGTGACTGTAAATTTGAGGGATTTCCGATAAGCATACCACCAACACTCAGAGCTTTCTACATTTAATTTTCGTCATCAGCAAAATTGTCAAGTTCAGGGGACGCAGAGACCTTTGAAATAAATTCCACAGTTCCGCGCTTTCTCCAAACTCTTCTGGCCAACATTACTCCAGTTATCAATCCTAAGGCTGCCACGACTATTCCAATTACTAGTCCTGTCGTAGTGGGATAAAATCCATAAATGAAAAGCCCCGCCACAACCCCGATACATAATGGTGAAAAAGCAATTTGCAGCCCAGCCATAAATGATGTCAACCGCTCAAGAATCTTCATTGCTTACCATTTAACCATTTTGACAAATTTATCAAACTTCTCCATCCCTTTCTCCGCCAGATATGTCCTTACAAATTCCGGGTCTTTAAATGGGTGAGCATAGTATTCAAAATGCCATTTGTTGCTTTCAAGGTCAAATGAAATATGAAGTGCTTCTACACAGGGGTCAATTCGGTCATAAATACTGATAACGAGCTTATCCATTGAGGTATATGCAAAAAGTCTTTTGGATAAATCCGAATTTTTAATATGCCTGACAAGTTCCAATAAATTCTTATGTCGTTGGCCAAAGTTTTCTAAATAATCATGTTCAATATCACTCCAGGGCCTTGCCTTGGCCAAGAATGCTGGTTTGTACGGAATTCTTTTTTGCATTGAATGGTCTCAGCAATAGCAGATAATGTTTTCATACTTCGCATTTGGGGGGGGGCGGAGCACATTACGGTCAATACACCAAAATAGTTGATGCGAGGTAGAATGTTCAATTAACCACTTCACCCGGTATTGAGTCAAACGCCTTTTTGCGGTAGGTTTCAATTTTTCAAGTCCACTTCCCATATTATTTGTCCATTTATTTCTTTACAAATTCCAATTGCTCCTATGGCATAGTCATAACCTAAACAATATTCGATTTGCCTATTTTTTATGAATTCTGCAAGTTCATTTGAAGCAATTGTCATTTCTGTAAAAAGCCTTTTTATTTCAGCCAATTCGTTTATCGCTGAATGTTTTGTCACATTTGTTAAGTCATTCTTTATTGTCCAACCAGTCACAGAAAAATGGTTCTCTTCTTTGCAACCAAATGTCAAGTCGCCAACTTTTAAAGTATGACCGTCTGCAAGCAATAAGATTGCATTTTTTAACCTATGCTTTAATTCTTCTGCGTTCATTCCAATCAATTTTCACTATATCTATTAAGGTGTTTCTCTAAAACTTTCCACATCTCCAGCAATTTGTCAGTATGTGCTAAAGCAGTTTTATATTCCAACTTTCCCATTTCTGTCAATTCATAGTTCCTGCCTTGTTTAACTACTAAACCTTTCTTCGTTAGCCAAGTCATGGAAGTTCGTAGTTCTTTGTGTGTAGGTACAGCATGATTAATTCCGTCCGCTACTGATGAAATGCTGTCCATGCTTGTGGGCTCTGAATCAGTGGCAAGTGCCGCTGCTAAAAATATCCAAGATACTGTTTGTAGGTCTGTCATAAACTTACCGCTAACGTTTAGGGCTTGCCGCAGGGCTGGTATTTTATAACTGTTTGCCCGGCAACTGAAGTCGAATGAATACTGATATTGAAGTTAACAACTAAAGGGCAGATAGTATTCGGCCATGCCCGATATTAGCTGATAGTAGTACAACTGATGATTGTTATTCCGTCCTCCAGCCTTGCGGCAAACCTTTTGTTGGCGGTTCGTGCTTTCTCGTAGACTGCGTTTACACAATTACACAAGTGAATTGGATACCTAATTCATGTACAAAGTCAAAGTCATTAATCCAACGAATTCCCATGTTGTCGCAAACATTTGGTATTTTAATTCTTGTCGAACTTAGAGCTGTAATTTTTTCCTCTTTTGTAACAACTGTTGCATTTTCATTTATTGCATGTGCAATTACCCACGGGTCAGCCAACGAACGAGCTTTTGTATTGTCGACCAAATTTTTATGAACTGGGGCGTGGGAGTATATTTTTTGAAGACAAACGGTAACTGCTTCAGTGATGTTTCGTATCGGAACTCCACCTGTCTTTAACCATTCAGACAGGTCATCTTCTGTTCTTGTAATTTCCTCATAAACTAATTCTGGAATAAATATTTTACCCTGCTTACCAAGTTCAATGAGTATGTTCCAATAGTCTGGACAAAACTTTGGGTTATAATATTTTTGCCATGCTTGAATTAACACATTGGCATCTAAACAATACTTATTTGCCGCTGTGTTCATCTTAAAAGTTGGGCTTCGAGTTTCTGAAATTTATTTATTTGAACATTAAGTAGATTACTGGCTAAAGTCGGCTCAATGGAACCACCACGAAATGCATCTAAAACCGTTTGTGTAAAAAGTCTGCTATTTCTATTTAGTTGCAAAAGAAAATAGTTTGGACCACCAGGATTGTCTTTTTCTTTCTGTTTTGCCTTTTTTTCAGCTTCACGTTTTAAGTATTCAGCAAAGTATATGTCAGCTTGCTTTTTTAGCTTTTGATATACAGGAACAGAAATTAATCCGAGATTTAACGCTCTTACTAAAAGAGCAAAAGAGCTCACACCAAGAAGTTTTGCTGTCTTAAAAACCTCTTTTGAATTTTGATAGATTTGAGTACCGAAATTTAAGACTATGTCTTTGGGCATTAATGCGTTTGCAGCCACTTCATTACAGAATAGTTCGACAGGATGAAACTTTTCTTTGTTTTTAATTTCTGGTTCTACATCATTTGATATACCTGTCTCTGCAATCCAAATATGGGCTATTTCATGCAGTAGTGTAAAAAGTTGTGGTGCATTCCAATCGTCTGAATTTACAAACACAAAAGGGGCGTATGAATCAGATATTGCGAAACCCTGCAATTCCTCTGAATCCAGTTTCAACCGAGAATGTATAAAGCTTGTTCTTGATACAAAAATGCCTTTTGTTTCCGCTGCATCTATCCACTCTTTAATTGGATTTTCTGATTTGTAGCGAGCTGGATGAATGTCCAAAGTTTTTAAGATGTCTTGGGCAACCGCTTGTGGATTAGCATTAATATTAAACCGTCCAACAAATGGTAATTTGATTTCATCGTTGTCGGCATAGGCATCACTAATCCATGCTTGCTTTTGTTGTATTTCACGAATGATGAAAATTGAAGAAGTAGATAATGCTTTTGAACCACTTTTTCTAAAATCTTGAAGAGGTTGAAAATCTTTTGGTATTTCCGGAAGAAAAAAAACGGCGAATGGTCGCTTGTATGCCTTTGCTAAAGTTTGTGCTTGTTTAATAGTTGGTTGACTTGTTCCGCTTTCCCATTCTTGAAGCCTGTCAACTGTTACAGAAGCTTTGGCAGCAGCATTTTCTTCGGACATTTTTGCCGATTCTCTTGCCCACTTCAGCACATTAGGAGTTATGAAAGCTTTGTCTGCCATTTGGGGGTCAAAAATACGATTTTATGCTTTGAGTTTAGGTATAAGCTTTTACCTTTAATTATAGTACTGTTGCCCTTTAGCATGACCGCCCACTCATAAATATACGCAACAGCAACAAAAAGTGTAAGCGCGCAAACCACAACCTATCATATCCATAAAAAGAAGAATGCCTTCGACAGCATTAGGACAATACGGCTAACCATAAACCCTGAATCCCCTACACCGTCTTCCCATCCATAATCAGCTCGCAACCTGGCAGTAGCTGTTTCAACTGCGCGATTTCTGCCTGATGTTGTTCCGGGCTCTCACCGGAAAACAGGAGTGTTTTCAGCGCTGGCTGGTTGCGGAGCTGCAGTAGGCCTCGTATGGTTATGGGGGTGTTCTTTACATGCAGGAGTTCCAGGCCTTTGACCTGATTCAGGAAGGGTATGCAATCATCATCGATATTCCGGCAACCTTTTAGGCGCAGCTCTTTTACGTATTCCAGTTTCGCTATCAGTGCTATACTGGCATTGCCTATTTCGGTTTCGTTGAGGTCGAGCATATCCACGCCCCTTACCCGGGGCATGAGGTAGGCAAAGCCCTTATCGTCGAGGTCCGAGAGGGGCCGGAAGTCGAGATGATGGTAATAGGCTTCCATGCTATCGGCCAGCTTGCCGTAGCGCCGTTTGAGCTCTTTTTCTTCTTTTCTGCGGTTGGCCATTGGGGTATCTTCCTGCAATTGAGCACGGAAAATACAAACTGGAACCGAGATTGAAATGAGTTTTAGTGACGCTTGTCACGCAGGGTAAACAGGCTTTGAAAGAATCCCGATCCTGATCCTGCTTAGAAATGATAGTTCAGGACCAAATGATATAAACTCATGTCCACTTTATTGATGACGTATTTATTATTGTCATAGCTATTGCCCGTCTTCCCCTTATATACCAGCAGAAGCTGAGCTTCCAAACCTTTGAGCAATCCGGCAAACGCGTGGCGAACGTCGATATTTAACTGGGTATAGGAGGGTAAACCGTATTTATTCAGCGCAAAATTTGTGACCTCGGGTAGATCAAAATATCCGAATCCCGCCTGGGTTTTCAGGCGAAGCTTTGGTATGGAGTAGCCGGCTTTTACTACCACCGCGTATACATCGCCCAGGCCTTCGTTGCGTTCGCGGGGCAAGAAAGTAAAGAATGGATCGCGACCCCATTCCCGGGGCATCAGGTAGCGGCCATCGGCGGTTATCCGGTTATAATTAAGAGAAGCCTGCCAGCTCTTTTTTTCCCAGCCCAGTTTGGCGCCAAAACTTTGAGACATACCCCCTTTGGTAAAATAAGTTTTCGAAGGATCTGCATTTCCGCCATCCCTGATGGCATGCTGCCTGATATATTGAAGCCCGGCAACCAGTTTGGCGGAGTCGTGCAAGGGATAAGTAAAGTCGGCCTGCAATAAGGCGGAATTAAAGATATTCTCCACATAGAGGTTGTAGAGTTGCGCCGAAAACTTTTTAGAAAATTTATGCGACAAACCCAGCATGGCAATCCCTTTGCTTTCGAGGTTGCCATTATGTTCCGATTTTGAACCATCCAGGTTTACACCCACGGGATAAATTCCAATAGATTCCCCAATGCCATACCATTTCACCGTACTGCGTGGTGATATCTCATATAAGAAGCCGCCTTCAATTTTTGTATTTCGAATGTCATTCATTTCTCCATAAACACCGCCCACTTCCGTTGGCCGCATGCGCCCATCCTGCAGGTTGATAAACGGCGTATTGATGAGTTGCTTGCCGAGGGTAATATGTGATTTTTCCCAATTGTACTTCAGGTATAATTCTTCGAGCCGGTCGATATCATCTTTATTGGCGGGATCCTCCACATCAAACAATCCCAATTCATACCGGTTGATCTGCCCGGTTGAAGGATCGGGCTTCGAAAAATCGGAGGAACCAATATTGAAAACAAAAAAACCACTTATCCCCAACTGAAATCCCCTGAATGGGGCGGTTTCATATTTTAAACCTCCACCCAATGCGTTGGCATAATAATCCGTGAGGCCTGGCTTATTGTTGGTAGCCATGAAATAATAACGGAAGTGGCCGTGTACCTGCCCGTTTTTAAATGCATGAAGCAAAGACTTACTGTCTTCCGGTTGGTTCTCCCTGCCCTTCCAAAGTTCGGGCTTGCCCGTCAACTCCTGGTGTTGTGCCACCGCATCCGTCGAAACTTGCGCCGCTGCCATTGAGAGAACTATGTATATAAGAATGCTAGATTTTTTCATACCAATGCTGAAGGAAGGTCCACAATCTTTGTTCTGTTGTCGTTTACAACTTTTGTATGGTGCAAAGATGAAGTCAGATAATCGCCCCATCTGTGATCAAGGTTACTGAAAGCGTCCGGGTGGAAACCCCGCAGATTGTCGCAATTGGCATGGCGGCCATAGCCGGTATTTGCATAAGTTTGAATGTATAATTATCCCTTATGGGTCTCATTACTATACAAGCCAATCGCGAAGAAGACTTTGATCTCGCGAGGAAGCTGCTGCTCGCTTATTCTGCCGATACTGGGGTGGACCTTGGTTTCCAGGATTTTCAAAAGGAACTGGAGGAGCTATCGATCCTATATGCAAAACCCAACGGCGCTTTTGTGCTCGCATTTTTTGATCATTCACTAATCGGTTGCTTTGGCATCCGAAAAATTGACGACAAGACCTGTGAACTCAAAAGAATGTATCTGTCGAAAGAACTGCGCGGTCGGGGACTGGGTGAAAAACTCTTGCTGAAAGCAATGGAGATCGCACGCTTATCAGGTTACCGCCAGATGCGGCTCGATACCCTGCCTTCCATGCAATCGGCCATCGGCCTCTATCAAAAACTGGGTTTTCGGGAAATAGCACCTTATCGTTTCAATCCCATTGCCGGAAGCAAGTTTTTGGAAGTTGACCTTTTGGAAAATGCCGGAGCCTGGATGAAAGAAATTGATCAGCAGACCAGCAACAAAAACTAAGATTCCCGGTTCATTAAATTGATTAACTTGGGTATGCGGTAGTTTTTCTCCAAAGCCTATGAAGGATACTGTCCGGAAAAAAACCCATCCATACGATCAATAGCAGTCCCATGAGTGCTGGCCAATTCAACAAAAGAGTGGAAAAAGAAACCAGGCATCTTCTTCAGGCCAACGGGGAAGCTATTGAAACAACTATTGCCGCGAGCGACATCAGCGTCCTGCCGAAACCCGTAGCAAACTGGCTACGCCAATGCGGAGCAGTGGGTAAACCCTTCATTCATGTCGCTAAACTGACGCAGTCTTTATCCATGCAAATGAAGCCGGGCCAACAGAAATGGCTACCTGGCCAGGCGCTGCAATACACGACTATCGATCATCCCGGTTTTATCTGGTCGGTGCGTGTAAGAATGAACCGGTTGCTACATTTCGTTGGCCGCGATAAATTTGAAGATGGCCGGGGCGAAATGCTGATCAGGCTGAATGGATGGCTGAAGATCGTGGATGCCAAAGGACCAAAAATAGATGAAGGCGCATTGCAGCGCTACCTGGGCGAAATGGTTTGGTTCCCTTCCCTGGCTTTGAGCCCTTTTATTAGCTGGAAATCCATCGACGATACAAGCGCGGAAGCTACCCTATTGTATCAGGGAACAACGGGAAGCGGCCGCTTTCACTTTAATCCACAAGGTGATGTTGCCCGCTATACCGCGCACCGCTATAAAGACAATACCCCCAAAGCTCAACGCTACCCATGGATTATGGACATTGATGACTACAAAGTGTTCGACGGTATCCGTGTTCCATCGCGCCTGCGCTCCACCTGGAAGCTGGAGGAGGGCGACTGGACCTGGCTGAAGATGGAATTGAAGGAAATAGTTTACAATCCTGATTCCGCGATTCTTTAGTGCTCCGGTAAATAAATTACATAGGCCAAAGCCAACCCTTTCAATATGCGATTATAGATTCAAAACATATCGGTCATGAAGGGCATTTCTTTCGCTTCCGGCAGTGTAACCCGGGTTGGTTCATAAGTGTAAACGGCTTTACCGGAATTTACTGTAAAAATTTCAGCGAGTCTCTTCTCCTGATCGAAGAGCACATAGCTCCCCGCTTCAGCACCTTCCGTCAATGTATATTTGATACAGCCCTCCGTTCCCCTACAACTCAAAATTTCCTTTCGCAGTTCGGGTCTGCCTTCAAAATGTTCGGTTTTGTAAACAAAAGCCCATTCCAGTATGGGAAATCGCCGGGGGCTCAGATCCATGCCATAGTATTTTACAGTACCATCTGGAAAATCGAGAGGGGGAAGAATGCCGCCGCTAACAACGGTTGGAAACATTCTTAGTTTTTTCAGCTTTTCAAAGGGGATCTTTACATAATCCTTTTTCTTGCTGGCTGAATAAACATAACCTTCTTTGTCAAAATACAGTTCCGGTTGCTTTTTCTTTTTGTCCAGCTCCACTCTCATGGCGGTGCTTTCAAAATCGAAATAGTATGTAGCCGCGTTTCCTTTTACATCTGTGAGATCAGCCCTGATTCCAGGTGGCCTGTCTCCACCGGTCACCGAAGTCTCCAATTCCCTTTTCAAATCCTGCCCATCTCCATCATCCTCATCCCCGGGATCATCCACCACCTGCTGATCTTCATCCGTATCTACCCCATTGGCAGGACGGCTATCCGGATCGGCCTGATCTACCGCCATCACTTCCGACAGGTTCAAATAATCGCCATCTATAACCATGGCCTCCTGCAGCAGGGTAAAAGATTCACCCACCGGTATGCTCCCGATTGTCCATATGCCCGTGGCGGCCTCATAAGTTCCGCCATCCACCGCGCTGTTTGTTAATTGATAACCTCCCGCCAGCTTCGCTTTTACCTGAACGCCAGTCGCCGTTTTCGGACCCTTGTTGCTGACAACAATATCGAACACTACAGGTGTGCCCACGCCGGCCTGGTCATTGTCGATACCCATTTCCAGTTCCAGATCTGCCTGCTCATTATTCTGCGCGTAGAGACCGGCATGTGTAAACAGCAGCGTAGCGAAAAGTGCTGCGCAGCATTTGGCAAATTGGGAGACCGCATTCATAAGTATATCTTTTATGGCCCGGTTAATAACTTATCAGCTCCAGTATTTCATAATTCTTACCTTGTATGTCCTGCACCATATCCATACACTGGCAATAATTCCGGGGAGAGATCAGTTCGCCGGCAGCCGTGGCTTTTTCCCATATCCCGGCCCATTTTCGTGTGCTGCCGTCCATATAGGTTTCCACATCCAACAACTGGTATCCACTGCTGCTCCGGGTATTTACCAGGGCCAGGAAATCATTTAGCGCATAGTTTCGGTTGAGTAAACCATCGGTACCCTGTATCCATACCCCCGACCATTTCAGTCCTGATGCATCTGCATACACTTCTATGTCTATTAACTTTAATCCCTGCTTCGCGAGTTCCTCCCTCTTATCACCGAATGCCTGCGTACTAAAGTTTCGGAAGAGCGCATACTTGCCCGTCGCCTTCCGGAATAAGCCTGCCCAATAACGCTTGCCACTGATCACATACGTCTCCAGGTCATAGAGCCGGTATCCTGCATTGCTCATTTCCTGCCATTTGCTGTTGAAACCTTCCTGATCGAAGTTTCGCCACATCGCATACTGGCCGCTCATCTTTTTGAAGACTCCATTCCACAGATTATTCGTTACATCAAAATCGGTGAGCTCATAACCACGCGATTTCAGAAAATTCCATTCCTTATTAAAATTATCCGTTGAATAGCCGCGACGAATAATGGACTGGTCACCTGTTTTCCTCGCCAGCGACAGGTATTTCTTTGATGAACTTCCCATACCATCCGCACATTCCATTTCGGGTAATTGATCGAATGAGCGGTTAATGCCCATTTTTTGGATAATCCGTCGAACGATATTGAAAGCGTCTGCATATTCGGCAGGAATCATTACCACTACCGCAATTTTCAAGTCGGGCATCAGGTACATATTGGTACGCAAATTTCCATGTGCCCCGCCATGCCATACGCGGAAATCGCCTGTGCTTTGGATGCAATAGATACCTCTTCTGTATTCCTGTCCGAAATCGTTGGCCCATAGTGCTGCTGTATTTTTCAGGAGCTTACCATCCAGAATTCCTTTGCCAAATTTCAAAAGGTCTCCGATATTCGACTCCCAACCTCCTCCCGGTAATACATATTCCTTGCTGCCAATACTTTTTTGTTTCAGTATCCCGTCCACAGGCTTATCGAATCCGCTAAAATTTCCGCTCGAAACTTTCAGGCTCGTCATGCCCAGCTTGTTGGCAATACTATTTAAGACCCAATTGGGATAGCTGCCCGACACTTTATCGATGACTGCTCCCAGCAAATTGAAACCGTAGGTACTGTAATCATACTTATCCCCGGGATCAAAGAGCAGCGCCATGTCTCTGAAAACATCCACACAGGAATTGGCATTGAACTTATCTGCGTCGGACCTGTAGGTGTTCATCCGATAGCTCACGCCCTGAGCATAATGATTGATTCCGCTTCGGTTAGTCAACAAATGCTTGATGGTAATTTTGCCTTTGCGGTCCTTATCCGACACTGCACGCAAACCAACATTGGAGGTCCAATGGGGATAATGTTTGGTCACCAGGTCATCGATGCTGAAGTCGGTTCTCCTTTCGGCCAGTTGAAGCGCGGCCACTGCTGTAAGTGTTTTGGATATGGAAGCCCAACGAAACGATGTGGATGTTGTCACCGGCCTTGTCCTGTTGATATCCGTGTGGCCATATCCTTTGAGAATATTCACAGAGCCCTGCTTGTAAACGCCGATGGCGAGTCCCGGCAGTTCCTGTCGCACCATTTCATCGTACACAATTTCATCCACATCCTGTTGTGTAATTTGCGCCTGACTTTGGCTGGCCATCAGCAAGAGCAAAGCCAGCAGAAAATTTGCTTTCATACCCATAATGATTTAATTGTAGGGAGATATGCGGTTACTTATTGTTTCACAAATTCTACCCGCCGGTTATTCGCCCGACCCTTATCGGTCTGGTTGTCATCCACCGGATTCGTTTCCCCTTTGCCCAGCGCTGAAAGCCTATCGGCTTCAATGGCGAACTGCTGTACCAGGCAATTGACCACCGCCGCTGCCCGCTTCTCAGAAAGTTCCTGGTTATAGGCATCCTCTCCCTGGTCATCGGTATGTCCAATTACCTGAATTTTAACAGTCGGCTCCTGTTTCAGGTAGTCCGCAATCGTTTTGAGGATGGCATAGGATTCAGGTTGAATAACGGCTTCATTCGTTTTGAAATAAATTCCCGTTGTACTGAAGCTGCCGGAATCCATCAAGGTGGAACGAATATCTTTACCGGCCTCCGCTATCCGGAAATTGGAGATCAACAGCACATGCCCTTTTTCGGGATCAATACCATAGGTCTGCAATAGCAGATATCGCCCCAGGTTGCCGGCCAGTAACGAAGGAATGTCAACAATCTTCTTTTCATCTAACCAAACCCGCATTCTGCTTTTGTTGACTGCGATACTTACATGCACTTTTGCATCAAGCGGAAACTTTGTTGTCAGCTTGGAACTGATGGGTGGGTTGCCGTCCACGGGTTTATTTCTTACAGATATGGACGCCGATTTGTGGAGGCTGAAAAATACCTGGCCATAGCCACCGGCCGAGCCCGTATTGTAGGTTTTCTTTTTTGTTAATGCAATGGTGAGTGATGATGCCTGTTGGTTATTGGCCATGCCATTGGTGAGGATATCAAACTCTATTGTATAGTTCTCCGGCAATTCGCTTACGGTTGGCATATAGCCCGCCCTTCCGTCAATCGATAGCCACTTTCCTTCCGCTACCGTATTCGTCACTACTTCGCCACTACCGCTGGTTTCCCAGGAAACCGGAAAATCGCCGAGCGCGTCATTCATGAAATCCTCATAATAAAGTATTTTGTTGCCAGGCTCAAAAGTGAAATTTGAGTAAACACCAAAGCCTGGCTCTGCGGAAGCATCAGGAGCTTCGGCATCATTGGCTATGTCGGTACCATCTCCCAGGCCACCAGACTCTATTTCAGCTTCCTGTTCCGTTACCGTGCTGTCCTTATTCTTTTTTTTGAATATCGACTTTACGCCTTCAACACTTTTGTCTATGCCCTTTTCCACTTCTTCACTGGTCTTCTGTTCCGCCTTTTGTTCGGCGGCTCTCTTGGCAGATTCTTTTACACGTTTCAGGATTTTTTGCGACTCAGCAGGGAGTACAGACATGGCGATACCAATGATAACCAGAATGATTCTAGCTTTCAGCATGAAGAATAATTTTTGGGTGAGAAATGATGGGGCTACTTCAGAACGGTACACCTTGAGCGAAGCTGTTCGTGGGGGGAGGATCTGTTACGAAAATAAGTTAGAGTATAAGGCGGGACAATCCTCTTTTAGGGGGGGGATTACAGGATAATTTTTTCAGCCAGAATTTTGGCGATGGCTTCTTTGCCGCAGTTCACGTGCAGCTTTCGGTAAATGTTTCGGAGATGGCTGCGGCAGGTATCGTAAGTAATATTTTCTTCAGATGCTATCAGTTTTACACTATAGCCCTTGATCAGTAATTGCAGGATAGCCGTTTCCTTGGGTGTAAGGCGAAAATGATTGCTTTGCCCTCTTGCAGGTTGCCGGAATGAATGCAGGATTTTTTTCGCGATGGCGGGTGAAAGCGGCGTACCTCCATTGCATACTTCGTCAATGGCATCTACCAGCTTAAGAGGCGAGGTTTTTTTCAGGATGTATCCATCCGCGCCCGCACAGAGGCTTTGGAATAATTTTTCATCCTCTTCAAACTGCGTGTACATCACCACAAATACTTCCGGATTCATTTCCTTGATGATCGGTATGGCATCGATGCCGCTCATTCCGGGCAAATTAATGTCGAGCACCACTACCTGCGGCTGCAGTTCCTGTATGGCCTCCTTTACTCTGGTCGCGTTCTCAAAATCACCCATCACCTGGTAGGTGCCACTTGCTTCCAGCAGTCGCACGAGTGTGTTGCGTAAATCATGATTATCTTCAAATAATACCAATGGAATGGGCATAATGCTAAATTAGGATGAAACTTATCGAAAGAATATCCTCTTTATGTGTGAGTCGGCATCAACGGGAATCGACAGGCGGATTTCGGTTCCACCATCACTACCGCTTATGATCTGCACTTCGCCCTTCCAGCGGAGCATTCTGTTGTTCAGGCTTCGGAGACCGTTTCTTCCATTGCTTCCATTGCTGCCATTGTTCCGGATTCCTATGCCGTTGTCGCACACTTCCAGTACCAGGTTCTTTCCCCTTATGCCCATTCGCACGGTCACAGTGGTTGCTCCTGAATGCTTGCGGATATTGGTCAGAATTTCCTTGAAAGAAAGAAAAAGGTCGCTCTTTTTGCCCGCGCTCATTTTGCCCGCCTGCAGGTTATCCGCAACTTCCATTTTGAATGCCACCGGATCCTCATCAAATAATTCACTGGCATAACGCCGCATTTTGGCGGCCAGGTCATCCAGTTCTTCCTGTTGTTCTTGTATGTCGTTTACAATATCATCCAGAGCTTCGCCGGAGGCTGCGGCTTCTTCGCTTATCTTTCGCAGGAATTTTTTCTTTTCAATATCCGGGGTGGCATCATCTTCGCCCATAACCGACAAAAACCGGATATTGGTGAGTCGGGATCCGAGATCGTCGTGGAGATCAAGCGCAATCTTTTCACGCATCGAAGCAATTTTCTTTAGCTGCCCGATCTTATACCGATAAATCAGGTACAATAGGAAAGCCGCCAGCGCCATACAAGCCACATAAAACCAGGCCGTCTGGTAAAAGGCGGGCGCCACATAAAAATAAAGTCCCGCCTTTCCTGCATCGGCTGTTCCCATGCCTGCCATTCTGATCTGCAGGTGATAATTGCCGGGTCCCAAATTCACCAAATTGATCGAGGAGGCATTGCCGATCTCGTTCCAGGGTTCCGATTCATTCAGGCGATATTCAAATTGACTGATCGGCAAATTGAAATGAAAATCGGGTAGGGCAAACTCAACGCGTAAATCCGCGTGATGACTCGATAATTTCAATGGCTTCAAAAAGTCGAGAGGGTCCTGGTTACCCGGTTGGTAAACGCCCGTAATAAAAACCTGTTGCGGACTGATCCATCCATCACCAACAGCAAGGGGAATAAGGGTGAGTTGATTGGAAAAACCTGCCAGCACACTGGAACCGGGCTTGTCATAGTAGAGCGTACCGGAATAGTTGGAACCGACGGGGAGGCCATTCTGCGATGTCATGGCATGCACCTGGCCGGAGTTCATGTTATAAATCAATATGGAATGGCGAAGATTCATCCACAAAAGACTGTCCTCCACTAACAACAGACTGCTTGCGTTATCATCAGCCTGATCGCTGGTGGCGAATTGCTTTTGGTAAAAATCTTTCACAGGGTCATACCTCACGAGCCCGTAGCCATTAATAAAAAACCAAAAATTGTCCCGGCTATCTATCACAATTCCCGAGCAATCAAATTGGCCAGAGGGCAAAAAAGGCCATCGCCTTTTTACGCTGTCAAACCTTTGTTTAGCGGCATTCCAGCGTGCGATCCCATCCACCCAGTGAACCATCCATATGTTTCCGTCCCTATCCTCTGCCATGGCGCCGGCATTGCGCATGGGAAAATTGGCTGGCCCATGACCCGGCCGGATATGAAAAATTGAATCTCGTGAGGTATTGATGCGCCATACGCCACCCGTTTGACCTCCACTCAGCCAGATCTCCCCTTTCCCGGACTTAAAAAATTTCTCAATGTAAATTGGAGAAAGACTGTCGCTATTGTAAGGAAGCCTGAACCTGGCGCTGCGATAGGTATGTACATCCAGAAAATAGGCCCCAAACTTTGTACCCAGCAGCAGCGTATCATCATTCCAGGGCGAAATACTAATAATAAAATTTTTGTCTACCGGACTACGTTCTATGTCGATACGCTTCAGCAATTGGTACTGGCTATCGAGTACCATGAGGCCGGAATGGGTGGAATAGCCACCCACCCACAAATAGCCATTGTGCCGGGTAAATGCCGATATGGGATGGTAATCATTCTTTTCTACAAAAGGCAACATCGAAATGTTGTGAATGGCGGCAGGGCCAGCTCTTCCCAAATAAAGTCCTGACTCAGTACCCAGCCAAATATTCCCGTATTCATCTTTCAACAGAAACTGACAAAAAAGATGGGCTGCTGTCCTTTTCTCAATAACTTCCAGCTTTTCGGATTTTTCATCAAGACGAAAGGTAAAATATCCTTCATTGGCGGTAGTAATACTAATCCGGTTATTGTCGTGAAATTGAATCTTTGAATCCCATCTGATATTATTCTTCACCTGAAATGGCAAGAGAAATGACCGTACCTGTTTATGATCGCTACTCAACACAAATAAACTGTCAATGCCAGCAAAATGATCGATAAAAAAAAGTCGGCCCTGCTTATCCACTTCAAATACATAACTTTCCCTGTACGAAGAAAGAAAGTCGCCCATCACCTGCAAGGAATCAGGAAAAGCTTTCGAGGGAATTATTTTTTTCTTCCGGGAATCGTAGTAATAATAGCCTGCTTTCGTAAGCAGGAGGGCATCTCCATTTGGAAATGGGGCTATGCCCAGGGAGAAATGAAGACGCCTGATACCAATGTCGTTTACGTCATAACCCGCTTCCAGTGAAGTAACAGGGTTACCCTCCCAGTCGGTGATGTACACCCCGTTTAGTGTGCCCATGATGATCTCTCCCCTGGCGCTGTACTCTACATGACGGATATTATTCGCATAAGTCATGAGTTCAGGCCTCACAGTATTGAGCCTGTTGCGGATGATGCCGGTTCGTGTATCCAGAATTCCCAAACCATAGCGGGTTCCCAGTACCAGGAAATGAGTAGGCCCCTGCCTAATTTGCCAAATGGTATTTCCTTCCAGGGCGCTATTGCCGGAATGATAAACTTTAAACTGTTTCCCATCAAAGCGATTGAGACCATTATGTGTGGCGGCCCAAATAAAACCACGCTCATCCATCGCAAGGCCGTAAATCCTGGAATCGGACAGACCTTCCTTACGACTGAAATGATGCCAGAATTCGGGCGGTGCAGCCTGGCAAACGCCCAGCAGTATGGTCAATATGGTGGAGACAATGATTCGCATTGAGCCTGGCACCGTTTGATCAGCCGGTTACAGAATCAGGATCATAGGGTAGAAAAAGAGGCAACCGCCTGCAATACAAGCGAAAAAGCATTTGCAACTGCGGGCCTTCATTTTAAGCCCGCCAAATATGCCTGAGATTAAAAATAAGCATTTTCCCTTAACCGGAATAAGTAGCTCATCTAAAAAATGACCTTGCCGCAAACAACAACTAACTTTTGCATGAATAGTATGAACAGAAAAGTTCAGCTATAAATCGCAGATTGCATAATCCACTTCTTATCATTTGTCAAAAAAATAAAAACTAACTGACTAATTCTTTCCAACTCTATGCATGGCAGTATAATTTTATGCGTTGCTGTTTACTAACCGTGAGCAGTATTATCAATCGCTATCCAATATTTCCAACTATGAAAAAACATTTACCCATTAGCCTCTTGCTTCTATCTGCTTTCGCTATCAGCGCCAATGCGCAGGATCCGCGCTGGGGTTACCAGCTTTCATTTGATGGCACCAACGATTATTTTACGGCCAACAGTATTTCACCTGTTGTAAGCGGCAGCGACTGGACGATCGAGTTCTGGTTTAATTCTTCCAGAACCGTAAGCTATACCGAAGCTATCGCGTCTTTTACCAGCACAACCACTACCAACCGTATTGAGATTGGTGTGGGGCCCAGTAGCAACCGGGTCTATATCTACACCCAAAATTCCTCGCCCACTACCCTCTATGGATCCACCAGCATAGTACCGGGTACCTGGCACCATATGGCGATTGTGTACACGGCCAGTACCCGGCAAATTGAAATGTACCTGAACGATGCAACAACCGCAGAGGTTACGCGAACGGTTCCGCTCGCAGATGTTGTGCAAAACACCGATCGATTTTCACTCGGACAGGAATGGGATGGCGCCACGGCTTCCGGCTTTTTTGCCGGTCAACTGGATGAAGTGCGTATATGGACCACCGCGCGAACCACATCTCAGATCGCCGATAATCTGTACCGGGAAATTGCTGTGGGAAGCACGGGATTGGCGGCCTATTACAAGATGACCAATAATACCGGCACATCGGTTACCGACAATACCGGTAATGGCCGCACTGGTACGCTGGTAAATGGTACGGTCTGGCAGAGCTCAACGGTTACGAAGAATAGTAATGGCACCGTAAGCGCCAACCAGAATATTGATGAAGGGGAATCGCCGGCGGATATCACGATCAGCAATCCGCCCTATGCCAACCTTCTTTGGCAATCTTCCCTGAATAATTCAACCTGGAGCGATATTTCCGGCGCCACTGGCACAACGCTCAGCAGCGCGCAGACGGGCATTCTCTCGGCCACCAATTATTACCGCGCCCGGCTCGATAATGGTTACGGCAGTTTCGACTTTAGCGATGTAGTAACGGTAGATGTGCAACAATCTACCTTAGCCGTAAGCTGGCTCTCCTTTGAAGCACTGTCTTCCGGCAGCGGCATCGAACTGCGCTGGGAAACGGCGCAGGAACTCAATGCCAGCCATTTTGAAGTGGAACATAGTGTCAACAACCGCGACTGGAGATATCTGAGCCCTGTTGCTGCCGCCGGCAATAGCAATTCGGTACAATCTTATCGCTTTCTGCATACCAACCCGGGGACGGGCAGTAATTTTTATCGCATCAAAGAAGTGAACCGCGATGGAACGGTTAGCTATAGCAAAACTGTGATGGCTGTT
>JBIQMS010000009.1:0-117567 GCA_044463125.1 Terrimonas ferruginea
TTTGGGGTCAGAACAGTTGATCGATAAACTATCGTCGGCGGGATCCCGGCAAATAGAAAAAGACCGTCGCAAACTGGGATTGTCGCTCGCGCTGGGCGGTTGTGGTACCACACTCGAAGAACTGGCCGGGCTCTATAGTGTATTTGCGCATGCAGGAATGTACCAGCCCCCCGTTTACCGCATGGATCAGGGCGAAGCGAAAAGCAGGCGCATCCTGAGTGAAGCTTCTGCATATATGATTCACGAAACGCTTTCGAAAATCAACCGGCCCGATTTCCCACTCAACTGGACCGCCACGGAGCGCATGCCCAAAATCGCCTGGAAAACGGGCACCAGCTATGGTCGGCGCGATGCCTGGAGCATTGGCTACAATAAAAAATATACGATCGCTGTATGGGTTGGAAACTTTTCCGGGGTGGGCGCACCCGATCTTAGCGGCGCCAATATTGCCACGCCCCTTTTATTCCGACTTTTTAATACCATCGACTACGACAGTGATGAAGGCTGGTTCAGCCAGCCTGAAGAATGTAAACTGCGAAAAGTGTGCAGCGAAACCGGACTGGTGCCGGGACCAGATTGCGAGAACCATGTCACCGATTACTTCATTCCCCTGGTATCATCGACCCAGCTATGCCAGCGCCGGCAGGATATTAAGATCGACGCAATGGAAAGTATATCCTATTGTATGCAGTGTGCGCCTTCCAGCGGATACAAGAAGAAAAACTATGCCATCATTGAACCCGAAATGCAGGCCTGGGTGGATGAAAGGAATGTCCCTTATGTAAAAATTCCACCCCATAACCCTGAATGCGAAAAAGTATTCAAGGGCAATGGCCCTGTGATCCAGTCACCCCTGGCCGGTAATGAATACTTCATCAGCCGCGACAATCCTGAGCCCCTGCTACTCGAAGCCAAACTGGGGAATGATGTTAACCGGATCTACTGGTATATCAATGATCAGTTTTACAAAAGTGCCGCGCCGGGTGAAAAGCAATTCTTCCTGCCCAATGAAGGCCGGGTGAAGATTTCCTGCACCGACGATAAGGGCCGGAACCGGAATATTTTCATCACCGTAAAGAAAGTGAACCTCTGATCCATATTGTTGTTCGCAACACAGGTAATTCATTACCCTAAATCGACCTTATACTTCAATTGCCGCAAATCATAACTGATCCGCCACTTCTTCTCCGCTGTTGATAGCGCCTTCCATGAATCCCTGCCACTCGGCCAGGTGTTCGCCGGCAAAATGGCAATGGATGTGGGGTCGTTTCAACACCGGCATGAGGCCAAACCATTGTCCCTTTCCATAAAGGGCATAGGCTCCGTGGGAAAACTCATCGTTACCCCAATAATAGTTTGCCTGCTTTTCTATTTTATGCTTCACCGCGCCGAAGGCGAGGGAAAGCGTTTCACTTACTTGCTGCGCACGCCAATCCTCCGATTGATTGGCCACTACGGCCGCCTTCTCTCCGATAGTATAAGAAATCAGCACCCCTTTTTTGGATGCCTGGTTTTTGGTGGCATGGTAAAAGTAGTGGGGCGATTGGTCGGTTACCATATCGAAGTCTTCCTGCCTCCAGAAGCGCTCGCGGAATAGTACCGGGTTCTTATTGATACGGGCATACTGCAGGGCATTAACGGCTGCCAGGTATTCGGGGTCCAGTCCCGGCTCCCAGTTTATTTTCGCAAGAGCAAAAGTGGGTAGCGTACAGATCAGCTTATCGGCCGTAAAAGACCTGCCATTGTCGCAGGAAACAACCACTTTTCCTGCAGGGTCCTGCTGCACCCTTACAGCACGATGGCCGCTCAGGATATTCGCCCTGCCCACCGAATCGGCGAGGGCCTCCGCCAGGCGGCTATTACCCCCTTCAATTTTATAGTCCATTTCGTTTTTGGGACTGCTCTCGGCATATTCCGCCAGGGCCGCAAAGGCCGATACATGCCGGATGCTTTCTCCAAAATCGGTGGTGTCGAGTAGTTCGCGTATGTCGAGATCGCGGCCGGTGCAGCCATTATTAACCAGGAATCGCCACCAGTCCATGCGGTCGAGCCGCTCCTTGTCCTCCTGTGAAAACTGCGGATAGTCTTCAATAATCTTCGCAAATTTCTGCTGCCATTCCGCGCTATAGTTCCACTGCTGGTTGGCAAAATAACTGCCTTTGTAAATCAGGTGGGTGTCGAACTGATTATTATGCAATTTCAGTTTATACTCTTCGCATAGTTCCTGCAGGCGTGTATGCGATGCCCCTACCCATTCCGCGCCCAACTCTATTACCAGTTTTTCCTTTTCGTCCATGGTATAAGAAAAAACCCGTCCGCCAATCCGGCGGCGGGCTTCCAGTACGGTCACGTTCCATCCCTTTTTGCGCAGCGCATTGGCGGCCGACAACCCGGCCAGGCCCGCGCCCAATACCAAAACCGTTTTATCTTTTTCAATAGAAAATGAGGCCCTTGTTTTTTCCGACAAGGCGATGGCACCGGCTGCAAGAGCGGTGGAGCGGATGAAGTGGCGACGAAACATGGGAGGGAAATTTGTTGATTTGTTGATTCGTTTATTCGTTGATTTGTTCCCTGATCATTTAAACCCTGTGGGAAGGTATTAAAATTTGGAATTTGGTCTGAAAAAAATCTGCGAACATCTGCGCCAATATCAGCGCAAATCTGCGGGAAATACTTCAGCACTTTAAACAGTTTTGAGTTGAGGAGCGTTTTCCCGCAGATTTGCGCAGATTTTTTCCGCAGATAAACGCAGATAATTGATAACAGTATCAATACCCCAGTTCTTAAGGAGGCGGGAGCGTTTTGAGTTTAAGGTTTAGAGTTTAAGGTTTAGGGTTTAAAGTTTAAACCTTAAACTCTAAACATTAAACCTAAAGAAACCTGCCGGCAGGCAGGTCAACAATTCAACAAATATCATTCCGCTGCGTGCACATCCGACGCTCCACTTGTTTTGCTATTCACTTTCGGTTGTCCTTTGTATCGAACATCTGAGGCGCCGCTCAGGTCGGCATCGAGGATTTCGGATACGGAGGAATAGGCACTGCTGGCACCAGAAAGTCGGATATCAGCTTTTACCGCCTGCATATCGTATCCCTTTACATGCGAACTGCCGGAACCGTCAATTCGTAACATATCGGTAGATCCCCGAAGAACGATATTGCAGGCACCACTCAGTTGCATGTCCACTTCGGTCATGTCGAGGTCAAGGTCACCATCACTGGCACCACTCATATCCACCTTAATGCCTTCGCCACGAATGGTATTTTCTGTAATAACGCTACAAGCACCTGATGCACCCAGCATGCGGATTACCGGAGCAGAAACATATACTTTAATAGAACCCGTGGCATCAAGGTTCAGTCCATCCTGTGGATGAATTTCGAGAGCATCGCCTTCGCGGTACACTTCCAGCAGGGGCTGCAGGTTTTCGTCAGCCTCCACGCGAATAGAGTAATTGCTGTCCTGGGTAACATATAAATCAATAGCGCTGCTTACCCGGATGGCCGAAAACCCACTCACATCGCGGGTTTCGGTTACTACATTCCCATTCCCCCTCACTCTTTCGCCTCCCCAGAAATGGCAGGAGCTTAAACTTAGAACACTAATACTGAGGACAAGGAATAGCTTTTTCATTGTAAACTGGTTTTGATGTATGTAATGGGACGCAAAGGAAAGGGCTAAGGTTACTAATTTGAGCCGGAAAGTTAAAAAACTGCGGGCATTCTTTACCTTCGCAGCACCATGACGGAAAAGATCCTTATTCTCGATTTTGGCTCCCAATATACACAATTGATCGCCAGGGCCGTACGTGAGGCCAATGTTTATTGCGAAATTACCCCTTACCATCAAAACATTCAATACGAACCCGGTCTGAAAGGCATTATCCTTTCCGGCTCGCCCTTTTCGGTTAACGAAGCCGGGGCGCCCGATGTGGATATTGAAGCGATGGTGCAGAAAGTGCCGGTGCTGGGTGTATGCTATGGCGCCCAGCTCACCGCCAAACGCTATGGCGGCGAAGTGGCCAAAAGCAATAAGCGTGAATATGGCCGTGCACAGTTGCGGCTTCAGCAAACCGACCCGGTTTTTGATGGCGTTTCCGCCCAAAGCCAGGTATGGATGAGCCATAGCGATACCATCAAACAATTACCTGCCGGCTTTGAATTGCTGGCTACCACGGATAGTATTCCGGTGGCAGCTTTCCGTCGCGAAGCCAATAAAACCTGCGCACTTTATGGTGTGCAGTTTCACCCCGAAGTGTACCATTCCACCGAAGGCAAGAAAATCCTCCGCAACTTTCTGGTGAATATCTGCAACTGTTCACAGGACTGGACGCCGGCGCATTTTATTACCGATACCGTGGAGGCGCTGAAAAAGCAGATCGGCGACCGTAAAGTGATTATGGCTCTAAGTGGCGGGGTGGATTCCACCGTGGCGGCTACCCTTATTCATCGCGCTATTGGCGACCGGCTCTTTGGGATTTTTGTAGATAATGGCGTGCTGCGCAAAAATGAATTTGAATCCGTATTGGCCACCTATGCCAAACTGGGATTGAATGTGAAAGGTGTTGACGCCAAAGAAAACTTTTATAAAGCATTAGCAGGACAAACAGATCCGGAGGCCAAGCGTAAGGCCATCGGCAAACTTTTTATTGATACATTCCAGGACGAAGCCGCAAAGCTGGAGGGCATTTCCTTTTTAGGCCAGGGTACTATTTATCCGGATGTGATTGAAAGCGTTTCCGTTCATGGCCCTTCAGTCACCATCAAATCGCACCATAATGTGGGCGGTTTACCAGATACCATGCATATGGAACTGGTGGAGCCCTTGCGATATTTGTTTAAAGACGAAGTGCGCAAAGTGGGTCGTGAGCTGGGCATTCCCGCTGAAATGATTGACCGTCATCCCTTCCCCGGACCGGGCCTTGCTATCCGGATATTGGGAGAAGTTACGGAAGAAAAGGTACGGTTGTTGCAGGAAGCCGATCATATCTACATACAGGGTCTGAAAGACCATCAGCTCTATGCAACCGTATGGCAGGCTGGAACCATCTTGCTACCGGTTAAAAGTGTGGGTGTGATGGGTGATGAGCGTACGTACGAATATACAGTGGCCCTGCGGGCAGTGACCAGTGTGGATGGAATGACGGCCGACTGGGCGCATCTGCCTTATGATTTTCTGGCAACTATTTCCAGTGAAATCATCAATCATGTGCGCGGCATCAACAGGGTTGTGTACGACATCAGCAGCAAACCCCCGGCTACCATTGAATGGGAATAATAATATTCCCGGCACGATAAATTTTACCGGATGAAGAAATGCTGGCAATTCCTGATTGCGATTTCCTTTTGGCTGCCTGCCGTTCAGGCACAGGATAGCGATACCCTGGTCGCGCGTATGCCCCGTATCGCGGTATTCGCCCCTATCTATCTTGATTCCGCCTTTAATGATATCAACGAATATCGCTACGCGAAAAATGAATTCCCCAAGTTCATTAATCCCGGACTGGAGTTCTACGAAGGGGTACAGATGGCACTCGACTCCCTGGCACTGGAAGGCGAGGAGCTGGAAGTGTTTGTGTACGACACCCGCTCAACCCGTGAGACCCTGAAGCAGCAACTGGCACGTGCCGCCGCCGACAGTGTGGACATTCTACTGGTGAATTGCGCGAGCCAGGAAGTGAAACCTTTTGCGGAATTTGCGCGCTCTCATCAGATTCCTTTTATCAATACTACTATTCCCAACGATGGCGGTATTCAGAATAATCCCTATCTGGTAATCCTGAACCCCACGCTGAAAACGCAGTGCGAAGGCATTTACCGGCATTTGCAAAAATATTTCGCGCTCAACCCTATCGTGGTATTTCGTAAAAAGGGATCTACTGAAAACTACATCCGCAGTCTTTGGGACGATTTTGGCAAGCAGGCGATGGGCTCGCCCATTCAATTGAAGTATGTGGACCTGCCCGATAGCTTTACCGTGCAACAACTGACCCGGCACCTCGACAGTACCGAACAAAACGTGGTGCTGGCGGGCACACTCGATCCTAATTTTGGGCGCAGGCTGGCTTTGCAATTGGCGGGTGTACACAAACGTTTTCCGGTAACCATCGTGGGTATGCCCACCTGGGATAACCTTAGTAAGGAATTTACGAAGCCGGAGTTCAAAGGACCCGATATTGTTTACAGCAATCCTTTCTATAACCCACGTACCGACGCATTGAGCCAGGAGATCAATAGCCAGTTTGCCGGTACCATGTATGCGCGACCCAGCGATATGGTATTCCGGGGCTACGAGGTTACCTGGAACTATGCCAAGCTTTTGCTCCAGTATCGCGAAGACCTGGCATCGAACCTCGGGAACAAAACATATCTGCAGTTTACCAACTACGATATACAACCCGTGATGAGCAAGCCGGGTATGCAGCTCCAGTATTTCGAGAACAAACGCCTCTATTTTCTTTACTGGCAGGATGGTATGATCCGCATGGTAAGGGAGCAATAAACAAGAACTTTCCGCAGGCGCAATCCTTTCGTATTTTCGCTATTCCATCATGAATTTGCCCGAAACGCGAGGATACCGAATTGTGCAGCAATGGCTCGCCGGTAAACACTGGCAGGCTTTCCCTTTTCAGGAGCAGGCATGGCAATCCATCCTTCAGGGCCAAAGTGGCCTGGTAAATGCGCCCACGGGTTGTGGCAAGACCTATTCTGTTTTTCTTGGCGCCCTCATCGATTTCATCAACCGGCATCCCGATACTTATCAGCAAAAAAAGAATAATGGCCTGCAATTATTGTGGGTCACTCCTCTTAGGGCATTAGCCAAAGATATCGGAAGAGCCATGCAGGAAGTGGTGGATGAGCTGGGTATGTGCTGGCGTATCGGTATCCGCAATGGCGATACGGAGCTCACGGAAAGGGCCAGGCAAAAAAGGCAGATGCCTGAAGTGCTGATCATCACACCCGAAAGCCTTCACCTTCTGCTGGCCATGAAAGGCTATCCCAATTTCTTCAGCAGTTTGCGCATCATCGCCATCGACGAATGGCATGAACTCCTGGGCAGCAAAAGAGGCGTGCAGGTGGAGCTGGCCATCAGCCGCCTCGCCGGGCTCCGTTCTCAGTGGAAAGAACTGAGCCCCGCTGATACCCCGCCCCTGGCGGTTTGGGGTATTTCCGCTACCATCGGCAACCTGGAAGAAGCGATGGAAGTGTTGTTGTATTCAACAAAACAGAAGGGGCAGATCATTCGCGCGGCGATACAAAAAAATATAGAGGTATTGTCGGTGCTCCCCGACGAGATAGAAAAATACCCCTGGGCAGGGCACCTGGGATTGAAGTTGGTGGACAAAGTGCTGCCCATCATCGAACAGAGCCGCACAACGCTCATTTTTATCAATACACGTGGCATGAGCGAACTTTGGTACCAGGCATTGTTGTCGGCGGCACCAGAGTTGGCCGGCGCCATAGCATTGCATCATGGCAGTGTGGACCGTGAGCTCCGCGATTGGGTAGAGGAAAACCTGCATACGGGTAAGTTAAAAGCGGTGGTATGTACAGCTTCTCTTGATTTGGGTGTGGATTTCAGGCCGGTGGAGACGGTGATCCAGGTAGGTTCACCCAAGGGAGTAGCACGGTTTTTACAAAGGGCTGGCCGAAGTGGACACCAGCCCGCGGCTACCAGTCGTATCTATTTTCTGCCCACGCATAGCCTCGAGTTGCTGGAAGCGGCTGCGTTGAAAAAGGCCATCGGCGAAGAATTTATTGAAAGCCGTGTTCCCCTCAGCAACAGTATCGATGTATTGATTCAATACCTCTGTACGCTAGCCGTAGGTGAAGGCTTTAAGCCTGAAATTGTTTTCAGGGAAGTGCAGCAATGTTATTGCTTCCAATACCTCACCCAGGAAGAATGGGAGCAGGTGATTCATCACATAAGGGATGGAGGTGTGGCGCTGCAACACTATAATGATTATCGCAAGGTGGAATGCATAGATGGTCTGTATCGGATGCAGGGTCGAAAGCTGGCCATGCGTCATCGGCTGCATATCGGCACCATCGTGAGTGAAGCGATGTTGAAAGTGAAATTCATGAGTGGGGGTTATGTGGGCGTGATAGAAGAATACTTTATATCGAGCCTGCAACCCGGCGATGCGTTTACACTGGCCGGCCGCAACCTGGAGCTTATCATGATCAAGGATATGACGGTGCTGGTGAAGAAATCAACTAAAAAGAAATCAAAAGTGCCGAGTTGGGTAGGAGGCCGTATGCCCCTTTCCGCCAACCTGGGCCGAAAGCTCCGCGAAACGTTGAACCACGCAAGGCTTCAGGAAACCCAGGATGCACCAGCAGAGATTCGCGCCCTGCTCCCATTGTTTGAGCGGCAGGCAGCACATTCGCATGTACCCGCAGCCGACGAACTATTGATTGAACAGATAGAAACGAAAGATGGTTATCATCTTTTTGTTTATCCATTCGAGGGCCGGCTTGTGCATGAAGCCATGGCCGCCATCCTTGCCTGGCGGATCAGCCGCATACGACCCATCACTTTTTCCTTCGTGATGAACGACTATGGCTTCGAATTGCTCAGCGATCAACCCATTCCTGTTGATGACAGCAATGTATACGATTTGTTTTCTGCCGAAGGGCTGCTACAGGATATTCAACGCAGCGTGAATTCCACCGAAATGGCCATGCGCAAGTTTCGGGATATAGCGGTTATTGGCGGGCTTATCTTCCAGGGCTATCCCGGTGAACAAAAGAAAGCGCGTCACCTCCAATCTTCCGCTTCCCTCCTGTTTCGTGTGTTTGCGGAATACGATCCCAACAACCTGCTATTGCGGCAGGCCTATCAGGAAGTAATGGATCAGCAAATGGAGGAAGCGCGGCTTCGTGATATGCTGGATCGGATCAGCCGGTCGAAAATCATCATCACCTGGCCCAAACAGCTTACGCCATTTTGTTTTCCCATCAAGGTCGACAGCATGCGCGAGGACCTTTCTTCCGAAAAACTGGAAGACCGGGTTCGACGTATGCAAATGCAACTGGAATAAGAAGAATCTGTTTTCATATACCAATTTGAATTTTAGTTTTGCGCAGTCCATGGCTTCAATATTACCCTACACCATACAGGAACAACAATTGCTCATCAGCAGCGAGCGAGTACTTTTTTGGGAAGATGAAAAAACCCTGATTACGGCCGATCTGCACATTGGCAAGTCGGGACATTTCCGAAAATCGGGTATCGGCATTCCACAGTCGGTTTACCGGGAAGACCTGCAACGTTTGCTTACGCAGCTATTGTTTTTTAAAGCAGAAAGGCTGATCATCGTAGGCGACCTGAGCCATAGCCGTGCCAACCTCGAAATGGAATTGTTCCGGAAATGGCGGGCCGATTTCGCCAGCCTGCCCATTCATTTGGCAAGGGGGAATCATGATATACTGGAAGATAACTGGTACAAGGAGCTGAATATTGATGTACACGATGAGCCATTTCGCGTAGGACCCTTTCTTTTTATGCATGATCCGGCCGATAATGTTTCTGGCGACAACTACTGTTTTTCCGGTCATGTGCATCCGGCGGTGCAGGTTCGCGGAAAGGGCAAACAGACCTTGCGGTTTCCCTGCTTCTATTTTGGCAGGCAGCAAGCCATATTGCCTGCCTTCAGCCGTTTTACAGGGACCTATCTGATTGAACCCGGAAAAGAGGAAAAAGCATTTGCGATTGTGGAGAGGGAGCTGGTGGAGATAGGGACCAGGATGAAAGGATTTTAGGATGATGGGATATTTGGGGATTTGGGGATTTGGGGATTTGAGGATTTGGGAATTTGAGGATTTGAGGATTTGGGGATTTGGTTGGTTGCCAGTCCCGCCCTGTAGACGGGTATAGTATTTGCCGCAAGCCAGGGCGGGCTGGATTAGACGATTCCTCGATTTGAGTGAGAAGTGATTCTCACGATTCACGCCTCACGATTCACGCCTCACGATTCACGCCTCACGATTCACGCCTCACGACTCTTTATTCCTCCTACTTGATACGACGGCGAGAAAATTATATCTGCGTCCATCTGCGCGCCGATCTGCGAAAATCTGCGGGAAATGCTTTTGCACTGCCAACAGCTTCATGGTTCCGTAGGCTACCAATGACCCGCTCCTTCGGAGCGGAAACATCCGCCTCGTGATTTACGTCCTCCCTTCGGGAGGCTACCAATGACCCGCTCCTTCGGAGCGGAAACATCCGCCTCACGTCTCACGATTCACGCGTCACGATTCACGCCTCACGCCTCACGTCTCACGATTCACGCCTCACGTCTCACGTCTCACGACTCAAGGCTTACGGCGCAATTGATTATAGTCGAGGAAATAGATAAACCTTACGGTGAGTTCGGTTCCGTGTTTGAGATCGAAGGTGCGGCCGAAATTGGAGAGGTATCTTTTGTAGGTGCTGCCATCGATGCTGCCTACTTCATCATCACCCAACCAGTTTTTGTAACCGAGGATGAGTCGGCTGCCATAGCGAAAGTCCCAGGTGAGGAAGGCGTCGGTATTGAAAAAGTTTACATTATCAATTGCATCAAAGGGAGTTTCCAATACAGGCAGGCCCTTGCTGTTGAGATAGGCGATGCGTTTGATCTTCACATTGCTCCAATAGTGGCGTATCCGAAGGGTGAGGTTGATGCGGGGCGTAAAATTATAGATGGCATTGAAAAGCGAAGTGGCTTCCTTAAAGTCCACAAAGGCGATACGTGGTTCGCCAAGGTTGTCGCGGCCGGCATTAATGATATAATCGGTTTCCGTTCCGAAATTATGATTCAGCTCCGCGGTGAGCTTATTGCTGAAGCGATAACGTAAGCCACCTCCCAGCTCATAATATTTCTTTTCGGGGTTCTTGAAGAATTCCCCCAGCAATGCTTCCCAGGATACATAAAGTCGCTTACGGCTATCGGTACTGCCTTCCAGTCCCATATAACCATATTGTGGACGGCGGGCATATTTTTCAAAAGGTCTTCCCAACACAAAATAATCATGCTGATCGGGTAAATAACCCACGCGGAAAGTAAGGTCCCAGAAATTGCGGAAATAGAGGAAAGTGCTCATCTCCGCCGTGAAATCGGCGAACACATCAGGTTTATAAAGTCGGCGATATTGGGCATTGAGCCGGATATTATAATTCAAGAAATGCTTACCCGGCGTAAACTGGTTAAAACTCACCTGCGCGGTATTCGTATGCAGGTTGGCGGTTTCCAGGTAACCAAGGTCAGTGGGGTCATAGTTGAGGGAACGGATCAGGTTTTGAACGCTGTACTGCCAGCGGCCACTCACTTTTCCTACGCGGAGGCTGGTATTGTAGCCATCGTAAGAATCGTTGGAAAACACTTTGCTATAATGCGCGAAACCGCGGACATTAAAATTGTTTTGTTTGTCAAACAGGCTGAAATCCAGTCCCGATACATTGGCATCTTCCCCTTTTCCTTCGCGCAACACACTGGTGTTGGTGAAGGTAACATAAGACCTTCCCCGCAGGGCCTGATCCAGAACCAGGATATTATAGTTGGTGAGTACTTCGGTATTGATCCGGGTACGGTCGCCCGTGGTTTTATCGCGAATGGTTGCGTACATGGGCGCCCCTATGGCATTGAAAAAACCGATTCCGAGTTTGCCTGGTGTTCTCCCCGACAACTTGATCGCGTTATATAATTGCGTGCGACCGGGGTTACGCACGATTTCAATATTCGGGTCATCTTCCGCCATCTGCTCCACGTCACGGTAGCCCGTGGGTGTGGCCCCTACCCTGCGACTGTAAAAAAGTCCCGATTTATTGAAGATCTCCACGCCTTCGGTAAAGAAGGGGCGGTATTCATCGAAGCGCACTTCGTAAGGCGTGAGGTTGTTGATAACATTATCGGAGATCACCTGGCCAAAATCCGGCACCAGGGTAGCATCGAGGGTAAAGCTTTCGTTGATGCCATATTTCACATCCATACCCCCGCTCTTCAGCCATTCGTTGCGGAAACCGCCCGGCTCAGGTGTGCGTCGGTATCCGGAGGAAACATAGGGTGAAAGGCTCAGGCGAAGTGGTGGCTTAATATCCTTGATATCCTTCAACAGTCCAAACTGATTCACAAATCCATTTACATTAGGATCCACGAAATTCCAGAAACTGGTTTCATTAGTACGTCTTACCTGGCGTAGAAACTGCAGTCCCCAGTCCTGATTGGGTTGTTTGGAAAACCGCAGGGAGATATAAGGAATCTCCATCTCTACTACCCAGCCATCTTCTTTGATGGATACTTTGCTGTCCCAAACAGCATCCCAGGTCTTATCGCCATAGCTCCCAAATCCTGTGTTGATATTGGGTGCCATGCGTGCATCGGTTTGCACGTTGGTAGAAGTGGCAAGGAACTGAAAACCGTTTTGATGATCGTTGTAGGTATCCAGGAAAACCGAGAAATAGTCGAGGTCTTTCTGTTGTTCTTCATCGCGTGCGGTAATCTGGCGGCGGATTAGTGCGGGGTCATCGTAGAGATAGGCGCCTATATAGATGGCGCTATTACTATAAAGGATCCGCACTTCAGTACGTTGGGTAGCGGGTGAGCCCACATTGGGAAAGTTCTGGATAAAGTCAGTTGCCACGGGTGCCAGTTGCCACACGGGGTCATTCAGGTCGCCATCAATTTTGGGCGCCTGGCTGGTCTTAACGGCGGGAAGTATTTTAGGCTGTGAAAGTAGAGGCAGTACAACCCACATGAGCAACCCACACAACAGGGCAGATCTTCTTATCATACAGTCAGTTCCGTCTCAAATATAATAGACCTTCCTGATGCGTTGAAAAAAAGACCTAAAAAAAACATCGAATTTGACCTAAACGCTTCAAAATCTGCATTAATTGATCTTTTTCTTCAGCGACACTACCTGCTCCTGAAGGTCGCTGACGATATTGGCCAACTGGCCCATATCCCAGCGCGACTGCTGGTTGGCGCGCGAGATAACCATCTGCGCCTGCCACATTTCCAGCACATCATCGGTATTTACAGTGTAAGGGTGATACACGGGGTTGTCGCTGACAAGGGTAAGCTTATTGCGGGTGCGGCCGTTGCGTTGTACCCTTTTATATACGATACCCTCGTGGCGTGATACCACTATGCAGGCACTGCCGCTTTTCAAGTCTTCCAGGTTGTTGACCTTTTCTCCCACAATAACCGAACCGCTTGGCGTTGGCAACATACTATCCCCCACAATTTCAAAAGCACGGTAATTGCCTCCGGAAAGCATGGGCAGTGTAAAGGTATTGAGTTCATCCACAAACTCAGGATCGGCATAGCCGGCCAGGTAGCCAGCCGCAGCCTTTATAGGCACAAAGGGTATATCGGGTCGGCCGGTGGCCAGCTTCATGGCCCGGCGCTTCGCGAGATAGTTCGATTTATTATCACTCAAATCCTTCCGCAAAATCTCATCCATCGTCAGTTTGAAAATATCGCAAACGGTTTCCAGCACATCAATCCGTGGCTCCGCCCTTTCCTCTTCATAAGCACCCAAAAGCGAACGCTTGATGCCGAGCTTCTGCGAAAACTCCTCCTGCGTCCAGCCACGAAGCTTGCGGAGGTATTTGAGATTCTGATTGGCAATTGACATAAGAGATGTTTTAAGTTATACGTATTACGTATTACGTAGTACGTTTTAGGTTAATAGTTATAAGTATCCCCTTGTTCAGGGTGACTTATTTAACTCATACAAGCGCTCTTCTTCCAATTTTTTCTTTTGCCCAAACCGCCACATATACCAAACTCAATCACATACTACGTACTACGTAATACGTATTACATAGCCTTCCAACGAAGTTGGGAGGCTAATATTTTTAGCTAAATTACTAATTTATTTGTCCTGCCAAAAAAAAATTTGGGTGCACAATAATTTCTCGTTTGACGGGACGCGAAAATATCAGCACTTTTGCCGGGTATATGGCAACCAAAAAGAAATCGGCCAGCATCCGCCAGAAGCCGGCGCCCCGGCAGGCCAGCCGGCGCAAATCGGAAAAACCGGTCATCCTTGTTACCAATGACGATGGCTATACCGCTCCGGGCATTCAGAACCTGGTGGAGGCGGTAAAAGACCTGGGGAAGATCGTGGTTGTTGCGCCCGACAAGCCTCAATCGGGCATGGGCCATGCCATCACTATTGGCCAGCCCCTGCGCCTGCATAAAGTGCATAATTTTGGCGATATAGAAGCGTATTCCTGTACGGGTACACCGGTAGATTGTGTGAAGCTGGCGGTTGACAAGGTATTGCATCGCAAACCCGATCTCTGCCTGAGCGGAGTGAACCATGGCGCCAATCATAGCATAAATGTTATTTATTCCGGCACCATGTCGGCCGCGGTGGAAGCCGCCATTGAGAGCATTCCTTCGGTGGGCTTTTCCCTTCTCGATTATAGCATTGAAGCCGACTTTGCCGGCGCGCGAAAATATGCCCGGCTGATTGTGGAGAAAATGCTGGCCACCGATATGGACCAGCATACGGTACTCAACGTGAATATCCCCGCCATGCCACCCAATCTGCTGAAGGGAATCAAGATTTGCCGGCAGGCTTATGCCAAATACGAAGAGGATTTTATAGAACGCCAGGACCCGCATGGCCGTATGTACTATTGGCTTACGGGAGAGTTTGTCAATTTCGACAAAGGAAAGGACACGGATGTATGGGCCCTCGCCAATGGTTATGTGAGTGTGGTACCGGTACAGTTTGACCTCACGCATTATACCCAAAAAGATAAACTGCAAAAACTCTGGGAAAAATGATCCTGAAAAAAGACAAATTACAGTTAGGCCTGCTACTCGGACTGATAGGACCCATGATTGGATTGGTGGTGATATACTTCATCAGATTTTCCTCCAGCAGTTTTTCCATATTCCTCGACGAGTTTTTCAACAACAATAAGCTTATAACTTCCATCGGCTCATTAGCTCTTTTAGCTAATGTGATACTTTTCACGATTTATATCAATACCCATCGCGATAAAACGGCCAGGGGTATTTTTCTGATAACCCTTGTTTTCGGCATTGGCATTCTCGTTTTGAAACTATTTAACTAATTCATGAAGTATTATCTCATCGCGGGCGAGGCTTCGGGCGACTTGCATGGCAGCAATCTGATCCGCGAGCTGAGGCTGAAAGACCCCGCTGCCGAATTGCGATGCTGGGGTGGCGATAAGATGGAATCGGCCGGTGCCGAATTGGTGAAACATTATCGCGAGCTGGCTTTTATGGGTTTTTGGGAAGTGCTGAAAAATCTGCGCACCATTCTCCGCAACCTCGCATTCTGCAAAGAAGATATTCTCCGATATCAGCCCGACGCCATCATTCTGATCGACTACCCCGGCTTCAACCTCCGTATAGCCGAATGGGCCAAACAGCAGGGGATCAAAGTGATTTATTATATCAGTCCGCAGGTATGGGCCTGGAAGGAAAACAGGGTGAAGAAAATGAAGCGCGATATCGACCTGATGATCGTGATCCTTCCATTCGAAAAAACATTTTTTGAAGAAAAGTGGAAATGGCCGGTACACTATGTAGGCCATCCCCTGGTGGAAGTGATCGACCAGCAGCGGCAATTGCCCTTGCCGGCGCCGACAACCGACAAACCCATCGTTGCCGTATTGCCGGGCAGCCGCAAGCAGGAAATAGAAAAGAAACTGCCGGTGATGCTCGAGATGAGCAAGCGTTTTCCGCAATATCAATTTGTGCTGGCACAGGCACCGGGTCTGGAGCCCTCCTATTATGAACCCTTCCTGGAAAAATATCCTAATGTATCCGTTGGCAAAGACGGTACTTATACCCTGCTTCGCCAGGCCCGTGCAGCCATGGTAACATCCGGCACGGCCACTTTGGAGACCGCATTGATGGGTGTGCCCGAAGTGGTATGCTACAAGGGATCCCCAATCTCCTATGCCATCGCCAAAAGGGTGATACGGGTAAAATATATTTCATTGGTGAACCTGATCATGGATCGACTGCTGGTGAAGGAACTGATTCAACATGAGCTGAACCCGCAAAATCTCGAAAAGGAATTGCGCAGCCTGCTGGAAGATGAGGAAAGAAGAAATCAACTGGCAGCCGATTACCTGCAGCTTCGCCAGTTGCTGGGAGAACCCGGCAACGCCTCAGCCCGTGCGGCGGCGCTTATTCACCAATTTGTCAGCGGAGCAGCTTGATGGCCAGGATAATCAGGCAAAGAATGAAGATCAGCAGGCTGATCCGGTTGATGCCGTGCATATAACCCACCCATTTTGTTTGTGGCCGCTCGGGATCCTTCTTGCGGAGATAGAGGTATTCCGCCAATTGTTTCAATACGCCCATAAAATTGCTGGTTCAATTGCTAAATTAAACAAGCCGGATGGGAATTGGTTCTGCCAGCCTCAGGAAAATATCTTTTCCCATTGCCCCTGCATGGCCGAATAGCGGTGGAGCAGGCTGTACTGGTTTCGGGCGCGGTAATAATTATGGCCCGGATAAGCCGCCCCATAATAAGTATCGCCCATCAGGTGGTCGGTAAGAAAACGAATGGCCTGCATATAGATCATAAACTGCCCGGCATAAAATAAATGCTCCCTTTCTGCCTGGCTGAGTACGGATTGCATTTCCGACAGGTACCCATCCAGGATGGCGCGGAAAAAATTCTCACGCACTTCAATCCGTCCCTCCTCCTTTTCTTCCTCACTTACCGGGCATAGATAAGTTCGAAACATATCGCCCAGGTCGCTGATAAAATAGCCAGGCATCACGGTATCCAGGTCAATCACACAAAGCCCCTTGCCATTATTGTCGAATAAAACATTACTGATCTTGGTATCGTGATGGATTACCCGCAGCCGGAAATCGGGATTTTGTCGTATTTGCTCAAAGCGGCTGACGAGTCCGGAATAACCGATCAATTGACCAATCAATTGTTCCGAAGCCTTCACCCTTTCGCGCTGGCCAGTTTCAATTGCCCGGAGAAATTGCTGGTAGCGCAATGTTAAATCATGGAAAGAAGGTATGGTGATATGGAGTTTTCGCACGTCGAGCCCATCCAGCAGCCGGGTAAAGCGACCAAACTGCCGGGCTGCCTCAAAGGCCTGCTCAGGCGTATGAACTACGTCCACCGTATGCGAGCCCCGGATAAAAGGGAAGAGTCGAAAATACCCGTCGGTGCCCGCATAATAAACCATTTGCCCGTTTCGCGTGGGCAAGGGCGCCACAAAAAGATAGTCTGGCGCCGCCTGCGAAAGATGTGCTGCCAGCAACTGCATGTTGTGCGCAATATCATCCGGATTTCGGAACACCTGCTGATTCACCCGCTGCAGAATATACGCCTCCTTGCCATCGTCCAGTTTCCAGGTGCGATTGATCAATCCCGTGCCATAGGGCTGCACCTGCCAGTGATGACCACTCAGATCAAATGCTTCCAGTACGGCATCCGGTATATGGTGTGAGCTTGATTTCATAAATGGATAAGGTGCCGCTGTCAATAATCATCATTGAGTGCAAATACAGGCTTACGATACATCCATTGACCACCGGTGAAGTCGGGAAACTCTACCGTTTCAAAACCAAGATCGATGGATTGTTCACTCAGCGGCGTGATGGCACTCCAGGCGGCGGCATCATATACATCCATTTGCGTGGGCTCGCCTTTCTTTGCGGATTCAACAAAGGAGTGAATCACATAAAAGTCCATACCGCCATGTCCGGAACCCTGTGCTTCCTTGCTCCAACGGGCCCAGAGCGGATGATCATATTTCTCGAGCCAGGTTTTCTGATCGTCCCAGGAATGAGGACGGGCCGATTTACCTTCGATATAAATACCCCGATTCAGGTCCATCCAGATTCCTTCTGTACCCTGTACCCGGAATCCCAATGAATAGGGACGGGGAAGATTGGTATCATGCTGCAAGAGGATGGTTTCGCCGTTGGCACAACTGATCTGCGTGGTCACCACATCGCCCAATTTGAAATTCACTTTCGCGTTGGGATGATCGGCGCCTCCTTTCTTTACTACATAGTCGTGCAAGCCACGGGCTTTGCTCGAAAAGGCACTAAGGCTTACAAAGCGATTGCCCCGGTTGATATTCACATAATGTGCGATAGGACCGATGCCGTGCGTAGGATAGAGATCGCCATTGCGATGGACGGAATGTTCCGTACGCCAACGGGCTTCGGAGAAAGCTTTTTCGCCAAACTCAACACCCTTGCCATAAGCGCTTACGCCATCGTTGAACTTCACTTCGCGAAGATCATGCTGATAGCCTCCCTGAAGGTGAATGATTTCGCCAAACAGTCCCTGCCGTACCATATTCAGTACCGCCATTACGTCGCGGCGATAGCATACATTTTCCAGCATCATCACATGGCCCTGGTGTTTTTCAGCCGCCTTTACCACATCCCAGTGATCCTGCAGTGTGATGCCCAACACTACTTCGGTGCCTACATAGCGCACACCGGCTTCGAGGCTGCCGATGATCATGGGTCTGTGCCATTCCCAGGGCGTGGAAATAATCACCGCGTCCATCTTTTCCTTTTCCAGCATTTTTTGCCAGGCGTATTTCCCTTCCGAATAAATGGGAGGTATTTTTTTGCCCGACTTACTGATGCGGTCTTTCGTTGATGTAAGCATCCGCTCGTCGATGTCGCAAATAGCAACAATATCCACATCGCTGCGGCGAAGCAGCAGGTCGAGGTGACCCTGACCCCTAAGTCCCACGCCAATCATACCCACCCGCAGGCGGTTTTGAGGCTGGCTGGCAAAAAGGTTTGAAGAAGGCAAAACAGAAAGGCTGGCCATGGCCAGTCCTGTATTCCGGACGAACTCTTTACGATCCATAATTGGCAATTATTTTCTGAAGTCAATAGAACCAGAAATGAAAATAGCCAATTAATTCGCACGGAAATCGTGCAAACGGTTGAGTGATTTTTGAGTTTAAGGTTTAGGGGTTTAAGTTTAATCCTAATAGCGTTGCGCCCTTTGCGGATTCTTTGCGTCTTTGCGGTAAAACTTTCAAGGATTTGAAGTTGTTCAAACTCCGGGAACTTTCAACGCAACGGACGCAAAGAATCCGCTAAGGGCGCAACGTTTCAATCACTTTACTATACCAGCGGCAAGGCGACTCCGCTGAAAGGGACAGTCAACCCCTAGTCCGGAAGCACTCTTCGAAAAATCAGTGCAGATTTTGTGGTTATATATTCCATTCTATTAAATACAACCCACTACTTTGTCACGTCCTAAAAAAGTTGACACTTTCTACATTAATCACTTATCTGCGCTCATCTGCGTAACAATCTGCGACTATCTGCGGGAACTGCTTCAGCGCTTTAATCAGCCTCATAGTTCAGCAGAGTTTTCCCGCAGATAAGCGCAGATTGTTACGCAGATTTTCGCAGATACTATCTATTAACTACTTACTACTTATCACTTACAACTTACTACTTACTACTTACTACTTTCAACTTACCACGTAAAACGTACAACGTGAAACGTAATACGTATTCCCCCCCTCATCCATTCAATCGGCACAATTGAAACCATCCCTCTTTATCAAGGGTAAACATCGTGATTGCAGAATTTTCCTGTACCAGTTGTCGGTAATTGGCCAGTGGCATGCCGAGTTTGTAGGCCATAAACAAACGATTGAGTCCGTTATGGGCTACCACCATGATATTGCCGCCGTGAAAGCTTTTGCGCAGGGTGTTGAAAAAAGCATCGGCGCGTTCCACTACTTCGCGACCCGTTTCGCCGGTTGCGCCTGCCTTGTGGTTATAGGGATCCCGCATCCAGTTGTCCCAGCTTAGGGGGTCTTCGGCAATAAATTCCTCTTTGGTTTTGCCTTCCCATTTTCCAAAATCCAGTTCAATCAAACCCGGATGGGGTGAAGGCTCTTTTCCGGATGCGATCAAAGCCGTATTGCGAGCCCTTTGCAGGGGAGAAGAAAATACGGCTTCAAAATCGGTGTGTTGCAGTAAAGAGCGGACCCGCTCGGCCTGGCGGATTCCTTTTTCGGTGAGGGCTATATCGGTACGTCCGCAATAGCGGTTGTTATCAGCATTCCAGGCCGTTTCACCATGACGGAGCAGGTAGATATTAAGCGTACGCATGCGTGGGCAGGTATTTTTTTTCTTTCAGGGTTTTAATAAACCGATGGTAGCTGTTTTCGTAAGCGGGAATCAGGGCGATCTCGGGTTGAATCAATTTCTCCATACGCGTCATCGCTTCCGCGGCTTCGGCAAGCGAGCTGTAATAAGTTTGGGAAGCAGCCAGGATGGCGGCTCCATTGGCGCCCTGCACATTCTCCATTTTCCGTATGGGCTTCTGCAATACGGAGGCGCGAATACGCAACCAGGTATCGCTGCTGCTGGCACCACCTGCGGTGAATACCTGGTTCACTTTCTCGCCGCTCAGCTCTTCAATACGCTCATAAGCCAATCGCTCAACATAAGCTACGGCCTCCATGCAGGCAGCATAGCGAAGAATGTCGTTATCAACATCAGGCATAAACCCTCTTGCTTCCGGCGAAAGAATGGGAAACCGCTCTCCTTCCTGCAAGAGCGGCCAGGCCATGAGGCCGGTGGGAATAAAAGCTTCTGCCTCCCTATTCAGCAAAGCAAGGTCCTGATCCCCAAACCACTTACTCACCCAGTCGGCGCCGGTATTGCTGGCGCCACCCGGCATCCAGTATCCATCGGGATGGCGGTGGCAATAGATGGAACCGGTTGGGTCTATCAACTTATCGCGTGTAACGCCTTTGATCACGAGCGTGGTGCCGATGGTGGTATTCCAGTCGCCGGGGCTTACCGCACCGGTAGCTATCTGCGAAGCGCAACCATCGGTAATGCCGGCCACCACTTTTACTTGTGAAGGCAGGCCCAATTCCGCTGCCAGTTTGGGCTGAATGGACCGAATGATGGTGCCTGGTGCCACAATCGCGGGCAACCAGTTTTTCGCAAATCCCAAATCCTCAAATAGGTAGCCCGGCCATTCCATTTTTTCCAGGTCATAGCCCGACTTGAGCGCGTTGCTGTAATCTGAAATCGTAAAATCGCCGCTGAGGCAGCCCGTGATATAATCCGCCGCATGGACAAAGAGTGCCAGCTCTGCTCTTTTCTCCGGAAACTCATCGAGGAACCAAAGCATTTTGGGTAATCCGCAGGAACTGTTGAAATGGAAATAGCCTTCCATACCAGCCGCTGCTGCGGCCTCATTGCAACGTGCAGCCTGGGCTGTGGATCTTCCGTCGCTATACATGATGGCGGCATGCAGGGGCTGGTACTGCTTGTCGAGGGCGACAACCGTTCCCGAGGTGGAGGTAACCGCGATGGCCTGCAGGTCGTGCAGCTCAGGGGCCCATTCCGGGTCCCGGCAAAGGGATTGAAGCTGGCGCTGGCAAATGGTCCACCATTCGGTGGGTGATTGTTCGCGACGCATGGCATCGCTGATGGCAAAGCTTTCGCTGCGTGAGGCGAGCTGCCTGCCCTGCGCATCCGTTAACACGAGGCGCAAGCCCTGGGTGCCGATATCAATTCCAATAAATTTTGCCATGGCGTTGTGTTATTGTGATTGCCCGCTCAGGTTAAACTCTACCATCATCGGATAATGATCGGATAGTTTGTGCGTGGTTTCATCTTTAATGACCTCCGCTTTCTTTAACCCATGTGCTATCACCGGATTAATAAATATATAGTCAATTCGTCGTTGATGCGATTTCTTTGTTTCTCGCGACTGCACGGGAACGCTGTTGATAAAGGATGCATGCTTTTCGCGCAAAGCGTCTTTCAGTCCACCCTGCAGTACCAGGTTGGTAACCGTAAAATCCAATTGTCCGTTGTTGAGATTATTTCGATAAATGGTCTTTCCCTTTACGATAGGAAGTCCGCTCTTCGGCTCCTTGCGGCCCTCACTCTTTCGCATGGATTGCAGCAGCGATGCGGGGTAAGCGGCGGAGTCGGCAGCGGCCAGGGCATTCATATCGCCAGCCAGCAGGATGGGCTCGTCCTGCGGAAGCAGGCGGATATGGGCCATAATGCGGCGAATATCGTTGCGGCGGAGCTGCACTTCAAAGGGTGAGAGATGGGTTACAAAAACGTGGACGCCTTCAATATTGCCATACAGATAAGAATGCCACATATTTTCCATCACCTTATGCACCAGTACAATCGGGTAGCGGGAGCTGAGGCCGATGGGATGGGTGACCTCTGAGTTGATAGCTACATAAGGATGTCCGTAACGGGCGGCGAGGGTTTCCAGCTTTTCCTGGTTGAAGCCATTCAGTTCCTGGTAGGCGATGATGTCAGGGTTTTGTTGGTTGACCCAGGATACAAAATCAGCCATGCGGGCGGAGTCGTTCTCAAATCCGTGTAAAACATTGTAGCTGATCATTTTGAGCTGCTTATCCTGGGCCTGGGCTGCTGTAGGAAAAAGGAGCAGGCAGAGCATGATCGGGAATAGCAGGGTGGCGAAGTGCCGGGTAAAAAGGCGGTGATTGCGCATGGGGGCCGTTTTCAATTTCTTAAAATAGCTTTCAAACTATAAATCAAATGTAACAAAATTTAAGGAAATGAAAGAGAGCGAGGAAATTGGGAATTTGAGAAGTTGGGAATTTGGGTATTTGAGCGATTGTGATTTGTTCAGATTCTGACGCAGATAGGCAGATATTTTTCTGAAACCAATTGTCAATTCCAGGCTAATCAATCATCTCATGTCAGTTTAACTTTGTTAAGTCCTAATCATGGTTGAAAGTTTTTCCTGAAATCATTTATCTGCGCAAATCTGCGTAGGAATCTGCGCAAATCAGCGGGAAAAGACGGTTGCACCGCAAACCTCTTGCTATTCACAACTCACGATCTACAATTCAAGACTCACGGCTATTCGATAATAGTGCCAGCAATCACACAACCTCCCTTCGGGAGGAGGACACTTTTTCGGGTATTGCTTCTAGCCACACGCCTTTCCAACGCGGGGGTGGTGCGTGGGTAGCCGTTTTGCCTTCCCCTCCCGAAGGGAGGGCGTGTAGGTAGCAAGAGAATAATTGTTCTCCGAACCTCCCGAAGGGAGGTTGTGTGCGATCTTGTAATGGATCGATCCCGGGCGCTGGCAACGATCAAAATATACGAAGGCAACAAATGGATGGCAACCGAGACGATTAATTTTTCAAACAGATCTCGGTCGCAGTATTCACACAACCTCCCTTCGGGAGGTTTATAAAATCATGCTGCATTTGCTACCCACACCTCCTCCCTTCGGGAGGAGGGACATTTTTTCGGGTATTGTTTCTAGCCACACGCCCTTCCAACTCGGGTGATGGTGCGTGGATAGCCGTTTTGTCTTCCCCCTCCCGAAGGGAGGGCGTGTAGGTAGCAAGAGAATAATTGTTCTCCGAACCTCCCGAAGGGAGGTTGTGTGCGATCTTGTAATGGATCGATCCCGGGCGCTGGCAACGATCAAAATATACGAAGGCAACATATCGATGGCAACCGACACGATTAATTTTTTAAACGGATCTCGGTCGCAGTATTCACACAACCTCCCTTCGGGAGGTTTATATAATCATGCTGCATTTGCTACCCACACCTCCTCCCTTCGGGAGGGGAGAACAGTTGGATGGGCACCTCACTTTTAATCTTTTACCATATACCATTAACATAATACGTACTACGTAAAACGTACTACGTATTACAGCTTCCTCACATACTCCCCATTCGTCTTCAGCAATTGTCTCCCCTGCTTCCATGTCAGATACGACAAGCCTGTTCGCTTCTTGTTTTGCCGGCTGATGCGCCAGAGAATGATCCAATGCCGGACAATTTCCTTCCAGGCGAAAAACAAGCTATGACGGGGATCATACATATGTGTGGGTTCGCTGCCTGCGCCGTTGAGTTCGATGACGGAAAAATTTCTGCCTTCCCGCAAGTCATCCCAGCTATGAAAGCGGATATCGAGACGACCGTAATAAAATCCCGGTACCTTTTGGCAAAGCTGGTCTATCTGTCGCCGTAATGCTTCATCGGCCCGATGGCTTTCATCCAGAAAAAGAGCGCCGCGGGCATGGTTGCCGTAGGGAACAACCCATTCTTCTCCCGATGCAAGAACGCGGTCTAGTTCCGAGCCGTGTTCCTGCTCCAGTGCTGGAATTTGGAGACGATACCGGGCTTGGCGGTGGAGCAGGGTACGAATGCTTTGGCGACCGTCGCCCTGCAGACTCAGCATTTTCTTATACACAATTCCGGAAATATGCCCCTGCTCCTCGTCCGGATAACGGTAATAAAATATACCGGCTTCTTCCGGCCAGGGCACAAAGGCCTGTAGCAGATAATTGACGCGGGTAGCCTTATGGTAGGCTAGTAATTCCTGCTCCGAATGAATCATTTTCACGCCCAGCCCCCGCATGCCGATATCAGGTTTGGCTATCAACGGAAAAACCAAACCGCTATTCTTCCAGGTCAGTATTAGATCATCTGTTGAAAAGGTCGCCAGCACCAACACCGTATGTGGTTGTGAGCCGGCAGGCATTTGTTGAAATATCCGGTATTTGCTTTCCATCAAAAAGCCGCCGTTCTCAATACCCGGATTACCGAGATTAAAAAAGAAAAAGGAGCGGGTGCGCATGCAAAGCAGGAGCCAGATGGGATAAATGGGCGCATACACCAGGTGAAAGGGCCAGTATTCCCAATGCAAAAGCCGGGTGAAGAAATTAGATAGGCGCAACATAGTACTCACAAGCGCGAAGCTGCCCTGACCGGTAGGGCCGCCGCTGATTTTTGTTGCGTGATAGTATCCAGGTAAAGCATGCGGCTACCATTGCGCTGCCAGTCGAGCTGGGTAATGCTTACGGTGGCATAAATGTTTGCTCTTTGCATGAGCAGGGCATTCTCCGGATCGCCCTCCCCACCCTCCTGGTGGAAACGCATTAGCGCCTCCCCGTTGGTGTTGGTCACTTCTTGCAGAAACTGGCCAAACCATCGCTCCCGTTCCAGTCTTTTCTGCTCATCATAGAGCGTAACGGATGACCAGATATGCGCGCCGCCAGGGTCCATTTTTCGGTCGTGTAGGCGTTGTCCATCCCAGCGGAATTCATACAATTGTGGTTCCTGCCAGAGTATGAGGGTAAAGGGTTCGATGTCGTTTAAAGCAAAAGCTTCCAACTTACGCAAGGGATTGGCACTGGCCATGAGCTGTAGCAATACCAGGCCCCGGCTCATCCGATAGGCCGCCTGCGGTGTATGAGGTTGAAATGCACCATTGAGCAATACCGCAGCAGCCCCGGCATCCTGTGCCGCTATCCAGGTACCAAGCGACTGGCCATCGCGGGGGCAAAGCAATAGCCGTTGGTTCACTTCATGTATGGCAGGTGGCTCCGCCTTTTTACGACTCAACCTTTCATCGCGATTGCTATGGAGCCAGAATCCCTGCTCATGGGGTACATAAGTTACAGTGCACATAGTGATCCAATAACATTAGGAATAAACAAGGTACGGAAAAATTTGGAGGGGGGATTGATGCTGGCGCGTACCAGCAATGATTTAGTGCAATTCGGTAATTTGGCAGAAGTTTCGATGGATCACTCTTATTTTTTATTTGGAAATTAGTCAGAGTCTGCCTTGCTACCTCTTATCCCATAACTCATTTCCCATATAGAGGCGTTTGGTCAGCAGGGCTTCATAGATATTGTTTACATTATCACCGTTCTGGAAGATCAGGTAGCCATTTTTTGATTGGGGAAACCATATGGCCAATGTACTGACACCCGGATCTTTACCTGTATGCAGCAGGGCTATTTCATTATTGCTGAAACCGGTCAAAATTTCCCAACCCAGCCCGAAATAACCATCACCCTTTAACCTGACCTGCTGCTTCATCATTTCCTGGTAGAGATCCGGGGAAAGGCCTGCTCCATTGACCACATATGCCAGAAACTTACCATAATCTTCCACCGTAGTTAAGAGGTTGGCCGCGGCATTGGCTTGATAGTATTTAACTGTTGCAATACTGTCACCCTTTTCGTTGTAGTTGCGGGCATAGCGCGTTTCATCAATGGCTTTATCCCAGTAAAAATGGGTATCGTTCATTTGAAGTGGACCAAAAAAGTATTCCCCGGCCAATTCCTCGATGCTCCTGCCCAGCTTTTTTTCAATCGCCCTCCGCAAGTATTCGAAGCCTTCGCCGGAATATTGATACTGCATGCCGGGATCAAATTGAAAGGCCAGCTTTTTTGTCTCGGTCATATACCGCCAATTGGGAAAGCCTGTTTGGTGTGACAGAACAATTCTGGGAGTAAGCTTCCGATGGCGCTTATCATGCTGTATATCGGGATCAATCCAGAATTTGTACAGCGGCTCATCCAGATCCAGCAATCCCGCATCTATAAGTTTAAGAACTGTCAGCGCAAATACGGGTTTGGTTAATGAGGCAACCTTAAAAATGGTATTGTATGGAGCCGTTTGCTTTTTGTCGAGGGTTCCAAATACTTCTACTTTGGTCAACCTGCCTTTCTCGATAATACCCATCCCCAAAGCAGGAACCTTATTGTCCTTCAATAATTGCTCAATGCCCGACTCTGGGGTATTAGCAACAGTTGCCTGGTGATCAAAGCTCAACACTTCGCTCAATTTCCATTGGGCGCTATCCCGGAGCCAAACATGGGTAAACCGGGCAGTGCCGGTCCAAAGATCCGGCTTGCCCTTTTCGCGGATAAAGAAATCATGAATGCCCTGCTGAATGGCCCCATACAGATTACCATCCTGGTAAAGTGGAAATACCTGCAGGCTGAACGGCTGTAGTTTACGAATCGGTTTCTTATCCGGATCTGCACAAATGTATTTCCGGGTATTGTCCAGGAATGCATCCCGGTCCTGAAAACCACCCTGATCATGATAGAACCGCAGGACTTTTGTCAGCCGGCTCTCCAGAAATGCCTGGTCGCATTGATTAAATCCGCGCTCGAAAAAGAGGCTGTCTAGGGTTTTGAGTTCAGTGAATAGTGCTGAATGATTATCGATTTGCGCCTGCACACGGGAAGCATTCAACGAAACAATTAGAACAAGGAAGAAAAAAAATTTGAACATGGATTGATTTTACCGGCAAATATTCAGCAGCCTCGAATACTACCAAAAAAAATAACCCGCCAATACCCCGACAGGTACCTGCCAATCGCGTAAATGGGTCAGAAAATATTGAAACTCAGACGAAAGAATAATTTGCCCTTCCTGTCAATTTCTGCTGCATTCCGCAGAATAATAAACAGGTTCGACAATACTAAAAAGCACATTACGATCAACATAAAGGAGCTATTCAAAGAGAATCCGCTTTTCATGAAAGAAGCCAGCATAAAAAGCACAATGGCAACAATGGTCCAGATGATTTGAAGCGAAACGATCTGCCTGGTAAGCTCATTGCGCTCTTTTTTTATAGCGGTTATGATGATGGGCACCACGATATTCAGAGGCGGAACAATGGTGAAAGGAAGGGAAGAAAAGTTGACGATCCTTACCAGGGCAAGATTCATCGCAGGTGTTGTTTCCGCATCTGTCGACAGATCAGATTCTTGCACCTTCAATGTACCGGCCAAAACCTTGCGGGTATATCCTTTGGGTTCCATGCCCGACTCAATCCGCTGAATAGTGCGCACCGAAATACCCGATTGCTCAGCCAGTTCTTCCTGGGTCAGGTTTTGCTTTTCGCGGATTTGCTTGAGTTTTGACATGGTGGATCGATAGCCTAAAATGTCTTGCTGCATTTGGGGATTGCATTCTTACGAAGTTATGAAAGATGGGGGCAAACTTAGGAGAATGACACGAGCTAATATTGGAAAAAGATACATCACGCTTCTAAAGGGAAAACACCAAGTCCACCGTTCCAGAACAAATAAAATGATCGAATCATCCAGCTCTTCCTCATTACACAAAATGTGATTCTACATGGCTGCTTTAAAAAAGAGTGAATAGCCATATGATAGATGGTAAGAATGAATATCTCTGGTTCCAGAGCGCTTTCTAGATCGATATTCTCAGCAATACTCGAAAAAATACAGTAATATAAAAATGTGAACTTCCATTAGACTCAGATATTTCGTAACGCTTAAAATATTCAATTGCTAATTCGCGCAACACAAATGAAATATTGAATTAATTTACCGCAAAAAGCTCGTACGAATATCGCTCGAAAAATCCATGTCCTACCCTACCTTCTCCATAGAAGAAATTGCTACAAAAGTTGAGGGTAATTTTAAATAATAATTTCCCCAAATTTTGAGAAAATATTTGAGTAAGTCCTGAAATTCAGTCCAATAAAGGAATATAAAGTAAATCCAGGTTCTTATCCACACTCTGTTAATATAAGGTGGTTGGAAAATAGGCTAGCAAAAAATATTTTCGTACAAGACAACGAAAAGAAAAGGCGCAACCCAATGCGCCCCCTAAGTAGAATTTCTGTTCGTCTGTGAAACTTCGTCGTGGCCATTAGGCAATAATAGGTCCAAACTTGAGTCGGCCACTTTTAAGTTCAAGCCTCGCAGTTCCCGCTGCGGGGCTTTTTTATATCATTTTGATACTTACAACGAATTTAGTATTCGTTACTGAATTATTATACTACCAATGAACAAAAGTATCCACATTTTGGCTGACACCTTAATAACTTTGAATTGCTTTTCCAAAAATGTAACAGTAATGCACAAATGTGAATTGTTTGATAACCACATTTTAATGTATAGCGTAGTTCATGCGGGCACCGGAGAAAAGTTTGTACAAGAATTAAGGTACAGCAAAATTTGAAAGCAAATCACAACACCTTAAAAGTTGTTTGGATTCTTTGGCGGTTGTATGAGAGCTATGCAACATCAACCTTTGAAATTAATAAATATGCCAAAAAGCGCAACTCCATTTGATCTGCTCTCAATATAGCCTGTCTAACAAATCTTTAATTTCTGGTTGGCGTGAGTTGGTTTCACTCCTCACCTTCTCCACCTTCTCAAATATAACCAGGCAAAGGCAGGCATCGCCAAGAGTTGAAATGCAAATTTAATAACTGTCAGGAACAAGTCGATTTGTTGGCCATCGGTCATTGTAAGCAATTGTGGCCCCAGTGGTCCTTGCGAAAAAATAACAATGGTCACAAAATTCCAACGTAAATGAAGTCAAATGAGCAAGTACAATGGTTTTGTACTATAGAATGCGTAAGGGAATAACAGTTCTGCTACGAATGTTAATATGCATGCCTCCAGCATTCTACAAAGGCAATCGCTCATACTGCTCGCCCTCTAAACTCATGGCGTATATATTCCAGTATTTTCCATTATCCTGCACTTGAAAAAATATCTTGCCTGCTTTGGCAGCGTAAACCGGCCATTCTGCATGTGCGGTATCATGGGTTAGCCGCTTTAGTCCTGTGCCATCCACATTTACACGGTAAATATTGGCAAACTTATCGTTGGCTGCTTTTCCCTGAAAGAGAATAATCTTATTAGATGCCCAGGTAGGGTATTCACCAAAATCTGTCAACTGCCGCAGTGGTTTCCCCTCGGTATTCATGACCCAGATTCCCTTCTCTGTTCTTTCCGGAATCTTTATATGTCGATAGGCTATTAGTTTCCCGTCGGGAGAATTCTCTGGACCATAATCGAAACCGCCACTGGTTAGCTTTTCTGTTTTATCTGAAATGAATGAATATCGATATATACTGATCTGGGGGAAATCACCCGCTCCAAAGTAAATTTGATTTCCATCGGCTGACCAGGAAGGTGTTTGCATCCCTTTTATGTCAAGTTTTTCAAACAGGTTGATCGTTTTCCTTTTGGTAAGGTCGTAAATCTTGAAACGCTCTAATGTATCAACATAAAGCAGCTTTTTTCCGTTGGGTGATAATTTCGGCGTTAAGGCGATATCATCGATCAATATTGTTGCGTGATGCGTTTGCAAATCATAACAATACACTTTTATATCCGCAAATCCCTCCTTATACTTTGAATAAATGATTTGACTTCCGTCAAGTGTTGGGGATGGCCATTGAAAATGATGCTGTGCAACCGCAAAACAGGGTAATAATATTACCGTAATTATCAATAAAGCGATAGACTTGTTTATTTGTTTGGGATTTGACATTTGGTCAATAGTATTAAAGGTGAAGGAAACAACACAAGATGAGCATGATAACCAGAGGTTAGGAGGTGTATTGCTCATCATCGCAGATTTCGCACTCCCCAAATCTAATGCGAACCTATTCAGGAGCATACTATTCCGTCAACCATTTAAACCTCCTGTCAAATTGAAAAGGCAGCAGAAAACTACTTCCTGGTTGGCAGGTATCGTTTGAATTGCTCCAGCAGTACTTCATACTTGATCTTAGAAGCCGGAGAGGTGGAGTTCAGGATTACACATTCTATAATACGGCCCCTAAACGCTATTGTAAACTTTTCTTCTGCCTTCATTTTACCAATTGCGGTCGTCTGTATTTCTTTCTGTTCCAGGTATCGCAGAAATGATCGGGCGGTGCTGTGAACGGCCGAATAGCCCGGCAACAAAATTCTTTCCAGTTCAGGGTGTGTATCCAGTATACCGACAATATCATGAAAGCTTATGATCTGGATATCTGTGTCCAGTGCACTCGTGCCCTTCCTGTTTATTTCGTAACCTAAATTCTGTACACCCACTTCCAACTTCAGCATGATGGCATACCTTTCCTCCACGGCCTGTTGATCTTCACCTTTGCCCGAAAGCAATACTGTTCCAGCGAGGTTTGCCAGGATTTTCCAGAACCGGTTGCGCCGGTTGGGATAGTAAAATGGATAGGCCCATTTGCTGGAATGGGGGGGGAAACTGCCCAGGATCAGGGTCCGCATGGGAGTTAGGTCCCTGTACCAGGGTGGATGAATTTCTTTGGTCCAAATCTCTGACAAAGCCTTGATTAATATTAATTGCTTAAGTGCGCTCTACAACCAGTAATTATTTTTTTTCAATCCCTGATTTCACAGGTTCTTCTCTGCCTGTGCAACCTTCCCACCATACAAACTTCATATCTTCATTTAAGGCATATGCATAGGATGTTCGCTGACCCTCATGGGTGTTGTTAATTCGAATCACGAAACATTTTTTTCCATTTTCCTCCCATTCTCTTTCCAACTCAATCTCATCCCTTTCAAAGTTCACATCACTGGAAAGCCTTACTCTTTTTACATTGGATCGGAACAAGTCCTTTGCATAAATCAGCTTCGCAACATAGGCATGCCGGTCATTGTACAATAAGTCAATGCTGTCTTTTCGCCTGCGGTAAACCTCCTCTTCCATTCTACCCATCATTCTATCAACTCCCCACTGATAATATTCTGCGGGTTTGGAAATTGTATCGCTTATCTGGTATAAAGAGTCATTTCGATAAACAAACTGCGTTTCTTGCAAATACACCATAAATATTCTACCGTCGGAGGATATTGATTTTGGAAAGAACTGCCTGCCGTAACCTGGTTTACTTTGAAATTCCCGGAACTCCTTTAACGTATAACCCCACTCTACTCCTGGGGTCCAGATTTTTATAGTATCACCAAAGTCACCTCTCGCAAAAAGCATTGAGTCGCAATTATAGTGAATCCTAAATCCAGTGGAAGGTTCAATAGCATTTAATGGAATCCTGTTTTCCGAAAAATATTTCCAGGAACTTCCAAAATTATTTTCATCTTGCGCCAATACAGGAACAGCAATTACAAGGCAAAAAACAAGTCTTGTTATTGTTCTCATGAGAAGATTATTTTTTATGCTTACCAAATCACCAACGGCCAATATTCTTTTTCAATATTCACAGAAAATTACTGTCTTTTACCCTATGATGATCGTCGTATGATCAATGGCGCCTAAATGAGGCCGGAAAAACTGGTAATATTTAACATTCCACCGTCACTTCCTCAAGCCTTTGTACCTTTACCCCATGCAAAGTACCAATACCAGCAGCTCCCTGCGGCAGCAGGAAATTGTGCAGGAATATCTCGCCGAACTGGATAAGCATATCGAAAGCCTGCGACGTGGTGAGGCCGACCGGGCACTGGAAATCCGCGATTTTGCGGCCCTGCTGCATATTCATCCTGTGCATCTGAGTCATACCATCAAGGAGGTAACAGGTCAATCCACCTGCGATCTGTTTGAAGAGCGACTGGTAGCTTTGGCAAAGGAGATGCTGCTGCAAACCAGGATGCCTATCGCCGAAATTGCAAGACAACTTACCTACGACCCCTCCAATTTCACCAAGTTCTTCAAACATTTTACCGGTACCACGCCAAAAAAATTTCGCGAGAGCCAGGCAACCGGCACAAAATCTTAAGCTCTCACCATTTTTTCTTAAAGGCTCACCATTCGCCTTGTTTTGTTCACGACATCTTTGCAACTCATTCAAAAAACACAATGCATGTCGAATAACAAAATCGCGCTTATCACAGGGGGAAGCCGCGGCCTGGGCAAAAGCATGGCGCTGGCGCTGGCAAAAAATGGAACAGACCTGATTATTACTTACCGCAAAGGGAATGCAGAAGCGACCGAAACCGTCCGGGAACTGGAAGCACTGGGCCGAAAAGCGGTGGCCATTCAACTCAACCTGAGTGAACCAAACACTGTCGATAAATTTATCGTTGAACTGCAGAGTATCCTGAAAGAAAATTGGAACAATCAAAAGTTCGATATCCTGGTCAACAATGCCGGCATGGGAGCTACGGTTCCTTTTGAAGAAGTAACAGAAAAGCTTTTTGATGAATTCATACATGTACATTTCAAGGGTGTTTATTTCCTTACACAGAAATGTTTGCCTTTACTAAACGCCGGAGGGCGGATACTCAATATCTCTACCGGCACCACGCGATTTGCCAATCCCGGCTATTCGGTTTATGCATCCATGAAAGGGGCTGTGGAAACGCTGACCAAATACCTGGCGAAGGAATTGGGACCCAAAGGCATTACCGCCAACGTGCTGGCTCCCGGGCCTGTAGAGACCGATTTCAACAATGCCGCCATTCGCAGCAATCCTGCTTTGAAAGAGCGGCTAAGCAGCCTCTCTCCACTGAGTCGGGTAGGTGTCGCCGACGATATCGGTCCTGTAGTTGCATTTCTTTGCTCGCCTGAAGCGGGTTGGATCAATGGGCAGAGGCTGGAAGTGAGTGGAGGAATACTTGTTTAGGGTTGAGAGTTTATGGTTTAAGGATTTGAGGTGACTTCTGAGCAAGGTTGTCGGCCCTTTTTCAGGAAGCGCTTCAATACGGGATTTGTTGTTACACCTGTAAGGTCTTAAAGACCTTACAGGTGTGGAAGCAGGTGTATGCCGTTGAGGAATTTCGAGCTTAAGCCCTAAACCTTAAACTCTAAACAAAAAACCCAAAGGCAATGCCTTTGGGTTTTTATGGTGGAGGATACCGGAGTCGAACCGGTGACCTCTTGCATGCCATGCAATCTTAGCACAATATTTGGTTTTAGTAAAGTATATTTGATATTGCTTGAAATGCAGTCCTGTAGCGGATTTCAGGTTTGCATGCTTTCAAAGAATATCAACTAATATCAAGGTTTAGTTTTAGTTCAGTTTTAGTAAAATCATTTTAAAACTAAAAATTGCACCCTATGCAAGTGATCATCGAACCTGTGTTGTGGACCTATAATCGGCTGAAGAATGACGAGTTTGCCATTCAGATGCGATTTACCCACTATAAAGATGTCAAATACCTTGGTACCGGTTTTAGCTCCACTAAAGAAAACTGGGACGAAAAGAATAATCTTCCCAAACCGGAACATCCCAAATATAAAATGGTTTTAAAGAAAATATCTGCGATAGCAGACGAGGCGGATTTTGAGATACGCCTGGCTGAGAAGAATGGAGAAGCGCTAACGATGTCCGAATTGAAACAACGAGTGGCTAAAAAGAAAGAACCTGTTGGCCATAAGAAAATCCTGGTCTTTTATGATGAAGTTATCGCTAACATGGAGAGCCAGGGTAGAACTGGCTATGCTGACGTATTCTCTGCCAGCCGGGCCACCATTGACAAACTTTTAAATGGAGCGGATAAGGCATTTACTGCTTTTACGGAAAAGGATTTTAAAGCCTATGAATTCTTTATTAATGGAAGACCAACCGAAAGTACCAAAAGTCTATATCTCCGTACATTTTATCGGCTTTGGAATCTTGCTATCAAAGAAAAGCATTGTCCCGAAAAACATCATCCTAAATATTATATTTCCTTCAAACCCTATAAAAGGATCAAGACCCGAAAAAGAGCAATTTCCTTTGACTATATCAAGAAAATAGAAGCTCTTGAACTTGATCCTAATTCCAGACTGTTCAGATCTCAACAGTACTGTATTTTCAGTTACTACAGCCGTGGTATCAATTTTACCGATATGGCGAAGCTAAAAAAGAAGCTGAATGTCTACCGTGGAAATATCTGTTATAAACGCTCAAAAAATAAAAGAAATTATGACTTCGAGCTACATCCAAAGGCTCAGAAAGTTGTCGAGATATTCCAGGAATACCCCTTACAAAGTGATGCTGAATATGTCTTTCCCATTCTACAATCCATACATGATACTGCACGCAAAATAGACACACGCATAGAAAGTGCCTTAAAGGATTACAATGAAGATTTAAAAACAATGGAAGATATGATTGATAGTCCCAAACATATTACTTCATATACAATCCGGCATGCTTTTGCCACCAACCTCCGTGACAAAAGAGTAGATGTTGCTATTATCAAAGAAGCGATGGGACACGAAACTGAATTACAAACTACGACCTATCTTGAAGAAATAGATGATTCTATCATCTCGATCGCAATAAAAGAGGCGCTCCAGTGAGCGCCTTCAATTATATTGCTAACTTATTTTGCCCTCAGTTCCTGCATTTAATAGAATCTCTATTTCCTCATAGCGGTAGTAATTAATACCGCCGATTTTAGTAGGATGCAATTTCCCATTTATTGCCAGATTTTGCAATGTTCCCGTTGATATATTGAGCATTTTTTTCACTTCATGACTACGGAGCCATTTCTTTACTGTGGAGTTGTCTTGTTTGGCAATAAATTCTTTTATATCGTCAAGCAATCTGAGGCGAAATTGCTCAAGGTCATCTTTGGTAATAATCTCGATAGCCATTCTTCACAATTCAGTATCGTTAGAACTTCAAATAAACCAGGCTTCCTAAAAAATGATTGTAAGAGGGAACGTACCGTATATAACCGTATTGGTGTAATTCACGGATGCTGCGGTGATAAGTGGCCGTTCCCGATATTTTGCAAAGCGGCATGATTTCATGACTGAAAACTGTTACTGGATGTTGATATTTCTTCTTCCGGCAACAGTGAACCAGGGCAGAGTATAAACTGATATGGGCAGGATTGATACGGGCATCTTCTTTTATCATTTCCATAAAAGCTGCGACCTTCCCACTAAGTTCTATCGCCTCCAATTGTTCTTGCATCATGTCTGTTTCAGGTTTTCAATCCGTCAATCAGGTAATATTTTGCCTTTTACGCCTTGTCTTTTTTTGACCACCTTCTGGCTCTCCATCATCATCGCCGACTGTTTGTTTTTGGCTTTGTTTTTTCTCTTGCTTTTCTGACTGTTCCTGCGAATTGTTCTCGTAGAGTTTGTCGGAACGAAGGCGCTGCCCGGAGTTATCATAAAAATTCAATGATTTGAACTGAGGCGACGCTTCAATAAATATCTTTTGCTCTTTCCCATTTATTTCCAACGTTACTGATTGCCGGTTACCTCGTTCTAAGGACTCCATCAACCTGGTTTTATCGGTTTCCGAGGCTAATTCCTTGATAGGATGCTTGGCCAATACAGCCTGCAGATCATATCCGTAATTCTGGTGGAATTGCTTCGTCACATAGTTTCCATGCTTGTCTGTTTCCTTAAAATCAAGCTGAACCCAGGCATTGTATTTTTCACGTTCTTTATTCGATAGTTCCTTATGGACCGCCCGGCCGCTCATCAGATTATACGCTTCTTTCAGCGTAATGTTATCTTCTTTGGGATTAATGTAAAAAGTCTGCTTAATAGCGTCGGGGTGTTGCTTATTTTGAAGCATGAGATTATAGCGATTGAAGAAGTACATATCGCTTTCATCGGACTTTCTAAATTGCAACGTAGCAACTGTGTTGTCATGTCCATAATCCTGTTTATGTGTAAGCATAAACTCAGCCTGGCCCTGTTGCATCTTTTCTTTTAATTCTTCTTTGTGGCTTTCACCGAATCCTGTCAACAATAGTTGTTTACTCAGGTATTCATAATTGTTTTCTAACATAATTGTAGAATTTTGAAATGATAAAATCTTGTTCTCTTCTTGTCTCATAAATTCAGGTCTTGGCACCGAGAAGAGTGGCACATAAGCATCCCATAAATAATTGGCTGCAACTACGCCGTTTTCAAGTTTGCTTAGCTGTTTGAGGTCTTCTGTTATCCCTTTGACCTCGGCATATCCTTTTTTCCATACAGATCCATCCTCCGTATAATCATAATACCAATCTGCCTTTGCCATCTTATTCATGAGGCCGGCAACATCATAATTGTCCAGGATATTTCTTGGTATAGGATAATTGTTTTCCATATCAGAAGACATTAGCTCATTTCAGATCAGGCAAGGGGAAGGCCCGGATGATTTTGTTATTGTTCACTTTCATTAATAAATGCCTACCTCCGTTTTTCTCCATTAATTGAATGGCCAGGTATTTAGCGTCAGGGATAGTAAATTTGTCCAGCGCCACAACTATCATAGAAAAATCGCAAGCTTTTACTTTCCTAGTATTACCGGAGATATGCAACGGTATCAGTTCATTTTCCTGCGCCGCTGTTCGCTTACTTTTCCTCTTATCGCGGATATAGAATTTTAATAAATCAATGTCATAATCAATTGTACTTTGATTGCATAGCAGTATCTGGTAGTACATTACATCATCCTTGATGTAAATACCATTGACACTGGCTGCAATATCCCATTTGCGATCCCGGATACCTCGTACAGTCCGGTGATTGTCGAGAATGCCATTGGCATAAGTGGCAATGGTAGATTTTTTGAGTTCTGGTAAATAAAAAACCCAGTTTTCAGGTTGATCGGTATAATTTACTTTGAAAGAATACACCGAACCATCACCGGTTACCACGCTTAGGTTTGTTTCCGGAAATTTTACAGATGCAGCCTTTACCAGTAGAATATTATCCGCTTCCTTTACCGGTTGTACCAGTACATCTTTCGTTCCCCTGTCCACATGGCGAATAGGAAATGGAAAAATAAGGCTGGTAGTTTTGTCCGTTGTGATCTGCAGAGAGGAAGTTTGCGCATAGGCGGAAACGAACATCCAGCACACGCAAACCAAACACACGATCCGTTTCATTTTTTCGTTTTTTTAAATATGAATAATTATTGTTTAGTTGACTTATCCATCAGTAAAACCTTGTATCCTGCTTTTACCATCACTTTTACCAGTTTCACTTTTTTAGTAAGTAGTGATTTAGCAGTATTAATCCCTGCTGCCGCTGCCTGCGCTTTCAAAGAAGGGTCAAATGTGGTAAGTTCCATCATTTGCAAACTATTGTCAGCAGATTGCTTAGCCACATCCCTGGTAATGGCGCCTGGGATATGAATACCAGCTAGTCCATCCATATCGTACACTTCCATTTTTACAGGATACAATGAACTGCCGCTACGGATAGAATTAATCTCAATTTCGAGGCGCTCACCATTTAACGAAGCAATGCCAAATACAAAATTTCCAGAGGATATTCTGGAACTGTTAATAAACATATCCTGCAATAATCTCAATTTGATCACGGCACCATTGACCAATATCTGGTTTTCGTTCACAACTGCTTCAATAGCGTTCGACGATACCGAACTTTTCCCGTTTTCCATTCCGAAAAACCCTTTATCCAGTGTATCATCACCGGCCGTTGCGGTAACGGTCAATATATTGGAAGATTTCTGCAGCTTCTTTTGTTCTAATCTTTCTTTTACCCTGCCAGGATGTTGAATATCGAGTATCTTATCCATCACAGAAGAAAGTTGTTGTATCTCTGGGTCCTCACCGTTGCCAGTATTCACCTGGTTCATCATGGATTCCAATCTGTCCACTTCGCTGGCAAAGTCAGGATTGGTTTGATAATTATTGCCGTCTCCCCCATCTTGTTTATTACCAAGGCTTGAATTATTATCCAGTTGCTTTTGCAATAAGGACAGCTTTTGCATCACTTCGTCTTCCGGTTTATGTTTTGATTGTTCAAACGGAGATAAATTCAATCGCTGGTTGTATTTGGATGCAGCCGTCTGCGTTAGTTGCTCCAGCTCGTAGGTCGAAACTGTTTCCGTATCCGGTTTCTGATTATAATAAGGATCGCTGCGCATCCATTCAGCCATCTTTGCTGAGTCCTTATCAGCTTTATCATAAAAGCCGAGTTTGTCCAGCAATTTTTCTTCCTTGAGGTTGGCATCGGGAAGTTTCGGGTTCAATCCCTGGCTAATTCCTACACCGGTCGGTTGGCTATTACTTTTACCTCCTCCCAAAGCCCAAAATGCCATTGTCAGGAATGGTATCACCAGTAAAGGCAATACCAGCATCATTTTTCTTTTTCGTCCCGCATTCAGGCGGGACGGTTGCTTCACGTTGTTCATACGCTTCATTTTATTTGTGAATGATAGATTTGTTCTAATAGTTTTATGCTGTCCTGCAGACCGGGACGAATGGGCTGCCCAAGACTATCCATATAGCGCTTATATTCCTGTATTTCCCGATAGAGCTCATCGCTGATATAGTTATCAGGTTCGTTAATTTCACTACCCGTTTTGTCATAGTGTTTAGGGACATGGATGGGTTTGACTTCTATGGCTGGCTGATTTTTATCTTTACCAAATATGGCATGACTGGCCAAGTAAATACTGAAACCGCCACTGGAAAGGCAAAAGATGACCAGCGCAATCTTTAATCTCTGATTGGATAGTTTTGAAGTTCTTTTATTCATGGCTTCAGCGAATTTTGTTTGCAATTTGATTCCTGCACCGGCAATCTTGCCAGCCGCTTTATCCGTCCAGTTGCCAGCTGCTGCACTTTTCTTTTTTCTTTTTCTCCAGAACATTTTAATTCCGGTTTTGAATGTTGATGTCCTTATTTTCCAAAGTCCGCCAACGTTCAATCAAAAAACCGTGTGAGTTATTATCACTTCTTGATACATTTCTCAGATAACCTTCCGTGATTAAACTGCGGGTAACAATAGTAGTAGGCCGGATTATCTTCTGCTGCCCTTTGTACCGGAAATAAAAAGGATAATTTTCTGTATTGATCATAATGCTGTCTGCCTGTATTTCCTGGCTGATGTTACCGGAAATCAGGTTGGTATAATATCCATTCTCCTTCAGATTATCGTATTGTTGTTTTGCAGAACCATCAGCGAGATACAATGCTTTGGTAATATTGGATTGTATTACCTTATCGTCAGGGTCCATCGTAAAAAAATAATGATGGAACATTTTTACATGATCCCTTGCTTCTACCGGGATATTATCCTTGCGGTCTGCTGCATAAGCTTCCAGTGCTTTACCGTTTGCAAGAATGAAGATTTTTTGCTGTGATTGTGCCGCCAGTTGATAACTCTTATAAGCGATCATCACAGAGATGATGATACATCCTGCCAGGAACGCAATAGAGAATAACCGCACATGGCGATAAGCCGTATCTATGTTTTTTGTCTTCTTAAACATTTTTAGTTCCTGAAATTTTATCTTTAAAATATCCACCTGAAGCATGACTGTCCGCCATGCTGTTTGTTATTTTATTATAAGCACCCCCCAGAGCATCTTTTGCCATTGAAGCACCTCCGGTTGCCATTGATGTAGCAGAACGAGTGGTCATACTCATCATATTCGTGACTTTATATAAAAGAGCATTGCCACCGCCAGCATGAATGATATAGTTCGCCACACTTGGGACAGTGAAATATCCAATGATGCCAATGATCATAAAAATGAGATAAGCCGTATCTGTGGTGGAGAAGAATGTATCACCGTTGGTAGCGATCTGGTGCAGGTCTTCTTTGAGCATGTTCTCTTGTATCTTGCCCATGATACCACCAAAGATGTTTGCTACCGGCAACCAAAGGAAGATATTGAGGTAACGGGCAATCCAGACAGTCAGTGTATGTTGAAAACCGTCGAATACTGCAATACCAAATACCAACGGACCCAATATACCCAGAACGATCATGTAAAATGTCCGGATGGTATTAATGCAAAGCGCAGCAGCTTCAAATAATACTTTCAGGACTTCCGCCATCCATTGTTTAATGGAGTTACGGAAATTGTAGGAAAATTTGGCAAAAGCGAATTTGATATCGTTGCCGATACTTTTAAAAAAACCTTCGCTCTTATCGCCATAATGATATTTATACCATTTATCCCTGTCGCCGCTGCCGGAAGGACCGACATACATTTGCCAGTATGCTGTTGTTTTAATGGCCTCTTCTTTCATCCGCAACAGTTCTGCGATTGCTCTATCCGAATCCTCTACCATTTGTGCAGTGCCTGTTACAGTAGGCTTCATTAGGCCATTGATCATGGATAAGACCGAAGGAAAGATCAGTACGCAAAAGCCCAGCACAAAGGGCCGGAACAAAGGATAAAAGTCCACTGGCTCAGCTCTTGCAATATGACCCCAAACCCTGGCAGCGATATACCAGGTGGCAGCAAAACCGGCGATACCCCGGCCAACTCCAATTAGCCGGCTACAAAGCGGCATCATGTCCGCATACAATGTATCGAGCACTTCATTCAGGCTACGAATACGATTAGCTATCTGCGCTTCTGCTATATAAGGAAGCAATAAAATAATAACCAATACACCTAAAACCCTTACACACATTTTCATTCTTCACTGTTTTAAATTCAATCAAACTCTCTGTTGGAGAGTATTCACTCAGGGATCCCTAATAACCTAAAATCTTCTTCGACATATTGATCTCTGTCTGCTCTGCTTTTCTTTGCAGCGACAAATAACCCGTACTGCTGTTAAAATCCTGCAGAAAGGAAAACTGTTCTTCTATCCTTGTATATATCCGGTCTATTGCCTGCATCCGTTCGTCATCGCTCATCCGGAGTTGACCGGCAGTGATGACCATAAACAGTTCATCGAGATTTTTGACGCTTTCATTAAACAGGTTGGAATAGACTTTTCCGATATAGTCAATCTCCTGCGGAGTAAACGTACCGTCATCTTTGAATTGCTGAAAAGCTAGTTTGTATTGCTTAACGATCTGCAACTGGTAATTAACAATATCCGTGATACGTTTATATTTTTTTACTACCGGGCTTACTTCCATCAGTGCATCCAGAAAGCCTTTGTGCAGACTGAAATTACCGGATGAAATATCTTTGATTGTATTATAGCCCTGGTTGATAACCTTCCAGCCATCATACATATCCTGCAATATCTTTTTGAATTGTGTTAATTTCTCCCAGTTCAGCAATAGTTGCTGTATTTCCTGTGTCTGTGAGAAAGAAACGTGGCTCATGCAGCAAAACGATAGAATGATCAATACCTTTTTCATTGTTGTCCATTTATAGTTCTTGAATAGTTCAGTTCAGTTTGCTCCGTTAACCGCTGTATAGCGAGTACACTCATTTCATTACTGAAAGAAGCCGTAAACGCAGATTTGTCCTGCATATCGAGGTAGATCTTTTCAATGCGTTTGATCCGTTCATCATCGGTCATTTCTAATTGGCCGGAGGTAATAACCATCATTAACTCATCAATGCTTTTTAAACAATCATCCAGGAGATTGTCGAATACTTTTTCACAGTAGTCTAATTCTTCATTGGTAAACTGTCCTGATTCCCGGACTGCATCCATCGCCTGTTTCGAGGATTTAATGATACGAAGCTGGCAGGTGATAATATCGGCAACCTTTATCCAGCTTTTGACTTTAGGATTAACAACTTTCAGAGAATCTATATGACCTAAGTGCAGATTGAAATCACCATTCTTAATATCCCGTATGGTATGCAGGCCGCCCGAAACAATCTTGTAACCCTTTTGCGCATACTCGATATAGACCTTATTGGCAGCAATCTGTTCCAGCAGTCGCTTGATCTTTGTTTTCTTTTGCTCCATCCATTCCTCCCAAGTCTGTGCAAATGATAGATGACAACTGCTAATAAGCAATAAAAAGATGAAAGCTTTTTTCATAAGCCGTACAGTTTTTTGACATAATCAATCTCTCCCTGTTCCACTGCTCTTTGCAAGGAGATCATTTTGTTTTCTTCGTTGAACTCTTTCAAATCCATCAATGTTTGTTCGACACTGGCCGATACGCCATCAATAATCTCTAACCGTTTGGCATCACTCATTTGCGTGACAAAAGCGTTTACAACCAAGAAAAGCTGGTCAATATTCTTCCCGCTTTCTCCCATCATGCCGGTATAAACTTCAAGCATATAGTCAAGCTCTTCCGACGTGAAATTCCTGTCCTGCCGAAACAGTGTCCATGCCGCCTGGTATTCCCGGACAATCTGTACCTGCTGTTCGATGATATCTTTAACCCGCTGGTAATACGTTAATGCCGTCTTTACTTTTCGCAGTTCCTCAAAGTAATCTGCGTAGAGTCTTCTTTGCTTTTCCACCCAGCCGGAAATATCATCCAGATGCATTTTAGACATTGTATTCTCCAGCGTCTTTTGGGCATTTTGCAGCCAGATCGTTTTATTCTGTAACCGCTGCACCTGCAGGTCAACCGCTATGATGACCTTCTTTACCGCAGCTTTAATAATTTCAAGAATGGGAATCTGCGCCTGTGATTTCTGTACCGGCATCAACATACAACACAAAGACAACCCCACAATTGCCAGTAACTTTTTCATAGTTTTTTATATTTTATTGGCCCGTTAAACAATAATTTTTCCTTTGTATCAAAAGAATAAATATCTCCGGTTTCTGTTTCACGCAGGAACTTATTCTCAATGCTATAAATAGCGGCAGTGATCACCCGCTTATATTCCGGTTCAATAGGTTGGCCATCCAGTATCCGTTCATATTTCCACTTACGAATGATCTTGTACTCGTTGGCCGAACTGTTTTGCAAGCTGATAACCAGGGTATCGTACTCGGTTCCAAACTCATGTTGAGAAAAGTGGATATAGGTGCCGGGAATAAATTCCCGGACCGGATCAGGCTTAAACTCCCGGCATCCATATATCCAAAAGAGGATAAGCAGATGAATCATTAAAATGTATTTGAACTGCATATCTTAATCTTTTAATTAGTCAGCATATTGAGCATTTGTAACGGTCAGTACACAGGCGTTGCAATCACCTTCGCACCAATACACATCCCATCCTAAAAAACCTCTACTTTTCTTTTTACAAGTTCCTTTACTGTTATCACAGGCACAGGAAGCAGACTCTGTATTAAATGTTTCCATCCAATCAGCTCCGGCTGCAATAGCTTTTGGGATTACCATGTAAAATGGAACACCATACAAGCTGGCTTTGAGATAAACATAGTTCAGGTTTTTTGACCTGTTCGCATCTAATCGCGCAAAATCTGGTTTCGGCATATTCCTGTAAAGCAGCTCATATTGTTCAGCTATCTTTTGCTGCACATCAGGATTAGAAAAGAAATTATCAAACCCTTCCTTTGCCAATGAAGCCTGTTGGAAAGGTTTATCCTTTCTTGCAGAAACTTCCATATTAGAGAGATTTAATACTCCGGTTACCTTCGCAGATTGAAGGGTGGTAAAGCTTCCGGTGCAAGAACCCCTGCAACTTTTATGGAGACAGCCAAACCCGCCGGCTTCTTCCTGGTACAGCACCTGGCAGGCACTGCCATCACTTGCTGAGCATTTACATTTATAAGATGCAATGACATAAATAAACAAAGGCCATTTGCTTTGCTGCTCCGGGCTTGTTATCGCTGAGCTTTCCGTCAAAAAGCAATAGCCCTTTGGCAACTCCACTGTTAATTCATAACTGTCCGGCGACTTTGTTACTCTTGTTCCCGCAGGTAACCTGATTGACGATCCTTCAACACGGATTTCTTTTTGAGCAACAAAGGACTGCTCTGCAGTTGCCTTCTCCACTTTTACTTCTTTCTTTCCACATGCACTGAACAATACTATTGCCAGCGCAAAGAGCATGGTTGTTTGTTTCATAATTGTTTATTTTAAAATTGATTTACTCAATTATTATTTCGCATTTCATCAGCCAAAGCAGCGATAGCCTTATGCATATCACCGTCAAAGGTTGAAGCATACTGCATCAGTTTTACTTTTTCTGTTTCTTCCGTTGTATAAGCCAGATACTCTTCCAGGCTCACTTCTGTACGATAAACCTTGCTCAATACACCCCCAAGTGAAATAAATACCTCTTTATATTTTTTGGAAGGATCATTGGCTTTGTTAATAGACAGTACCAATGCTTTTTCTTTTTCGGTCAAACCGAGCAACTCCTGTATCTGGTCAAACTTGTTCTGGTATTTTGATTGATCCAGCAAAATTTTACAATCAGAATTGTTGATGATAGCCTGTTTCACTACCGGAGAAGAAATAATATCTTCCACTTCCTGGGTTACCACAATCGCTTCCCCGAAGAATTTGCGGACTGTTTTAAACAGGTATTTGATATACTCAGCCATTCCTTCTTTGGCAATGGCTTTCCAGGCTTCTTCAATCAGGATCATCTTTCGGATGCCTTTCAGCTTCCGCATTTTGGAAATAAATACTTCCATGATGATAATCGTCACAACAGGAAAAAGTATCGGGTGGTCTTTGATATTATCCAGTTCAAAGACGATGAACCGTTCTTTAAGCATTTCCAGGTCCTTCGTTGCATTGAGCAGGTAATCAAACTCGCCACCCTTGTAATAAGGCCGCAGCACATAAACAAAGTTGGACACATCAAAATCCTTCTCTTTGACCTTATCGGTCTGGAGTACTTTTACAAAATCATCTTGAAGGAATTCATAGAAGGTATTAAAGCAGGGAAATAATGATGGGTCTTTATCAAGCTTCTCATAATACAACTGCAAGGCATTAGAAAGGGCGACATACTCGGAACGATTGAAAGTTTCATTGTCCTTTTTCCAAAGGGCTAGCAACAGCGTTTTGATGCTTTCTTTCTTTTCGGTGTCCAGTACATCGCCCTGGCCAATATAGAACGGATTAAAACGGATCGGGTTCTTTTCATCATAGGTGAAATAATAGCCCTTTACCATTTGGCAAAGTCCCTTATAGCTATGCCCGACATCTACTAATACAATATGTGTACCCTGCTCATAATAGGAACGAACCATGTGGTTGGTAAAAAAACTTTTCCCGCTACCGCTTGGGCCTAATATGAATTTATTGCGGTTAGTACAGATGCCTCTCCGCATAGGCTCATCCGAAATATCAGTATGCACTGGCTTACCGCTCAGCCGATCACCGAGGCGAATACCAACAGGCGAGATAGAAGAGCGATAATTTGTTTCAAGATTAAGGAAACAACAAGCCTGCTCGGCAAATGTGTCAAAGCTGTCATTCATCGGAAAATCCGCTTCATTACCCGGTATGCCCGCCCAGAAAAGTTGCGGTGCACCGTCCAGCTCTTGCTTCGGTACCGCGTCCATCTGGGCTAAGGCTGATGATACCAGGTTGCGTACATCTTTCAGTTCGTTTTTATCATCTGTCCATACCAATACATTGAAATGGGCTTTTACCGGTAGGCGCTGCTGGGAGATAGCTTCATTCAGAAAATCATTCGTTGCATCGCGGCTAATGGCATTCTCCCTTGAGTAGGCAGAGAGCGACTGCAGGCGCAGCCTTTTACTCTCCAGTTTTTGTAATGTCTTTTGCTGATCCTCTATGAAAATATATTGGTTGAAAATATGATTGCAGGGTAGTAGTTGCCCGAGTGGTGAAGCAAAGCCCACGCTGAATTTTGTTTTATCGGTAGAGTACTTATCATAGTTAATTCGTGAACCACAATAAGCGGGCAGATCCACTGCATCAGCCAGTGTAAACAACTGACAATGGTTTGATCCTATCTGTATGCCTTCTTTAAAACTAATATCATGTAACAAAAAGGATCGCTCATTAGGCTGCAGGTTCATATATCTTTCTACCAGCCCGCAGTACTGGCCGTTTCCCGATAACTCTTCATCGGTCAATCGCTTTAACTGTACAAAACCACTGTCTTTTAATATTCGTTCAAACTGCCCGGTACTATCCAGGAAGTCTTGCAGCAATTGAGGCTTTAATGTTTCCTCTGGCACAATAGAGCGGCGAAGCAGGGTAGAAAAAAGTGAACTTCCTAACTTGCGGTTGGCCGGTTTCCTGGTCAGCATGATATAACATTGATGGTCCAAGTAAGGCCGTTCGTTAAAAAAGCGTTCGCTGCTTCTTGTAAGAAAGCTTTTATCCTCACCTGAAAAATTTGCCCGGTATTTTGTTTCCGTACACCAATCCTGCTTATGAAAGATGGTATGCCGGGGCAGTATCTTGATTGCTTTGATCAATGCCTGGTGCAATGCCTCATATTCCTGGTCGCTCATGGTAAAAAGCTCCGGCAATGTCACCTCATAGGCAATCGTTACGTCGCCCTGTTTGGAAAGAATACTGTTATGTTCAACGCCAAAAAGCGGAAATATATCTTTTAGTTCTTTTTGCATAACCCCGTAAATACTTTTCTTGAATAACTTTTTACCACAGTAGGAATATTTCGTTTTGCCAGCGCCTTCATCATCCCATGCTCACCGTACTTATGACTGAGCTTATATACATGAATGAATAAAGCTGTTCCCGCAATGATGATAATACCCAGACAAACAAATGTGTTGACACCGCAGATATAAAGAATGGCGAAGAATATCAGCAAGCCAAGCAGGCCATGGCCCAAATACCAGATATATTGAGCCTTCAAACCTTTGAACTCAATTGGTTTATTAATTCCTTTATTTATAGTATATACACTTGTTGCCATAATTGATTACATACGCATTCCCCGGCTTTTCCGTACCCGCTGAACCGGTTGTTGCTTTTCTTCGTCCTTGACATTTATATTTATCACCGGTGTTTCTTCGATAGCGTCCGCTTCGACTAACTCCGGTTCTTCTTTTTCTGCTTGCTGCTTCAGTTTATTCTCCTGTATCTTAATGCTGATCTCTCTTTCCAGCCTTGACAGATCCTGTTTCATGGATTTTAATTCTTCTTCCTTTTCAAAAGGTTTTTCCACCAGTTTTTGCAGGACAGGCATATTCTTATCCAAATCCTGCAACTCCTTTTCATATTGCTCTTTGATTCTTCCAACCCTGTCGAGTGCACTGAGAAAATGACGGGCGGCGAGTTTGGGATTATCTACAGAAGGCTGGCCCTGGTTGTACGTATATTTTATCCCGCCATCTTTATGCTGCACATAAAACGCATTATGATAGCGGTAGGCAAACATTCCTTTGTCTTCATAACTTTCCTGCTGCTGGCGGATAAAGCAATCAAAGCCGTATAGCGTACCGATCTTATGATCAGTAGTATGTTCATCTGAAGGTTTCCAATTCCTGTAGAGATGAATAATATGTTTGCCGATCTGTTCTGCGTCAATGCTGTTAAGACCGGTGAGTTGTATAGGATTTACCTTTGCCCCTTCTTTGTCATAAGTAAGCTGTGAAGTATACATCTTTTCATCTCGGTTCAGATGAGAAAGTATATTTGTCACAGATTGATGATCAGACTCCATCCGTTCAAGCCTGAATCTCGATTTGGCTACTTCTTTATAATGTACAGACCGCAGGCTTTCCAACACGGCGATCTTTTTTTCCAGTTTTGATTTTTCCAGCAGGGTAGTATCACCAGACAAAATGGCGATATACTCCGAAAAGTTCATCCCGCTTTTTTCATCTATTGAACCTTCATCAATACTGCGCACATTGAGTTCGCAGTTTTTCATCTGGCTGATAAAAGTTTGCTTATTCTTTAGCAGGTTGAACTTGTAGTTATCAAGAGACTGTTCAACAGCGTAGATATAATTCTTTACTTCATTGTTATAACTTTCCTTGGCTACCTGGTTTCCTTGCCTGGCACCACGACCATTTCTTTGTTCCAGTTCGGAAGGCTTCCAGGGAATATCCAAATGGTGCATAGCTATTATCCGTTGCTGTACGTTCAGTCCGGTTCCAGCTTTATCCGTACTACCCAGCAAAATCCGGATTTGCCCATTGTTCATTTTCTTGAACAGTTCGGGTTTCTTGGTATCCGTCCAGTCATGGATATAGGTTATCTTTTCCGAAGGAATATTATACTCCGTTACCAGCTTCTGTTTAAGTGCATCGTAGATATTGAACTCACCAGGCTTAGGTGTACCAATATCAGAAAACACGATCTGTGTACCCCGGTGTTCGATACTTTGCTGGTATAGATCACTTATTTTTTTAGCACATACACTTACTTTGTTACCTGGATGATCGTCATATTTACCGGGATTGATCAGCCGCATATCCACCGCCATTTTCTTGGCATAGTTAGTAGCGATCAGCATCCGGCCTTTGTCTTCTTCAGGCGTTAGTTTACCCCTGCCTATCAATTCACCATTTCCCGTCCTGGCAAACTCCATCAGCCTCTTAATAAATGCCTGCTGTTCTTCGGTGGGTTTGATATTGACCAGCTCCTCATTTAACGCAGGCTTATCTAACCGGATATGCCTGGCAGTTTTATAATCGGTGATCTCGTTATAAAACAAAGCGAGTTCCGGCACTTTGATAAAATGACGAAAACGTTCTTTGGCAATGATCTCATTGGTAATAGAAAATTCAAAGTCTGTTGTTTTCTTCGCAAATACAGCCGCCCACCCATCAAAGTTTTCAATGCGTTGCCGTTCCATTTCCCTAGGACGGAGGTATTTGAACAGCAGATACATTTCTGTCAAACTATTGGATATAGGAGTACCCGATAAGAAAGTAGCGTTCAGGTCGGACTGAAAGCGGTCTTGTAATGTGCGTACTGCAAAAAGCATATTAAGCGCTTTCTGGCTTCCTTCCATATTACCAAGACCAGCCACCCGGTTATGCCTTGTGGTAAAGGTGAGGTTCTTGAATTTATGCGCTTCATCCACGAAGATGTGGTCAATACCGAGTTCCTTGAAATTGATATCGGTATCTTTCTTTTCTTCGATCTTCCGTAATACTTCTTTGAGATTAATAGCGAGATTGTTCTTCCGCACTTCCAAGCCCTTCAGCATCTTCTTGGATATCTCACCACCCATATCTTTCAGGGTTTCGAGATCACGTTCCACGTTTTCCAATTCCGTTTCCAGAATTTTCTTTTGTATCTCTGGTGACTGCGGAATCTTTCCAAACTGGTCATGTGTCAAAATGATACAGTCCCAGTTATTATTCTTGATAGCATGAAACAAACGCTGCCGCTGCGCCGGCGTAAAATCATCCTTGCCGGGAAATAGTATCTTGGCCGAAGGATAAGCTTTCCGGTAAGTATCTGCTATCTGTGACACATTGGCCTTCAACGCTACGATCATCGGTTTGTGCAGGATATTCAGTCTTTTCATTTCGTGAGCTGAAACGATCATCGTCAATGTCTTGCCAAGACCCACTTCATGATCAATCAATGCACCGCGGTTCTGAATAATGCGCCAGGCCGCATTTTTTTGTGAATCGTAGAGGTCTGCAATATCCAGCGCATTCCTGTCAAGTCCGGGAAATGTTAAATGACTGCCATTGTATTCCCGGAGTACATAACAGTTGAACGTATCGTTGTAGAGTTGCTCAATATGTTTCTTATCATTATCAGGTAATTCATTCAGCCATTCGACAAAACGGGTACGGATCTGTTCAATCTTTTGATGCGCCAGTTGTGTGGCTTCGTTGTCCGGCTTCCTGATCTTGCCGCCGCCCGGCGCTTCCACTTCATAAGTAAAGAAAGGTGCTGTGTTCTCCAAAGCATGTTCCATCGTGGTATAACCATACATGGTTTTCCCGCTCTTTGGCGTGACGGCAAACTCATCGTTGATCTTGGCATTGTTGAAGCGGGGCGCTACTTTGAAACTATCCACTGAACCCAGGTAGTTGACCGTCGTATCAACATCAAAGAGTTCGGCGGCAAATCGCTGGTAATATGCTTCCGGTATCCAACGTTCACCCATATTGAAATCCAGCAACTCAAAAGGAATTTTTTCCGGTTGCACTTTAGTAATGGCGTCAAGGCTTCGCTGTAATTCTTTATTGGCAGGTTCGCTTTCTACCGCATCTCTGGCAATAGACAATTTGGTAACTACATTACCACTGAGATACTGGTCGGCCGTTTCCCATTCTCTTGTATCAGGATTGAGATAAACATGTTGCTGCAGCACAGCGATGGTTTCAAGTCCGGTGTTACCAACTGTCCTGGCTATAAAATCAATATCAACTATTCCTTTTTCATTTAAACAATGTGCCAGCGCTTCAACAGGATTTTCCGTTGTAAAGGCTTCCTGTTTTTTAAATAAGGGCTGAACGAAAATATCAGCCTTTACATATTGCTCACCTTCCTTTCTTTCCAGGGATGATAAGGTTATAAAGCCAAGTGCATCATCCAGTATATGCTTGCGATTAGTATTCTGATTGAGTATGCCATGCTGCGATTGGAATTGCTGATACGCATCATTCAACTCCTCCCGCAACGGTTTATGCTCCGTTGCTGATGCATTCTCTTTATCCACAAGCGTGAAATAAATATCCCGCAGATTTACATATTGCTCAAAGAAACTTGTTGGCTTCCCTGAAAATGCAAAAACCCTGAATTCTGCCTTGTCATGTTCTTTGTCGAGGTTATGAATAGTTCCCGTTGTGCCATCACGAACGACCAATGTTCCCTCCCGGAAATGCGGTTTAAGGCCATTGAAAATTTCCTGTTTTGCAGCGAGCCCAAATGCAGCTTCAAAATGTTTCTCTCCTTCAAACCGGAAGTCGTAATTATATTCTTTTAACGCTGCAGAAATTCTTTCCAGTGTATTGCCCAGCGGTCCTGCATTCATCCAGGCTGCTGACAATTTTATTTCTTCGAGGTTGGAGTGTAGTTTATAAGTATAGAAGGAACTGTTTTTTGCTTTTGCCGTCACGAGCACAATACTCTCGTGTTCGGGATTCTGAGTTGTCCGGACTATTGCTGCAATACGGGCTGTATGTTTTTGAACAGCCTCGTTATCTTTAGAAGTGATATAGGCCATTGCCCGGTTAATGTTCTTTGCAGGGCCTGTGTCAAACAGTCCAAGTTGAACGCCACTGGTATCCGGCTTGTTTTCTGGCATATCCAAAAAAGTAAGCTTCTTGCCTGCGGTACCGGACACGGTAAGTATGTCGGCCTGTGTCTGCCTGTAACGATCTGCATTGAACCGAAGTTGAAACTGGTGTGTAAGGCTAGCCCTGAGGGCTTCAGCAATTTGGGCAATATCACCGTCCTGCCATATAACCTCTGTTGCTCTCCCGTATTGGTTGGTGCCTGCCTTCCGCACATTACCCATCACTATATCATGATCTTGGGTGGAGATAAAATAGTTATAGGGAAAACGGCCAAACTCGTTTTCCCGTTCCCTCACTTCATTCAGCCAGTCTTCTTCCCAGCTCATCTTTTCCTTCGATTCATTCTTCTGAACGACGAGTAGGTGATTCGGCGCTTCGGTGCCACCGGTATCCTTCATCAGGTTATCCGGCATCACAACGAGAGAAACAAAATCCGATTTGGAAAAAAGATACTCTCTCGCTTCCTTGTTGGAAGGGCTGTTTAAAAAAGCATCTGTTGTAATATAGGCCAGGATGCCGCCGTCTTTTAGTTTATCAAGTCCCTTCGCAAAAAAATAATTATGAATTTTTCCTGAAATGGCGGGTTCGGGAAAATCAGGATCATGTACCGGGAAATTGCCGAAAGGAATATTGCTTATAACAAGGTCATGCCTTCCATTCTCGGTAGCAGGGGTTTCTTCAAAACCTGTGATTTGCACTTTTGATTGAACAGGCATTGCACTGCATAAAGACTGCAACACTTTTCCGGTCAGTATATCTTTTTCAACAGCCGTAACAGATTGCAAATTTTTTAGAGAAGAAACTGCTTCACTGATAAAAATACCGGCACCGGCACTGGGTTCGTATAAATTGCGGACAGGAATGTTTTGCTCTTGTAATACTTTATATAAAGTCTGTGGAACAACAGCGGGGGTGTAAAACGCCGTAAGAACACTGTTCTTTAGTGAAGCAACTATAGTTTTGTATTCGGCATCGTTGAATTTATCTTTCAACAGATCATGTAATTCTTGCACGCCTTCATATAAACGCAAGTCTTCTTTTGTAGCTCCTTGCTTTATCCATTCTTCTTTTGATCCGCCGGTCGGCGGATAAAGTATAGCTTTAATGCCACCAAACCCACTGTACCGCTGCAATGCTGATAGCTCATCCGCTGAAGGAACTTTATCCTCCAGGGCAATGCGTATTGCAGCAATATTATTATTCAGTTTATATAATGGATTATAGGCCATTCCTCACATATCTTTCACTTCAACCTTTATTGAGATATTCATATACTGCGCCTGTGATTGCATAGCGCAGGAACCGGTTATCTTCTGTGGCTTCAGAAAACTTCAATTCATCAAACACTTCTTCACAAGCAGTAATTATATTGATCAACTCAGTGGTCAGCACATTGCTGTTAAGCATCCTTTCAAAATCATTTGCAAAATCTTCCTCCAGTATTGATTTAATATAGCTGTAACGGGAAGGTCTTAGCGGCTTCGTCAGTTCCTCCATACACTGTTCTTCGATCACAGATGGCGGCTGATTTTCCGCCACCAGTTGATTGACCAGGCCATCAACTGATGCTACTGATTCGTTCAGGTAGTCCGTCAGCCGGTTCTCTTCCTGCAGTGTCAGTAGCAGATCGGGGTTATTATCCCGGATATATTCATGTAGCTTTCTCAGCAGGGTCTCTTGCATAATTGTCATTATGTTGTTTCTGTAATTCATTTAACCGGATAAAGAAATCCTGTAATGTTTGTGGTTGTGTGTTGGCTGTTTCCCTGATCAATGTTCCAAATTCCATTTCAGTTTTATTACCGGGGTCGGCTTCATACTGCAACCTGCGGTTGCCAATCACAACTGAAATGATTTTCTTTTCCATTGTTTATTATACACCGAAGAAAGAACGGATGACAGTTGCTACCACCACCAGGAATACGCAGCTACCAAACCACGCAGCAGCTACTTTGCCAGTATCGGGATCACCACTGTTCCATTTTTGATACACTTTCACTGCCCCGATCAACCCGAGTATAGCGCCAACAGCATACATCAGGTTAGTGCCTGCTGCGAAATAGCTGCGCACTTTTGTATTGGCTTCGTTGATCCCTGCATTTCCATCCTGGCTGAAAGCAATAGCACCAATCAACATAAAAAGGAAGAAATAAGCGGCGGCAATTTTCTGTTGCCTGTTTAGTTTCCAGTTCGTCATCTTCAATTTCATACACACTTTTTATAATAGGGTAAATAAATTTGGGCGCTCCATCCTATCCCTTCCACACTGCACGGAGATCTTCTTCATCAAGATGGATGGAGCATGTTGTTTCGCTTTCTTCAGCGATAAAAGTATTGATGGTCTCCCGGAAGTCCGGCTCATCCCACTTGCTATACTTGCTTAGGTGGGCCTGCAAGGCAAACACCAATTCCCCTTTACTATGTTTTCCTTCAAAGGCAGGTTTTATTTCATCTATCACATGTTGAGATGTGCTGAGCACTTCATCCGGTTGGTCGTCGCCATGCAGTGAAATACTGCTGAACGAGCCAATGGAAAGCGACGGCAGTTTAAATTTGAAATACACTACCCATACAAACAAATAATAGAGAATTGTTGAAACAATCAAGAATAAAAAATATTGCTGCCAGGAAATAGAACTAAGCATTGGTCATTATTTTTAGAATTGTAAAATTGAATGTGAAAGGATGTTCCTACGTTATGAAATCGGGTTTTGTTTTTGTGAAAATGAGCCTTATGGCTATTTCATCTTTTTTTGAACTGAGCCCGGTGAATAACCAAAATGATTTTTGAAAGCAATTGAAAAGTTACCTGTATCATTATATCCTGAAGCCATAGCAATGGATAACAATATCTGATCAGTTGTTTCAAGTAAATAATGAGCATGCTTCATTCTCTCCTCTTTCGAAAATTTGCCAAGCGTCAATCCAAACCGTTGTTTGAATGCATGCTGAAGCTCCTTCTTTGAAATGCCTATTTTACCTACGATTCCCTCAATGGTATCATATACCGACAAATCTTCGATTATGATATCTCTTGCTTTTTCGGCAATTTCTACCGCCGCCTTACTGATTGATGTCTTTGCTTTCACTTCAGTCACCTCCTGAATTAATTGAAGTATAAGATCAACAACTCTTGCATACAGAAGGCGATCTGCCAATCTTCCTTCAGTAACAGGGCGAAAAAAAGATTTTATATTTCTTTCGATCTCTAGTGAGCAATAGGGAAGCAGTTCATTCAGATTATTAATATCTTTTAATTCTTCGTAGTCTGCAAGAGCTTCCCTCCTAAAAAGTATTTCGAAAATGAAGACTGTGTTCTTAAAAAGAAAACTAACTTCCAAATTCGCCTCAGCGTATTTTCTTTTAAACTTCTCATGCGTTTCATGTAACACGGGCTGTGTAACGCAAATCATAAAGAAGTCTCCACTATAATACTGAAACAAACCTGATTCAATTTGTAGTTTAGTGGCATTGGGAAGTCTACATATCTTTTGCACAATTCCTTTCTTCTTCATGGGCATCGTTTTCATAGATTTCAACAGGCTTCCCGTCCCGGCCAACTGTAGAGTTTGGCCGGGAAGGAAGCATGATCACATTCTTAAATTGTACTTAGGTAAATGAGCTCATTGGTTTGTTCGACTTCGGCCGTGCAAACCGCATGATACTATAAATGAGAAAGCCAAGGGAAGTGACACCGAACAATACAAAGGAAATCACCGGAACAGTCTGCTCAAATGTCTGATCATTGTAACTCCAGCTATTTATAAAAAATACAAACAGCGAAGCATAAAGCGAAAAGACGCCCAGGATATTTAACAACGGATCAATAAAATACTTTGATTGTCGTTTGTACCTGCCATAGCTAAACAGTATCAGTCCTGCCCCGATAAGGGCAAATACTGCATGTATGCCGCCATGCGGAAGAGCCATCAGGATATATATGAGATAGAATCCCCCAAAACTCTCACCGCTGATTAACGTGAGACAAAATAGTGACAGCACCAAAACAGGATGTGTAAGAATATTGATCGTTTTCATAACGAATAGTTTACTGTTTTTAATTACAAGGACCTGTGCTTGAACCGGACCAGCCGATCACCGGGACACTGGCTCCCTGCACACCGGCATCCTGCAACTCTTTTATTTTCACATACAGTCCCTGTGGGGTACTTGTACCATTTGGTGAAAGGCTGCCTGGCATGTGAAACCGTGGAATATCAAACCAGATGGATGGGCTTACCGCTGAACGCCATACTTCAATAGACCAATCTGTACAATTATAGTCGTCAATATCATACTTCACATTGCGTAACTGCCGGATACGCATAATAGCCGACTTCAGGTTTTCAGGAGACACACTGACCTCATAGGAGGCATTGAATTCATGACTGCCATTGTCCACAAATTTACCATCAAGAGGGGCATCAGTAAGAATTGTTTTCCAACCTGTTTTTGGATAAAAACCTATATGCTGTGATGCGTACCCGCTTCCGTTCGCCCCAGACTTTTCAATCCGAATCCAACTATGTCCTGGAGAACCTGCTGACCAATCAAATATCTTAGTGGGATCACTGTCAACCGGTACATCGGAATGGATAGTGATCTTACAGGTCGCTCCAGCATCAGGTATATTGTCAAAGCATTTAAGATATTTCTCAAGATCAATGGCCGGATCGCCGTACTGCGATTCAAATTCAACCACCATCATTTCATCGTCTATCACATTCACCGGTCCATTAGGATCATTAGGAGGCGGAACATACCCACCGCCGCTGCCTCCACCTGTTCCGCCACCGCCGCCACCACCACCTCCGGCAAACGGATCTCCGCCTGAGTACCCACCTCCCCAGCCACCACCGCCTCCGCTATTATCCAGGAAAGACATCAGGTACATCCAACTGCTCCAACTGATACCTCCACCCGAGGGATAGCTTGCCACAACGATAACCTCCGGTAATTCTACATAAGGATCAGGCACAACCAAAACCTGCTCACGTAGCATAGTCTTATTATTTACACGATAACCACGGACGATCTCTGTCTCTTCAATTGTCACGCCTTTTAAACTTTTCAGCAATAAAGTACCATTGAACGTTTCCTTTTCATTGTTCCTCACCAGGCTTACGATACGTCCACGCTTGATTGTACCGCTTGGACTAACCTCGATCAGTACAAACGATTCGCTCATTTTCTTTCCTTTGAACGCTACCCGCAATAAAGTGACATCACCATGCGCCGACCTGGAAATACGTGAAAAATCGAGTGCGTTGAAATCTGAAACCTGTAAGCTATCTGCCAGGCTTCGTTTCAGTTCGGGGTAATCATTAGATTGCTTTGGACTTTCAACCTCTTTCTGGCAAGATATAATCATCACCGCCAAAAAGCAGAATAAAATTAGTTTTTGCATAACACATGATTTTGGTAAAACGAATATAGAAATGCAGTAGAGCCTTTGTAATTGCGATTTCGTAAGAAATGAACTACAATACTGCTGTCGCTTCAATTTATCGGAATAAGGAAGTCCGAAAATTGTTCTGGTGGCAGGAAATATTGCTTAGAATAAATTATGACGATTTCTGAACACGTTTTTTCTTCACATAACTGAAATGATATTCCGAAATGCCCAGCCAGGAAGCAAGATGTTTAGCCGGTATCCGCAAAATGTAATCCGGAAAGCGTTCCAGAAGCCATGCATATTTTTCTTCCGCTGACTTCATGCGGAGAGCATAGAGCAATTGAGTCCAGAGAATATAGTAGTGCTGAGTGAGTTCTCTTGCGATATAATTAAATTCGGGAAATTGCCTGTAAATGGCATATAACTCTTCATGGGATATATAAAATAACTTACAGTCTTCCAAAGCCTGGATCCATTCGTAAGAAGTTTTCTGCTGATAAAAGCTCTCAACGGAAACAATAACATCTCCATCCTTCATAAACCAGCTCGACACTTCCAAATCGCTTTTCCGATAAAAACAACGCAACATTCCTTCATTGATAAAATGGATATGACGGCAAACATGGCCTGCTTTTAATAGCAATTGACCTTTTTTTAAGTCACGATACTTGACAATATCCTGCAGATGGGCCACTAATTGCTCACTAAGGGGATGTACTGCACTTAGAAATGCCAAAAGCTTTTCCATCAAATGCAATCTATCTTTTTTGTGATACACAAAACTGCTCAACTGGTAGTAAATACTGTTCTGGCAAATGGTCGAGAAAAAATAGCACAACAAACTTTTTTAGCTGATAGCAGTTTTTTCTACCAACAGCATAATCAACTTTAGCTTTTCTGAAATGAACTTTAGAACATGATGCCGGAACTGACAAGTAGAAAATGGTTTCCAGAGCTTACAGCAGCTCTATTTGTATTGCTTTTCCTTTATACAGCTCTATCAAAATTGAAAGACTATACGGGCTTCGTAAGGGCAATGCTCCATTCTCCGCTTATTGCAGGTATTTCACCTGTGCTTGCTATTGTAGTACCAGTGGTAGAACTTTTAATTGTATTCCTTCTAGTCGTTCCCCGAACAAGATCCTTGGGCTTAGTCACAGGAACTTTGGTGATGGCACTTTTTACAAGCTATGTCGCATATATACTTATCGTTTCTTCGAAACTCCCTTGCACATGCGGCGGCATCTTTGAACACATGAACTGGCGACAACACTTGATAGTAAATAGTCTTTTTCTAATATTAGGGATTAGCTCTGTTATTATCGAACGTAAATACTTTTCTTTAATAAACAGGAGAAGCCGAACACCTGTATAACATAGTAGGCATTAACCAATTTAAAAAAGTGTTTTATGAAAAAGATGTTTTTAGTAATCATGGCAGGTGCATTAGCCATCGTCTTCAGTGCTTTTACCGGCATCAAAGGTGATGATGAATTCTTGTATCGCGACGATCAGATGCAGTGGCAGGAAGTCCCTGCAAACATTAATGTTCCTGCTCTTTGCCCGGAAGATGATGTACAACAATGCGAAATCAGCATTAACGGCAAACTGAGAAAAATATACTATTCAGATCATTCGCCGTATTTAAGAAACTAAAAGGGTTTCAATGTTGCAGTTCGTGCTTTAATGGACTGCAACATTTTTATCCTTTGCCAAAACCAGTACTTTCATAGGACGAGTTGCTCTGTCTATAACGATACCTGCTCTTCTCAATGCAGCAAAGAAATCTTCACGCCGTGTCAGTAGCGCATCAACTTTTAGATCAATCGGATAGTCAATTCCGGTTTCATTGATAAACGGCATATCAGTATCAGAATCATAATAAGCCAGTACGGATATAAGATAATCGATACCAATATGTTGATAATCGAAGCCGGCATGGTCAAGGACTCCAGAAAATACGGCTGCCTTACTCCGCAAACGAACACGACCGTCGTTAGTGCATGTTACTATCCAGCAAGGCATTTCCCTTGTTTCGACAGATACCTTGTAATTGAAGTAAGAATAGAGGTCGCTGCGAAGCATTGCATATAAATCAGGAACAACTGAACCCCGGTAAGCTGCTGTATAGCAATAACGATTATCCTCATAACTGCTATCTACAATGATGGGACTCGGCCACACTTTCCCGTATATGCTATCTTCAGTCCTTCCCAACAATTTTCCCCAATAGGCCAAGATGTAAAGTGTCTTTATAGAACTACCAAGAATATTAAGATTATTACTGTTTTCATTAAAGGTCAATTCGAGTGGAATACGGATAGGAATTGTATCATTCCATTTTCCTATCAGTGAACGCATCAGGAAATTAGTGTCCGGGCCACCATTCCCATTCAACAAATAGGGTGTTGTAAAATCAATCTTCGTTTTTTTACCAACATCTCCAAATGTCAGTTTCGCACCGCTCAAAAATGCTGAAATATTACTTTCATTCATTTCCTTAGAACCCACTGTAACCGACTTGACAATACCATCCGGACTTATCCATATATAAGTTGGGAATGCGTTATATTCGATAGTCTCAAAAAAATTCTTGCTAAATGCGACAGTAAGATCAATTCGGAGCCTATCTCGAAATTTTCTATACAGATTTTGAATTTTACCGTCATCATACCCAACTAATAAGTACTGTAATTTGCCTTTATACTTTTTTTGGAAACTGTCTATTTTAGGTAACATCTCAAAACACTTACTGCAGGTAGAACCAAATAGTTCAAGTATTACCGGCTGTCCTTTGAAAGAGGAGACGGACTTATATAAATTATTATTAAAAAGAAGTTCTTTCTCGTATGGAAAAGGCTCCCCAATCCTAATTTCTTTTTTTGTCTGCGCTAGTCCATAAGTTAAACTGCATGAAAAGATCACTGCGATAAAATATTTCATCGTAGAATTTGTTTGAAATTTTAAAAAAACTAATTAATACCCGTCATTTTGTGTGAGGTTGGGGTTCAGATTGATCTCAGTTAGTGGAACTGGATAAAGTTTATCAGTTTCAACCCAATTAGCCCCCTTTATTGCGGACAAAACAGGAGTTGCTGTTCCTGTTCTTTTCAGGTTAAACCACCTATCTCCGAATTCAGCAAATAACTCATACTTACGTTCACGGGCAATGCTGTCAAGCAACGCATCCCTGGATAGTCCACTCATTGCAGAAAGCCCTGTCCGGGTATGGACGGCATTCAGATCCGCCTCTGCTCCCGAAAGGTTGTCTTGCATAGCTCTTGCCTCTGACCGTATCAAAAATTGCTCGCTTAACCTGAAAACCATGGTATATTCGGTAATAGCCGAAGCATTTTGTCCTACTTTATATTTAAACGGATAATAGTAGATTTTTCCGGCTGAAGTAATTGATCTGATCCATAACGATCTCCTCATATCCGCTGCAGAAAAGCTCTTTACAAAATTGGTATCAAGAGAAACTGTTCTTGGTGTACTTGTCAAAATAAGGAAAGCGCCGGGATAACTATTGTAGCCGGGCACCTGGCTTTGTAATTGCCATATCGCTTCTTTACTATTTTTTAAAAATACCTGGTCTAAATTGGAAAGTAAGGAGTAGGTAGTTGTATTGTCAATAACGACAGTTGCCTCTGCCTCGGCTTTGTCCCATTCATTCAAATACAAGTATACCCTGGACAGCAATGCATGAGCTGTAGATTGGTTCGGTCTGACTCTTTCAGTCGAGGTATTATTTGAAGCGTTCAGGTAATTCGGCTTTAATAATTCAATAGCCTTATTCAACTCATCTTTAATAAAAGTGTAAACTTTTGAAATGGTATCCCGCGGTTGCAGTGAAGTAACTTCATAAGATGTCTCTGTTATAATTGGAACATCACCATACAAATTACCCAGGTAAAAATGGCAAAGTGCCCGGACAAAATGAGCTTCTCCTTCTAACTGTCGTTTCACAACTTCACTGACCTTTGAAGATTGATCCAATCCTTCAAGTAATGCATTGGCCTGGTAGATGTATTTGTAAAGGGAAACCCAATGAGTACGTGTAACAGTATTACCCGATGTAAGATTGTTGTTGATGATTTCTACCTGTGCCGCTGCGGTCGAATGGTTACGCAATTCATCCGCTGATCTCCCGGTGTTGATGATAATATTATAGGCAAACCCATCCGCTTCCATCATCGAATAAATAGAAAGAATGGAAGAAGTTGCTGCAGCATCACTTTCAAAAATATTTTCTGCACTTAACTGGATTGAAGGAGTTCCTACATCAACCCACTTTTTGCAGGAGGATAGCAAAATAATTCCTATAATGATAACTATATAAAATTTGTTCTTTTTCATACTTAACCATTTAAAGCGTTAATTGAATGCCGGCTACAACCATACGCACCGGGGGAACTGACTGGGAAAGGTTTTCCGGATCAAGTCCTTTATACCTGGTAATTGTAAACAAGTTGTGACCCTGAAAAAATATAATACACTGTTTCCCCGCCTTATCCTTTAATATCTCGTAAGAAACAGAGACACTCCTGAACCGGATATAAGATGCGTCGGAGTAAGCTGCGTCACTTTGCGAGTAATTGAAAAATGCAGTACCCGCATCAGCATCAGAATATGTATAGCGCTGGTAAGTGGCGGCATCTCCTGGTTTAATCCAGCGGTCTGTCAAAAACCGGGGTTCGTTGTAGGCAAGTCCGGGTTGCGCAAAGAAATACAGGTAATTATATCCATGCTTTTGCCGGACAAATTGTATCAACATGCTTGCTGAGAATTTGCCGACAGTTACAGAGTTATTCAATCCTCCATAATATTGTTGGCCTGTAAAGAGGATTTGTTGCTGATCGAGGGATAAACTAACCTTTCCATCGTTATTAAAATCTCTGAAAGTGTACAGGCCCGTCGTTTCATTAATACCTGTATAATTGAGTTTTTTTACAATAGAAAGAGGTTGACCAATCACATATTGACTTGCGTAACTTGAACTCGATAAACTTTCAAAAGCTAAGAGCTTATTCCTTGGTATCGTTAGATTAAAAGAAGTACTCCAACTCCACTTTTTCCTACTCACTATTTTTCCATTCAATTCAATTTCCCAGCCGGTGTTACGGATTTTCGCTGGAATATTACGGAGAATACCGCTAAACCCTGTCATTGCCGGTAGCGGATAATTTACCAGTTGGTTAGTGGTAGTATTGTGATAGTAATTAACAGTAACCAGTAGCCGGTTTTGCAAGAACCCCAGATCAATATCGGCTTCTAACTTTCTTACTTTTTCCCAGCTAAATTTTGGATTATAATGTTGTGCGGGATAAAAAGGAATAACGCCCAGATAAGAGTAAGAGCCTGGTGAATATAGTTTCAAATACTTATAATCTCCAATCTGATCATTTCCGGTAATTCCTGCACTAAGTTTAAGCTTTCCAAAAGATAGTGCTGATTTCTTCAAAAGTTTTTCATTTGAAAAAATCCAGACTGCCGCAATTGAACCGAAGTTAGCAAACCGGTTTTCTTCTCCGTAACGACTTGAACCGTCTCTCCGCGCTGTAAAGGAAAGAATATACTTCCTGTCATAATCATATCCCAGCCTTGCGAAAACTCCCGCATATCGGTACTTTATATCAGTTTCGGACATAGTAGTTACATGGCCTGCCGATCTTATACTGGAAAGTAAATCATCCGTTGCATATCCTGTGGCTGATTGATACAATCCACGTTGCCTTGATTCTTGCGTAGTAATACCAGCAAGAGCGGTGACTTTGTTTTTCTTGAAACTACAGTTGTATTCTATCTGGGGTTCTGCAATTAACGTCCGGATGGTCTTTGAACCAAATCCGGCTTGGGAAGCAATACCCCATGCAGGGTTAAAAGATGCTTGCGGGGATTGTACAAGGTCACTAGACCATAAAGATGAAAAGCCGCCTGAAAACTTAAGTTGAAGATCACGAAGCAATTTGTAGCTAAGGTCAATGCTGCTATTAAGGTTATCAGTTCGTGTATCAAAAGTGGCAAACCTTTTTGCCATCGGGTTTACCCACGTAGAATTTTCCCAATTCAGTTTTCCATCAGCGTTATAAATCGGTGGGGCATTAGGTGCAAGCGTAATATCACTAAAAAAATCATCCTGCGGAAGCAGATTATGATAATTGGAGAACCCGGCAGAGAAGGTTAAACGTAACCTCTGATCAATCGGGGCATGTGTAACACTCAGATTTATCGATTTCCTGTCTTCATCAAAGTCTCCCGGGAATACCGTTGTTTGTCGGTGCCATCCGGCACTAAGCAAAAATTGTGTTTGGCTATTGCCTCCGGCAACAGACAAGTTACCATCAGTATTTTTCATTGTCCGGCCAATTAAAACCTTTTGCCAATCGGTATAACGGCTCGTATCCCATGCGAGTAGATCAGGTGCATCACTTAATCCTGGTGTCACACCATCATTAGAATATGCCTCACGGCGCATCTGGAGATATTCATTTGTATTCATCAACTCCATCTTACGGCTTACGGTTCCCCATCCTTGATGCAACTTGAAATTTACTTTTGTAGTGCCCCGCATCGGTTTTCTGGTGGTGATAAGTATTACCCCATTAGCTCCCCTTGACCCATATATGGAGGTGGCATCCGCATCTTTTAATATGTCCACACTTTCTATATCAGCAGGATTGAGGGCATTTAATGGACTGGATGATACGCCTGCACCGCCTCCCAGCGCACCATTCAATGGTTGTGAAGGAAAAGGTATTCCGTCAATGATAATTAGAGGATCTTTGCCATTAGCAATACTGTTTTGACCACGAAGTTGTAAGCGGATAAATGAGCCCGGCACACCAGATGCCTGTGAGACCTGTAGCCCGGTGACTCTCCCGGCAAGTACCGACAGAACATTGGACACGGGTTGATCATTAATCTGGTCTTGCTTAATACCTGAAACTGTTCCAGTTGAATAGCGCCGGCTTGTTTTACCGTATGCAATGACGAGTGTCTCGTCCAGTACCCCTACTTTAATGCTTACCCGCATTTCAACAAACGACAGATCCCCCACATACCGCTCCAGCGGTTCTATCTCTACGCTAGTAAGCATCAATGTCACATTTAATGGAGCATTGTCAAAACCAAACTCGCCATTGGCATCGGAAGCGACAACAAGCGGAGTACCCTTGATATTGATTGTAACACCTCTAACAGGGTTGCCGTTTTGATCCAATATTTTCCCTTTTAAAGGACGTTCAGAAGCAACTACCTTTTTTTCTTTAACAGTAATGTTCTTTTCATTGATATTATACAGTAACGGTTGCCCGGAAAAGCATTTATCCAATACGGAAGAAAGTTGCTCATTGGAGACAGACAACGTAACGGGCTTTGCCTTCTCTATTTGCTCGGTTGTATATATAAAATGATGATCCGATTGCTGCTCAATCAGTAGAAAAACCTTTTCAAGCCGCTCATTTTTTACAGAAAAAGTTATGAGTTGACCACGGGCAGCCGTAATAAAATAAAATGATAACAGGAAAAATAAAAAACATCCACGCCATTTCATAGCTTTGAGTTGTTTGGGTTAAACAATAATCGTTCCTTCGATTTATACAAGGGTAACCCAGGCGCCGCCGGGCAGTGATCCACCACTTTCCGGCTTTTTATTGGATATACCTCTTATCTTTTTACAATAATTGTATTGTCTTCAATTTTAAAATGCACATTGCCTGTCTCCTCAAGTAATTCTAACACTTTTGACACAGGTACGCTTCGGTTAATCGTACCATTGAAATGATAACTGACTTTATCCTCATACACCACCCTGGCATCGTACCATCTTTCCAGGAGTTTCATCACATCCTCAATAGCTGCGTTCTTAAATGTAAACTGATTCTTTGTCCATGCTACTACAGGAACAACGTCCACCTTATTTACGACCCAGGTTTTTGTCCCTACCTGGTCTCCCGGCTTCAGCACGATCATTTTATTTTGTCCGCTTACTTTTACCGATCCTTCCGTCAATGTGATACGATTATCAAAACCATTGATGTTAAATGCTGTTCCCAATGCTTCCACGCTAACATTGCCTATTGAAACTGTAAACGGCCTGGAAGCATCCTTCGCAACTTCAAAGAAAGTTTCTCCTGATACGGTTACCATTCTCTTGTTACTGGCAAAAGCTCCCGGATACCGTATTGACGACTCCGCATTGAGCCAAACCTTTGAGCCATCCGGCAGCACCAGTTGATACGATCCTTTACGCGGAATTGTTATTTCGTGCATTAGCGTATCAGTCCCGTTATGATCATAGACTATCTCACCGTCCTTTATGTGTATATTTCCAATGACCGTGTCAGACACGTTATCCAGCTTTATTACCTGGCCATCCGGCAATTTCAATTGCGCATAAAGAGAGCCTGGTGAAATATCGGTTTTCCCTTTATCAGTAACCTCCGGCGATACCTTTTTATCAGCACTCCGGGTAAGGAAAATAGTAACGCCAATCACACCTATTACACAAGCTGCTGCGGCATAGTGCCACCATTTTATAACTCTTTCTTTTTTTCTAAACTTCAACCGCTTCTTTACATTGATGAGTTGTCCTTCAGTATCCCTTGTTGCCAGCCATTTCAAAAACTTGTCAACCATCTGGTCATCGGTCATATCTTCAAACAACTGCATGTTGGCTTCATCAGCTATTACCCAAGCATCCAGTTCTTCCCGCTCCTCAATGGTCAATATGTTTGTTATAAAACCGCCAATGAGATAGCTGATCCTTTGGGAGTTTTCGAGCTTTTCAAAACGTTTGTTGATAGGTTCCATAAATTTTATATTAAGGTAAAACCAAAGACCCCCCATCTAAGTAGCGAATTCGTAAGAAAAATGGGGAGTGAAGGCAAAAAAAGTTGAGGGAATAACGGGTTTTTAGCAATACAAAAATTGCTCAACTGGTAATAATTGTTTTCCTGATCAATTGAATGGCGCGGTAGCGGTGGCTGCGGGCGGTTTCCGAATCAATGCCGATTGCCTTGCCAATTTCCTCCAGCGATTTATCCTCCAGGTAGTGCATTTGCAGCACCTGCTTCATGCGGGAGGGCAGGTGTTCTATTACCTGAAGCACCTGCATCATAATCTCGCTTTCAATGATATTTGTTTGTTCCGGCTCAGCGGGAATTTCAGGCCTGGCCCTTTTTTGATATATTTTATCCAGGAATTTAGAACAATGATTATAAACGCAGCGGTAGAGATAGCTTCGGATGGATTGAACTGCTGAAAGTTTGTGCCGGCGTTCCCATAGCTCTGCAAAACAATCCTGTACGATGTCTTCTGCCTGTTTCTCATCCTGCACGTATTTAAAGGCAAAGAAAGTTAAGGGACCGTGGTAAGCTCTGAATACCCGGTCAAAGGCTTGCTCTTCGCCATTGCGGAAGGCATCAAAAAAATCAGGGCTCCAACCCTGCAATTCGGGTGGCACTATCGTTCCTTAATTGTTGACAATCCGGCGGAGTCTTTAATAAGGAACCTGCAAAAAAAACGGCGCAGGTCTCCACTTACCGGCTTGGAGGCCCTAGGAGGCCCTTGGACACAATAAGGGAGCCCACGCCTGAACGTGAGCTCTTGCTTATCGTCTTGTGTCCAATGAAAATTCCTAGGTTTCCAAGACAAGACTCAAAGCGAAAGCTTCAAATGCGTTTATTCAATATGAAGATTCGCAAAAATACTTTTTGACTGGTAAAAGCCCAGTCAAAAAGCAAATTAAGGAAAAAAATTGAAAGGGGTAATATATTACCACATTATAAAGGGTAAAAGTAGCCACTTTTCGATTTGAATAAAATCGAATGGCTGATAAAGCTTATACAGAAGTTAGGATCAAGATCGGGCAATTATTTAAAAAATACCGCAAGCAGAAAAAATTAAGCTATCGGAAAGTAGAGGCTATTACTGGAATTGATCATAGCTGGATTAGCAAGTTTGAAAAAGGAAAAGTGAACTTTGAAATCGACACATTGCTAAAACTTGCTTCAGGCTTAAAAGTCCAAATTAAAGACCTCACCGAGTTTAACCATTCTTTTGTTGATGAATAGTAAATTCTCTACAATTTGTGTTGCCCTTCAAATTAAAGCAGAATGCAAGCAAATTAAAGTAGCCCTGGCTCTGGTCTTTCCCTCCAAATCCGCTGTAATCTTCTGCTGTATTGTCTTTCCATAAAATGTTGTCCTGTCAATAATGGTTTTACCCCCTCCCAGGATTTCAGTTCCTTTTTCGTCCCAAAAAGTCTTTGGAGCCCATCATTTCAAAATGTCACATTTTTTATAAAATAAGTGACAAATCCATTTTTGTCACAAATATTCGTAAATTTGTGACAAATGGGAAAGACGCAAACATATATAAGAGATTTATTGTCAGGGAAAAAACCGGGTGATTTGGTTTTCGCTGCAGACTTTAAGGGAAAAGGGACGGAGGCGGCAATCCGGAAAAGCCTTTCCCGGCTGGTAGCGGAGGGAGCGATTAAACGGGCAGCCCACGGCATTTATTACCTGCCTAAAATTGATCCTCTTTTTGGTGAACTTCAACCCTCAGCTGAAGAAATAGCCCAGAAAATTGCAGATAAAGAAAGGGTCCGCATACAGCCAACAGGGGCCTATGCCTTAAATAAACTGGGCCTGAGCACACAGGTTCCTATGAAAATGGTTTACCTCACGGATGGGGTGCAAAGATTGCTGACCATTGGGAAAGTGAAAGTAAAGTTCAAAGCTACCACGAATAAAAAGCTCTCCATGAAGGGAGAACTGAGCAAACTCATTATACTGGCTTTGGAGGAGTTGGATTTAAAGAAAATAGATACCCGGAGAGAGGCAAAAATCAGGGAATTATTATTAAAAGAAGATCCGGAAAACCTAAACCATGATCTGGCACTGGCGCCTGGCCGCATTCATGATTATATTGTCAAATTATTAAAAACACCTTCCAATGACCGGATGGCTTAAACTAACAGACGATCAAAGAAGAATTACACTAACGCAAGCACAGCAACGATCGGGCATTATTGCAAAAGCGATTGAAAAAGATTGGTGGGTGACACTGGTATTAAAAGCACTCTTTCAATCGGCCTATGCAGATTATCTTGTTTTTAAGGGAGGCACATCTTTGAGCAAAGGCTTTAAACTCATCAATCGTTTTTCAGAAGATATTGACCTGGCGCTGGCTGCGGAAGCATTTGGAATGCAATACGAGGAGAATCCTACACCAAGCTATATTAGTCGCTTAAGAAGAAAAGGATTTGCATTTACAACTACTCTTTTTATCGGGGAATTAAACACTCAACTTATTTCGTTAGGCGTTCCTGCTTCTTTTTTTGCTATTGAATTTGATCCTGCGCCACCCAATCAAACACCGCCCGATCCGCAATCTGTTTATGTGAAATACAAACCCCTTTATGAACCGAATAAATATATTGCTGACCAGGTAAAAATAGAAATTAGTGTCCGGTCGTTAAAAATCCCGTTCACAACCAGATCAATTCATTCAATACTAACTGAATTTTTTCCGAATAAAGTTTATGAGGAACATCCATTTGAGGTAACTATTGTTGAGCCGCGAAAAACATTTTTAGAAAAGGCCTTCTTGCTGCACGAAGAATTCGGGAAGCCGGACAAAACAACAATAAGGACCGAAAGAATGTCCCGTCATTTTTATGACCTGGCAGTCATTATGAATAATGAGATTGCAAAAGAGGCACTGCATGATCACGATTTATATGAAAGCTTAATCATCCACCGGGAAAGATATATCCGTGCCACCTGGGCAAATTATGCTACGTTGACTCACTCCACGATATCATTTCTTCCACCGGAGGAATTACTGGAGGAGTATAAAAATGATTATGAAGAAATGCGGGAACACATGATCTACGGTGAAGGCGTTCTTACTTTTGAAGAAGTAATAAATAATCTGAAGGAACTACAAGGCAGGTTCAGGTTAAAAAAGGAAGTGAAGCTATTGGAAGAGATCATTACCGATGCTTTGAACAATCTGCAGGATTATATGAAACAACATCCCACCGCCACTTCATTTGAAACCCAGGTGGTATATACCTCCGATCCCTATAAACCTGCCGGCCCTGCTAACAAAGCAATCATCTTTGGAGTGCGGTTTACCCGAAACCGCGATAAGATGATCTTTGAAAGTATTAGTGTGCATGAAGATTAATTCGCTACAGAATAGGTTTCTTTTTTAAAAAACCCATTCGGAACAAACTATTGGATTATAATAATCCCCTGCTTTTCTTCCTCCAATCCTTTGGAGACATCTTAAATATTTTCTTGAAAGCATTGATAAAGCCCGTTGTCGTTTCATAACCGGATAGTTCACTTATTTCCTGGATCTGCTTATCAGTTGTTTCAAGGAGATGCTTTGCACGATCCATTTTGCGCTGCAAAAGCCTGTCGAGTACACTTACCCCGAAAATTTTGGGAAAGCCGGTCTTTAATACATAAACATTGGTATGAACCATCCGGGCAAGCTCAGGTATGGTATAATGAACATTGATATTGGCAGCAATAATGGCATCAGCAGCATACACGGAAGCAATTTCGGCGGACGTCAATTCACCAGGCAAAGTGAAAGGGGGCACCGATACATGATAGAACAAGAGTTCCCGGATGCTATAATCATAAAATGCCTCCCTTAGTTTTTCTTCAAAAGGGTTATCCAGTATCCGGGTGATCACCATCCGCATGGAGGCTGCCATCATCTTGGGCTCAGAATTGCCAATAGTGTCACCCATCGGGGTCTGTTCAATCAGATCAGGAGTGATACAAACAACGAAGTATATGCACCCTTTCCGGGGCTCGATCTCAATCCGGTAGGATTTTTCATTTGTGATCCGGTATTGCCCCGGCAACAAGGTAGCCTCAGAACCATCTGATTGCTTTATGTGAAGTTCACCTGTAAGCACAGTTTCCAATCGCAGGTATTCGACGGACTCGCTGATAGTAAAGGAATTTCTGTGATCGCAATGCAAGCTTCGTAAAGACAGGCTGAATAAACGGGTCGTGAAGCTGTGTAAAGAAATATTATACCCGTTTTCGCTTGCCTGCAGCAATTCCGCGCCGGGTAAACGGGTTCCCCTGAATTTCTTAACCGGCGCAGATTTAAACGGGACTTTCTGCCCGGTAGGTAAGGTTATTTCTGTCATGCAGTTTTAGCCAGCAAGGAATATCAAATATCTTTCTGATTAATAATTGCTCAAATGGTAATATTTGTTGCGCTACTAAATTCAGAACCTGCCGGTTTTAACTTCATCACAATGCAATCTATCTCATTGTACTAGGACCTTTGATTTTTTCAAATTTATAGAATTTGACTCATACAAAGTCATATAGGCAAGTCACATTTCTTTTTGAAAAATCGTTCATTAGTGCTACTTTAATATTGAATTTTCATAGGATAAGGTTTAATGGTTAATGGTTTTTGATTAGGAAACCCCGGTCTCACCGGGGTTTTTCTAGGTAAAAACAACACCCTTCCCCGTATTTCATTAGTTATTAAGATAGTTCAAGGTGACCGACAAATTCTTGATTTTTCCAGTATGGAATTACATTAATTTCTTTAGCATAGGAAATCCGTAATAGACCGCCGCCGTACTCATGCCTTGTTTGAAATACAGCATGGGGCAGCAATTCATGACAACGGGGCGGTCCCATATAATAACGGTATTTCAATTCGCTCCGGCTTTTATGACTTTAGATGGTTTAATTTTTTGCCTTGCGAAATCAAATACCAGGACAATAAAAGAGCCTGGAAACGCTTATTGGGATAGTGGAATGAATCCAGTCTTAACGTGTTGTGAATATGGATAAAGAAAGTTAATCTGAATGAAATTTGATTTAGTGAATTTCGACCGTTTTTATAACTTATTGGTAATTAAACAACAATATTTAAGTTAATAACGATTAGAGGCAACCTTTCTAGCATGATTCCCGAATATAAGAAATGAAAAAAAGAAAGCAATTTCAAAGAGAACTGGTTAGGGATAATAGATTGTATTGTTAATTGAAAAACAGGAAATGATAGCCATATTGAATGACTACAGGAAAATTGACCGTAACAGGCACAATCTGTTTAATTATTTGTACTCTGAATATGCACTAAAATAATTTTATTCAAATACTGCAATTGTAAGGAATTGAACAATAACATGGATAAAGTATCCGTAGAATTATTCAAGTGTATATACCGGCATGATCAGACCATTTTTTAAAGAAAGAATTTTCCTCAAAAAACGATTACTGCACAGATCTACTTTTAAAGAATATGTATCGGTTTAACGATAAAAATTTTGACCGTTTAAGCCGTAATAACTCTGAATACTATGATGCAGAATCTAGCGCATCGGGATGGGAGCGCCTGAAAAGACGTCTTGACAAGGAATTGCCAATAAAAAAACATGACAGGCGGCTTTATCTTTTTTGGCTATTCCTGATTTTAATTTTAGCAGGTGGCTTCGTATTCATCCTGGAGCGTTCGCCGGGCACAAAGAGTATTCATGTTTCTTATAACTCTGACCCTAATGCCGAAAGTAAGGATAGCTCACAAACCGCGGCCTCAAGGGAAGATAACCTAAAACCTGATTCCCATGTAAATTCGATGGACAAACCAGCGAGTGACTCCAATCAACAATTAGAAGTCACTTTTATGCAAAATAACGAACCCTCAGGGAAGCACAACCTGGCGATTGTACCTGTTCACAAGGATAAATTGTCAACAATCATTACCCGAGATGATGAAATACCCAGGGAATCCGATAAAGTAAAGATGCCGGATAAAAAGGCCAAATATTCCCAGGCAGAAATCGATGACATCAATAAAAATGATTCCTTTGTTACATCAATTATCCATAATAATTCACATCGTTTAACTACTGATAAGCGAATGGCAGACTTGTTTCCTTCAAAAACGCCAATGGTCATTGATGTAATTGACAACGATGAGAAAGAAAGTCTGAAAAAAATTGTTGGGAGCGATCTTGATTCTTTTGTAAGGAAGTCGTCTATTAACGATTCTTTCATTACTAACCGGGTAGCCGGAGTTGTTAATACAAAACATTCAACAAGGAAAATAAAGGACGCCCCGTTATCCCATTGGGAATTCGGTATTCTGACCGGACCTGATTTTAGTAATGTTGGGTTTAAATATACCTATAACACTGGCATTAATATAGGAGCCATGGCAGGCTATCGTTTCACCGACCGCTGGGCTGTAAATACCGGTCTGACCTATACAAAGAAATTTTATAAAGTAAGTAGTGAAGATTATTATCCGCCGAAACACTACTGGACACAATATGTTGATCTCGATTACGTGAAGGGAAATTGCTCTATGTTTGAGATACCGGTTAATATACGTTATGACGTTGCCCAAAGTAATAAGAATCGTTATTTTGCCAGCATTGGATTTACATCCTATATAATGTACAACCAGGCATACACATATTACTACTGGCAAAATGGAGTGTATAAAAACCGAAGCTGGTCAACCGATTCCACATTTCGTCATTGGATGACTACGTTAAGTTTTTCCTTTGGCATCGAACGATCATTAGGGCACCACTTGTCAATTCAGGCTGAACCTTATTTTAAAGTGCCGCTTGCGGGAATAGGATTCGGAAAGATAAAATTGAACAGCTATGGCTTGTACATAACCCTTAAATATAAACCCGCAGGAAGGTCAAAAAATAATTAGGACTAATCTTCCTTGGTAGAAAGACTTGCAATTCTTATGATTTTCATATTGTCATCTGTCCATGCAAAAATCAACTTATTGCCCGACTTCGTCATTTGCGGAAACCCGCTTGATCTTGATTTGGAAGAAGAAGCAATCATGATCGAAGATTCCCTGGTACCATCGGATTTTATTTTCACAGCTTTCACTGCAGATCCTTCCATCCAGCTAACCATGGCAGTGTTTTTATCCACCATCACCACATCCACCCGGCCTATGGCATTGCCTTCACCAACGACAACCGGTTTGCTGAAGGTAGCACCGCCGTCGCCGGAAAAAATTAGTTTTACTTCCCCTTTTTTATCAGCCATGGAAAACCAGGCAATGGCTAAGTTGTTTCCTAAAGCATCAACGCGGGGGCCATTGACAGGACAGCCGGCAATTTTCCAGTTATCAGGATAGATAACTTTTGGCGCTGTCCAATTATGATTAACATACCGCACAATTGACATATCCCTGATTTCCACGTCTGACCGGTCACGGTAAACCACAACCGGGCCATTGTTAATAACAGCAACGCTGGTTTGGCAGCAATCGCATACTTTATCATCAAGTTCCCATTCGTCTATTTTATTTCCTTTTTTATCAAGGATTGCCCCGCGGAGAGTCATTTGCCCCTGATGGCCATCATGTCCAGCGTGCTCAGCTTCCATTGCCGTATTTCTTCCATCCAGCCAGGCAACAAAAAAATCATCTTTATAGGGCATTATCGAAACAAACCCATGTTCAGCCAGCTTGCCATCATCATTCAATATCCGTGGAGCACCCCATGTTCTTCCTTTGTCCGGTGAAACAACATATTTTACATCATAAGCAAATTTTCCGGAATCGCTTTGCTCCAGGTAGTGGGCTATCGCATTACCTTTCCCATCAGCACAGATGGAAGGATAATCCGCCCAGTTCACAAACCAATTACCACCGGAAGCGATGGTCACCGGGTCCGACCACTGATCATTCGCCAGTGATGAAAATTTTAAAACTGCATTAGCTCCTTTATGCTCCACCCATGAAAGATGCGTCACACCACTTTCATCTGTAAACAGATAAGGTAAAGAACTTGAATCACCGGCGGGCGAAGAAAATGACTTTACATCGGCGGGTGTATGTGCTTTTTCATCATTTCCGTTACAGGCAATAATAAATGCAGCAGGCAAAAAAAGGATCAGAAGCTTTTTCATTTTGAATGGATGATATTTTTGATTTGTATAATCCTCGACGCATCGTCCCATTCCCTAAGTCCCGTTTCGGAAATGGACAGTTTTCCCGATGGGGCAAAGATATATGTGGTAGGTAAAGCCATAATATTCAGGTCTTCGAGGTTTTCTACCCTCACAAAAGGAAAATCAAACCCAGTCTTTTCCTTAAAGCGTTTGATCTGTGTGGATGTCTCCTCAGATGCAAAAAGAAAAACGATATTTTCACCCTTCATTTGCTCCATGAGATTACGTATTGACGGCATTTCTTCAATGCAGGGCTTGCACCAGGTGGCCCAAAAGTTTATAAAAACTGTCCTTCCTTTAAATTGGACGAGATCGATAGATGCGTCTTCTAAATCCGATAAGATCACATTACTCAATTCGATATCAGTTTTTGTTTCAGAGACTGCTGGCTTATTGTTTTTCCCATTGCAGCCGGCAAATGCGATTAAAATAACTGCAAAAGTTTTTATAATTGTGGGCATCGCCTTTGTTTTGAGTTATAATGTTCAGCTATAGATTTGAAATAAAGTTAAACTGCTAAATCTAAAAATGACTACCCAAAAGAATTCGGCAGAAAATAATAGCACAAATACATCCAGGCAATTAATAATTCAATTCGTTTTTCCATTTCCAATTCCTTATTTCCGGCATGTCCAATCCATTTTCCCGGATATAATATTTGTGTTCAATTAGATTATCCTGCATTTCCTGCTTCAGATGTGCGGTTTTATCTTTTAAATGAGGAAGTCTGTTAAGCGTATCAATCACCAAATGAAATCTGTCAAGATCATTCAGTACTGTCATATCAAAAGCAGTAGTGATGGTGCCCTCTTCTTTATAACCCCGCACATGAATATTGCTATGATTGGTGCGTTTGTAGGTGAGTCTGTGGATAAGCCACGGATACCCATGAAATGCAAAAATCACAGGTTTGTTTTTGGTAAATAGTGTGTCAAAATCTGAATCATTTAATCCGTGCGGGTGTTCTGTTTCAGGCTGTAATTTCATAAGGTCAACCACATTTACCACCCGCACTTTCAGATCAGGCAATTTTTCTCTTAAGATAGAAACCGCAGCTAAGGTTTCAAGTGTCGGTACATCACCGGCACAAGCCATTACCACATCTGGTTCCACACCTTTATCATTACTTGCCCATTCCCAGATACCAATTCCCTTAGTACAATGAATTTCGGCTTCGCTCATAGAAAGCCATTGTGGAGCAGGATGCTTACCTGCCACGATCACATTTACATAATGCCTGCTGCGGAAGCAATGATCCATCACGGATAAAAGACAATTGGCATCCGGAGGTAAATAAACACGTACAACCGATGCTTTTTTATTCACTACATGGTCAATAAATCCGGGATCCTGATGCGTAAATCCATTGTGATCCTGCCGCCAAACGTGTGAAGCTAAAAGAATATTTAGCGAAGCGATTTTTCTGCGCCAGGGAAGTTCAGCAGTAACCTTTAGCCATTTAGCGTGCTGGTTGAACATACTGTCAATTATATGAATAAAGGCTTCATAACAGTTGAACAAACCGTGCCTTCCTGTTAAAAGATATCCTTCCAGCCAGCCCTCACATTGGTGCTCGCTCAGCATTTCTATTACCCGCCCTTCATTCTTCAGAAATTCATCTGTATCAATTATGGGCGCTTCCCACTGACGTGTAGTCACTTCAAACACCGCATTCAATTTGTTCGACAATGTTTCATCAGGCCCAAATACACGGAAATTTCTTTTATCTAAATTTAATTTTATTATATCCCTGATAAATGATCCCAAGATCATTGTATCACCCGGGCCCATTTCACCTCGTTTTTTTAAGTCATACCCGTAGTCACGAAAATCTGGCATACGAAGATTATGAAGCAATAAGCCACCGTTTGCATGAGGGTTAGCGCCCATCCTTCGATTGCCTTCTGGCGCTAAATCTGTCAACTCAGGCTTAAGTTTTCCTTCTTCATCAAACAATTCTTCCGGTTTGTAGCTTTTTAACCAGTCTTCCAATTGTTTCAGATGTTCAGGATTGGTGGCAGGATCTGTGATGGGAACCTGATGTGCCCGGAAATTACCTTCAACCTTTAATCCATTCACATATTCCGGGCCTGTCCATCCTTTGGGTGATTTCAAAATAATCATAGGCCACCGAGGCCGAACCCCACTTTTATTCTTTGCGGCGTTTTCTTTGATCAATTTTATTTCTTCAATTACTTTATCCATCAGCTCCGCCATTTTTTGATGCATTTCCATGGGATCGTCGCCTTCAATCAGATAGGGTTTCCAGCCATAACCATTGAACATCTGGCCCAATTCGTCATTACTAATTCTTGCAAGTACTGTTGGATTGGCAATCTTATATCCGTTGAGATGAAGAATGGGAAGCACTACGCCGTCTGTTTCCGGATTAAGGAACTTGTTGGAATGCCAGGCTGTCGCCAGAGGCCCGGTTTCTGCTTCACCATCACCTACTACGCAACTCACAATTAAATCAGGATTGTCAAAAGCAGCCCCAAAAGCATGGCTAAGCGAATAGCCAAGTTCGCCACCTTCATGTATTGAGCCGGGACATTCTGGTGAAACATGGCTTGGAATGCCACCGGGAAAAGAAAACTGTGTAAACAACTTTTTTAATCCTGCCTCATCCCGGCTGATATTCGGATAGACTTCACTATAAGTCCCTTCGAGATAAACATTACCAACGATAGCCGGGCCGCCATGACCAGGGCCTGAAATATAAATCATATTCAAGTCATACTTTTTTATGATGCGGTTGAGATGCACATAGATAAAATTCTGACCGGGGGTAGTTCCCCAATGCCCAAGCAACATGTGTTTAATATGCTCCGGCTTCAGGGACTCCTTTAGTAGTGGATTCTCGTGCAAATAAATCTGGCCTACTGACAGATAGTTTGCTGCCCGCCAATAGGCATTCATTTTATTTAGAAGTTCGGGTGACAGTTGTTTCTTGTCGGTCTCAATAGTTTTCGTTTCCATCTTTGATATTTTTTGGATTGATCAATTTAATATTTGCCGGCCTCTATAAATTTCAGCAGTCGTTTCGGCTATCTTTAATTCTTCATTTGTTGGCATCACATAAACGTTTACGGCACTTTCATCATCTGTAATTTGTCTCTCGTTTTTATAATTCTTCTCTTCGCTGATATGCATGTTTAGATACTTAAAGTCCTTACAAATGCGTGAACGGATTGCCGGTGCATTTTCACCTATGCCTCCTGAAAAAACCAATGTATCCAACCCGCCCAAAACTGCTGTATAGGCGCCAATGTATTTCTTTACCTGGTAACAGAAAATAGCAATAGCCAATGCTGCATCTTTATTTTCATTTTCAACCTGGAGCAGGTCCCTCATATCAGAACTTATTCCTGAAATTCCCAATAGTCCGGATTGATGAGTAAAAAGATCATTTAATTGTTCTGCATTCATTCCCTTCTGCGTTAAATACCATGCAACTCCCGGATCAATATCTCCGCTTCTTGTGCTCATTACAATGCCCCCTGCGGGTGTAAAGCCCATGCTTGTATCTATGCATTTACCATCCTTCACTGCCGAAAGGCTTGCGCCGTTGCCAAGATGCGCCAGAATTATTTTCCCCTTGGCTTCTGCTTCGTCTTCCTTTTCCAATTCCTGCATCAAATAACTATAAGAAATGCCATGAAAACCGTAACGGTAAATGCCCTGATCGTAGTAGGCTTTCGGTATTGCAAACGTTTTCGCCACTGCAGGAATAGCGGTGTGAAAAGAGGTATCAAAACAGGCTATCTGCATTAAAGACGGAAATTGATTCTTAAATAATCCAATTAATTCAATTTCTGCAGGAATATGATCAGGATCGTAGGCGCTGATTTGATTTAATTCATTCAATAATTCTTCCCCAATTATTTCAGCCTGTGTATGCTTCATGCCATGAACGATGCGATGACCTATGCATACCGTGTATTTGAATTCCTTTTGTTGTTTTAACCATTCGATTAATACCTCACCGGCTTCTTTAAAATTTGTTACATCAATTATTATTTTCTTTGCTTCTTGCGTATTGTTGATAACAGTAAATTCAGGGTTGCTTAAACCAACTCTTTTTATTTGCCCCGACAAAAGTTTATTCGGATTCTTATCCATGCTGTACAGGGCAAATTTGAGGCTGGAGGAACCACCATTAATTACGAGCATATTTGAATTTTCATTTTTCATACAGTCGTTTCAAATCCTAATGATTGCAATTGTTTGCAGGTAGATTCATAATTGATATGACAAATACTTTTTATTCCCAGGCCCTCTGCAACAGCCACAAACACGGACACATCGTCTATGTCGATGACTTCACCCGGCTGTACCTGGGCCATGTCGAGCGCCAGCTTGTAAATGTCCGTGTCAGGCTTTCGAATGTGTATGTATGTTGATGAAACAAAAAAGTCAATAAAGCCGGCTAATTCAAATTCCTGTATCCTATAGGTATTTAACTCTCTTGCTTCATTGCTTACTGCAACAATCTTTAACCCATATCTCATTTTTAATCTCTTTATCAGCTCTATCATTTCGGGATAAAGCTTTGATTGAGTAAGCATGAATCCCCGGAATTCATCTTTTGTAAAATCTCGTTGTTCATAAAAAACAACGATGTCCAGATATTCATCCATAGTGAGTTTTCCCAATTCGTAAGTCTCAAAGACGATCCCATGTCTGGTATCGAAATCATTAAAATCAATATTGAATTTCTTTGCGGCGAGGCTGCGGAAATCATGACCCCATCCGTTTGTAAGCAGCACTCCACCAATGTCAAGAAATAATGTTGTTATATCTGTTGCTTGTTGCATTTTTAAATTTCTATTTTTTGCACTTGTAATCAGTGTTGCCAGATAATCAGGTTATCCTCAAGAGGCACTGAAATACCTTCATAATTGGGAATTATTCTTATCGTAAAATCATTTGGGTCTCTTGAAGTCTCTACTGTAGCCTGATAAAAATGTTCATCGTTACTATTTTGGGAAGAAGTGGGTTCCATTTTTATCCTTTCTCGTTTTGCATCATTTATGCCATTAGCGTATAATTCAACTTGCATATTTTTCTTAGCAACTTCGTTCATAAATACTTGTATATGGAAATGAAATCCGGTTTCTAATTTTTTGATTTGTACGTTTCCAAAATGTATTCTTTCCCAATTCGCTCTTAGTGTTTGTTTGCGTTTTATAATTTGTGAACCCGCTTCGCCATTTACAGCCGAACGGGTTTTATAGGCATGAGCTGCGGGAATATAGTATTGTTCTGTATATTCTTTTAAAGTTCTGTTGGTGGAGAAGTAGGGTGTCAGATCAGCCATACTTTTATGCATTTTGGCTGTCCATGTCAAGGGTATTCCTCCTTCATTTCTATCATAAAATGCAGGGATCACTTCATTTTCTAATAAATCATAAAGCTGTCCTGCATCTATCGCATCCCATTCAGGACTATCGCCATGCTCTTTTCTATCCCCCAAAGCCCATCCCACCCCTGGCGTATAGGCTTCATCCCACCACCCATCCAATTCTGAAAGATTAATAACCCCGTTAACAAGCGCTTTCATGCCGCTTGTTCCCGAAGCTTCCCAGGGGCGTCGTGGCGTATTTAACCACACGTCAACCCCCTGCACCATTTGTTCTGTTAAGAACATATCATAATCACTCAGAAAAACAACGTGGTTTCTTAGTTCCGGCCTTCTGCTGAACTCCACCCATTCCTTTATAAGTACCTGTCCTGCCATATCTGCCGGGTGCGCTTTGCCCGCTATTACAATTTGCACCGGCATGGTGGGATTTGTCAAAATACGAACCAGTCTTTCTTTATCATGTAATAAAAGGTTGGGTCTTTTATAAGTAGCAAACCGGCGTGCGAAGCCCAATGTAAGAGTATTTGGATCAAACAATTTCTTTGCTTGTTGCACTTCTTCTGGTGTACCACCGGATGCCTCTACGACATGCGGTAAACGATTACGAATAAATTCAATAAAACTCTTACGAGCTGCGGTGCGCATCTCCCAAAGCCTTTCAGCCGATACGTCTTTCAGGTGTTCATGAAGCCCTTCTCCGGTCCCCATCCAACGGTCTTTCCCGCAGGCTTCCGTCCACAAATCATCTGCTGCCTTAGAGTCCCAGCTGCGCATGTGCACTCCGTTTGTAACATAGCCTACTGGTATTTCTTCATCGGGCCACCGTGGGAAAAGCGGACGGAATAATTCTCTGCTTTTACTTCCATGCAAACGGCTTACTCCATTAATAGCGCCTGAACCGCGAATAGCGAAGTAGGCCATGTTGAATGGTTCCGAACTATCGAAAGAATTTATCCGGCCAAGCGCAAGAAGCTCTTCCTGGGATATGCCTATTTCAACTCCTGCATATTCCGAAAAGTATTGTGCTATCAGATAAGGTGCGAAGCGGTCAAAGCCCGCAGGCACAGCAGTATGTGTTGTAAAAAGATTTCCTGCTCTGGTTACTGCCAACGCTGCTTCAAATGGAAGCTCCGTAAGTTTCATAAAATCTCTGGCTCGTTCTAATATAACAAAAGCTGCATGACCTTCATTGAGATGACAAACTTCGGGCTCAATATTCAGTTCTTTTAATAACCGCCATCCACCTATACCAAGAATTATTTCCTGCTGAAGTCGCATTTCCTGACCGCCCCCGTATAATTCGCTGGTAATTCCCCGGTGTGGAGGAAAATTGGCAACATCATTACTATCCAAAAGGTACAACCGGACATTGCCGACCTGTACTTCCCATGCACGCAGCCAGACAGCATATCCGGGAAATGAAATTTGAAAACGAAGCCATTCGCCGTTGGGCTTGCGAAGCGGCACAATAGGTAATTGTCCCGGATCGTTGTACGGATAAAATTCCTCCTGGCTACCATCTTTGCCAATCACCTGGCGAAAATATCCCTGTTGATATAATAGCCCCACACCAACTACCGGTATGCCCATGTCATTAGCGGCTTTAAGCTGGTCACCTGCTACATTTCCCAAACCTCCTGAATAAATAGGAAGGCTCTCAGTAAGCATATATTCCATACTGAAATAAGCCACACAGGTCAGCGGGGTATTTGAATGATTATTCTGAAACCAGGTAGATGAATTTTTAAGGTCTTCATTTTGCTCAATCACCTGATCCACCATTTGGCGGAATTCAGCATCCATTAATTTTTGTTCCAATTGTTTGCGGGAAACAGTTTGCAGAATAATCCAGGGGTTACGGGTCTTTTCCCATAAAGCCGGATCCAGTTGCTTCCACATCTCATCGGCGGCATGGTTCCATGACCACCTGATATCAAGAGCCAATTGTACCAGGACATCAACACCTTCCACCTCAGTATGTAATAATCCGTATAATGACTCCCTGTCCAATTCTTTCCTGTTCATGATGTTTTACTTTTTTGTTATTACCTGTTTTTACCACTCATTCCTCTTCTTTGGGCGCCAGTACAACATTTTGCAATTCATCTTTAATTATCTGCTATTGACAGGGTTGCCCATATCCTAATTGCTTTTGCCAGGTATCATTTAGCACCCTTTTTAATACAATTAATTGGTCGTTCAAGTAATTATTCGCTGATTATTTCATTGTTTATTCCCAATTTTTCTTCTCAGCAATTGAGCATTAATAGCCACAATTATTGTACTTAAACTCATAAACACAGCGCCAACGGCGGGGCCTAATACAAAGCCGGATGAATACAAAACACCTGCGGCTAATGGGATAGCTACGGTATTATAACCTGTTGCCCACAGCAGGTTTTGTATCATTTTACTGTACGTGGCTTTCCCAAAAAGTATAAGATTGGCAATATCCCGCGGATTGCTGTTTACCAAAATGATATCGGCGGTTTCAGCGGCTACATCCGTTCCTGAACCAACAGCAATTCCTACGTCTGATTGAGCAAGTGCCGGAGCATCATTTACACCATCACCAGTCATGGCCACAAATTCTCCTTTGTTTTGAAGGTCCTTTACGATTTCCACTTTTTGGTGCGGTAGCACTTCCGCAAAATAGCCATCCAGCCCTAACTGGTTACTTACGGCCTTTGCTACCTTATCATTATCTCCTGTAGCCATTAAGACTTTTATACCATTTTTCTTAAACACTTCTATCGCCTGCGCACTTTCCGGCCTTATCTCATCAGCCAAAGCAATATAGCCGGCAAGCTTTTCATCAATGATAATGAACACCACGGTTTCCGCCTCGCTGCTGTATGCATCCTGCGGGATTGATATATTCTTATCTTTCAGATAACCGGGACTTACAACTTTTATTTGTTTGCCTTCAACCATTGCTTCAACACCTTTGCCTGTAATTGCATTAAATTTTTCGGGTTTGGGAACATTGATTTTTTTATCTTTTGCTTTATGTACAATTCCAACAGCAATCGGGTGCTCTGAACTTTGTTCCAATGCCACAGAAAGCCGTAATAATTCATCTTCTGAAAATTGTTTGTCAAGCGATACAATGCGGGTAACTCCAAAATCACCTTTTGTAAGCGTACCCGTTTTATCAAATAAAAGGGTGGTTATTTTGCGGGACTCTTCAAAGGCAGTACGGTTTCTTATTAAAAGACCATTTTGCGCAGATACTGCAGTAGAAATGGCTACGACCAAAGGAATGGCCAGCCCCAGCGCATGAGGACAGGCAATGACCATTACAGTAACCATACGTTCCAATGCAAACACAAACGGGAACCCCAAAATCAACCATACGGCTAAGGTTCCAAAACCGATGGCAAGCGCAATATAAGTAAGCCATTTAGCCGCCCTGTCGCTCAGATTTTGCATTCTGGATTTTGTCTTTTGAGCTTCCTCTACCAGTTTGATAACCTTATTGAGGTAACTGTCTTTTCCCGTATGCTCCACTTTCACTTTGAGCGACCCATTGCCATTGATAGAGCCGCCGATTACTTTATTTTCAACTTCTTTTTTTACAGGTTTTGATTCACCGGTCAGCATGGCTTCATTCAAATAACTTGTTCCTTCTATGATAATCCCATCAGCCGGGACTTTCTCACCTGGCTTTATCATTATCACATCGTTTATTTCCAGCACATCTAATTTCACATCTTCCACCTGTCCGTCAGCCTTTACCCGGTGGGCTTCTGCAGGCATCATGCTTACCAGTAATTGTAACGCTTTTGAAGCGCCTAAAACAGATTTCATTTCCAGCCAATGTCCCAGTAGCATAATCACTATCAGGGTAGCCAGTTCCCAGAAAAAGTCTTCTCCTTTCAAGCCAAATACCGTAGCCGCACTATAAAAATATGCCACGCTGATTGCCATAGAAATAAGTGTCATCATGCCAGGTGACCCTTTTTTTATCTCGCCCCCAAAGCCCTTTAAAAATGGCCAGCCACCCCAGAAATAAACAAATGATGACAGCGCCAAAAGGACGTATGAATTTCCCGGTAATAAGAAATGATATCCAAAGAAATCCTGGATCATCGGAGACAAAACGAGAATGGGTATAGTGATAATCAAACATACCCAAAAGCGTTTTCTGAAATCCCGGATCATCATTTTGTGATGATCATGCCCTGCCATACCCATGGGAATATCGCCATGATCCATCTTTGAATGATCCATTTTCCCGTGGTCCATCTTTGTGTGATCCATTTTACTATGGTCTGCCTTCGTATGCTCCTCTTTGGGCATATCCATGTTGGAGTGCCCCATCTTGCTATGGTCCATTTTGGAATGATCCATTGCAGTATTTTCTTTGTGCGGGTCAGTGTGTTCATCGTGATTCATAACATTATTTTTTATTGAGGAAATTCCATTTTTAATTTTTCAAGTGTTTTCACTATTGTATTGGCTACCACATAATTCCGGTACCACTTCTGATCTGCGGGGACGATTACCCACGGATTGTTTTTTTTGCACCCATCAAGTACCTGCTGATAAGCATTCACATAGTCATCCCATTTTTTTGCTTCTGTGGTATCGCTGGCCGTATATTTCCATTTTTTTTCAGGATCATTTAAGCGTTTTTCTATTCGGCGCTTTTGTTCTTTTTCAGAAATATGAAGAAAGAACTTAAGAATGATGGTGCCGTTTTTTTGCAGGTGTGCTTCCACTTCATTGATTAATTTATGCCGTTCTGCAACTTCCTTCTCATCTATCAGATTATGAACAACAGGAAACAAAATGTCTTCATAATATGAACGGTTAAAAATCTGAAACATCCCCTTCTCAGGAAATTCAGGATATACACGCCACAAAAAATCATGACGCTTTTCTTCCTCTGTCGGTGTTTTGAACGATTTCACCCGGCAACCCTGTGGATTGATACACGAAAAGACATGCCGGATGGTTCCATCTTTACCGGAGGTATCCATGCCCTGCAGAATGATAAGCAATGCATGCTTGCCTTCAGCGTAAAAAAGATTTTGCAGTGAAAAAAGTTGCCTGTGCAGCTTCATCAATTCTTTGTTGGCTTTTGTCTTTTCAATACCGTCTGGCGCATTGGTTGAAATATCGTTTATGCTTTTCATTGTTTAATCTTGTTGAGGTTAATGTTTCTTAATTTGATGCCTGCAAAAGTGATAAGGACTGTACCGAAAAGTATAGTTGAAATGAGAAAGTAGGGCAAGTGACTGAACCAGATCATCATCACCGAACCTGCTATTATTCCCAACATCTGCCCCAAACTATTTACTGAACTATAAATACCCAATGAGGCTCCGTAATATTTGCCTGCTTCTTTTGTAACCAATGAAGCAAGACAGGGTATTAGTATTGCCATTCCGGCAGCAACAACGAAAACAAAAAACAAAATAAGTTCAATTTCAGAAGACAGCATCAGCAAGGACATGCCAGCGCTTAACAACAGGAGGCCATAGGGTAGCAATGCCCTTTCTCCTTTCCAGCTAATTAGCCAGACCACTGGCCCTAATTGTAACAAGCCCATCGTCAAACCGCAAACAATAAATACAAGGCTCATTTGGTTTACACCAAATTGAAAAAGGCGTTGTGAATGCAATGCAAACGTGCCTTCAAACATTGCCAGGGAAAGTTGGCTGATAAAAGAAAGAAAAAGCAGAAGTACAAAGGATTTCTTGATTGATTGTAACGTGACAAGTAATGATTTTGCCTCCTTTCTCTTTCCATCGCTTGATTCATGATTACGGTTACCACCTGATTCTTTTAATGAAAAAAACAAAAAGGTCCAAACCAGCAGTACTAAAATTGCGGAAATAGAAAATGGAAGGGAGAATTTATCCAGCGTAATTTGTCCGATAGTAATATCAACTTTAGAAAATAAATTCCCAATTAGAGGCCCTGCTACTACGCCAAGGCCCGCGACGCTGACTAACATAGACATACCATTTCCTCTTTTATCCTCTGAAGTATTATCTGCTATGTAGGCGCTTGATGCAATGAAAAATGCCGCGGAAGATATTCCGGATAGTAACCGAAAAATATAAAGCAGCAGGATGCTCCCGCTTATTGAAAACAAAATTATAGAAATGGAATATCCCACCAGGCCATACAATATAAGCGGTCTTCTGCCGTACTTGTCGGATAACGAGCCGAGATAAGGAGAAAAAAGAAATTGCATGAAGGGATAAATGCCCGTTATAAGGCCAACATGCAACCATAAATTCTGTGAGGAGATACCCTGCGCCTGTGAAAGATTTTTGATATAAAAAGGAAGCACCGGTAGCGTGATACCAAATCCCACCATTACTAAAAACAGCCCTGACAGGATTACTGCGAGGTCTCTTTGTAAGAGCATCTTCGGAACAATCCGCTTTATGTTTAAACCACTATTCATTATTTAACGCATTTACTCTATTCTTTAAGATGCTTCCTGATATTAACAATCAGCGTTGCTGTATGTTTCAGAAAGTAATTTTGATTTTGTGTTATTCATCTGAAAACATTTATTGATAATTCATGGTAAAATAACTGCCATCGCCTTCTTTAAAAACCTGCCTTTGCAAAAAGCCTTTTTTGTTTAAGATTTCCGTTGTTGAATAGTTGATAGTTTTTATCCTGATCCCGAGCAAATAGGCCTTAATTTTCAACGAACCGCTTATAATTATCTGATCATTATTTTCTGATTTGGATCTGTCAGCAATTGTTACAACATTCTTTGAACCAAGGAAATTCAGAATTCCTGACTCAACATACATATTAAATGAAAGAGTCGTTTCGAAAGCACCCTGACCTAATTCGTAAATATTTTTAAACTCTCCCGATTTAACAGACACGGCAATTTTCTTTTTTTTGGGATTAATTGTAAATACGGAAAGCAACACATTTGATTCATCTGGTTTGCAGCGGTAAGCGGTTGAATAGGTTGATTTAAGTCGCTGCTTTTCGTCGTATATTTTTGTTTCGATATTCACATAATAGCTTTTTCCTTTTAACTGCATATTTCCAACCATGAACTCCTGTTTGCCAATAAGATTTCCCTTCTCATCAAAACTTTGCCGGACAATCTTCTTTCCTGCAATTTGTTGAATAAACATATCCTGGTTCTGCGCATGCAGTACCATTGCCGGCATCAAAAACAAACAACAGGACAGTATGTATGCCGCTATCTTATCCATGCTTCATTAATTTTATTATGTTATCCGAGATCACATTGGTTAAATCTATACCATTGCTTTTGTGCGGTATGGTGTTACAGGTTATTACTTTTTCAGCACCTGATTTTATCAATTCTTCGTAAGCATTGCCGGCAAATATGCCGTGAACTCCAATACATACGGGTGGCTTCATAGCTGCCCTTTTTAAATGACCCACTGTTTCAATCATAGTCCGGGCAGTAGAAATAATATCATCTACCAACACCGGCGTATGGTCTTTATACCTGTTCGTTTCAGGCACTGATACCTCTACATCCTTGTCTCCATGCCTGATTTTTTGCAGGATGATAAAAGGAGCATCCGCATTTTTGGCCACTTCTGAAACCCATTGTTCACTTTCGCTGTCAGGGCCTATTAATACCGGGAGTTGCACATTATTCTTAATCCATAGTGAAATATGGTCGGCTGCATGTATAACAATATTCGGAATGCTATATATTTCTGAGAGGGATTTGCGGCGATGCAAATGAGGATCTACAGTAGTCAGCGTATCGGCAAACCCGGAGATTAGTTTACCAAAGTATTCTGATGTGATGCCCTCTCCGGGATTAAATTGTTTATCCTGCCGCATGTAGGCGAGGTAAGGAGCTACCAGGCAGGTGCATTTTGCCCCCAGCGATTTTGCCGTCCGGCTTAAAAAATACAAGGGAAGCAATTTTGCATCAGGTTGATCCAGCGTGCAAATCATTACCACACACTTATCCTTCACATCTGATAAAATCCTTGTATAGGATTCTCCATCCGGAAATTTCCGGATAGTGCTTTCTCCTGTTTCAGCGTGCAGCGAACCGGTAATACCCTTAGCCAAATCTTCATTCCCCGGGAGGGAAAATACAATATGTTTCATCTTTTACAGTTTTGTTTGTTTTCCAAATTGATTCGATTTATTTTATCCTGACAGAATAAAATAGATAACTAAAACAACAAGTGCGACCAGGCAAATCCATGCGGAAATCCAAAGTAATTTTGCAATGCCATGTACACGGGCAGATATATTTTTCATTTGCAAAATGTACATCCCATAAACATGAAAAAAGCCCCCTGCGACTATAACCAGAAAGGAATAGCCTCCAAGCCATGTTCCCCATTTCGCTCCAAGACCGAACCCTACAATGGCCGCACCAAGCGCTGCCGACGATACTGCCAGTTTTGAAATATTTTCAGTTTTCATTTTTTTTAGTTGATTTCAATCGCATCGTTATTTATTCTCTGATATTCCAACGCATATTCCAATTCCCCTTCCGATTCCGTATGAATGATATATAAGGTTTGACCTTTTTCCACTTTCGTATTTAAGGGAGTAAAAAAATCAACCCCGGCTAACTTATTGTTTGGCGCACCGGCGAGTTTGGCAACTCTTGCCAATTTGCGGTTATCAATTTTAACTACTGTTCCGGCGTGATCCGCTTTTATTTCGTATTGATATTTTGCCCGTTTCGGTTCATGAAATCCACCCTGTGCTTTGCAAATAGAGACGAACTTGCTATACGCTTTGCCTGATTCAAGGATCTGTCGTGCCGTTTCATTACCTGTTCCTGCCGGCACTTTACCCGAAAGTTCCAGTAATTCTCCAGCCAGGAGCAAAGCTCTTTCACTCAGGTCGTTCGGTGCATGTGCTTCATTCTTCAGCACTGAAAGAATATCCCTTGCCTCCAGCGCCGGCCCGATGCCACGACCCACCGGTTGCGAGCCATCGGTAATCAGCACTTTCAATTTTAAACCAATTGCATGTGCTACCTTTTCCATCTCTATTTTCAAGGTTGTGGCTGCATCTATACTCCTCAGTTTCGCCGTTTCACCAACAGGCATATCAATAATGACATGATTGGAACCTGCCGCTGCTTTTTTTGATAACACAGACGCAATAAGTTGCCCCTCGCTGTCAATATCCAATGCCTTTTCAACTTTAATCAGTATATCATCAACAGGGCTCAACCTGGCCGTTCCTCCCCAGGCAATACAACCGCCTTCTTTTTCAACAACCCTTCTAATTTGATCCATTGAAAGATTTACGGTTGTAATCACTTCCATGGTATCTGCTGTTCCTGCCGGCGATGTAATAGCACGGGAAGATGTTTTGGGCATCACCAATCCAAATGCAGCAACGATGGCCACAACAATGGGAGTCGTTCTGTTGCCGGGAAGCCCCCCGATACAATGTTTGTCAACGATCATTTCTTTGCTCCAGTGCAAATGTTCTCCTGCAGCAATCATCGCATTGGTGAGAGAAATAATTTCGTCTGTCAGCATTCTGTTACCTGCGCAGGCGGTGATAAATGCGGACAAGTGTATGTTGGAATAATTTCCCAATGAAATGTCCCTGATAATACTGTTTAATTCGGCTGCGGAAAAGGTATTTCCATATATTTTTGACCTGACATAACTTAAAGATTCAATCGGATGCAAATGGGAGACCGTGAGAATTTCTCCCTCCTTTACATCCAGTGAATGCATTGCGCTTTCAGACAAACCTATTTCACCGGGTTTCAAAATATCTGTCCGGATCACATTCAGGCTGGCGACTATTGTTTTTTTATCGTTGCTGACATGAATCCGGGCCAAAGCTTCAAACCCTTCGGACACACATACATGACAATCTTCACGCATATAGGCAAAATGCTCATGTTGCGTATGAATACCGAGACGTTTAAACCTGAGTTTGTTTGTTATGTGTTCCATAATCTTTTACTTTTCTTCTATCATCAGGGGGATTTCTTCCGTGCTGTTTAATTCCGGAATAATGCAATCCCATCCATACACGTCTTTAATTTTAACCCGCAACGTATCTGCGGCCTGGTGTTCGCCATGCGTGATAAATATTTTTCCCGGAGTGTTTTGAATGTCGCTTAACCAATCAAGCAATTCCGCCTGATCAGCATGTGCGGACAAGGCATGGAGGATGAAAACTTCTGCTTTGACGTGATAATATTTACCGTAGATCTTCAGTTCGGATGCGCCTTCCAGTAATTTTCTTCCCCTTGTTCCTTCAGCCTGAAACCCTGCCAGCAATATTGTTGTCTCCGGCCTTTCCAGGTAATGCTGAAGATAAGTAAGCACACGACCTCCGCTTACCATGCCGCTTCCGGCAATAATGATTTTAGACCTTGGGTCGTCAATTACCTCCCATGTTTCTTTATACTCTTTTACTATGCGGAACATATCACACATCTTAGTGCAATCTTCGGCTGCTAACTTATGCCACTCCCTGTGATGATGAAATATGTCTAAAACATTTGCCCCCATCGGGCTGTCCATGACCATAGGAATATCAGGGATACTGTTTTTGTTGCGTAGCTGCCATAGCAAATACATTAGAGTTTGGGTTCGCTCTACGGCGAAGCTCGGAATAATAAGTGTACCCGCTTTCTCAAGAGTATGCAGGACAATTTCCTTTACCTTTTGTTCAAGATTTTCCGAAGGATGGAGCCTGTCCCCATACGTGCTCTCGATAAAAATTATGTCGGCACGTTCAGGCTTTTTAGGAGGCTTCATCAGTAAATCGGATTTTCTCCCTATATCTCCCGAAAAAACAATCCGGTCCCCATAAAGATCCATCTCAATGAAAGTTGCCCCGATAATATGACCGTTATATTGAAATCTTAATTTAATATCATCAAAAAATGTGAGCCATTCTCCTTCCGGAGCAGATTTGAAATGTGAAATAGCCTGTTCAGCATCTTTGAGATCATACAGAGGTTTTGCCGGTTTGTGTTTTGAGTATCCCTCTTTGTTTGCCTTCTCCGCTTCTTCTTCCTGTATTTTTGCGCTGTCCCGAAGTATGATTGCGGCGATGTCCAGCGTAGGTTGGGTACCCAGAATCATTCCTCTGAACCCCATTTTTACTAGCCGCGGTAAGTAACCTGTGTGGTCCATGTGTCCGTGTGTAAGCAATACGGCATCAATCTCAGCGGCATTCACTGGCAGGTTGTCCCAGTTTAATAAGCGAAGATTTTTTAGCCCCTGGAACAGCCCGCAATCAATCATAATCTTCCTTTTTCCTGTTTCCAATAGATATTTCGAGCCGGTTACCGTACCCGTTGCGCCAAGAAAAGTCAATTTCATAATACAGTTTTTTTTGATTTACAAATAGTCATTCCTTCTTCTATAATTTTTTGTATCCTCATTTCTGTAATACCGATCTCACGAAGTATTCCCGGTTCATTGCATAAACTTCTGCATAAAACAATATTTTGGTTCAACAGGTGAGACTTTTCATTCCGGGTAAGCGACGTAATGCAAGTAACCGGATGGAGACCCGTGTCATCTATGAGTTCCCGCAAGCTCTTTCCCTTTGGAAAATTCCAACTCATCAATGCCAAACCGGAACATACACCATATCTTTCTGCATCGGAAGTCATCCTGGTATTTGTAACAAGAAAGGCTTTAAATGATTTTCCGGAATCAAGATCAATAGCTTTTAGCTTTTTTTCAATATCCCAGAACCTTGCCCGTACATACATTGCATGTTTCACATCGCAAACAATTCCCGGGTCGCTATGGAATTTGCATTCCATCATGAGCTGCTCAGTTCCCTTCTCTGCAATCACATCTACCTCGTGTTTTACACAATGTCCTTCTATAAACACCCCTGCTCTTATTTGATACGCCTGCGCCCTGAATATTTCAGCAACAAACCGCTCAAAAGGAAAACCCGTCGGGCCGAGTTCCATGATAGCTCTTTTCAAATGGTACTTACCGGCAGTAGGACGATGGAGTTTTTTAAGCTCACTGAATACAATTCGATATAGTTTCTTTGTAGAAATATTCTGATGAACCTTCGCTTTAATATTGCTGATTACATGATCAATAATATCTCTTGATGCCCCGGACCGAATCAATGAGTTTCGAATTTTTGACTCATCAAATAGTTCCGCTTCTCCGTTTGCTTTAATAACCGATATTATCTCTTTATGGTGATCTCGTTTTTGCATGGGTTGTTTTTTTCAAAGCAATCAAGATTGTATAGGGTGGTCTCAGCAATATTTGTCAAAGCAGTATCTGTAAGAAAAGCCTGGTGACTGGTGATGAGAACATTTTGAAATGTCATGAGCCGGGCAATGGTATCATCCTGCAGAATATCTTCGGAATGATCTTCAAAAAAAAGACCTTCCTCTTCCTCATACACATCCATGCCGAAAAAACCAATACGACCGCTCTTCAACGACGTAATTATATCGGCAGTGTTAACCAGGGCACCACGACTGGTATTGATAAGCATTACCCCCGGTTTCATACACTCAATGCAGGATTTGTTTATAATGTACTTTGTCTGGTCGGTAAGCGGTACGTGAAGGGTGATGATGTCAGACTGGCGGCACAGTGACATGCAATCCGTGTATTCCACACCGTATAGTTGTTTGATTTCATTATTTTCATGCCGGTCAAAAGCCAGCAAGCGGCAACCAAAACCATGTAGTATGCGGGCTATCACCGCACCGATCTTCCCGGTGCCGATAATACCGGCTGTTTTTCCGTTCATATCAAAACCGGTTAGTCCATTGAGCGAAAAATTCAGTTCCATTACCCGGTTATGTGCACGAATCAGTTTGCGGTTCAGCGCCAGCATCAGTGCAACCGCATGTTCAGCCACAGCATAAGGTGAATACGCCGGAACCCTTGCTACACGGATACCGAGCCCGGTAGCTTTTTCAAGATCAACATTGTTGAACCCGGCAGACCGCAGCGCAATAAAACGGGTTCCCTGGCGGTGCAACGTTTCCAGCACAGGCGCGGAAGCATCATCGCTTACAAATAAACATACAGCTTCCGCTCCTTCGCTCAAAGAAGCTGTTGTTGGCGAAAGCCTCATATCCATAAAATGTATCTGGTGTTTTGCAGCATTTGCTTTTTCCAGAAAGGGTCTTTCAAATTTGTGTAAACTGTAAACCGCAACTTTCATATTGAATTCATTTTTGCAGATAAAGTTTTCTTTTCAGCTTCGTTGATATTATTGATCCCGGCTAACAAAGCATCAGGATTAAATGAGATGCTGTCAATACCGCATTTTACAAGAAAGCGGGCATACTCAGGGTAATCGCTTGGCGCTTGTCCGCATAAACCTATTTTTACCCCGGATGACTTTGCCTTTCTGATAGCCATTCGTATCAATTGCATCACAGCGGGGTCAAAGGGAGAAAAGATGTTGCTGAGTAATTCGGAGTCCCTGTCCGCTCCCAGTGTTAATTGCGTAAGATCATTTGATCCGATTGAGAACCCATCAAAGTATTTTGCAAATTGTTTGGCGAGCAATGCATTGCTGGGTATCTCAACCATCATATATAATTCAAGGTCGTTTTCTCCCCTTACCAATCCAGTTTTCTCCATTAGTTTAATTACACTTTTAGCTTCCTGAACAGTTCGTACAAAAGGCAGCATTAATTTTACATTTGAAAACCCCATATCGTCACGCACCATTTTCATACTCCGGCATTCCATTTCAAATGCGTCTTTGTATAATTCATGATAATACCGCGAAGCGCCCCTGAATCCAATCATGGGGTTTTCTTCTTTTGGTTCAAATGCCTTTCCTCCTATAAGATTGGCATATTCATTGGATTTGAAATCGCTCATTCTTACAATTACATCTTTCGGATAAAATGCCGCCGCAATGGTTGCAATGGACTCAGCGAGTTTGTGAATAAAATAGTCCCTTTTGTCAGGATAATGATGGGTTAGCTTTTCTATTCGATTTTTTTCAGCATCGTCCGTTAACCTGTCGAAATGATGAAGGGCCATCGGGTGAATTTGAATAGCATTGTTGATAATAAATTCCATGCGCAACAGGCCAACGCCGTTGTTGGGCAATAAAGAATACCGGAATGCTTTATCTGGGTGAGCCAGGATAAGCATCACTTGCGTATCCGGCATTTTAATTTTGCTGGTATCAATTTCATGTTCTTCCCAGTTAGCTTTTCCCTCATATATATATCCGGTATCGCCTTCTGCCGTTGAAATAGTAATTATCTGTCCATCCTGAATAACTTTGGTGGCATTGCCGGTGCCCACAATAGCCATAGCGCCAACTTCACGGGCTACGATGGCGGCATGGGAGGTTCTGCCTCCCTGGTCGGTAATTATAGCGGCCGCTTTTTGAAGAATGGGGTCCCAGTCAGGATCTGTTCGCCGCGTAATCAATATTTCCCCTTTATTTAATTTGTCAATTTCCTTTGGCGAGTTAAGCAGCCTGGCAACACCTGAGGTAATGCTATTTCCTAACCCAATACCACTGCAAATGAGGTTTCCTTTTTCTTTGATCTGGTATTCCTTAAATATGTTTCTCTTTTTCTTCTGGCTGTGCACTGTTTCAGGTCTTGCCTGTACGATAAATAATTTATTAGTGATTCCATCCTTTGCCCATTCTATATCCATGTGGCGGTCATAATGCTTTTCTATAATCATCGCCCATTTCGCCAGTTGCACAACTTCATTATCCTCCAGAATGTATTGTTGTTGCAATTCAGGAGACGTTTCAATATTTACAATAGCTTCTTCAGGCTTTGTGATTTCACTCAATGCCTTATCAGTATAGATCATGGTTTTTTCCTTACTGCCCAATTTTCTTGAAATCACCGGCTGCTTTACTTTACCGACAAATGATTTGTAAACCAAATATTCATCCGTGTTGACAGCGCCCTGCACCACATTTTCTCCGAGACCCCACGCTCCTGAAATCAACGCCACTTTATCGAACCCTGTGTCGGGGTCAAGGGTAAACATCACGCCTGAAGAGGCTTTATCTGATCGAACCATCAACTGAACACCGATTGAAAGCGCAACACTTGCGTGATCAAACCGATTGTCGGTCCGGTATTTTATTGCACGATCAGTAAAGAGAGAGGCATAGCAGCGATGACAGGCTTTCAATAAATTCTCCAATCCCTTTACATTAAGATAAGTTTCCTGCTGACCCGCAAAGCTTGCATTGGGAAGGTCTTCTGCTGTGGCGCTGCTGCGGGCGGCAAATGAAATATCCTTTCCGTATTTCCTGATCATCGTTTCATAGGCATGTTTTATTTTTTCAGATAAATCAGCCGGCATATTTCCACTTAGTATCAGGTTTCTGCAAGCTGCGCCAACCTTGCCCAGGTTAGAGAAGTCGTTTGTATCAAGCGTTGAAAGTATTTCATTCAATTGAACTCTGAAGTTGTTGTGATCAATAAACAGCCAGTAAGCAGCGGCAGTAATGGCAAAACCATCCGGCACAGCAACGCCTTTGTCAGACAGGTTTCGAAACATTTCACCAAGGGAAGCATTTTTTCCTCCTACTTTGGATAAATCAGTTATGGTTATGTCTTTAAAATATTTGATTAAATCTGGCATAAACTATACGTTTTAATAATTTTTTAATATCATTAATTGCATGGGTCTTAAATAAAGGTGAATGTAACAAACAGGATTAGCAGGATCTTCTGAATGCTGAATGGCTATATTGCTTGAGCATCCGTACACCGGCTTCATCCACTTGCGGGCTTTATTAAGCTGGCAGTCAACCAATACACATTCTTGTTTTACGTCCCCGGCAGATGAATTATATACAAACAACACTTCCTGGTCATATAGTATTCTTGAAAAAGCAAGGGTACATTTCTCACAATCCGGAAGTTTGAAATGAATACCATCAGTTGATATCTCACGCATAAACATTCTTCCAAATCTCAACACGTTACTTTCCTGTCTGAATTTTGCGATGAATGAAATCGCCTTGTAAATAGATGACTGTTGATTAAGAACATTGGTATTTTTGTCATTGGGATTAAAGGTGCATTCTCTTACGTAGCGGTCACCTTTGCCACATCCATTTAGCCCCTGTTCCGTTCCATAATAAATGCAGGGGGTGCCTAATGCACATAATAGAAATGCAACACCTGCAATTACCTGCTCCGGCTCTGCATCATAGCCGAAACGATGTTTAAAATCTTCACCAACCTGATCGTGATTATCTAAAAATGTTACCAGGAATTCTCCGCTCTCACCTCTGTTCAGGGCATTTTTCTGCAATGCTTCGTAACGGTCAAGTAATTTTCCCGGTGAATCTTTTCCCTTTATAACACCCTCTAAAACGAAATACAATTGAAAGTCAAGCACGGAATTTAGACCGTAATAAATATTATGGTCGGAAGGCGTCAATGTTTTTGGACCTATGTAATGGTTCGCCATGGCATCGGCGCCTACCAATTCACCAAAAAGGAAAAAATTTCTTTTCCCTAATGAATAGGCATATTCCCGCACATAAGATGAAAAGCAGCTGATGGCAGCCTCGCCCATGTGCTTTACGGCATCCAACCGAAATCCGTCAATATCCAGCTCCCTGATCCAATAACAGTGTATGGCTGTCAGAATTTTTTGTACGGAAATGGCTTCCGGAGATCCGTCATTTTTAAAGGCTTTCAGATTAAAAAAATCCCCTTCTCTTGTTTCCGGATAGTCATCAAAATTTCTTATCTGTCCTTTTCTGCCATATAGTGAGGGATTTCGTAACTCAATTGGCTCTGGTCTATTCTCGTAGCGCCATTTACCAAACGGGAACTCCATTCCCTGATAGTAATAGTAATCCTTCCCACCGGGATAATTCCAGTTATCACCACTATGATGAAGCACTATATCAAGGAAAACACGAATATCAAGACGATGAGCCATTTCGACCAGGTCTTCCAAATCGCATTTTGTACCAAATCGCTCATCAATCTCCAGGTAGTTTTCAATAGCATAACCGTGATATGCTTCGGGATTGTTTTTAAAGACAGGACTGAGCCAGATAGCGGTGCAGCCCAGATTCTTTATATAGTCAAGGTTGGAAAGAATGCCTCTTATAGTTCCCCCGCATTGTTTGGTTAACTGTTCGCTATCGCCAAAACCATAGTGCCGGGTATCAAATTCCACAGTATGTCTTTTGTTACTATCATGAAACCTGTCAACCAATAAAAAATAGATAAACTCTTCTCTCCACTCACGATGACAGTTTACCCAATAGTTCTTTCCTGGTTTGGGTGAAAGGTCAATATCTTTAATAGATTTCATAAATCTTATTTTCAGACAACAAAAATATTTTTGCTTATCTCATTCGCAAGAAGCCCTGTTATGTCAATGCCATTGGTAACATGGTCTATGGTATTGGAAGTAATTACAGAATCAGCTCCAGCCTCCAATAGCTTAGCATAAGCGTTCTCAACAAAAGCAGCATGGACGCCTATGCAAGCAGGATTTTTCATCCCTGTTGTTTTCAAACGCTCCGTGCTCTCTATCAAATTCTGCCCTGTAGAGATAATGTTATCAAGCAAGACCGGCGTATGATCCTTAATTGCCTTTATTTGAGATATGTCAGCGTTTGTATCAGTATAACCCCCGGATAATTTGTCCAGAAATATGAATGGCGCATTTACCTCATCAGCTATTTTGCAAATCCATTGCCTGTTTTCGCTGTCGGGTACTATCATTACAGGTTGGTCAACATTCTCTTTTATCCATTTTGATATGAGGGGTGAAGCCGGCAATACAGAGGTGTGAATAGAATACAGTTTATCGAGTGAATGTTTACGGGACGGGTGCAGGTCAACCGTAATAAGTATGTCAACAAAGCGTGAAAGAAACTCTGCAAAAAATACAGAACTAATGCTTTTGTGCAAATAGGCCAAGTAGGGTACGACAAGCGTAACGGAAGAAGCGCCGCGTTCTTTTAACGATTTTGCCAGGAAATAAAGTGAAAGGCATTTTTCATCGGGGTGATGAAGGGTGCAGATAATGACAGCTTCTCTTTCCGTCATATCCGTAATAACGTTTACGTACGTTTCTCCATTTGGAGAATGGCGTATGATGGCTTCACCCAGCGGGACCTGTAATAGTTGCTGCAAGGAATTTCCAAGAGCTTCATTGCCGGGCATAGGGAATAAAAATGTATTCATGTCGAATATTATTTGTATGAACTAATTGTTTTTAATTGCACCCTCACTGATATTCATAAGTATGTCGATGCAATGATTGTTTATAATAATCAGCTATTCTGGTAATAATATTCCGAAACCATTTTTTGGCATCGTTCATCTTTTATCAGTTCGCAGGTGTATTGCCTGTTGTATCAAAATCATTTCATTTATATTTTCTTTATCTACCAATCCGGCCAGTATTCCATTCTCCTGAACCGGGTAAATTGTGCAACCACCTGCCATCATTTTTTGATAAACATCCTGCAAATTCATATCCGGTGTAAGGGTTATAAAGTCCTTTCGCATTATGTTGGATATAACAGATGATTTCCCATAAGCGGATAGCCCATATATCAGCTCCTTCCGGGTCAATACTCCCTGAACCTGGTTATTAGAAGTCACAAGAAAATCCTGTTCCTGCCCGTACAGCAATACCTGTACTGCTTTTTCGAGACTATCATCGGGAGATAAAGCGGTAAACCGGGTCATCAGAGCATCACGTACCTGGAGACCGGTTAATAAATTTCGGGTAGTCTCAAAAGCGGCTTCGCCACCAGCGCCGAGGTATATGAACAACCCGATAAACACCAGCCAGAAATTGTAAAAGAAACCGAAGAATACAAACAGCATGGCCAGAAACTGACCAATGGCTGCAGCTATACGGGTGGCTTTGCTGCGGTCCATATTAAATGCCAGAATTGCCCGTAAAACCCTGCCTCCATCCATGGGAAATGCGGGTATGAGATTAAAAACGGCCAGGGCAACATTAGCAGCAAACAAGTTAAAAGTAAAGGGCAGGTTTTGCATATTCTCCGCACTTTTCAGCATCCTCAGATCAGGCATCAAACCGGCAGACCGCATATATATCCACAATGCCACTGCAATCACAATGTTTACGGCCGGACCCGCTAATGCCACCAGCAATTCCTGCCCCGGCTTTTCGGGCATGCTTTCCAAGCTGGCGATGCCTCCAATAGGGTAAATGGTAATATCTTTTGTCTGGATTTTATATCGCTTTGCTGTCAGCGCATGGCCAAATTCGTGCAGCACCACACAGGCAAATAAAGCAAGAATAAATGCCACGCCCCATAAACCTGCCGAAACACCATGACCTGCCCTGGAATGCATCAGGAATATCCACCCGATCAGGATCAAAAACGTCCAGTGGATATATACTTTTATTCCTGAAACTTTACCGAGATATAATGACCATTTCTTTTTCATAAAAGCGTGTTTTAAATGATGACATTCATTTTTACATCGTTAAACTCCTTTGACGTCTAATATTTTCAAACAACTTATCAAATACGACACAACCTGTCAAATCACCTGTAATATTAACGGCCGTCCGAAACATTCCTAATATTCTTTCCACTCCGATAACTATTATAATCCCTTCAGCAGGAATACCAGCCCCTGTTAATACCGAAGCAAGAATAACCACGCCTCCTCCGGGTATAGCTGGTGTTCCAATTGATGCCGCTACAATTGTAATAATCACAACGATGATATTCGTTAACCCCAATTCCAAACCATAGGCCTGGGCAATAAAAAGTGTGGTGATTGTCTGATAAAGTGCCGTACCATCCATATTAACTGTTGCCCCTATAGGAATAATAAAATTGCTTATCGATTTGTCTACTTTAAGTTCTTCCTCGGCTATTTTCAGAGAAAGTGGCATAACGGCAGCGGAACTAGTTGTAGAAAAAGCAAGCAACTGTGCATCTCTGATTTTTCGCAGAAAAGAAAATGGGTTTCTCTTTCCAATAATACTGACCAACAGCAAATAAATAAATACAAGAAATAATAATCCCATTAGAACAACCAATACATAATACCCAAGTCCAGCCAGCGAATTCAGGCCAACGCTTGAGGTAAGCTGAGCCATTAAGCCAAAAACAGCTATGGGGACCAATAACATTGCCCATCTTACAATGGTCATACATATTTCCTGTATAGCACTCAGGATCAGCTTAACCGGTCTTTGTAAGTTTTCTGAAAGAGATAATATTGCTATGCCAATTATGATGGTAAAGATCACAATGCTCAGCATTTCTCCGCTAACCATGGATGCCAGTGGGTTCTCCGGCAGAAGACTTGTTATCGCCCGGGGTATTTTTTCAATATCAAAGGGATTACCACCCGTTTCTACACCGGCAGTCACAACTTCCCTATGTTCGTTTAATGATTGCTGATGCAGGAAATTACCTGGATTAAACGTAAGGGCAAGTATGGCACCCAGAGAGACGGAGACAGTAGTAGTAATTAAAAAATACAGCAGTACGCCACCTCCCAGTTTTTTAAGGTTTTCCTTATTATTGCTGGCAATCCCCGTAATAATAGAGGCCACTATGAGCGGGATCATAATCATTTGCACCAACTTGAGAAATATAATGCCCGGTAAAGCCAGCCAGTTGCCAATGATTTCTGCATTATTTTTATTTACCAGACCTGTTTGTGGGCTAAGCAATAGACCCAGACCGGTTCCAAGCAATAAGGCAACGGTTACTTTAAGCCATAGTTTTCCTTCTACCAACTTTTGCAGATAGACACTAAATGATTTGAGTGTTTTTATTTCTGAATTAAACATTTTTCTTTTCATTGTCGTGAATCCACCTGAAATCGCATTTATCTGCTCCGCCGGCAATGCTTCCGGTTCTTTCCAGCCGGGCATGCCATAATGCTGCCAGCGGAAAATCCAGTGCGCACCAGGTTGCCGCGCAGAATTCTGACAACCCGTGCGATTTGAAATATTCCGCTACCGGGCATTTGATACAATTGAAAGCAACAGCATCATCACCGGGTATATCCTGCCATTGATACGAAGGGCTGTTGAATGGAAAAGTCCTGAACAAGCGTGTTGCCGTGGCCATCCTGTCGACCTTATTCCTGTTTCTCCATCCTGCCAGCCACCAAGCCAGCTTTCCCATTTTTTTATAAACATTCCATGCTATAGTATAGAAATGTCTGGTTGCTGTGTCCTTATCCTGCCCCCTTGCCATAAGTTCCCGGTAAAATGCCATGGACATAGCTGCCAGGCGGACGGTAATATATCCGCCATTTGTTGGCATGGAGGGGACAGTCGTTTTTAATTTTTGATACTGCTTCCAATAGCCGGAAAGAATATCTTTTATTGTATTAGCATCAAAGTGATGAGCCAACTCTTTGCGGGCGGCATTGGCCGTCTGCTTCGTGAACCAGTATAAAATGAGTTTTTTCATTTTGTATTCATGGCTTACTTTATAAAACGTTGTTTTATTCCCAGGCTTTCATTTGTTTTCATGATTGACTTTTGAGCATTTTGTTCAATACCCGTCAATGCCCTGATCGCATCAATGGTTTCCGGTATCACGATGGCCTGGTTATCTACCACATAAGCATAAAACAGTTCATCGCCCTGCACTTTCAGCATATCTTTCCACAGCGCTACTTCATACATATCTCCATAAGGGCGGTTTAAAGCCAGCATTAATTCTTTTACGGCATTGTTTGCCGATAGTCCTTCGCTGTATTCAATCATGGCTACCCTTGTGGAATTGTCGAAAGCATTGAGTACTTCTTCTTTTGATGACTGCCTGGTAAGCTGAATATTCCAGTAATGAAGATGACTTAAGGTTTCGGGTACTTTTACCGCAGCAGTAACCACATCCAGGGATGAATCAACGCTTTGGGCATCGGGTCCCTGGTGACTGGGTATATCTTTTTCGGGAACCAGTGTATTCATAATGCCATTCAGGTGACTTTCCCAGGGATCGGTAGCCCGGCGCAACAAAGTGCCTCTTGCTTTTTTCAGAAGACCTGCCTTTTTTAATGCAGTAAGTGTACGGATAATCGAGGTAGTATTGCAGGAGACAACCCGGGTGCAATCACGGTCCAACGCTGTCTCATAATTATTTTCGGCGCTGAATGAATGTCCCGTAGTGGTATGTTTTTCGCCACCCTGCACGATAAATTTCTTATTCATCTTCCTGTATTCGGCAATGTTTTGGGCAGCAATCTTTTTTGGCGTGCAGTCCACCATAAGATCAACGGTTTCCAGCAGGTCAGCCAAAGTACCCTGCACACTGATGCCGGATTCTTTCATGTCTTTTTTAAATGTGTTATCAAATGCAAACACCGGATAGCCCTTTGTCTGCGCCATCCTGATGCGCCAATCAGTAATAACGTCACAAACACCTGTGAGTTCCATATCATCCTGTAGCTTTATTGCATCAGCCACCCGTTTGCCGATTACTCCGTATCCGTTTACTGCCACTTTAATTTTTTTCATTGAATAGTTTTTTAGAAATTAATAATCAATCCCTGCATTGTCACAGATCAATATTTAGCTAATCCGTCAACCCTTCAATCGGCATGGGAAAAATAAAGTCCACCAACACATTGTGATGTGCCTTCGAGACATGGTCCTTAAATGATCTCATACTCCGGTGCATGACAGCAGGGTATTCACCACCGAGTTTTTTTAATAATTTTTCCAGCCGCATCAACTCCTTTTTGATAATCGCTTCCCGTTTGCTTATTCCTTTTGGTAAGCCATTATCAATCTGTATGATATTTTTTTCAAAGACTTTATCAGCTTCTTCATAATACTCAGAAAGCAGCGGGTCACAGGAAAAGGTTTTGATATGTGAAAACCTGATTGCTGATTTCTTTTCTTTTTCATCCAGTTCACCATCGCTGTTAGCCGCAAGCAGTGATATATAAGCCGGAAATTTGAGGAGTTCTTTGTTTTCCTTTTCAGAAAGATTTTTAAATGGCTTCATCTCTTTAGTCTTTTTATCAATTCAAAAAAATGCGCTTTAACAAACCATCAAGCATTTTCATAATTATTTCTTATGCTTATTTCTTGCCTGCTTCCTTTTTGTCCGGCGTTTACGGACAATCAGCACTGAACAGTCTGCATGAAGTGCAATCGCCTGCGATACCGAACCAAGCAGGAATCGTCCTATAGCACCCCGCCCATGCGAACCCACGACGATTAGATCGGCTCCCATCTTTTCGGCTTCCTTTAAAATCGTATGTTTCGGTGTTCCATTAATAGCTTTCGTTGATATGGATAATGCGGGGTTTTTCTTTTTCAACAATTCTGCCGCCTGCTGTACCGCATTTTCAGCAAGTTTTCTTATAACAGCAACTGTTTCTTCAAATCCTCCGGTCAGGCCGCCTTCCAGAGAAGAGGCAGATGTTATTAAGGAAGCGTTTTGAAAAGCCGATACAATAAGAACTTTAGTTCCGGTCGGAAAAATCCTCTGTGCAATTTCTTCAACCGCCGCTTTACTGTAATCCGAACCGTCGGTAGCTAATAGTATTTTCATATTTCTTGTTTTATAAGTTATTAATCTAAATCTGTTTGATAGTTAAAACCATTGCTTCAATATCTTTAACGAGCTTGTCTCTTTGTCTTTTTAGTTGGACGTTTGCGTACAATCAATACCGAACAATCAGCATGAAGGGCAACTGCCTGCGACACCGATCCAAGCAAGAAGCGCCCTACAGCGCCCCGTCCATGAGAACCCACGACGATTAGATCGGCTCCCATTTTTTTGGCTTCTTTCAAAATCACTTGTTTCGATGGCCCATTGATTGCTGCTGCTGAAATGGTCAGTTCCGGTTTTTTCTTTTTCAGTATTTCGGCTGCCTCTTTTACTATGTTTTCGGCCAGCTTTCGCACGATGACGCCTGTGTCTTCGTAACCTCCTGCAAGGCCTCCCATTGGCGCGGGGGCAGATGTGATTAGAGGAGTGTTCTCAAATGCAGATATTATTTGCACTTTTGTTCCCCTCTGAAATGTGCGGAGGGAAAGTTCTTCAACGGCTGCTTTGCTGTAATCCGAGCCGTCAATAGCTAATAGTATTTTCATAATTCATGTTTTTATTACTCAAAATTGCCTGATCGTTAACTCCATTAATCCGGTAACCATTTCTTCATCATCTGAAACATTGTTTATTTTTTCCTGCCGGATTTTATAAGTGAGGTACGGATTATTTCTACTGAACACTTTGCATGTAAGGCTACGGCCAGGGATACCGAACCCATCAGAAACCGTTTTACAGCACCGTAACCATGTGATCCCACAACAATTAAATCTGCGCCGAATCGTTCAGCTTCTGTAAGAATGACGTTTTTGGGAACACCTTCTATTGCAGCGGCCGTTACCGTTAAATCAGGATTGCTGTTACGCAAATCGTTTGCTGCATTTTCGGATATACTTTTTGCCGCTTTAAAGGCATTTTGGTCTGCTTCAGCATAATACTCCTTCGATACGCCCATAGTATCCAGGGTCATTATCCGGGCCGCTTTTTCATAAGCCGAAACAATACGCACTTTTGTTCCGGGTGGCAATTTGCGGCGGGCAATTTCTTCAACGGCTGCTTTGCTATAATCTGAACCATCGGTAGCTAATAATATTTTCATCGTGTTTTATTTATGATTGATTATTTGAATTAATAGTAATTCTTTTTGCCACTCAATAATGTTATAATGAGCCCAATGAACGGACTTAGGAATAAGCAGAAAAACAGGGACCAGCCAAATCCAATATTTCTTTTACTTCCTAAAAACCGTGCTATCATTAGTGAAATGATTAAACTTATGATTGCATACAGCGTTAGTGTGGTGTTGTTGTAGTATCCCATAAGCTTTAGTTTTTACTGATCATTTTAATGAGTTTAGCGGCGGCAGGTTTTTCGAAATATTTGCCATTTTTTGTTCTGATTGTTTTATACCAATTGGTATGTTCATATACTCCCGACCAATACATACCAAATGTGAAAGCGAACAGTAATTCTTCTGCGGGTACGCCGAGTACGAGTATTCCTGTCAATGCCGGTAAATTCCAGTATGCTTGTACATAACCGGGAAAAAAGACAAGGATGCTGCCGAAATAAATAAAGTAAAGGATCGTAAAAAGGAGACCGCCAATCCATATTTTTCCCGCCAAATCAGGACGGCAATATAATGTTGCCAGCGAACCAAGAAAAAGAGAGATCACCCCGCAATAAATCGGGTTCAGCCGGGTTACAAGGCTGAAAACCAGAAACAGTAACACCGGCAACCACAGGATTATTTTGTGCAGCCGGTGACGACGCTGCATTTTTGCCTGCTTTGCGATACTGATTTCAGTGACGGGGAATAATAGCCGGTATAATACTACCGCAATACCCCCAATGGCGAATGAAAAAATAAAGCTTTCCACATCAAAGCCTGTATTGACGGCCAGGTTAAATAATGAGGGCGGGAACCAGTATTCGGGAACAAAAAGCGGTTCTGTAAAGCCAAACAGCATGGTTACCACGCTTACCTGCCACATCATTTTCCTGAATTCTTTTTTTATCAAATAAATAATAAGCCAGATGCCCAGCATGATTAACGACCATATGATCCATGTATATTCCATTACTTCGAACATTAGTGTAAATTATGACCTGCCACTTTTACCTGTGATTTACTGTTAACCCACTTTGGAACAAAAGCCGGGACACGGCTCCGGTATTCATAGAACGTTTGCCCGAATCTATTGGCCAATTCCTTCTCTTCTCTCATAGAAAGCCGGTAATAAACTATCATCAGCACAGGCCACATAGCCGCCGTGATAATCGTGGGCCATTGAATGAGAAATCCAACAGTAATCAACCACATTCCCGTATATTGAGGGTGGCGGATTTTGCTGTAAATACCGGCAGTCACCAACTCGTTTTCTTTTGCATCGTGTATGAGTTTCCATCCCTTGTAAATAATATAAAAGCCAAAAAAGATAATGGCATTGGTGACCAGGTGCAAAATGGTCATGGCCGTTATACTTTTTGACAATCCCAGAAAAACAAGAACGAGATGACCACTTGAATGGGAGAATGGATCCAGTACAGGGTAATTTTGTCCCAGAGCACCCGTTATGAAATATATGGTAAGGGGAATACCATACATCTCCGTGAACAGGGCGACTATAAATCCGGCGAACAATCCCATCGAACGCCACTCTGCTTTCTTTTTTGGTTTTACAAAACTGAAAACCAGGAAAAGCACAATCAGTACACTGAACAACACTGTTGTCCAGAGACCGTAGGCGAAACCTCCTGTATCAATACCATGCATGGTTATTTGTTTTAGTTGTTACAAAATCTGTTCTGTTTCATAAGGCGGATTTGCAAAAAAATGCTACACTCTTTTATCTGATATAGCCATGTTCAAGATTGAGTATGGAATTCCTGTCGTCAAACTGGTTATTGAATATTTTGCTGAATGTGTAGGCAACCCCAACCTGGAAGCGATGCTGGCTTTCACCAAGCAGGGGTCTTAACTCTCCGTTATTCTGATTGTACCTGTATTGGAAAAGCAAATCGAAGTTGTTCCCGATACGGTAAAAAAAGTTTGATATGACCATCCATTGATTTGTGTTACTCCCAACATCCGGGAAACTCTTATATCCCCAACCGGCAGATAGCTGGTATCGCGGTCTTTCCAGCTTCCGGTTCAAATAGCGCAGCATGGCAAAAGCGGAAACACTTTTGGTACGGCTATAACTTCCATAATCGGATATATCTTTTACTTCATCAAAACCGAAATTCTGAATCACCTGTGTCTTCAGGTCAATGAAGTTGACAGGATCGGGTTTCAGATTAAATGTAGCCGCCCCCACCAGGTTGGTTAGTGTCTTTTTATTGGCGTCTGTTTGGTTAACCTGCGTATTGAGAAAATTATTTACGCTAAAGCCGATTTGTTGCAATATGTTGCGGTTCCACACCTGGCTTTCAGGGACCCTGTACACCACGGATGCTCCCAAACCATTTATATCAAGCTGATTGGGCTGCTGAAAATCAACATAATTTTCACCGTGAAGTGTAGCATATACTTTCTGCCCGAAAACCCGCGTGTATTCGAGCACATTCGCATACTGGTTATCCTGTGTATTAATTCCGCTGGAAAACGGATTCATCACATAGTTGTATTGAATGGCATCATCATCCCGTAAAGTGGAGAAATCTGTAAGGGTTGTTTGTGAAGTTGTTCTTCCAAGCTTGATTATATTATTCTGATTTTCTACTTTCAGCATTACCTGGTTATAAAAAACCTGACCCAGACCGGAATTAACATCAGGGAATGAAAAGCCAAGCGCCATCTGACCACGCCAGCCTTTGTATAATTTTTGACTTACCCCCAGCATGAGATAGGAGTCTGAAAAATCAGTTAATACACGGTCTCCTTCGTTCAGCGCCGGTATATCCAGGGAAGCAGTTCCTTTATTATTATAGTAATTGGCAGTCGTTAGCGTTTTCAGCCCGATTTGAATTTGCGGCAATACTTCTTCTCCTTCAGTTTGCGCAAATACGCTTACAGTTGAAATAGAGAATAGTAATAATGGAATAATCACCTTTGTTTTCATCTGAATCTTGTTTTTTATACAGTTTTAATATTTATTCGTCCAATGCGATTTTTGGCAACTTGTCTTCACCAAACAGCATGTTTTTCATGTCTCCTTTGTCCATATTCATCTTCATCGCATCATGTCCCTTCATATCCATTTTATTATCACCAAACATGGTATTACCAGTGTATTTGGTAATGATTAATTCATCAGCAGGTAAATCTTCGTACACCAATGCCAATAAATTGCCGCCTGGATACAACCCGTTATTGGTGACCTTCCGGGTATCATGATCATGAAAGGTCCAGATACCCCGGTTGGTTCCCTCGATAATTATGTCGAAGGTCTTGCCGGGTGTCAGAGGCACTGTGTTCCGTTGCCAGGGCTGCGGCAATGGAATGCCGTCATCTGCCACCATCCAGAAATCATGTCCGTGCAAATGCAAATGGTGATCAACGGCCCCGGCATTAATCAGACGCACCCTGATCTTTTCTCCTGACTTAATATATAGATACGGCGTGTCGGGATAGGATTTCCCATTCACGGTGAACCATGTGGCGTCGGGCAATTCGGCGGGAGCCCGGCGGGACAATGCATAAGGAGGCTCATATCCGCTTTTAAGGGCTTCATCAAATTGCTTATGATTGTCAAACACCGCCCATCGTTCGTGGTCAAAGCGACCTTCTTTCATGAGGTAGCTCCGTTCCTTCATGCGGGTGAGCATACGGTTCATTTCTGTGCGGATAAAATTCACATCATGAGATGAATAAACGAGTGAATATTCCCTGTCGTAATTGAACCGTTTTTTAACGGGATCATCAGGATCTTCGATGATGATGCTTCCAAACATACCGGCCTGCATGTGCATCAGCGTTCCCCAGTGACAATGATAAAAATGTGTTCCCGCAGGTTTGGCTTCAAATTCATATACAAATTCATTTTGGGGCATTACCGGCAATTGCGTTACAAAAGGAACACCGTCCATACGCCAGGGTACATGCAAGCCATGCCAGTGAATGGTATGGTTCAGCCCGGTTCTATTTTTAAACTTCACCCTTACTTTATCACCATACTGTACCCTGATTTCCGGCCCAGGGATCATATCATTAAAGGCAAGCGTATGATATTGAAAGCCCGGCGCCGGCTCGTGAACTTTTATATCTATATACAGTTCAAATTCTTTCCAATCACCATTTTTTCTGAACGGGAGGGCAGCAGGGAATTTGGTCACTGCCTCAGTCCTTGCGTCCTTTGCCAATAAGTTGCCGGGGAAAAAGACAACACCTGCTGTACCGAGTGCCCCTGTTGCCAAAAATTTTCGTCTGTCCATTTTAAAATTGATTTTATTCTATATTAAGTTTTGTATGTAAATGCATTATAGAAAGCTGCAATAGCGGCTCCTATCAACCAGCCCAGCACAAACGTTTCAACAATCCCGATGCCGGCCTCCCATAACGGTACATTTATTCGTACAATGGAAGCGACATCAAGGCCGTGTAGCAGGCTGTTGAAAAAAGTTACCGTACCATCATGTCCGACAGTAGCCATTACAAGCATACAACCGAGGTACAGCAATGCCCCGGTAAGCCCGGTAGCGAGGCCAAATTTTTTTACATTAATGGTGGTGCGCATGTTCTTCTGTTTTATTTGTTACTGAATTTTGTTTTTCCTGTTGATGGTCATGACCACCATGATTATGCATGGGCATCAGTAAATGGCACGCAAACATGAACAGGATAAAGATGAACAGGGAAGTACCGTATCCCAGCCCTAATGCAGGAGCAAAAAATATCAACAATAAAGGAAGCGTGCATCCTGCGATCATCCAGATGATGTGTTTTGTATGTTTCATAAATTCATGGTTTAAGTATTAATTAAATTAGGTATCATAAATACTTTGTTCTATCCGGTTATAAGTTTATATCATCATCCCTCTTGTTATTACCAGAAATCATATTTCTTCGCTTTGAATATTGGCTCAGTATAAAACAATGGGATATCGTTTTTTAATTCTCGCGGAACGTCTGGCGTCACTTCATCTTTATTCAGCAATTCGCTTTCATTTACATCCAGGTCTGCAGCAAACAAATCGGTCAATAGGTTTATATGCCTTAGTTTATGGACAGAAAATCCGATATCCTGTTCCAGTGTATGTGTATCTGTCAGTGTTTGCATAATTAAGTCCTCCATAGTTCATGTTTTCATACTCCCGGCTATCCGGCTATTTGCATTACCGGATGAGCCGGCGAATAAATTATTTTATAAAACATTTCATAATACATTGCACATACGCATCTCCTTTACAGAGACAATAAAAAGTATTGCCCGATTCCTGTGTCCGAATTAAAATGCCATCCTTGCGCATGATATTCAGGTGACGTGACACAACCGGCTGCTTCAATTTCAGGTTTTCATAAATGGATTTCACCGTGAGTCTTTCACATCCGCAATTGCACAGCAAATCCAGTATAGCCACCCGCGCAGGATGTCCCATTGCCCTGAATTTTTCAGCCAATCCTTCATATTTTCCTATTCGTTTACTCATTGATCAATGATGATTTTTGTGATCACCGGTTTTTGTACTATCCATGTTCATCTTATCATTCATCATTCCACCGCTGTTGTTTTTGTTCATCATCATATCCATCATCATCTGGTGCATATTCTTATTTTCCATCATCATGCTCATCATTGAGCGGCACATAGAACTATCTTTGCCAGCCATATCCATCATTTGTTTCATCATTCCCTTATCCTGCATCATCATGTACATCGCTTGTTTATTTTGCTTCATGTGCTGCATCATGTTCATCATCATCTGGTGGTCGCCGGCAATGGCTGTCATTACCGAATCCTGCGTGGCTTTATCTTTTAATAAGTCTTTGGCAGATTGATGCTGGTGCTGTGCAAACAGGGAAACTGAGAACAGCATGAGGACAATGGTCACTATGGTCTTTATACTTTTCATTTCAAATTGTGTTTTGTTGTTAATTAATGTTGTTGTAAGTCTTTTGCCTTCTCCTCGTATTCTTCTTTACTGATTTCTCCCCGGGCAAATTTTTCTTTGAGAACATCCAGAGGAGTATCTCTTTTTTCATTTTTCCCGGGATTTTTCCAGGGTTTGGTAAAAAGCCATGCTACGAGGATAATCACGCACAGCCACCATATCCAGTGCAAACCCCAAAAGTGACCGGTATTTCCATTCCACATCGTTTTAAGTTTTTTAAGTGATCAAATTAAGTTTCCCGCACTACGGTTTATCCTATTCCGCCCTCTTCCCTGTATTCGGTCCAGATGGTGGAACTGTCGCCTCCACTGCCGAAATAGGAATTACTGGTTACAGCGCTTACCGGGCTGCGCCACATAGAGGCCGCTAAAAGGGCGGAACTGTGTTTTTTCTTTTTCTTATCAGTGCTCTTTTGTGATACCCCCTTGCTTTCGTCCTTCAACTGTTGATGTGCTTCATTTGCAATGGCAGAGCACTGCCTGGCATACTTAACTTCTTTTTTTGCAACACTGTCCAGTTCGCTGGCATATGCATCACAGATCGTTGTACTTAGTTTACAAATTTGTTTGCACCAGTCACTTTTCAAACTCATCAGCTCAGCTGCTGCACGGGAAATAACAGCGCATTCATTTTGATGAACACTTAGTTTGTTGATATTAGTTTCAGCCTTTGCAAATTCCTGGTAGGCTTCCATCGTTTCTTTGGCGCAGGCCCTGCAGGCTTCCGCGCATTCTCTGCAATGCTCCATTCCCATATTTGCATGCTGTTCACATATCTGAGCACAAGCGTTACAAATGGTCGTGCACAATTGACAGACTTCTTTTGAATACCTGCTATCTAAGCTCATCAATTCTGCAGCCGCCCGGCAAATAACTGCACATTCTAAATCAAGCCGGATACATTTTGTCAGGTATTGAACATCCTTTTCTTCCAGGCATGAAATGGCGCAATGATTGCAAATAGTCGCACATTCAATGCAGGCGTCTATGCATTTTTGATATTGTTTTTGAGTCATAATATGTTCTTTTTAAGTTGAAAAAAAAGGGGTTACTGTTCATTAGCTCTGCTGAAGCGTCTTTTTCTTTTCTTCGTACTCTTCTTTATTGATTTCACCTTTCGCAAAACGCTTTCTGAGAATATCCAGTGGAGTATCTCTTTTGGTTCGCTGACCTGGTACATCGTAAGGAGTAGCGAAAATCCAGAAGATTACAATAATCCAGAATATCCACCATATCCAGTGCATGCCCCAAAAATGTCCGTAATAATAAGTGTGCCACATAGTTTTAAGTTTTAAATGATTGAGAAATTTTATTTAGTTGATTAATATAGATGCATTCCCAGCTTTCCAACCTGGATAAATGCTTTCCTGTTCTGATTTTCGGGTTTTCATAATCCGCGAAGGATACAACACCGAAAACAGAGAATCACCATCCAGCCAGTATTGATAACAGCACCGGAGGATTTGGGAGAATTTCCCAGGAAATCATTCACATTACATGTGCAGTTGTTACAGCATAGCATAGCATTGATATTTAAGATTAATTCGTCAATAACAAGGAGAACAGATTCGGGCTTATATGCCGGGTTCCGCTTGCTTACTTATCTCAAGGTTTTTGAGGGTCTTCTATCGTACCGATGTCCAGGCAAATCAAAGGCTACCTGAAAGAAGACGCACACCTCTTATACCTTGATAAGAACTATTCTTAAAATCAAATAAGGAAAGACTGAATAAAGATCCGGATATCCGGAGGAGCATGATCCGGTAACTTAGGAGGAATGATCACTGGTCTTGTATGAACTAGTTTATTCAATGTGAAATTTGTAGCTTCGATAAACGGCGAAAAATCAGTTTTGCAGTTTTTTGATAGGTTCTTTTCAACTATCTGCTTGTCCAGCTTTTCAAAGCCAACTACGAAATCTTTACAACAATTTTCATCTTGCGGGGAATTGAATACAACGGTGTTGCTTCTATTAATTTCTCCAACCTGTTTGTGAACATGTTTGTGGCTGTGATGGTCAGAAATTTCGGCTTTCAGGTGACCATGATCCTTTCCATGACCGTGATGTTCAAGTTCTTGCTTTTCTTCCCCGTTGTGATGATGGTGGGAATTAAATCCCATATCAACCCCCACAGAACAAGCGAAACCGACTGCTGAATTAAACGAAAATGAAACCAGCAGAAATAATGCCTTTAGTTTTATGATTGGTTGGTATCTCACTTGTCAACTCCTTTTAAAGATAGATTATTTTTTGTCTCCACTATAACTTACTGACGAAAATTAATGTTTCACATGAGCTATCTAAATATCTATATAGCTATATCAAAGGTATTCAACAGTTGATAATCAACTGTTTGATTTATTTGCTCTTTTGTTCGAAATGTTGCCATAAAAGCTTATTCCAGTGTATTCGCACCGGCAAAGGGTTTAATCTATATTCACCCGGAGTCTTGCCTGTTTCCTTCTTAAATTGGGTGATAAATGCCTGTAATGAGCCGTACCCTAATTGCCAGGCAATTTCAGAAAGTTCATATTCGCCCTGCACCAGCATCTCCTTCGCTTTTTCCATTTTCAGACGGATATAATATTTCTCAATTGTCATTCCGGTCAGGGAGGAAAAAAGTCTGCTAAGGGTATAATAACTTTTGCCCATTATATCTGCGAGGTATGCGGACAGTTTCTTTTTCCTTTTCTCATCGTGTATTTCCTCCCTTATATATTTACACACGGATGCATGTATTTTTATAACGACCTTTTGATATTTATTTTCAACAATGTCTAATCCATTTTGCTGAAGTTTTTCTTTTAGATGTTTAATGGCTATTTGGGACAGGTTGCCTTCAATAACGGCCTCACCGATTACAACGGAAACCGGATTATAACCTGATTCTTTCAACAAGTCCTGAACAATGCCAATGCACCTGTCGCAACACATATTTTTAATATAAAGATGAGTAATAGTCATAACCCGGTTTTTAAGAAGTTTATTTGTGAGAAAACATTTATTCATTTTTCTTTTCTACCAATGCCTTCCCGCATTTGGGACATTTTCCCACTTTATCCAGCGCAACTTCCGGATGCATGGGGCAGGTGTATAGCTTTACCACTTTAGCTTTCATTTGTTCTTTTGGGGACAGGGTCAGCTTTCGGCCACACTGCGGACATTTACCGGGGTCGTGACTGAACACATCGGGATGCAGCGGACAGGTGTAAGTTTTAGTCACTGCTTTTTTCATTTGCTCCTTAGGTGTCAGCTTTAAGTCCATGCCGCATTTGGGGCACTTGCCGGGCTTATCGCTTGTCACATCAGGATGCATTGGACAACTATAAAGAGTTGTGTGTTTTGTTGTGTCCTCTTTGCCCGCTTTAGTTTGTGCAAAAAGAGCGGGTGCAGCTATAAAAAGTGAGATACTTAAAATGATTATCTTTTTCATGATTGGAGACTTTTAGTTGTTAATTAATATTAATCAGGAATGCTGTTTTGCTGTTAATGCCATGTGACATACAGGACATCTTTCCAGTTTGTTGGTCGCTAGTTCAGAAGTCATTGAACACTTGTAAACTCCAACTGTCTGAGCTTTCATTTTTTCTTTTGGGGAAAGGTTTGAAAATGCCAGGCAGGATGAGCAAATCCCGGAATTGTTTCCAGGCTCACTGCGAATAAAGGCGGGAGCTATTTTTGCGATTTTCATTTTCATGACTTCCTTTGGAGAAAGATTTTTATTTTTTATTACCGTAGTACTGAAGTAACTACTGTTCACTTGAACGGGGCTAATTTTCATCACCTGCATTTTCATTCTTTCTTTTTGTGATAAATTTTAGTTTACCCCTGTTTTTTGCGCAATGACAACTCCGGTGACAATAAGAAGTGCAACGGATGATATGATGAACTTTTTCATAATTGAAAAATTTTAATTGTTCTGATTGAGTATTATTATTTTGGTAAGCGGGAGTGCATTAAACACATTCCCGATGATACAGTATAAGTTCTTTTGGGTTGGATACTATATCCGGAACACACTGCAGAGAAGGAAAATTTGTCGTGGATAACTTCGTTGAAGTTCAACAATTTTACCAGTAGAACTATGTTCCCGTGGTTTCAAAGGGAGGTAGCTCTCCGATGCAATTATCGCAATAGGTGAGAAGACCAATTCGGCAAGCTGTGCGGGCTGAGTGGTTCTGTGATTGTCATTTTTTAAATATTGGAACTTATCCTTGCAGCAGTCTTTTGCTGAACTATTAGCATCACAGGAGCAACCTTTTTTTTCTCCGAAATTTAAAAGAGAAATTTTTGCCAAATGGCCACCGCAATAATGATAATTAATGGCCAGCCCCGCAGCGCTGAAGCTGTAAACCGTAATGAGCAGTATGGCTATTAATTTTTTCATTTCACCTCAATCTGCCCCAAAACTAACCTGTCGGAATACAGAATGCCAATGATTTGAATTAATGTTCCAGGTGACTTTGGTCACATAATACTAACAGATAATGTTGAATGTAAGTAAGTTATGAATTTCGCTTTCGAATGTAGTGCCCTATGCAGATTTTGCGATTTTATTCATAATCATGTGGCTGTCGCCAAATTTGCACAGGGCATCACAATGATACCTTAGTTCTGAAAAGAGAATATATTTTATGAGTACACTGTTCCCCTTGATGGCCGGCCTGGATAATTGCAGTTTCACATCCTTTTCCCGGCTATCCGGTACGATCAGATAAAAAACCTCGTCCCCGTCGGCGATGGTATAGCTTAAATCAGTTAGCCGTAAGATACCAGAGTAAATGCTGGTGCTTTTTTCCACCTCAAAGGCTGCAATCACATTATTTGTTCCTTTTTGAAACCATAATACATCAATCAATTGAATTGTATTTAATACCTCCTTATCACAGTTCATAACAGGGAATGATGACAAACTGATGAAAGAAAAACTTTGTCCATGGCAGTTTCTGGAACGATCATTAGCAGCGGCGATTACATCATAGCCCAGCGCATTTCCGATTTTAAGCAAATGATATTGCATTTCTGTATGCAGATTTTCTTCCTCCTTTTCTTCCTGCACTTCCCGATGACGTTTTTCGATGGCCCTTTCAAGCTTCTGCCGCTCAGGTTCAGACAAATATTCATCTGTTCCCAGGATCAGTTTTTGAGAACCAATTTCAAACAGTAACCCTGCAATAGCGCCCAGATCCAGTGATAGTTCAATACGATATTGGTTATTGACATCCATCAAAACTTCCCTTAGTTTCAGGTATTCACTCCAACTGCCTAATTTCTTTTTGTCTTTAAATAAATAATTAAATCCGTTGATGATGGCTGTATTAAACGGTGGAATTAAAGTAGGATGGAGAAAGTACAATATGCTGGCAACCGCCGGGCCAAGACCTTTAATCTTTAATGCATCCAGCCTGATGATTTCCTTTATGATCTGCTCCTCTGATTTGGCACAGAGGCAATTTTCAAGAAATTGTCCAAAAGCCTGTTTGTTGGTTTCGTTTTCATAAATGTCAGGAATCCTGAGCTTCGGTTTCCAGTAAAAGGGATGCGCCGCTCCTTCAAAAACCTGTTTTTGTTCCGTGATACAGGTTAGCACAAATTCAAGAGAGGAACCTTTAAAATCATTGGGGAAACGTTTGCATTTTATATCGTCAATAACCTGCAATACTCCTCGCCGGATAGAACGAAAAGCCTTGAGACGCTCTTCGTTATTGATGAACCAGGTATTATAAACTGATTCTTTATCTTCTTTATACTGTTTAATGACCGGGTGGAGGTTATTATTCATTTTTTTCGGCTCTAATCAGTTTTACAGTGCCAAACAGGCTATTAAAGTAATGAGTTTCTTCCATATTTGTAAATCCGGCATTGGGGATGTAGCCTGTCAAAACCCCTTACTCATTATCATCATATTGTTTCCATTGTCAAATCGTAGGAACATGCCACTCCTGTTTTGTATTACAGGTTCTCAGGCTTCCCAGATAAATTCATTATATCGCTTGCGTTGATATCCTTCTTAATTTCCTCATTTTTTTTACGGTAACTGAAACACAGATTAAGAAATCACTTTCTATTTTTTCATTCGGTCAAGAATTTTCTTCATTTGAACAATTTCTCTTTCCTGTGATTCAATGATCTCCAACGATAATTTTTTTACTTCCGGATCTTTAATATCTGCACGTTTGCTTGTCAAGATTGCCGATGAATGATGCGGTATCATGCCCTTCATGTATTGCACATCACCTATCGGAGTTTGTGTTCTTAATGCGGCAACAAAAACACCTATCAGCATCAGGCTAATTAGAATGATAGTAGTGTTCAGTTTCTTGTTGGGATACATTTTTCTCATCAGCAGCATCATCACAATCGCCATTGGAAGTACCATGAGTAATGACATATAGGTTCTCGTTGTACTTAAGTAAATATGGCTTGTATCATCTACATTCAAAAACATAACACTGTACATAGTGATAAAAGAAATGATCATCATCAGAAGAAAGTTTTTATAACCCATGTTTTTTATTGAGTTCATTTCCATATTGCCTTCCATTACATTAAATTTTTAGTGATTAATTACATTGGTTGTACGCTAGCTTTGTTATATAAACTGATTTCATATTTTCAATCTGATTTTTTAGCCAGGGATCAATGTCGGAATTTGAAAGTGATCGCATTTTTTCATTGAGCTCCTGACTATAAATTTCTCTATGCTGATCGTATGCCTTTATTTTTGTTTGTTCATCAATTTTCTCGTTTTGATAATGTGTTTTTAGTTCTTCTGCATGATTTTTTAATCGCTCTTCGGCGAATTGCCGAAAGACCTGCACTGCGTTTTCATTTTGTTTCATAACATTTTTTTCTAATAGTAAATAAATATTATGCCGGAATTTGATTCATGTGTTACATCTTCATATTACTCATGTCGTGCCCTGCCATATTACTTGTTCCTTTTTTAAATACAAATTCACTGTTCAATAAATAAGCGCCCCTTGTTACCACTACTTCCCCGTTTTGTAATCCCGATTTAATTTCCAACCGGTCACCACTTTCCAAACCGATTTCCACTATTCTCATTTTGTAACTATTTTTCCCCGATTGAATCCACACAATATTCATTTTACCATCACGAAGCACAGCATCCGAAGGAAGCGTAAGTGTTTTCAGTTCCTTGCTTTTGATGCTGACATAAGCCGGCATTCCCGGTTTAAGTAGCCCGTTGGGATTAGGTATTGAGACCCTAACCAGGTTAAGCCTGCTGTCAGAAACAATCTCAGGATTTGCAAATTCTATTTTTCCTTTCCATTCTTTACCGGGAATATCCGGAAACTGAATGGTGGCTGTTCCTTTCAGGTCAATGGCGGAAAGTTGTGAAGTATAGACCTGCGCCTCGGCCCATAAGGAGGAAAGATTGGCCAGCTTTACAATGGTGCTGCCTTCCGATACGTATTGTCCTTCCATAACCGGCAGTTCGGTAATAAAGCCTGATTCATTGCTGTAAAAAGAAGTTAAGGATGAAGATTTTTTTGATTTGCCCAATTCAATTACCTGGGCTTCACTCATACCCCATAATAATAATTTTGTTTTTGCACTTTGTACCAGCCTGTTGAAATCTATAAGAGAATTATCCAGCATTTGTTGCTTTTCAAGGGAAGCAATATATTCCTGTTTGGCATTGTTCAATTCTTCGCTGTACAGATCATACAGATGTGCACCTTTGGGAACATAGTCACCCATATTCTTAAAATAGAGCTTGTCAATACGGCCCATGATTCGGGCATTGATACTATTGACCTTTGATTCATCTGTATTCAATGTTGCAGTAAGGATAACTTTATCTCCAATCATTCCGTTGCGGATAGTATCGGTCTGAATATTTCCTAACCTTATCTGTTCGTCATTCAGCATTATTTCATCGGCTGCTGTGTTTGTTTTCTTTACCACAATCAGGTCCATGTGACAGATGGGGCATGTACCCGGCTTATCCTGCATGATCTGCGGATGCATACTGCAGGTATAATATTCGTCCTTAT
>JBIQMS010000010.1:0-94501 GCA_044463125.1 Terrimonas ferruginea
ATTGAGCCCCTTATCTTTTACTTTTTTGATATTTTTACCGGACAACAGTGATTTGATTATTTGTTGATTTGTTGAATTGTTTAGGGTTTAAGGTTTAATGTTGAAAGGATGATATTTTTCGATGATTTATTGGTTGGATATTTTTTACTTTAACCTAAATAACGCCATAAACCTTAAACTTTAAACCCTAAACCTTAAACCCAACGTAATACGTATTACGTAAAACGTACAACGTACTACTTCCTCCCCACCGGCGTCTTTATATCGTGATAAAACAAAAACTCCCAGTTCTCTTCTCCCCCTTTCTCCCACCACTCGCTGCGTAGTTCCATCGCTTTTTTCCCATCATAATCGTATTTGGCGCTGAAGCGGTGTTTCATTTGCTGAAGTTGGGGCGCATCATCGGCACCGAAGAAGATGGTATGGCCTGCTTCGCGGATCCAGAAGACCTGGTGAAATTTGGAATGGGCCCCCGTAATCCGGTATTCGATGTAGTCGTCAATAAAGCCGTCGCCATCCAGCCACTCCACATTGGCGTGTTGGCGCAGGCAGTCAAACTCATCCGGCACATAGGAGGGCAGTCCTTTTTCCATAGCGTACTCCATCTCCTGCCGCTGCACATAATAGCGGGCATTGGGAAAACTTATTTCATGCCCTCCCTGGCCATTGTCGTGCGAAACACCACCCGCATGGTCCTTGTGTAAATGCGATAGCAATACCTTGCTGATGCTATTGGGTTCAATACCGGCTTTTTTCAGGTTTTGATGGAGTTGCGGTTCGCCATCTACCATAAATCCCAGGCCTGTATCGAGCAGGAGTACATCTTTATCGGTAATCACTACAAAGGGCTGAATCTCCACCAGCAGGCTGCCGGGGCTTCGTTCCTTCAGACTGTCTTCGCCATTTTGAAAGGGTACGAATAGTTTGGTCTTGTCGATGGTGAAGCTGCCTTCGGAGAGGGGAATAATCTGCATGTGGCAAATTTCGGAAGAAATGGGCAAGGCCGGAAAAAACAAAGGCCTGCCCTGAAAAGAGCCGGCCGTTGCTAACCTATGAAAAACACCAAGGTCAAAGATATTAATTCAACTATTTTTTCCTGCCTCTTTGCGTAAGGCTTTTATCCACACATGTGGATGACTCAGCCTCTTCGCAGAGGACGGTTGTTTTGCGGGCGATTGCGCTGCAATTGGCGCATTTCCATAATAAAGCGATCGTGAAAATCAAACACACGCGATCCTTTTCGCTCACCAATTACACCCTGAAACTGTGTTCGGTATTTGAGGCGAAGCTCTACCACTTTCTGCTGTCGCTCCAGTTTCTTTTCGGGCCCGCGATAGGTTTGCAGCGTTTGCCTCCATTCCTTGAAATATTCGAGGAAGATCGGGCTGAATTTTTTCGCCTCCGCATCCGTTAGCGCCAGGCGCTTCTGGATGTATTCATTCATCTTGTCGCGGATCTTATCATTGCCTTCGTTCTCATCCTCATCCTGCGCAAACAGGCTGAGGGAGCCGAGCAGAAAGAATCCAACATATAGTAATACTTTTTTCATGGCGCTGTCAATTCAAAATAATATCATCATCCGTTGCCTGGTCGAGGCTGCCGGTTTCTTTCAGAAAATCACGAATCTCATTATCTGACACATCCTGCAAAAGAGATTTCACTTCAGCAGATACGGTAACATTGTTTTGCGCGGCTATATCTTCCGGGAAAAGCTCCAGGAATTCGTTGATCTCTCCCGTTTCCACTTTCTTCAGATTCTTTTCCACCCATGCATAGGATTTCTCATTGGGGTCAATGCTTTTTCCTTTTTGCAGCAGAGGAAATGCTGTAACCGCAATGGCGGCAATGAGTATGGCTGCAGCCGCATACCGAAACAAGGGTTGTGCAAAAAGCTTGCGTACAGGAGACCTGCCTTCCTTTTCACGGGGTACGGCTTTCACTTCATTACGGAAATAGTCAGCCGGCACCTGGTAAGGGGCTTCCTTCTTCAAACCGGCCAGCAGGGGTGAAAGGGTTTCCAGCTCTTTCGACGCTGAAGACTCATCGGCCCACACGTAGCCCAGGTCCAATTGCTCAAAATAATTGGCGGGCAGGCTATAAGGCATCTGGCGGCTAATGGCTGCCAGGCCGGGTGCCAGGGCTTCAGTTTCCGCCTTCACATTCCCGGCTTCCAGGGCCTTGATCCGCTTCAGTATCCATTCGGGCAATTGGTCAAAATAACCCGCCGGCACTTCGTAAGGCGTGCTGAGTTGGGGAAGTGTAGAACCTAAATCCTTCAGTTCCTGTAATATGTTATTCCGTGGTTCCATGGCTGCATGAATTGAGACGGAAATATGGGTCCTGGGTTTAATGATTTTTAATAAAATCTTCTATTTTTTTCACCGCATGGTGATAGCTGGCTTTGAGGGCGCCTTCGCTGGTTTCCAGCACCCGGCTCATCTCCTCGTAAGGCATTTCGTCGTAATAGCGCAGGTTGAAGACAAGGCGCTGTTTTTCAGGTAGTTGCTGGATGGCCAACTGCAGTTTCCATTCCAGTTTGTTGGCGTCGAAATGCTGATCGGCTTTTACTTTGTTGCTCAGGCCACTTTCCACGTCGCTCAGGCTTATGGCCGATTTTCGCTTTTGCTGATCCAGAAAGCTCAGGCATTCATTGGTGGCGATCCGGTACATCCAGGTATAGAGCTGGCTGTCTTCCCTGAAATTGTCCAACCCCTTCCAAATGCGTATAAACACATTCTGCAGCACATCGTTCGCATCGTCGTGGTCCACCACCATCCGGCGGATATGCCAGTAGAGTTTTTCCTGGTATTTGCGGATAATGGCGGTATAGGCCTTTTCGCGGGTGGATGCTTCCCTGAATTGTAGTAAGAGTTCGGTATCTGTCATGGATGGATTTTCGCTTATGCAGCTTAAAGTTACAGTATCAAAAAGCGAATACCGAATATTTTGGTATTCGGTATTCGTCAAAAAAAAAATAAATGGATCTATTATTTGCGGGCAATGGCTTTTTCGGCGGCGGCCACAATATCGGGAATATCCAGCCCGTATTTTTTCAACAGTTCCTTGGGGGTACCGCTTTCTCCAAAAGTATCTTTAGTGCCTACATATTCGATGGGTATGGGGAAATGACGGCTGGCGCATTGCGCAATGGCATCGCCCAGTCCACCAATAATATTATGCTCTTCTGCAGTTACCGCACATTTGGTTTTGCGAATGGACTGCAATACGGCTTCTTCATCCAGGGGTTTGATGGTATGAATATTGATCACTTCCACGCTGATACCTTTTTCCTGCAAAATGGCGCCGGCCTGAATGGCATTCCACACCATATGACCACAGGCGAAAATGCTTACATCCGTTCCTTCCGAAAACGGCTGGGCTTTACCGATCTTGAAATCCTCTTCTTTGGTGAAGATGGGCCAGGCGGGCCGGCCGAAGCGCAGGTACACCGGACCTTCATGATCGGCAATGGCCATGGTAGCGGCTTTGGTCTGGGCATAATCGCAGGGAACAATCACCGTCATGCCGGGCAGCATCTTCATCAGCCCGATATCTTCCAGTATCTGGTGCGTGGCACCATCTTCGCCGAGGGTGAGTCCCGCATGGGAGGCGCATATCTTCACGTTCTTATCGCTATAAGCAACCGACTGACGGATCTGGTCATATACGCGGCCGGTGGAGAAGTTGGCGAAAGTGGTGGTATAGGGAATTTTACCACTGATGGATAATCCCGCCGCAATCCCGATCATGTTGGCTTCGGCAATACCGCATTGAATAAAGCGTTCCGGAAACTCTTTCATGAACTGCTGTAGTTTCATAGAGCCAGCCAGGTCGGCAGTAAGGGCCACCACCTGTGGGTTCTTGCGGGCCGCTTCCACAATACCATCGCCAAATCCACTTCTTGTATCCTTAGTGCCAGTTGATTGAATTGCTTTCAAAGACATGCTATTGAAGTTTTAAGTTCTAAGTTTTAAGTTAAGGGGAAACGTGAGGCGTGAATCGTGAGGCGTGAGTATTGAGTTCAACTTTAAACTCTAAACCCTCAACCCCACTCACGATTCACGATTCACGTCTCACGATTCACGCCTCACGCTCTCTCTCAATTCAGTTCTCCCGGCTGGCCGCCAAAAATGGTTGCATCGGCTTTCAGTCGCTGCTCCCAATCCCATGCCGTGCGCATCATTTCGTCGAGGGAAAATTGGGGAATCCAGCCCAGTTCATTTTTTGCCAGGTCGTTATTGGCATAAATGGCTACCACATCGCCGGGGCGCCGGGGTCCTATTTCATAATTCAGTTTCAACCCACTCACTTTCTCAAAGGATTGAATGGCTTCCAACACCGATACGCCATTGCCGGTGCCCAGGTTAAATACTTCACATATCTTCTTATTCTTCTTCTGTTGAAGATAAGCGATAGCCAGCGTATGTGCATGGGCAATATCACTCACATGAATAAAGTCGCGAATGCAGGAACCGTCGCGGGTGGGATAATCATCGCCGTACACCACCATCTTCGGCAGCTTGCCAATGGCGGTTTGTGTGATGGCGGGAACCAGGTTTTGCGGGCGACCGAAAGGCATTTCGCCAATCTGGTTGCTGATATGCGCACCCACCGGATTGAAATAACGCAGCAGGATGCATTGTGTACCCGCCGTTTTGGAAAATTCATTGATGATTTGTTCACCCATTTGCTTGGTATAGCCGTAAGGTGATGCGGCCGGCTTGGGTGGCGTATTCTCCGTAACCATCATTTCGTCCGGATTGCCATAAACAGTGCAGGACGAGGAAAAAACAAAATAGGGAATTTCAAACTCCTGTACACACTTGAGCAGGTTGATCAGCGAAGCGATATTGTTCTCGAAATATTGCAGGGGCTTTTCTACCGACTCGCCTACGGCTTTGTAGGCAGCAAAATGAATGATGCCTTCAATCCCATCATTTTCGGCGAATATGGCGTAGGTGTCATCAAAATTGCAGAGATCAACCCGGTAGTTTTTCACCTTTTTACCGGTGATGCGCTCAATACCATCGAGGATGCCGGGATTCGAGCGACTGTTATTGTCCACCGAAATTACATCATAGCCGTTCTCAATCAGGTCCACAATTGTGTGAGAGCCGATATAACCACAGCCGCCGGTAACGAGGATCTTTGCCATATTAAAAATTCCCGGCAAAAGTCAGGAATTTTTGGCAGAAAGGGGAAGGTTTTACGTAATACGTTTTACGTCATACGTATTACGTGGAGTTTAGAGTTGAAAGTTTAGGGTTTAATGTTGAATTTCTGATTGGAAGATTCGGTTATTTGTTATTCAATCAACCTTAAACTTACGTACAACGTACAACGTAAAACGTAATACGTACTACGTCTCAAAACAACCACCTCACCACCGCATACACTGCCGCTGCCAGTAATCCGCTCACGGGAATGGTGAGTATCCAGGCCCAGATCAGGTTTACGGTTACGCCCCAGCGCACGGCAGACAAACGTTTGGTGGCGCCCACGCCCATGATGGCGCCGGTGATAGTATGGGTGGTACTCACCGGAATCTTCATCGATTCGGTGAGGAAGAGGGTAAGGGCGCCGGCTGTTTCTGCCGCCACGCCTTCGAAGGGAGTCACTTTGGTAATACGCGTACCCATGGTCTTCACAATCTTCCAGCCACCGCTCATGGTACCGATGGCTATGGCGGAATAACAGGCAAGAGGAACCCACCAAACCATTTCGTCGAGAGAATATTTGGTAGGATCTGAGGCGATCAGGGCCGCCATGATGATACCCATTACTTTCTGCGCGTCGTTACCGCCATGTCCAATACTGAATATGGCCGATGAAACGAGTTGCAGCCGCTTAAACCACTGGTTGGCGCGATGCGCATTGAGTGTATTCAGATAAATGGTGAATACTGCCATGGTCAGCAAAATCATAGCGAGCAGTATCCATTTGAAGTTTTGCGAATGGAAGATCACCTTTAGCGCATAGGATTCGTAATGCGACTTCAGCACGGCCGGGTCGGTAACCATTTGCTGCCACAGAAACAGGAATGTGCCCAGGATGATAATGCTTGACAAAATTCTGGGTCCCCAACCTTTTTTAAAGGAATAGATAAACCAGATGGAGATCAGGAAGGCCATGATCATACCAATCAACGGAGCCAGGAAAATAAAGGCGGCAATTTGCATCACGGGGCCTGAGTTAACGGAGCTGAAAGTGCCCGCATGCGCTATGGCCGCTCCCGCAAAACCTCCGATCAGGGTATGCGAGGAGGAAGAAGGAATACCACGCCACCAGGTAAACAGGTTCCAGGTGATGGCCGCTATCAGTCCGGAAAAAATCACTTCAAGCGTAATAAAATCCTGCTTCACCGTTTTGGCAATGGTGTTGGCCACGCCATGATCCTTGAAGATGAAATAAGCGACAAAATTGAAGAGCGCCGCCCAAAGCACCGCCTGAAAGGGCGTGAGTACTTTGGTGGACACGACCGTGGCAATGGAGTTAGCCGCATCATGAAACCCGTTGATATAATCAAATATAAGCGCGAGCACGATGATGACGATGAGGAATGTTTCCATTACTGTTAGCTGATATGGTGGAATGAATTGAAGCTGAGCGATCGGCCATCGGTTCTATTAGCACAGTTGCGATCGACTCCTTTTCTTCTGCCCCTTTTATGCGTATTTAATAATGATCGACTCAATCACATTGCTCGCATCTTCACATTTATCGGTCACGATCTCCATCACCTGGTAGATTTCTCTTTTCTTGATCACTTCCTTGGCATCGGGCTCAGTGGCGAAAAGCCGCTCAATACTCATGTCAAATACATCGTCGGCCTGGTTTTCAATGCTATTGATCTTTACCAGCGCTTCCGTAATGTTGCGCATATTCTTCATGTCGCGCAATTCCTTCACGGCAATACTAATCTGGTGAGCGCCCTGCTCTATGAGGTCCGCCATTTTTTTCATGCCAATATCGTTGGGATTAACCCGGTAGAAATTGATCTTCTTGGCGGAGGCATAAATATAGTCGGCAATATCGTCGAGCGAGGTAGCGAGGTAGTGAATATCCTCCCGGTCGAAAGGTGTAATAAAGTTTCGTCCCAGTTCGGTAAACAGGCTATGGGTCAATTCATCATTCGCGTGCTCCAGGTCTTCAATCTGCTTGATTAGCGCTCCCCTTTTATCAAAATCAGTTTCGGCCACCACTTCTTTCATCACGGTTCCCATACGGGCGCAGTTATTGGCTACCTGTTCAAATAGCTCAAAGAAGATCCGGTTCTTGGGCATGAAGATCTTTAGAAATGAATTGAGTGCTGCCATATGGTTTTTTTAAACTGGTTGCGAAATTACCGGCATTGGGCCGCCGGCATCAATTGTAGGGGGGAATTAATAATTCCTTAATATAGAATTTTTATTTGATTTGATTGCACCAGACTGAGTAACAATGAGTTGAAGTTTAAATAGTCCCCGACTCCACCCACCTTAACCGGACCAAAATTAGGGTTTAATATTCAGTTAACATTGGGTTCATAATTCCATAACAGGGGAGTAACACGCCGGTAATATAGCGGGGCCACCTTTGCCGAAATTTCTGCTATGCGATTAAGGCTGTTATTATCTCTCTTGATGTTTGGCTTGGGTATGAGTGTTTGGGCACAGGTTCCTTTGACGGGAAAAATTGTGAATGAGAAGAACGAACCCATTCCCGGAGCATCCGTAAAGATTGTAGGTGCTGCCGGTGGTACCACCACCGATGTGGAAGGCCGCTACTCCATCAACCTCACTCCCGGTAAGAAATATGAACTGGAATTTTCCGCCATCAGCTATTCCTCCAAAATTGTAAATGAAATTGAAGTAACCGAAGGAGTACTGAATGAACTCAATATCGTTCTGGCCGTTGCTGCAAAGGATATTGAAGGGGTGGTTGTAAGAGCTACATCGCGCCGCCAGGAAAGTACCAATGCGCTGCTGGCTTTTCAAAAGAATAATACTTCCCTCTCCAGTGGTATAGCCGCCGATTTTATCCGCCGTACGCCTGATAAGAATACGGGTGAAGTGTTGAAGCGTGTGAGTGGCGCTTCTATCCAGGATAATAAATATGTAATTGTACGGGGTCTTAGCGATCGTTACAACCAGGCTATGATCAACGAAGCGCCGATGCCCAGCTCGGAGCCCGACAAGAAGGCTTTCTCCTTCGATATCATTCCTTCGGCAATGATTGATAATATTATTATCAACAAAACCGCCACTCCCGACCTGCCTGGCGAATTTGCCGGTGGCCTGGTGCAGATCAATACTAAAGATATCCCGGTAAAGAATTTTCTTACCGTGGGTCTTTCCCTGGGCTACAATTCGCAATCTACTTTCAAAGACTTTACCAGCAATCCCCGCCCGGGCACTGCCTGGCTGGGTTTTGATAATGGCGACCGTAAACTGGCATCGGGCATACCCTCCATCTCCGGATTTCGCAGCCTCACCAACGCGCAAAAGATGGAAGCTACCCGTGAATATTTTGCGGGCGATGTATATGAAGAAGAAACCCGCAAAGCGCTTCCCATCACCACCCTCAACCTGGCCTGGGGTAATGTGAAGACCACCAAAAACAATGGCCGCTTTGGTACCATCGTTTCACTGTATCACCGCCAGGGCATGATCATTTATGAAGACGCGGAGCGTGGCCGCTTTGAGCAGGTGCGCGACCCCATCTTTACTGGTACTGAAACGCAGAATCGTTTCTCTGTAACCACTGGTGTGCTGGCCAACTTCACCTATGTAAAGGGCCGCAACAAGATTTCTTTCAAAAACCTTTTCAACCAGCTTTACGAAGACAATTACACCAACCGTACCCTTCAAAATACCGGCCGTTTGCAAACCGTTTCGCTTCGTTCCAGCTTCCTCAACCAGCGTTCACTCTACAGTGGTCAGTTGGAAGGGGAGCACCAGTTGACAGCCTCCGGCATCAAGCTGAAATGGAATGGCAACTTTGCTTATAACCGCAAGGAGCAACCTGATTTCCGCACAGCGCAGTATGTAAGTGGCTTTTCTGATCCCAATGGCGAGTTTGAAATTGATGAAGATGATTCCCGCCGTTTCTTCTCTACACTGGAAGATTTTACCGCAGGTGGCGGCGGGTCATTGAGCATTCCCTTTACGCTGGGTAAAACCCGCCAGACCCTGAAAGTGGGCGGCAGCAGCCTGTTGCGTTTCCGGAACTTCGACGCCCGGGTGTTCCGCTATCGTCCCTCTTCTACGAATGCTGACCTCGCACTTCCCTACAACGAAGCCTTCCTGCCTTCCAACATCAATGAAGATGGATTGTATATCGACGATCAGACTCAGAACACCGATAAATATTTTGGCGTATCGGCTTTGAATGCGGGGTACCTGATGTTCGACAGCCGCCTGAGCGATAAGATTCGCCTGATCTGGGGTATGCGTGCTGAATTCTTCGAGCAATTCCTTTCTTCGCGCGACCTCTCGCTGAAGCGCGTGGTAGTAAATACCGAGAAATGGGACTTCCTTCCCTCGCTCAACCTTACTTATAGCGTTAACAACAAGCACCAGATTCGTGTATCGGCTTCACAAACCGTTGCCCGTCCCGAGTTTCGTGAAATTGCGCCCTTCCAGTTTTTCGATTATGAGAGCATCTGGGGTATCAGTGGTGAAACATCGCTGCGCCGTACCGCCATCTACAATGGCGACCTGCGCTATGAGTTTTATCCCAAGCCCGGAGAGCTGATATCGGTTGGCGTGCTGGCCAAAAGCTTTAATGATCCCATCGAGCTGCGTATGGACCCGGGTAGCAATGGCGACCGCTGGTTGTTTGCCTATGCCAATGCCGACAAAGCGTTTTTGTATGGCGCCGAAGTGGAACTGCGCAAGAGCCTCGACTTTATCAGCGACAAACTGAAGGACCTCACTTTTATAGGCAACTTTACCTACCTGGAGTCGAGCGTAACGCTCACCACCGAGCAGGCCAATGGACAAAAAACCGATCAGGATCGTCCGCTCTATGGTCAATCGCCTTACCTCATCAATGCCGGTTTCCAGTACAATAGCAATGGATGGAATGCCACCGCGCTGTATAACCGCATCGGGCCCCGTCTTTACCTGGTGGGTGATCCTCTCGGTGCAGGCTTCTTCGATATCTATGAGCGTCCCCGTAACGTGATCGACCTGCAGGTATCGAAAAAAGTAATGGATGGAAAGGGCGAATGGAAATTGACGGTATCGGATCTGCTGAATAACAAGTATGCTTTTTACGACAACCCTACCGGAAAAGCCTCTTATGACTTCGCTGGTGGCGACCGTATCAACTACGCTTACCGCCCCGGAACTACTGTAACGGTGGGCTTTACTTACGACTTTGACCTTGGCAAGAAAAAATAATAAAACACTTTATTCAAAAGCAGAAACAAACAATTATGAATACGTTCAAACAATTATTCCTGGTGGCTGCAACTGCACTGAGCGCTGCATCGTGCGTGAAAGTCAATTTCAATGACGAGTCCACCGGAGGCGGTGGCAACACTAATCCCGATGATCCCAATGTGAGCCGTGTGCTTGTGGGTTCTTATGAAAGGGATATCACACTCACGGGTGGTGTTTATACACTGCGTGGCTATGTATATTTCCAGGAAGGTACTACTCTTCGTATTCCGGAAGGCACGATCATTAAATCGGATATTTCTGAAAAAGGAGCCCTCATCATTGAGCGCGGCGCCAAGCTGGAAGCATTGGGTACAGCCAATGAGCCGATCGTATTCACATCGGGCCGCAACCCGGGTGCCCGTACCCGTGGCGACTGGGGTGGTATCATCCTGCTGGGTAAAGCGCCCACAAACCGTCCCACTTCTCCCGCTCCGCTGATTGAAGGTGGTGTGGATCGCCGCTATGGTGGCACTGACCCTGCCGATAATTCCGGTACGCTCCGTTATGTGCGTATTGAGTGGGCAGGTATTGCTGCTGAACCCGGTTCAGAAATCAATGGTCTTACCCTGGGTGGTGTAGGTAGTGGCACAACTTTGGAGCATATCCAGGTAAGCTATGGTAACGATGATGCTTACGAGTTCTTTGGTGGTACGGTGAATGCCAAATACCTCATCTCCTACGCTACTTCGGATGATGATTTCGACTTCGACTTTGGCTATACCGGCAAAATCCAGTTCGCCATCGCCCAGCGTCGCCCCGAAATTGCTGACTCCGATGCGGGTAATGGTGTTGAAGCCGACAACGACGGTAGTGGTAGCACGGCTACTCCTTATACACGTCCTGTATTGTCGAACTTTACCTGGATCGGACCCAATGGCGATCCCAATACCAACTCGAATCTGAATTTTGGTAATCGTTGGAGAAGGGCTGTACGTTTTGAAGTGCACAACTCTATCTATATGGGCTGGCCCAAGGGTGGTTTTGTAATGGAAAGTGCGGCTACAGGTCAGGCTTATAAGGATGATGTATCGTTGTTTAAGAATAACCTGGTACATGCCCTGACGAATACTTATAACACCGTTTCGGGTGCTGATGGCGTAATTACAGCAGCAGAAGTAAAAACCAAGGCTGAAGCCAACGGCAGCATCACTTACGACAATGCTGATGCCATTATGCTGGAAGCTCCTTTTAATTGGGATAACCCCAACTATGCACCCAAGGCGGGTTCACCTGCCCTGAGTGGTTCAAGCTTCACAGGTCTGGACGCCTTCTTCACCAATGTTCCCCATCGTGGAGCAGTAGGTGCTACCAACTGGCTGCAGGGCTGGACCAGCTTTACGCCGCAGACAAACACTTATTAATTTGAGGATTCGGTTATTTGGGGATTTGGGTATTTGTGAGGGAGGATTATTAATGAGTAGAATTGCAAGTAATTTAATTGTTTTAGCAGAGCCGCCTTTGGGCGGCTCTGTTTATTTTTGAAACAGGAGGTGAAGTTTATGAAATATCATGTAATTATTTTTTCCCTTTTGCTGTTATTGACAGCCTGCACTAATCAACCTGATGCGCAAAAACTCAAGGAGGAATCCGGTTCTTCTGTGCCGGATGTGGAACTGCTGAATGGGCTCACCCTGCCTCCCGGATTAAAAGAAGCGGACAGTATGCAGGTGATCTATTACGATGACCCGGATGGAGATACTCTGCGCTATACCCGCTATTTCACCTATGTAAACAGCTCCGATACTTCGGAGTTGAATCCATTGAAGCAGTCGCTTGCCGTGCCTCTCACGCCCGAGGATCGCGTGCGCAACTGTCGCTCAGAAGGCAAGATCTATTTCTATAAAGGTGACGAAGTAGCCAAGACGGTTTATTTCTCTACACGCTGCGAGAAATGTTGTCATCTATATTATATCCACAATGGGCGCTTCTATTATTTCAATATAGAGGAAGGCATAAAGGGAAAGCTGAAGGAGATGCGTGGCAGGGCGAAAAAGCCGTGAGGGGAGTTGTAAGTTGTGAGTTTTAAGTTATAAGTTTTGGGATTCGTTTAAAAGTTAGTGAGCTTTAAGCTGTAATGAAATCGGGTGTGCCCCCATACACCTAAAACTTACAACTTAAAACTTACAACTTCTCTTTCGGCTGGTACGCATACACCACCTCATACTTCTCATTCATAAGCGCACTTGCCAACTGCCCTATCAGCAGGTCTTCTTTTTGGGGCGTGGGTTCGCAAATGGAATATTTTTGGCCGTTGTAGAGGATGGGTTTGCCCACGGGCTTGTCGAGCTGAACGGCTATGGTTACATGCTTGGGGTAGGCCAGTACCAGCATGGGCAGGTTGTAGATTTCTTTCACCAGGTAGAAAAACAGGGCGGCCCTGTCGTCGCAATCGCTTTGTTCGTAAAGCAGGGTTTGCTCCGGCGACAATCTTTTTTCATCGCCAAAAACTTCGGTATCGGGTCGGTACAGGAATGCATAGCGGGTAAAGCGCATCAGGTAATCCACGCCACTGCGGATATTCATGCCTTCCAGGTTTTTCCGAAGGGCAGGAATGAGTGAACCATAGGTTTCCTGGCTCATGGGGATATTGAAATAATATTCATAATCCACCACGGGATAATTGGCGAATATGGACTTCACCTGCGGATTCAGCTTCACCCTAAACTTATATTCACTCTGGTAATAGCGGAAGCGGATATCTTTTTCCTCGTAGCTACTACTATCGAATTGCGGCAACTGGGTTACTTTGTAGGAGAAGCCGCGAACCTTATTGGCCACCGGTAATGATACCTGTTCAAATTGCTCTTTCTGCAAATCCAGCCCGGGGTAATCGTGAAAGTTGAGGCAGATATATTGCCGCCCCCCGCTCATGCGGGAAGGAATATTATAAATTACTTCATCACTCTGCACATAAAACAGCACTTTGTCGCCCGAAATGGCGAGAATGGCATCATAGCCCGTTTGTTGCAGGAAATACCATTTATAGAGCGTGTAGCGCTGATAATTGGCGGCTTTGGGACTTATCTGTTGGGCCGTTTTCCGGATCAGTTGATAAAACAGCCAGTCGTCGGGTTTGTGCAGGCTTTTATAATCCTTCAGTGCCCTGATTACTTTGCTATAGTCCTTTTGGCTGATCTCGCTATAAAATTGCTGGACGGATGATTCAGACAATTCGGCCTGGAATCGCACCGCCAGTGCGGGATCCCATTCAAACTGAACGGCTTCACCAAAAAAGTCGAAACGGATGGTATATCCACCTGATGCAGGACGCCCTGCCAGCAGCAGCAAGCATACCAGCGGTAGGAACAGGAGCGATATGGCGGATAGTCGTTTCACAGGTATTTTCAATTGCCGGTTTGGGCGCAGCGCGCCCAAACCGGCAATTGAAAATACGTAAACTTAACAGAAAGATAATATTAAATTTTTGGCCATCTGCGGAATTAAGGGTTTTCCGGGCTTTGCAGGGGATTTAATACAGGGGTAACCTGTCCGTAACAGTGGGTTAAAATAGCCGGGCCATCTTTGCATCAGTTCTTTCTTCACCGTCGTTCCTAATTGCAGATGGGTTAGCAGTTACCATCGCAGGCAATTTTCTCATGCAGTGACCATCCCGTTCTGGGATGGTTTTTTTTGTGGAAGAGTTTAGGGTTTAGAGTTTAAGGTTTAAGGTAAATGAGTAGATTGATAATTAGTCAGAAAGAATTCTTGCATTCTCCCTCCATCAGACTTTAAACCTTAAACTTTAAACTCTAAACTTCGCACATCAGCAACTCCAACTGCTTCATACATTCCTCCACCGTCCGGCTATAATCCACTTCCACATCCTGTGGTTGAGAAAGCCATTTTTCAAAAACTTCCTTGAAATCGGGGCCGATCATTTCGAGGGTGGGGATGCCCATTTCGGCCAGGGCGGCCGCATTGCATTGTTGTTCGTATTGCTTGCGGATGGGAATCACCATCAGTTTTTTGCGGAGTTGCAAGGCTTCCGCGGGCGTTTCAAAGCCGGCGCCACAAATTATGCCATGGCAATGGATCAGGCTTTGATTGAATAATTGTTTATCGATAGGGAGAATTTTCAGATTTCCTTCCATGCGGGCCGCCCTGGTTTCGCCACTGAATAGTTCGAAACGATGGTCCCGAAACTGCCCAAACACTTCCACCAACTCCTTTTCGCAATAGGCGGGCAGGTATATGGTAATATGGCCCTGGTCTGAAGGCTGCGCCTCCAGAATGTCTTTTTTGATAACGGGTGTGAAGATAAAATCATCGTATTTCTTAAAGTGAAGACCCAGGTAATGACTGGCTTTGGAATAATTCTTCAAAATAAATTCACCCGTACGATTACTGCGGGCAGGTCTTGGCGTTTTGTCGGAAAAAAAACTGGCCTGGTGACCGAAGTTGACGGAGCGGACCTGTTTTCGGGCACAGGCTGCGGCGGTGATGTATTCAAAATCATTGATCACCAAATCGTATTGCTCCACCGGAAGCTCCTGAATTTCTTTGCGAAGCCGAAGCGGATGAAAGCCTTTGATCATTTTCCAGTAGTCGAGCCCTCCGCTGCAATTGTAGAAGAGGCTAAGCCCGTTGCTACGGTATTTTACCGGCGCATCCAGCTTTAGCTGGCTGTTGCTGCCGCTAAGGAAGAGATCGATCTCGCCCAACTGCCGCAGATGAGGCAGCAGTTCCATGACGCGACTGATATGTCCATTTCCTGTGGCCTGGACGGAATAAAGGATTTTCATGCTGTTGAATTTTGATGAATTGTTGTTCCCGATATCCGTTACCGGAGTGTATGCATAAACATGGCTACTTCGTCGGTCAGCACATCGGCTTTCGGCTTTTCCATTTTTGCTTTTTCGGGCTTCAGCTCTGATTCTTCAAAGCTGTAAAGGTGCCAGTCGTTATTGTAGAACTCAAGAGCGGTCATATGCTCTACCCAATCGCCCGAGTTGAGATAGGTAACCCGGCCCTTTTCGGTTTCAATCACTCTTTTCTGCGGCTGGTGAATATGCCCACATATAACGGTGTCGTATTTCTTTTCAATGGCGATTTCGGCGATCTTTTCTTCAAAAGCTTCAATTTTCACCACCCGCCTATGAAACTGCTCCATCAGTTTTCGGGAAAGCGAAACCTTGTTGCGGCCAAACCGATGTAAGATTGCATTGATGCATTTGTTGAAACCCAGCAAAAGTGCATACCCATTGCTGCCCAGCTTGCCCCAGAACTTGGCCGTGTTTTTACTGGTGTGGTCAAAAACATCACCATGAAATATCCAGGTCATGCGGCCATTGATCTCTATTACCACTTTGTCGGCCAATTGAAAGTTTCCCAATTGCAGGTCGGAATAGCGACGCAACGACTCATCGTGGTTGCCGGTAATATAAATCACTCTTGTGCCGCTGGCCAGTAATTGTATTATGTCCTGAATGATCCGGATATGCGCAGCCGGAAAAAAATGTTTGCTGAATTGCCAGCCATCAATGATGTCGCCATTGAGTACCAGCAGGCGGGGAGAAACAGATTGAAGATAGGCCGAGAATTCTTTGGCACGGCTGGCATAAGTGCCCAGGTGCAGGTCGGAGATGACTACTACTTCAACGGGACGTTTTTGCATACCAGAGGTTTCATAAAGCTAAGCAGGCAGTATAAACAGGAGGTTAAGCAGATGTGATGAAATGATTAAGACGTATTACGTATTACGTAGTACGTCTTACGTTTTACGTTTTACGTTGGGTTTAGGGTTTAGAGTTTAATGTTTAAAGTTTTTCTTTAGGGTGCAGAAAGTAAGCAGTTTAAAAAAATCTGCGTTCATCTGCGGAAAAATCTGCGAAAATCTGCGGGAACTATTCGGCACTCTAAACCGGTTAAAAGTTCAGGAGAGATTTCCCGCAGATTTTTCCGCAGATGAACGCAGACTCCTGATGGCAGTGTAGTGCGTCAATAATTTAAGCAACTGCCAGTTTACTGCCTTTTTATTAAGTTGGCTTTAGAGGCACGAGTTTACAAAAACTTGATCTTGCAATAACCTGCAGGTAACATTCATAATGGAGTTTTGCAAAACCGTTACACAGTGAAATCTGCTCCTTTTCTGGCAGCCCTGTTGTTCGCTTTACCCTCTACGGAGAATTATCCCACCATCGCAGCACTGCCTGAACCATCCGACAGCACACATAACCTGGTCATCGTTACCGTTGATGGATATCGATGGCAGGAATTGTTTACCGGCGCTGATGCGGAACTGATCCGCGACCCCGATATTGCCGGCGACACCGCCACTTTAAACCTGCTGTACTGGCATCCGAAAGCGGAAGAGCGGCGGAGATTGCTGATGCCCTTTATGTGGAATGTAGTATCCCGCAAGGGCCAGCTTTGGGGCAATCGCCAATTGGGCAACAAGGTGAATACCGCCAATTTGTATCAGGTATCTTACCCGGGATACAATGAAATTTTCACGGGAACTACCGATCTCCTTATATCATCGAATAGCCGTCGTACGAATCCCAATGTAAACGTATTATCATGGCTGAATCAGCAACCCGGCTTTGAGGGGAAGGTAGCAGCATTTACTTCCTGGGATGTATTTCCTTACATCCTGAATGCTGATGCTACCGGACTTCCGGTTAATAGCGGCTATACGCAATTGTCGAAAACAGCAACAAATGATATTGCCGATCGCCTCAATCATTTGCAGGATTTGCATGCAGATGAAAAAACGGCCACCCGGCAGGATCAGATCAGCTTTTTGGCGGCCAGGGATTATTTGATTCGGGAAAAGCCGCGTGTTCTGTTTATAGGGCTTGGTGAAACCGATGAGTTTGCGCATCACGGAAATTATGGCGAATACCTTCAGCAGGCCAATCGTATTGATCGCATGCTGGCCGACTTGTGGACGACCCTACAAAGCACGTCGGGATATAAAGATCGAACCACGCTGCTCATCACCACCGATCATGGCCGCGGCAGCCGCGATGCCAAATGGAAATCGCATAGCGCCTTTATACGGGGCTCCTCCCAAACCTGGTTGGCCATGATAGGGCCCGGCATTGAACCCAAAGGAGAGATGGAAGAAGAAGCGCAGGTGTATCAGCAGGAATTGGCAGGGTATATGGCGAAGCTGTTGGGGGAAGAGTTTTAGAACGTAATACGTGGAACGTAATACGTAATACGTAGTACGTTCTACGTTCTTAGGTTTAGGGTTGATGAATGGAGTTTTTGACTGAAGTTGGCTTTTTGGTCTGGGAGTCGTTTGCTTATCTAGAGATTCAGTATCTATACAGCGATACGAACACCGTGGATAAATAGGTCCACAGCATAGAGAAAGAGATATGTACTATCGTTTCAAAAGCTTTGCCACGCCATAAGCGAGGTGAATAGTAGAAGAATTGTATTAGCAGTCGAATAAGCCAAAAGGCCGATAGACCCAATGCGATCAGCTTTCCCATAGGAGACTGCCAATGATTAGTGTTGCTGAAAAGGCAAAGACATCCCATCATAAAAACCATCAATCCAATAAATAGCGTGTGTACCTCCATTAATTGCCGATTGATGAGACTAAGTCCAGCCAGTTCAGTCTTCCACTTGAAATACCTTGGAAACACCAGGTGCAGTAGTCCCAATAGTACCAAAAGTGATCCTGCAATTTTAAGATGAATGCTAATGTGGGGATAAAACATACAAGTGAATAAAGGGATTTATTTTTAATTTCTTCTCAATATGCCAACCCGCATCATTGAAATTCTTGCTCCAGGTCGATTCCGGGTAGAAGTGGTAAACACCCACATTATAAACTAACCCGTTGGGAAGATCTCTCAAGTGCTCCATCACCAGTAATTTCCCATTGGTCCCTGCCAATTCTTTTATTCCTGAAAAGAACCGGACACGCTCATCCTCATTTCGTATTTCGTGAGCTGCAAAGAATAAGCAGTACCAGGAAGCATTCCGGGGCAATCGATTCACTTCACTGGTATCGAATGCAATAGTACCCCGAAAAGCTGCTTTCCATTTTCTGGCCCTGCTTATAGAAATTTCTGTGTGCTTCTTTGGGTCGTAAAAATCGAATACTGAAACGCGGGCATTGGGATAAATCGCCTGTAGCAATTCGCTTGTCTCATCAAAACCTGCATGAATATTGACGATATGATTGGGTTTCGTGCCTGAAACATCTTTAAGCCAAGCCATATTATACAAGCCACTTGCGTCGTAAATGTACCAGGATGCTACCAGCGATAGCAAGATGGCAAAGCTGGTCAAAATGGCCAGGGATGTCGCAAACAACGATAAGGGATAACTGACGAGTACTGCAATGGCGAAAAGAATGGCAATAAGCAACCCACCAGCCAGAAAGAAATGCCAGTTGAAACGAATGATATTTCTTATGCCTTCAAAAGGTTGGCGATATAATTTTATATCTATGGATTGACGGGTTTCCACGGATCGTAAATACCTTTTTTCCAATAATACGGAATATTACTAACGAGGAATGCGCTGGCGAGTATTCCTTTCATATTATCCAGGTTTGGATGAAGTCTTGCCTCTGCCTTTATTACTGACACCGCTTCGGGCTTCCAGTTGTTGCGGACCCCTTCGATAATCAGCATCTTGTTTTGCCGTTCATTCCAGGTGAAAGTGAAAGGAAGAGGCCCTGCAAATCGACGGGCTTCCTGCCAATTGGAAAAACAGGTTCCTTCCGGCAAAGGGATGTTGGTATCATGTTGAGTAATATGAACATCAATACCCGTATTATTCGATAGAAACTGTAATTCTCCTCCTTCTGATTTCATTGCTATATCCGTGAAACTGTAGTTGTACCGTGTGAAGAGATTACCTGCCCATTTCATTAATCTTCGATTCGTGGTGGATCTCAAAATATACAGACCTCTGAGATTTCGACCCCGGCTATCGGTATATCGAACGAATAAGCGGATCCCAGCCAGGATAAAGTCGCGACCCATAAATGCAGGCCAGCCCTTTGGTCGCAAACCACGGGTTTGTACAAGTGCAAGAGCCGCAAATCCATATTTGCTCTGCCAACTGTCAATCGTTAAGGGCGGGGGTAGCATTGCCTGCAATTTTTCAACCGGATAAGCATATGTCAGAACCAGTGAATGTTCAAAAAATGCTTCGACGGCGAATGGATGCGATTGGAGCAAATTGGCTTAGCTTTTTAAGATTAATTGCAGGATTAAATTAGCCGGTCATTAATCAGGAACCTTCATTTGATCCATCCTGAATCCATGAAGGTACACTGCAAAAATAAAAACTATTGCCAGTATAATGTTGTAGGGGCCAAATAAAAGCAAATTCGGTGCAAGGTTCACTTCTATGATGTTCATCGTCGCAACTGTAAGGATTTGAACAATGGCACATGATCGTTTTTTCCATTGACTCAATACCCAAAATGCCATCCCTATTTCAAGGATGCCAATAGTTTTGGTAAGCCAGGGAGCCCATTCATGACCAACAACCCTTGCCACAATCTGCTGGTGTCTGGGTACAATATTCAACACCTTGCAGAAAAGCCCATTAATTAGCCAGACCAGAAAAATGAAAATTCGGAGCACCATCCTGCAATTTAACAGGAAATGACGTAGGACTCAAAGGGCGTAAAACGCAGAACACGCGCACTTACTACAATTAAATCTTTTGACATTTCACCCTAAACCTTAAACGTATTACGTAATACGTACTACGTAATACGTCCCTCAATCCTTTCTGCGTTCCAACGTAAACCCAATCGTCGTTCCCACCGCTTCTCGGCTTCTTACGTGTATGGTTTGTCCGTGCGCTTCAATGATATGTTTGCAGATGGCCAGTCCCAGTCCGCTGCCGGTTACATCGAGGCTGCGGCCTTCTTCGGTGCGATAGAAACGTTCGAATATGCGGACCAGGTGCTTTTCAGGGATGCCAATACCATCATCGCTGATCTCGATCAGGATATGCTTATCATCGGTATTGTACATGCTGGCGGTGATATTGCCGTTTTGCTTGCCATATTTGATGGAGTTTTCCACCAGGTTGAGAATCACCTGCCTGATTTTTTCCTTATCTGCAAATACGGTGAGGGGTGCCTCGCATCCTTTCTTGATCTGGCATTTGATATTCTTGGGCATGCTCATGATGGAGATGCTTTCGAAAGCTTCCTTCACCAGGTCCTGGATCACGAAGTTTTGCTTGATGAGGTTGAGCTCGCCGCGTTCCAGCCTTGAAATTTCATCGAGGTCATTGAGCAGATTGGTAAGCCGCTCCACATTGGTGGCTGTTTTTTCCAGAAACTTCCGGTTTACCTCCGGATTCTCCAGCGCGCCATGCAGTAGCGTATCCACATAGCCCTGTATGGCAAAAACGGGTGTTTTGAATTCATGCGAAAGGTTCTGCAAAAACTCCTTGCGAAATTGTTCATTAGCCCGCAGCAGTTCCAGTTCCTTGCGGTTTTCAATGGCCCAGGCTTCTACGTCCTCGCGCACTTCGTCGATCGACTTGCGTGGCAGGATATACTTGTAATAAGTTTCTTCGCGTTTGGTGGCCTTGGTCTGATAAATGAACTTATAAATCAGTTTGATCTTGCGATAAATAAATCGCTCCAGCACCAGGTAAATGAGCAGGTATCCTCCCAGCAAAATCAGCACAAAGCTCAGCACAACGGGTTGCCAGCGCTGCTCAAAGAAATAAACCAGCAGGCTGATAGGAGCCGCCAGCGCAAGAGCGGTAAGAAATGATAAGAGGCGGGGAGAAAGATTTTTGAGGGAAAACATGACGAGCCGAAATTACCCAATTTTAGGCTGGAAGAAGAATTGTTGAATCGTTGAATTGTTGAATCGTTGAACTGTTTAAGGTTGAATCCTTAGGGATTCCTGATATATTTTTCATTGAAACTCGGAAATTAATAGCTATTCCAATTCAACGATTCAACAATTCAACGATTCAACAATTAAACTTCAAACTTATACCCCACTCCCTTCACCGTAGTAATGCAATCAATTCCCAGCTTCTGGCGGATTTTGCGGATATGCACATCAATGGTGCGGTCGCCTACAATTACATCGTTGCCCCAAACCTGGTTCAGGATCTCATTGCGGAGAAAGACCCTTCCGGGTTTTTGTGCAAGCAGGTAGAGTAGTTCAAATTCTTTTTTAGCGAGGATAATGTCTTTGCCATCTACCTGCACCAGGAATCGTTCGGGGTCAATCAGCAGGTTGCCGATCTCCAGTGTTTTCACTTCGGCTTTGCCCAGGCGGCGGAATAGCGCATTCACGCGGCTGATGAAGACTTTCGGGCTGATGGGCTTGCTCACATAATCATCCGCTCCGGTTTCGAGGCCCTTGATATGGGTGCTTTCATCGTTAACGGCGGTCAGAAATATGATCAGGGTATCTTTAAACGCGGGTTGCGCGCGCAACAACTGGCAAACTTCCACCCCTGTTTTTCGCGGCATCATCACATCCAGTACGATCAGCTCGGGTTGAAAGCGTTTGGCTTTTTCCAGGGCTTCGTCGCCATCCTTGGCAGTCACAACTTCATAACCCTGGCCAGCCAGGTTATATTTCAGTATTTCCAATATGTCTGGCTCATCGTCCGCAATCAGGACCTTTCGAGGCTTCGCTTCCATACCATTGAAAATTTGCGCAAACCTACTGGTAAATTGATAGACAGGGAAATAGGCTTCATCTGTTTACAGAGAGTTAATGATAAATTAATGTCTCACCGGCCCCGCCCGGAAGCTGGGAGGGATACTTGTTAAATACTACTGAATATCAATACCTATTACTAAATTTGTGTTTCGATCCTTATGATAGCGACCCTGAAATATTGTTTGCTGGGCCTTGGGCTGCTGGGCTGCGCCCTGCTTTCGGATGCGCAAATGGATACTTCAAAGCTCGGAGAACTGAAGCCTCCAAAAAACCGGGAACTTTTCCACGACTATATCGACCGTGAACAAAGCCAGCTCCTCGCCTCGGATGGTAAGGCTGATCTGCTTTTCGCGGTATCGAAGAACGAAGAAATCAACCTCCTGCTTACCCGTGTGGTTACCCGCCGTATCGATATTTTTCAATGGGACACCGAAGCCGATAGCGCGCTCGATCACCGAATGAAGGTAAACTATCTCTCGGGTATGTCGAACCTGCTGCGCTATGTGCGGCAAAACTGGCCGGGCAAAACGGTGAATCCGCTCAAGCTGGAATCCATCATAGATGCTTACCTGCAATGCCTGGAATTGGATAAGCAGGAGCAGAGTATTGAACCCGTTATTCGCTCCCTGGCTTATGATGAGGCCGCCGCGGTGATGGCGGCGGATAATTTCGGCCGCAACCCCGGGTATCGCGAGGCCAAGGACCTTTTGGTATTGAAATATTGCCTGCTGCACCCCTCGGAAACACTTTATACCCTGAAGCAAAATCCCGATGTGCCTTTTGCCGATAGCCTGGTGAAGCTGGTGGCCCGCAGGTTTCCCTCCCAATTGTACACTTATGCACAAGCCAGTAATAAGCTGGGCACGATCATCCGCAATATCAAAGACGATCCCTTTGTAGAAGCCGTGGCCCGTATGAGCCGTAGCAAAAGCGGACAACAATATTTTCCTTTTCTGGATAATATCGTAAAGGGCAAACTGACCCTGGAAGATATTGACCGGACGGAGAAAGATTCGGTTCAATATTTCCGGCTGCTGGTCAATACCCGGCTGGATTATGTAGACCGTATGCTGCGGGGCGATACCGCCTATGCGCACCAAGATCTGCTGAACCGCTTACAGAAAAAAGCCAGGGATGTATTTGTTACCACCATCAATGGCCTGCACAATGAACCCGATGCCGTGCGCTTCCGCTGCATTCAGAACCTGACGGCTGAAGAGTTGTATTACCTCGCCGTATTGTCCGATGGTTTGATCTATACCTCCAGCTATACCAATGGCGTCTACCCGCTCATGATGCGCAAGATTAATCAGCGGGGCGATTCACTGCTGCTGAGCCTGCGTTTTGATCATTACCGAAAATTCATCAGTCAGGCGGCTGCTTATAATACTTTGGGAAATTTTCTATCCAGCTTTCCCAGCCATGGCGATGCAACCGACCTGATGAAGGCTTTTGTGGGCAACCTCGAAAAAACAGAGGGTCTCGAAGATGGGGTGGATGTGGCCGACTCCTACGCAAGTATTGTGGAAGCCAACCCCAGGTTGGCCAGCGAAGTGCTGGACCTGGTGCAAAGAAACTATATCCGCAATGTTGAACAAAACAACAATAAGGGTATTGTTATCTACAACATCCTCAATAAACTATTCCTGAGCGCGGATTCGACCAAGCAGGTTGACCTAACCAGTGAGCTGGGTATTCCGCCTGTGTACAATGTGCCTTTTGAATCCTTGCTCAATGATAAAGGGGAAGTGATAGCGCAGGTTTTCTTTTATGGTGATGAGGATGGAAGGGCCATCTTCAATGGGTTTCAGAATATGTTCCCTGCCAGTAACTGGAGCATCGACCGGAGTCACCCGCAGTGGATCAGCATCCGCAGTACCAGGGGCAAACCGGTGATCATTTATGCCAACCGTCCCCTGCCGGAAGAAACCGGCGAAGACGACCGGGCACAGCAGGCCCTGGGGGCGTTTTTGGAGAAGAATAAGATCTATCCTACGGTTACCATTCACCGCGGACACAGCTATTTTGCGGAAAGCACCATTCAGTATATGTCTACCCATTCCAAAGTGGTTTTCATGGGTAGCTGTGGCGGCTTTCACCTGATCGATCATATCCTTCAAAAATCCAGCGACGCGCATATCATCGCCTCCAAACAAATAGGCAAAACCGCCATCAACAAACCGTTCTTCCAATTACTGACCGAAAAGTTGCGCAATGGCAGTAATATTGACTGGATTCCTTTTTGGAAAGAATTTAAGAGCAGCGCCAGGGTAGAGGGTTTTGAAGATTATATCCCACCCTACAAAAACCTCGGAGCGATTTTTATTAAGGCGTATAAGAGGGAGATGGGGGAGGAGTGATACGTTGTACGTATTACGTTTTACGTATTACGTTGTACGTTGTACGTCTTCTGTATGGAGTGTCGATTTTATTTTATTGATAAAGATTAGAAATTTGTTTCTATGATACTGGATTGATGGGTTCAGGTATAACAAGTTCACTTGAATGCCACTAAAAAACGCCACAATACACCATTCCTTAACAATCGAACAAAAACGTAAAACGTATTACCTAAAACGTATTACGTAAAACGTACAACGTAAAACGTAGAACTCTTGTCCGCTTCGCCTAACAAATTCAACCTCTCCGTTCTTCGCCGGGTTTTTGGCTACGCGGCTCCTTACAAGAAAAAATTCTATCTCTCTTTAACGCTGGCCGTCCTGCTGGCTTTTTTAACGCCTGTGAGGCCTTACCTGATACAGGTAACGGTAAACGATTATGTAGCTAACTCGGTAGAGCGGATGGTGATCAATATTACGCTGATTCAGATTGGCCTGATACTGGTGGAAACTGCGATGCGCTTTTGGTTTTCCTATACCACGGCCTGGCTGGGCCAGTCTGTTGTGCGCGACATGCGGGTAGCCGTTTATCGAAAAATTCTTCGACTCAACCTCAGCCAGTTCGACCGCACGCCTATTGGTACCCTCACCACGCGCACCATCAATGATATTGAAAGCATCAATGATATTTTTGCCGATGGGCTGGTACCCATTATTGCCGATTTGTTGTCGATTGTTTGTGTACTGAGCGTGATGGTTTATATTGATCCTGTGCTTACGCTGGTGGCGTTGATTCCTTTTCCCATCATTATTATCGCTACTTATTATTTTAAGGAAAGCATCAACCGCTCATTCTTTAAAGTAAGGAATGCGGTGGCCGCGCTGAATGCTTTTGTGCAGGAACATCTTACCGGGATGCAGGTGGTGCAATCCTTTTCGGCCGAAGAGCGGGAAATGAATAAGTTTAAAAAGATCAACCAGGCCCACCGTCACGCCAATATCCGGGCGATCTTTGCCTATTCGGTTTTCTTTCCGATAGTGGAAATTGTGCTGGCGCTCTCTACCGGATTGATTGTGTGGTGGGCGGCCAAAGAGGCGCTCAACCTGCAGGTGAGCCAGCAGGGTACGGTTATTTCCTTTATCCTTTTCCTAAACCTGCTTTTCCGTCCGCTGCGGATCATCGCCGATAAGTTTAATGTAGTGCAGATGGGGGTGGTGGCCAGCGAGCGTGTATTCAAAGTGCTCGATAATCCCGATTTTATCGCGGAGCCATCTGCAGCCCCCTTGCTGCCCGCCGGCCCGGTGAAGGGCAAGGTGGAATTTGACGAGGTGAGCTTTGCCTATACGGGCGAGCAGTATGTTTTACGCGACATCAGCTTCCGGATTGAGCCGGGCGAAACCGTAGCCATCGTGGGGCATACGGGAAGCGGCAAAACCACGATCATCAGTTTGCTCAACCGGCTTTATCATATTCAGAAGGGGAGCATCCGGATTGATGACCGGGATATCCGCGATTATGATCTGGGTTATTTGCGTAGCCAGACCGGTGTGGTGCTGCAGGATGTATTTCTTTTTTCAGGTTCGGTGCTCGATAATATTACCCTGCGCAACCAGGATATACCTTTTGAAAAAGTGGAAGAAGCCGCCCGCCTGATCGGGATGCACGATTTCATCATGCAGCTACCCGGTGGATATCATTATAATGTAATGGAACGGGGCGCCACCCTTTCGCTGGGGCAGCGGCAACTGATCTCCTTTATCCGTGCGCTCCTCTATAATCCCGCTATTCTGATTCTCGACGAAGCCACATCGTCCGTTGACACCGAAAGCGAGCAACTGATTCAGCATGCCATCGACACCCTGATCGAGGGCCGCACATCCATCGTTATCGCCCACCGGCTCTCCACCATCCGCAAGGCGGATAAAATAGTTGTCATGGATAAAGGGCGTATCCGCGAAATGGGCTCCCATGAAGAGCTGCTGGAGCAGAAAGGCTATTATGCGCAGTTGCATGAAATGCAGTTTGATACCGCGTGAGTAGGGAGTAGGAAGTAGATAGTAGGTAGTAGAAATAAGGGTCGTTGGCGTAAAGAATAGAACTTCAATTGGTAATATCAGTCTGCGGCGCAATCCCGCCGCGCCATAGGCGCGGGTTGTTGGTAGACGTGAATCATGTTGCGCAAACCCGCCCCGCCGCGCCGAAGGCGCGGGTTATCGGTAGACGTGAATCATGTTGCGCAAACCCGCCCCGCCGCGCCGAAGGTGCGGGTTATCGGTAAACTGTGAATTGAATATTTTTTTGAGAAAAAATCTGCGCAAATCTGCGCTGCAATCTGCGCAAATCTGCGGGAAAACTCTCCTGAACACTGAAGCTGTTTAAAGTGCTGAAGTATTTCCCGCAGATTTTCGCAGATTTTTCCGCTGATGAGCGCAGATAAATGTCTACTGTTATGAAGTGTCAAATTTTTTTTGGACGCGACATTCACCACTAACAACGAACGCATTATCAGCGCCTTATCAACAAAAATGTCACCCACCCTCCGAAGGATCCGAAGACTTGCTCCGCCTTTAGCGAATCCGGGATTTGAAAAGCGGCGATGCTTCCGAAAAAAAATCCTGAGTTTAGCGCAAAAAGAATTCTTCCATTCTGTTTTTCATTTACGCACCCTTATCTTTGCGCCAAATTTCAGGAAGAATATGCATTGCGGACGCCTCAAATCCTTTACCATAGCGGTTTTCAGCCTGTTTTTCATTGTTTTGGCCCTGCCCTTTACCGGCCTGGCTCAGCATGAAGGGCAGCACGATGCCCCGCATGGTCAGGAAGCCGGCCACGAAGCCGCCGAAAAGGAAGGCTTCAACGCCACCGAGGTGATCTTTGGCCACGTATTAAATGGCCACGAATTTCATTTTATGGATATTACCGGCGACGATGGCGTAAAGCACCCGGTTTCCATTCCGCTGCCGATCATCATCTATAGCCCTGAAAAAGGTTTCAGCACTTTCATGTCCTCCAAATTCAAGCATGGACATGAAGATCATGAAGGCTACCGCCTGCTGACGGCTGAAAGCATTGAGCACCTCGGCCTCGACCCCAAGAAGTATAATCCTGAAGATATTGTAGCGGTAAATGCCAGCGGCCAGATCGATGAATCTGTTACCGTTTACGATCTTTCGCTCACCCGTAATGTGGTGCAGATGCTGCTGGCCCTCACCATCTTTACCATCATCATGCTCCGCATCGCGAAGCGGTACAAGTCGGGTGTGGGTGTACGCACCGCTCCCAAGGGTTCGCAAAGCCTGCTGGAGCCCATCATCACTTTCGTGGATGATCAGGTGGTAAAACCCAGCCTGGGTCATAAGTCCGACAAATACCTGCCCTTCCTGCTCACGATCTTCTTCTTCATTCTTGTCAACAATATTTTTGGCCTGATCCCCGGATCGGCCAATGTTACCGGCAATATTGCCTTCACCATGGTATTGGGTGCCATTGCCTTTATCGCCATCCTGTTTAGCAGCAACAAGCATTTCTGGGGTCATATCTTCAATCCTCCGGGTGTACCTTTCCTTGTAAAGTACCTCATCCTGGTTCCTGTGGAGTTCCTGGGCATCTTTATCAAGCCCTTCGCCCTTATCATTCGTTTGTTTGCCAACATGCTGGCGGGTCATATCATCATTATCTGTTTGATTTCGCTGATCTTCATCTTTGGTCAACTGGCACCTGTAGCCGGCTGGAGTGCTTCACCGCTGGCGGTAGGGTTTACCATATTTATTTATTTCATCGAAGTGTTGGTAGCATTCCTGCAGGCTTTCATCTTTACCATGCTGGCGGCCGTATTTATTGGCCAGGCTATGGAAGGCGACCATCATCATGAGGAAGCACATGGGCATGAAGGGCACGAACCGGCTATCGTTTAATTTTTATTCAATTATAAAACAAGCAACATGGATTTATTTCTGTTAGAGGGTATCGCGAACCTTGGTGGCGCAATCGGTGCCGGACTGGCTGCAATTGGAGCTGGTGTGGGTATCGGCCAGATTGGTAAAGGCGCTGTAGAAGCCATTTCGCGTCAGCCCGAAGCGGCAAACGACATCCGAAGCAACATGATCCTGAGTGCGGCCCTCGTAGAAGGTGCGGCGCTGTTTGCGATCATCGTAGGCTTCCTGGCCATGGTTCTCTAATCGTGGACAGAAAAACGACTGCATCCGAAGCACAGGGCGGAGGATGCAGTGGTTTTCACGTTTTACGTAGTACGTATTACGTAATACGTGGAATTAAAAATTGAAATGAAACGAATAGAATTTGCGTAACGCAAAATCAACCCTGATAAAAACGTATTACGTAATACGTAAGACGTACAACATTTAAGAAATGAAACTCTTAACCCCCGAATTCGGTCTCCTCATCTGGACACTCCTGGCCTTCCTGGTGGTGTTTTTTATTCTGGGCAAATTCGCTTTCCCTGCCATTGTGAAGGGACTGCGCGACCGCGAGAAGAGCATCAGCGACAGCCTGGAAATGGCAGAAAAAGTGAAAGCTGAAATGGCGCAGATGAAAAGTGAGAATGAAGCCCTCCTGGCCAAAGCCAATGAGGAGAGAGCGCAACTGCTGAAAGATGCCCGCGAAACCCGCGACCGCATCGTAAACGAAGCCCGTGAGCAGGCCAAAGTAGAGGCGAACAAAATCATCACCGAAGCACAGGCTGCTATCAACGCACAAAAAATGGCGGCCATCACCGAAGTGAAGAACCAGGTTGGTAAACTGGTGATTGAAGTAAGCGAAAAAGTATTGCGTCGCGAATTGTCGGCCAAAGAAAGCCAGGAAGCGCATATCAAGAGCCTGGTAGAAGAAGTTAAAATGAACTGATCATGCCCAACCCACGTATTGCCACACGCTACGCAAAATCACTGATCGGCCTTGCCATTGAAAGGGGCGAGCTGGAGAAAGTGTATAGCGACATGATCTGGCTGAGAGATGTTTGCAAAAGCAACCGCGATTTCGTGAACCTGCTGCGTAGCCCTATCATCAAGGCCGATACCAAGCAGAAAATTATGGAAGCGGTAACGGCTGGCCGACTAAGCGAACTCACGCAGTCATTCAACCGGCTGCTGATCAGCAAAAGTCGTGAGATGCATTTGCCCGAAATCGCGAATGCAGCTATCGCACAATATAAGGAACACAAGAATATCCATACCGTAAAGCTGACAACCGCCACGCCCATCAGCGATGCCGTTCGCAATAGCATTGTAGCGCAAGTGCGTCAGTCAGCCGGTTATGAAAAGATTGAGCTGGAAGAAAAGCAGGATCCTTCCCTGATCGGAGGCTTTGTGTTGCAGATAGGCGACAGGCTGGTGGATGCGAGCATTGCTTATGATTTGAAGGCGATAGCGAAGCAGTTTGAGAATAATGATTTTGTTTACAAAATCAGGTGATACGTATTACGTAGTACGTATTACGTTATACGTATTACGTAGTATAGAATGAAAGAGAAACAATAAAAGTTTGGAATAAATAAGTCGTATTACATTTTGCTGAAAAAACGTAGAACGTAATACGTACAACGTAAAACATAACAATATGTCAGAAATTAAACCCGATGAAATAAGTGCCATATTGCGTCAGCAGTTGAGCAATTTCAATGCAAGCGCCGACCTGGAAGAGGTGGGCACGGTGCTGCAGGTGGGCGATGGTATTGCCCGTGTATATGGTTTGGGTAATGTGCGCTATGGTGAGCTGGTGGAGTTTGAGAATGGTGTGCGCGCCATTGCACTGAACCTGGAAGAAGACAACGTGGGTGTGGTACTCATGGGTGAAAGTGGCGACATTAAGGAAGGTGCCAAAGTGCGCCGTACCGGCCAGATCGCTTCTATTAAAGTAGGCGAAGGCATGGTAGGCCGCGTGGTGAATACCCTCGGTGAGCCCATCGATGGTAAAGGACCTATTACTGGTGAGCGCTACGAAATGCCGCTTGAAAGAAAAGCCCCGGGTGTAATCTTCCGCGAGCCGGTAAAAGAACCTCTGCAAACCGGTATCAAAGCCATCGATGCCATGATCCCCATTGGTCGTGGACAGCGTGAGCTGATCATCGGTGACCGCCAGACGGGTAAGACGGCTATCGCCATCGATACCATCATCAACCAGCGCGAATTCTTCGCAGCAGGCAACCCTGTATATTGTATATATGTAGCCATCGGGCAGAAAGCATCTACCATCGCTGGTGTGATGAAGACCCTGCAGGACAATGGCGCCATGGACTATACCATCATCGTAGCTGCTTCGGCTTCGGATCCTGCTCCTTTGCAGTTCTATGCTCCCTTTGCCGGCGCCGCCATTGGTGAATTCTTCCGCGATACCGGACGTCCCGCTCTGATCATTTATGATGATCTGTCGAAACAAGCCGTAGCTTATCGCGAGGTATCGCTGCTGCTGCGTCGTCCTCCGGGTCGTGAAGCCTATCCCGGTGACGTATTCTATCTGCACAGTCGCCTGCTGGAACGCGCCGCGAAAGTGATCAACAACGATGAGATCGTGAAGAATATGAACGATCTGCCGGATTCCATCCGTCACCTGGTAAAAGGTGGTGGTTCATTGACCGCCCTGCCAATCATTGAAACCCAGGCAGGTGACGTATCGGCTTATATCCCCACCAACGTAATCTCCATTACGGATGGACAGATATTCCTGGAATCGAACCTCTTCCTCTCCGGTATCCGTCCCGCCATCAACGTGGGTATCTCCGTAAGCCGTGTGGGTGGTAACGCGCAGATCAAGTCGATGAAGAAAGTTGCCGGTACCCTGAAACTGGATCAGGCCCTTTACCGCGAGCTGGAAGCGTTCTCGAAATTCGGTGGTGACCTGGATGCGGCTACCAAGAACGTAATCGACAAAGGTGCCCGTAACGTGGAAGTGCTGAAGCAACCTCAGTACACGCCCTTCAGCGTGGAAAAGCAGGTAGCCATCATCTACCTCGGTACCAACGGATACCTGAAAGAAGTAGCGGTGAAGCGCGTGAAGGAGTTTGAAGAGCATTTCCTGATGGAAATGGAAAACAAACTGCCGGATGTGCTGGCACAGTTCAAGAAAGGAAATCTTCCCGACGACGGACTCAAGAAAATGGTGGAACTCGCGCAATCGATCATTCCCCAATACAAATGATAAAAAAAACCCGCCAGATGGCGGGTTTTTTGTTTAAAGTTTAGGGTTTAGGGTTTAAGGTTTCTGGGTTTAAGGTTTGTTGTTTATGTATAAAGCAATAATCCTGTTTCAGATAAAGCTGTTCAATATTTCAACCTATCGTCGCGCCCGCCGCGGCGGGTGCGACGATAGGTTTAGAGATGATAAAGGCAGCCAATTCTCTAAAAACCTGTCCATCTCCCACTACTAACCATCAACATTTTAGCACTTTCACAAATCATCGAATAAACAAACCTGCCTGCCGGCAGGCAGGTCCCCAAATCCCCAAATTCCCAAATCCTCAAATAGGTATTCTCCCCCGTACTTCTCCCATTTCTCTCCATCCATGCAATTAATGTTGCTTTCGTTATAGATTGATAATCAGTGATCATCGTAAAAATACTACAGAAAATACGGTATTTTTTACGAAAAAATGCGTGAAAAACTTGCACCGGTAAATACGTCGTATTATTTTAGCTCCTGAATCCGTAACAACCCTAAAGAAAGTTTGAAATAATCCGATCCTGAATTGACCAAAAACCCCGTAATAGTACGGGAGCGATTCACGGAAATTCATTCATTCTTTAAGGATCCGATCCAGAAGACCAGCATTAGAACCCGAACCCTTAAAGAAAACGAAATGAAAACATTTTTACCCGTACCCCAGTCTCTCAAGCGCACCCTGCTGGCAGGCGCTACCCTTTTTACAAGCCTTTTCAGTTTTGCACAATCAGGAAACACCGTTCCTGAACTGGTATTCAAGAATCCTTCTTTGGAATCAGGCAGTGCCGGCAGCGACAACGCTGTTTATCGCTTTCCCAATGTTACTAACAATGTTGATGCCCTGGTAACCATAATCGGTCGTTCTTCGAACCGTGTGCGTATCGATGATATCGATATGGACAATACCGGCCACCAGAATGCCTTTCAGCCTCAGATTTCTTACAACCGTGGCGATGCCGGTACCTACACAAGTTGGTGGATGGATTTTGACATCCGCTTTGTAGTGGAAGGTACCAACACGGCTGTTGCAGTAAGTAAGTTCGACGTAACCGCCCTCGATATTGATGGTGATGGACGCAGCCTGCGCGAGAGCGTTTCTTTCCACAATGCCACTTCTTATACCGTGGAGCAGAATTCATTGCTTTCGATCACCAACTTACTGACCAACCTGCTTGGCGCACTGATCCCCGGCCGCCAGTTTGATGGTCCCACGACGAACTTTACGAATATTGATGTAACCGCAACGGGTGTTATGACCACCCTGCGTTATGATAACAAGAGCTGGTTTCGCATGCGCGCCGGCGGTAGCACGGGCAACCGTTCTTCCAGCGTAGCCGACCGTATGTATTCTTTCTGGTTCCGCGGCTTCGAATACAATGCCCCGGTTCAATCAACACTGCCCGTGAAGCTGGCTTCTTTCACCGCCAACCTCAACAACAATAAGGTTGACCTGAAATGGGCTACTTCCATGGAAAAAAATGTGAGCCATTTTGAAGTGGAGCGTAGCCTCGATGGCCGCGACTACAGCAGCATCGGCGTGGTGTTTGCCTATGGCAACAGCGACGAAACCCGCAACTATAGCTTTGTAGACAACAACATCAATACCAGCCGTCAGGGTGTAATTTACTACCGACTTCGCTCGGTTGATATTGATACCAAGGCTGAGTATTCACAAGTGCGCATGATTCATATCGGTAAGCAGGGCCAGAGCAGCCTTTCGGTACTCACTTATCCCAACCCCGCTACCAATCAGGTAAGCGTAACCGTACCTGCCAACTGGCAGGGCAAAGATATCCGCTACGAAATTTATGGCCAGAATGGTCAATTGATGCTGAGCCGCCAGGCAGGTGCCGCCAGCCAAACCGAGTCTTTCGATATCAACAGCCTGTCGCGTGGCTACTATATCCTGCGCGTACATTGCGAAGGCGAAACGGCTCAACAGAAGATAATCAAGCAATAATCGATGTTTTCATACAGGGTTAATAGCCGGGCAGCTCACTGTCCGGCTAATTTTATTTTAAAATAATTTGGTTTATATCATAAACTACTTTACGTTTGCATAGCAATCAGCCAAAAACCATGAACCTTATTCTAAAACCGGTATTATTCCTGTTGTCGCTGTGGGTGGCCGGACCCTTGTTAGCGCAGGGCACCCGCATCAGCGGCAAAGTGGTAAATGCGAAATCGAAGCCCGTTTACGGGGTAAGCATTAGCATTAAAGACAGCTACGATGGCGCCACCAGCGACAGCATGGGCCGGTATAGTTTTTCCAGTCTCGATAAGGGTAAGCAAATCCTGCAGGCATCTGCCGTTGGCTTCCGCCCTTTTTCACTGGAAGTTGAGTTGAAGGGTCAGCCCCTGGAAATCGATATCCAGTTGAAAGAAGAAGTAACGGAGATGCAGGCAGTTTTGATTTCGGCCGGCACTTTTGAAGCCAGCGACCGTAAGAGGGCCACCGCCTTCCTGGAGCCGCTGGATATTGTGACCACCGCCAGCGCCAACGGTGATATCACCGGCGCACTCAAAACATTACCGGGCGCGCAGCAGGTGGGTGAAAGTGAAGGCCTGTTCGTAAGAGGGGGTACTGCTGCCGAAACCAAGACCTTTATTGATGGTACCCTGGTGAATAATTTCTTCTATAGTAGTGTACCTAATATCGCGCAGTTTAGTCGTTTCTCCCCCTTCATTTTCAAAGGAACCGTTTTCAGTACGGGTGGGTACAGCGCTTTGTATGGACAGGCATTGTCGTCGGCGCTAATACTCGAGAGTATTGACCTGCCTGAGCAGAGTTCCGGCAATGTGGGCATCAGTGTGCTGAGTGCCGCAGCGGGTTATCAGCACCTTTCCGATAATAAGCGCTCCTCCTTTGGCGCCAATTATAATTATACCAACCTGGCACCGGCATTTGCGGTGATCAAGCAGCGGCAGGATTACGATAAAGTACCGAGCTTTCATACCGGCGATGCCAATTTCCGGATCAAGACATCCAATACGGGCATTGTGAAATACTATGGGTATTTCAGTACCAATAAGCTCGACTTTACTCAACCCAGTATCGACTCCCTGGGCTATTATGATCGATTTGCTTTGAACAATACCAACCATTATCATAATCTTTCCTGGCGCGAGAGTTTGGGAAATCGCTGGAAAATGCAGGCGGGTGTTTCCTATACCTTCAACAAGGACCGGATCAGGAGCAATATGAAGAATGAAGAGAAGGAAGATGAATTGGTGGCGGGTTTGGAAGGAAAGGAATTTTCATTGAACGCCACAGGTAATTATTTCAACGCCAAGCTGGTGATGGAAAGAAGGCTGCGTGGGCTTAGTGCCATTCGCTTTGGCGGTGAATATAACCAGGCGCGCGAACGCTTTACCTATCGCGATTTTAATGATCAGTCCTATCCCGGTCGCATTTCGGAATGGATTGGTTCCGGCTTTGCTGAGGCCGACATCTATGTCACAAATGCGTTGGCGGCCAAAGTGGGGCTTCGCTATGAGCATGCCAGTATTCTGAATCGGAATAATCTGGCGCCACGGCTTTCACTGGCCTATAAGTTGGGCAAGGGCACACAGGCTTCCCTGGCTTATGGCGTATTCTATCAAAACCCCGAACGCCGCTACCTGCCCTCGCCCTATCAGCTCGATTTTATGAAGGCCACGCATTACATAGCGCAGTTTATGCGTTCCGTGAGCCAGCAGACATTCCGCGCCGAAATATTTTACAAGAAATATCACGATCTGGTGAAATCCGACTTTGTGAACTTCAGGGAAACCGCCATCAACAACAATGGATTTGGTGACGCGAAGGGCCTGGAGATATTCTGGCGTGATAAGAAATCGATCACCAATCTCGATTACTGGATTTCCTACTCTTACCTCGATACCAAAAGGGATTTTCTCACTTTCCCCACGGCCATCACGCCCAATTTCGCGGCCAGACATACCGGTTCTGTGGTGGTCAAGAAATTTGTACAGAAGCTGAAGATGAACCTGAATACCGCTTATAATTTCGCGAGCGGCCGACCTTATTACAATATTGTGTACGACAATAATACAAACAAGTATGAGTTTGCCGACCGGGGTAGGGTACCGGCATATCACAATGTAAGTTTTGCGATCAACTACCTGCCTTTCATTGGTAAGCAAAATCCGAAGTCTTATGCCGTGTGGGTATTGCAGGTAAGTAATATTTTCAACCTGAAGCAGGTGTATGGCTATCAGTATTCGATGAACGGCATGCGCCGGCAGGAGATTACGCCCACATCGCGCATGTTTGTGTTCCTTGGTTGCTTTATCAGTTTTGGCATAGACCGCAGCGACGAAGTGATGAACAACGCGCTATAAACAAATTCAAATAAAACCTTAAACCTTAAACTCTCAACTTTAAACTCCTGAACATGAAGAAGACCTTTTTTCTAAGCATTCTGCTCGGCATGAGCCTGCTTTCATTCGCGCAAAGCGAAAGATACCAGAAGGCCATGGAGCAACATGTACCGTCTGTGGATACCGCTCTGTCGCCTGATGCATTGCTCAACCTGGCCAATACTTTCCAGCGAATTGCGGAAGCGGAAAAAGACCAGTGGCTGCCCTATTATTATGCGGCGCTTTGCCAGGTAACGCGCGCTTATATGATAGGTGGGGAAACGCCAGCGGCTTCCGTTACCGATCCCATTGCCGATGTCGCCAGCCAGTTGCTCACAAAGGCTGAAGCGCTGAGTGGCGAAAATTCGGAAGTGTATTGCATAAGTAAAATGATCGCCTCCCTGCGGATGATGCCCGACCCCATGAACCGTTATATGACTTATGGCCCAATAGCAGCACAAGCTCTTGAGCAAGCGAAGAAACTGGATCCCGAAAACCCGCGCGTTTACATGCTCGAAGCACAGGATAAGTTTTATACGCCGGAGCAGTATGGCGGCAGCAAGACTGAAGCGAAGACTTTATTCGAAACCGCTAAGGCAAAAATGGAAACGCATAAGCCCGCTTCTTCCATTCACCCAAGCTGGGGCCGCATGACCATCGACTATTTTTTAAGCCAGTTTTGATATTTTATATGGAAACAACACACACAGCGGAAGAAAACCTGCGGTTGATCCGCAATATGATTGACAAAGCCAAGACCGATATGTCGGGCCGTGCCGGTCACTTCCTGGTCTGGGGCTGGCTTACCTTTATCGCCTGTAGTGCTCAATTTGTACTCAAGCATTTTTTGGCATACCCCAGGCATTACCTGGTATGGTTGCTGATGGTAATCGGTATTGTTTACAGCAATATCGTTTTTGCAAAGGATGCGAAAAAGGCGAAAGTAAGAAGCTATGTGGGGGATAGTATGATGTCGCTTTGGTTGGGTATGGGCATCAGCTATCTGGTGCTTAGCATTGTACTCACCAAGGTTGGATGGGGTGGAACGGTGTATCCTTTTTTCATTATTCTCTACGCATTGGGTACATTTGTGAGTGGGTTTATCCTGCGATTCCGCCCATTGATCATTGGCGGTTCCTTATCCTGGATACTGGCCATTGTTGCCGTGTTCCTTTCCTACGATTATCAGATATTGATGGCGGCGTTGGCCATCCTGATTAGTTATATTATACCTGCGCATATGTTGCAGGCAAGGAAAACTGTTTGAACCTAACCGATCCGTTATGACCGATCATGAACAACCCCTGGACGAACGCCAAAGCCTGGCGCTGATCACCTCCATGATCCATAAGGCGAAAGATGTGTACCACGATACCGGCATTTCCGGTATCCTCTGGGGATCGGTGATTGCCATTTGCTCGCTGGTGAAGCTTTCGGAAATCCATTTCAATTACCGGCTGCCCTTCGATATTTACCTGCTCAGCTTTGTGGCCGTGGTTCCGCAGGTGATCATTTCCATTCGCGAGAAAAGAAGCCAGCGGGTAAAAAATTACGATGACCGGTTTTTCGACTATCTCTGGCTCTCCTTTGGCATCTGTATTTTTCTGCTCATACTGCTGATCAATATGGTGTTTCGTAGCTGGGGACCCGTAGCTATCGAATATCGGGAGCTCACCGGCCACGCATCACCTTTTCAGTTTAGTGAATACATTCAGTCGCTATTTCTGTTGATTTATGGTTTCCCCACTTTTGTTACGGGTGCCACCTGCAAATTTAAACCCATGTTCTGGGGTGGCTTAATCTGCTGGGCCTTCGCGGTGCTGGCCATGTTTACCAGTCTTAAAATTGATTTGCTGCTGGTGGCACTGGCAGCCATTATTGCCTGGCTCATTCCGGGCATACTGGCGGAACGTGAATACCGAAAAGCGAAAAGAATGGAAGCCGCCCATGTTTAAAGACCTGGATCCCATATTACATTCGCAGCTTCGGCTGGCGATTATCTCCCTACTCATCAGCGTGAAGGAGGCGGAGTTCACTTTCCTCAAGGAGAAGACCAATGCAACGGCCGGCAACCTGAGCGTGCAGATTCAGAAACTCAAAGACGCAGGATATATTGAGGTGATAAAACAGTTTAAGGACAATTATCCGCAAACCACCTGTCATATCACCAAGGAAGGTATTCAGGCATTTGAACAATATGTGAAAGCGCTGCAATCTTACCTGGGAGCCGGAAAACCGCAAAGTTGAGCAGGGTTGTCGTAAAAAATAACGGTCCTTTAGAAAAAGGACCGTCTCTCTTTTTGGAACTCTAAGTGTATAAATGATCAACAAGGATCACCCCTCTGATTGATAAACAAGTTTGTTGGGCAGCGAGAAAGTTTCGTCAGGATTTCTCTCTCTTTTCGCCTGCCATGCGAACTACCGGTGAATAAACCACCGATTTGTCTTTTTTAACAATGATAATGCGGTAATAGGCTTTCTTACCTGAAAACGTTTCGTAAAAACGGTATTGATCCACATCTACCAGGTCGGACCCAAATACCAGGCCGGCCATTTCAAATTTCTTTCCATTATGGCTTCTTTGAACAATCAACCTGTCGGCCAATTCATTATGGCTGACATTCCAGGTAAGTTCCACTCTGTTGTCCTTACGAATACAGGCAATCTGCGAAAATGCAATGCTGCTGTCGGGCGGGCTAACCGTGATTCCGGGAAAATAAACAGTCCGGTCACCGGCCTCCGCTGATGTATGAAGCGAAAGCGTGAAAGCGCTCATGAAAATACAGGTAAGGATTAGGTGCATGCCCAATATTGTTTTAGTTTTCAGACGTTTCTGCAAAGCAATATTGGAGATGCCGGTTAAGTGGCCCTGCGGAATTCCTCAATCGTAGTTTTACGTAAAACTCCGATGATTTATGTGGTTTTCCGCATTGCATAGCAAACGTAATAACTCGTGAACGCAATTGCAAGCATTTGGCAAAAAATATTTTTGAATCAAAACAATACATTCATAATCAACGTTAAGTAGGTATTACCTTTATTGCAAACTGCCACCATGGCCAATATCATTGAGGTTCGTAATCTTTCGAAGTCCTTTCACGAAATCCAGGCTGTTGACCAGCTCTCATTTTCCGTTCCGGAAGGGGAGATTTATGGGTTCCTGGGTCAGAATGGTGCCGGAAAGTCCACCACTATTCGCATGCTGCTTTCGCTCATAAGGCCCAGTGCCGGGGATATTGAAATCATGGGCATGAATCTGCGTACCCATCGGAAAGAAATTCTGCAGCAGGTGGGCGCGGTGATAGAAAGGCCTGATTTATACAAATACCTCACGGCGTTGGAAAATCTTAAACTCTTTGCTGCCCTGAATGGCCTGCGATTTACCCGAAAGCAATACCTCGACCAACTGGAGCGCGTAGGACTGGCCGAAAGAGCCGAAAGTAAAGTGCATACCTATTCACAAGGCATGAAGCAAAGGCTGGGCATAGCTGTGGCGCTGGTACATGATCCAGCGTTGGTGGTACTCGATGAGCCCAGCAATGGCCTCGACCCGCAAGGCATCGCCGATATCCGCAACCTGATCCTGCACATGAGCCGGCACCTGAAAAAGACAGTACTTGTTTCTTCCCACCTGCTAAGTGAGATGGAACTGATTGCCGACAACCTGCTCATCATCGACAAAGGAAAAAAAATTAAGGAAGGCAAAGCGAGGGAACTATTCAACCCCAAAGAAACGGTGGTGGAATTGAAAACAGATGATATCGGCCTTGCCTGGGAAAAGATCGGTGCTTCCTATTGGGCGCAGACGCGTTTGGATCGCCGCACCGATCGCATTCTGCTCAAGCTGGCTTATGTGGACCTGCCCCGCCTGGCTCAGGACTTACAGCAAATGCAGATCGCCCTGTATTCCTATCACGCCAAGAATTCTCTGGAAGATTATTTCTTATCACTAACCTCGGCCAATCAGCATGTGGAATCTTTTACAAATTGAGCTTTACAAAATATTCAAACGTCCCCGTACCTATATTGCCTTCGGCGCTGTGGCGGCCATTGTTTTGCTGATACAGTTGGCGCTGAAGTTTGATGGTAAGGCTTATGTGGACCTGCTCTTCAGCAATGTGAATGACACTTTCGATATTTCCGATGAATTGAAGGAAAAAATGCTGAATGGATTCCTGATCAGCTTTGTTATCCTTAACACTTTATTGATACAGATGCCCCTGCTGGTGGCCCTGGTGGCGGGCGATTCCATTGCGGGTGAAGCCAATATGGGTACGCTCAGGCTCGCCATGACCCGACCCGTGAGCCGAACGCGCTATATGCTGGTGAAGTTTCTGGCCAGCGTCATTTATACCATTATGTTGTTGATCTGGATGGCGATGCTGGCCCTGTTTCTGAGCATGTTGTTGTTTGGAACAAGTGATATGGTAATCCTGCGTAGCCGCGGCATTGAGATTATTTCGGAGTCGGATATTCTCTGGCGCTATTTTGCCGCATTTGGTTTTGCTTCGGTGGCGCTTACCACGGTGGCGGCACTGGCCTTCTTGCTCAGTGTATTTGCCGAAAACTCGATAGGTCCCATCATCGCCACCATGAGCGTGGTCATCGTGTTTACCATTCTTTCCGAAATGAATATTCCTATTTATGACCGCACCATCAAACCCTATTTGTTTACTTCGCATATGGTAGCCTGGAAGGGATTTTTCTATATGAAAGCCACGCCGGAAGGTACTACCATCCGTGGTAGCGTGGAAAACCTGCCGGCCATTATGCGTAGCATGGGCATTCTGCTCACTTATACCCTGCTTTTTGTGGGCAGCGCCATTTATATTTTCCGTAGAAAAGATATTTTGAGTTAAATGATTCGTATATGAAATTCGCTTTTTCCCTGTTGGTACTGCTGTGTAGCTGTAATATTGCCTTTGCTCAAACGGCAGAGGAGCTGATTGCCGGTCTTCGCGCCAAATCGGCTAAGGTAAAAGACTATGAGGCGAAAGGCAAAATGACCACCAGCGTTTCTTACATGAAAGCTCCTGTAGCCAATGTGGTGGTCTATTTCAAAAATCCCGATAAGCTGCGTATCAAAAATGAAACGGGTGTTTCATTCATCCCGAAAGGCAGCGTGAATATCAATATGTCGAGCCTTTTCGCGCAATCAGGTGAGTTCAGCATCATCGATGCCGGCAAGGAAGATAAAACGGGTTGGCGAATCATTAAATTGCTGCCGCTCGACGAGAAATCGGATATCGTTTTATCTACACTCTATATCGACGAGAAAGCCGTGCTGGTGCGAAAGGCATCCACCACCACAAAGGAGAATGGCAGCTTCGACCTGGAAATGACCTATGGAAAGTATGCTTCCTATGGCCTGGCGGATAAAGTGATTTTCAGTTTCAATACCAAAGACTATCGCCTGCCCAAAGGCATCACTTTCGATTATGACGATGGAATCCAGAAGAAAAATAACCAACCCAAAGACGGAAAGGGAAAAGTGGAAATTCAGTACAGCGAATACAAGGTGAATAAGGGAGTGGGGGATGAAGTGTTTGAGAAGTGATGGATTTGTTTGAGGTTTAAGGTTTAGGGTTTAAGGTTTAATGGGGAAGGTATGGCTTAATGATCTTGGAAGCATAGGGTATTAGTTCCTGCGTAGAGCTCGATAGTTATTGTATCTTCTACCGCTAAGGGCGCGAAGGATTCGCAAAGTTCGCGTCGATCTAATTAGAGTTCCCACAAAATAATCAAGGTTTATTATAATAGCCTCCTGAAGGGAGGCTGTATGGGTAGAACGAAAAAAAGTTTGATAGAATAAGCCTCCTGAAGGGAGGCCGTGTGGCTGCGGTAGATAGTTTGTATGGGGTTTTGAACTTTCAGGATTCAACGATTCAACGATTCAACAATTCAACAATTCAACAATTCAACATTCTGCCACTCATTTTCCGCTTAAGCCATATTCTTTTATCAAAGCTTCGGCCGGTATTCCCAGGAGTTTGATGAACTTGCGAATCATGGTAAGTGATAGTTTTTGTTTACGATTCAGCACTTTACTAATGGTTCCCTTGTCACCATAAATGCGCGCCAGATCGCTCGCCTGCATACCATATTCCTTCAGCCTGATGTTTATCAAATCAATGGGGTCCAGATCCTCTAAATCCCACATACGTTTTTCATAGTCGCTAATGAGTAAGACAAGCAGTTGCTTTTCCCGATAATCATCCGATTTTTCGGGCGCCTGCCGGATTTTTTCATATCTCGCCACCGCTCTTTCGTAGTCGGCATTTGTTTCCAGGACAAACCAGCTGTTCATATTTCGATTTTCTAAATGGTTAGGGGATCAATTTTTTCATATTCATTATGTGTTCCAAGAAATCTGACCTCAACAATTTGAGCGCGATAGTCGATTTCTGCGATCAACCGAAACTTATTGTGAACAATTTCGAATCTTGCGCGATTACCGGCAAGGATCTTTGCTTTTGGAAAATCATATAGTACATCTTTCCTCGATTTCCATGAGGTATTTTCTACAATCAGAAAAAAACAGTTGCATAATGTTTTTTTTTCCAAGAATACTATGGTAAAGGTAATTCACAAGTTGGCAAATTGCCAACATTTTGATGCAAGAAAAATCCGCGTCAAAAATTTTATTGATTTTCAATTAATTACAAAGCTGCCTTCAAAAATCTCCTTCCCAAATCTGCTTTTTATCAGCAGAATGCTCCTATCTTTGCGTCCCCAAAATGTGGGAGCTCCGGGGGATAGCCCGGGGCAATTATCCAAAAACGAGACGCTGAATGCGCCTCACAAAGACAGATTAAACAATGAGTAAATTACATTTCACTACCAAGCATGCGAACGAGGCTACCGTAAAGCGCAACTGGTACGTTGTGGACGGTACTAATCAAACCGTAGGTCGCATGAGTGCACGTATCGCTGCCATGCTGCGCGGTAAGCACAAAGCCAGCTATACTCCCCATGTGGATACTGGCGACTACATTATTGTTATCAATGCCGAAAAAGTGGTATTGACCGGCGACAAGCTGAACCAGAAAATGTATGACCACTATACCGGTTATCCCGGTGGTCTGAAGGAAGAAGCTGCCGGCAACCTGCTGAAGCGTCGTCCGGAAGTAGTGGTGGAGCGCGCCGTAAAAGGAATGCTTCCCAAAAACAGGCTGGGCCGCAAGATGTACAAGAAACTGTTTGTGTATGTTGGTGCCGAGCATCCCCATACTGCACAACAACCCAAGGAACTTAAATTCTAAGTGACCGTTGTTTTACACAACAATCAATTCAACTCTAACATTTACAAAATAACATAAATGGAAAAGCAAAAAAATGGCGTAGGCCGTCGGAAAGAAGCCGTGACCCGCGTATTCCTGAGCAAAGGCGACGGAAAGATCACGGTGAACGACAAGGACTACAAAGAGTATTTTCCGCTGGTGTACCTGCAAAACCAGGTAGAGCGTCCGCTGAAGACGATTGATGCGCTCGACAAATTCGATATCAAGATCAATGCCGCCGGTGGTGGTGTAAAAGGCCAGGCTGAAGCTGCCATGCTCGGTATTTCCCGTGTGCTGGTTGACCTGAACCCTGAGTTTCGCCCCGCACTGAAAGCTGCCGGATTGCTGAAACGTGATCCCCGCTCGGTGGAAAGGAAGAAATTCGGTCACAAAAAAGCGCGCAGAAGCTACCAGTTCTCTAAGCGTTAATCGGAAAATACATTACACGATAAATATTCTTATTAAATGGAAAATAATACATCCTTACAACAGCAACTTCTGGAAGCCGGCGTGCATTTCGGTCACCTGAAGAAGAAATGGAATCCCAAGATGTTGCCTTACATCTTTGCTGAAAAGAAAGGTATCCATATCATCGACCTCAACAAGACCGTTGAGTGCCTGCAGGAAACTGCGGCTGCCCTGAAGCAGATTGCCCGTAGTGGTAAGAAGATCTTGTTTGTGGGTACCAAAAAGCAGGCAAAAGATATCGTGAACGAATGCGCACAGCGTGTAAACATGCCCTTCGTTACCGAGCGTTGGCTGGGTGGTATGCTTACCAACTTCAACACCGTTCGTAAGAGCGTGAAGAAGATGCAGAGCATTGAGAAAATGCTGGGCGATGGTTCATTCGACAGCATCACCAAGAAAGAAAGGCTGACCCTTACCCGCGATAAGGAGAAGATGGAAAAAGTGCTGGGTGGTATCGCCCAACTGGGTCGTGTTCCCGCCGCCCTCTTCATCGTGGATATCGGTCACGAACATATTGCGCTGGCAGAAGCCAAGCGCCTGGGTATCTCTACTTTTGGTGTGGTGGATACCAACTGCGATCCCAACAAGGTTGACTTTGCCATTCCCGGCAATGACGACGCTACCAAGTCGATCGCTATTATCGTAAACTACATCACCGCTGCTATCGCCGAAGGTTTGGCCGAACGCCAGGCTGCCAAGGATGAGGACACTGAGGAAATCAGCGATGATGAAAAGGAAAAGAAAGCAGCACGCCTCGAAGCTGAAGCACAAGCTGAAGGCGGACGTGGTGGTGGACGTGGTGGCGCAGGCCGTGGTCGTGGACCAGCCAGCGGACAACGTCGTCGTACACCCGGAGGCGGAGGCGCACCCGGTGGCCGCCGCTAAGAAAAGGCTGTCTGTTGAGTTTTCCCTATTGTAAACCTTTAAATGAAAAGTATGTCAACAGTTACTATAACTGCACAGGATATCAATAAACTTCGTCAGGCTACCGGCGCCGGTATGATGGATTGCCGGAAAGCACTCACCGAAACCAATGGTGATTTTGAAGCGGCTATCGACTGGTTGCGTAAGCAGGGTCAGAAAGTGGCTGCCAAGCGTAGCGACCGTGAAGCAAAAGAAGGTGTGGTGATCGCGCAAACCTCAGCCGACAACAAGAGCGGTATTGTGGTATGCATTAGCTGCGAAACGGATTTCGTGAGTAAGAATACCGACTTTATCGCCTTTGCACAGAGCATTGCCGATGCCGCCATTGCCAACAACGTTAACAGTGTGGAAGAGCTGAACGATACCAAGATTGGTAGCGCAACAGTATCGGACCTGGTAAACGATAAGCTGGCTTCTATCGGCGAAAAAATCGGTATCACCCGCTTTGAGCGCGTGAATGCTCCTTATGTGGCTTCTTATATCCACGGCGCTTACCGTATTGGTGTGCTGGTAGGTATGAACAAGGAAGCTGCCGACGCCGGCAAGGATGTGGCTATGCAAATTGCTGCCCTTAACCCGGTAGCGGTAGACGCGAACTCGGTATCTGCTGAAGTTATTGAGCGCGAAAAGACCATCATCATGGACCTGATGAAGCAGGACCCCAAAATGGCAGGCAAGCCGGAAGAAATGCTGGCCAAGATTGCCGAAGGTAAACTGGGCGCCTTCTTCAAAGAAAATACACTGACCGCACAACCCTTTGTAAAGGATGCAGGCAAATCTGTTGCCGACTACCTGAAAGAAAGCGGAGATGTGCAGGTGACAGAATTCAAAAGGGTAGCGCTGGGATAATTTCTCCCGACTGCTCTAATATTACGCGGCCCCGGATTACCCGGGGCCGCGTGCTTTTTGGGGAATTCTGATTGTCAACTGAAAGCCCCCAACCTGTAGATTGTGAGTTGTCGTAGAAAACAAGGAGCCATGGCGTTTCCAGGCTCCCGGCAACCGCCTCCTGTCGTTGCCGAAGGCAATGACAGGAGCTACCCGGAAATCCCTATCTTCGCAACGCAAAAAACGGAAGCCCATGTTGCCCAAGTACAAGAGAATCCTGCTCAAATTGTCCGGTGAATCGCTGATGGGGGAAAACAGTTTTGGAATGGACCCCAAAGTGATTGCGCAATATGCGCTGGACATTAAGTCGATCACCGAACTGGGCGTACAGGTAGCCATCGTGATCGGCGGAGGCAATATTTACCGGGGTATGAATGAGGCGGAAACGGGAATTGAGCGGGCACATGGCGATTATATGGGCATGCTGGCCACCGTAATCAATGGCATGGCCCTGCAGGCCGGGCTGGAAAGGGTGGGGGTTTATACGCGCCTCCAAAGCGCCATCAAAATGGAGCAGATTGCGGAACCCTATATCCGCCGCCGCGCCATCCGCCATGTGGAAAAAGGCCGCGTGGTGATCTTTGGCGCCGGCACGGGCAACCCCTATTTTACTACCGATACGGCGGGCTCACTCCGGGCCATCGAAATCAGCGCCGACGTAATTCTTAAAGGCACCCGGGTAGATGGCATCTATACCGCCGATCCCGAAAAAGACCCCAATGCCACCAAATATGAGACCATCAGCTTCCAGGAATGCCTGAGCAAAAACCTCCGCGTGATGGACATGACGGCATTTACCCTCTGCATGGAAAATAATCTCCCCATTATCGTTTTCGACATGAACAAGGAAGGAAACCTGAGAAGGGTGGTTACGGGGGAGAAAGTAGGAACCTTGGTGAAGGGGAGCTGATACGTAGTGCGTAATACGTTGTACGTACTACGTTTTGTTTAGGGTTTAGAGTTTAAGGTCCAAAGTTATGGACTGATTTGAGGAATCAATCTGCTAAAATCAGCGGGAAAACTCTCCTGTACTCTGAGGCTGTTTAAAGAGCTGAATCATTTCCCGCAGATTTTCGCAGATTTTTTCGCAGATATACGCTGATGAATTGATTATAGTAATAGCTGTCAACTTTTTTTAAGGCGTGACAGTGATTAGAGTTTAAGGTATAGGGTACGAGTCTTTTATCCCCCAACATTAAACCTTAAACCCTAAACCCTACGTATTACGTACTACGTAAAACGTAATACGTAATACGTGCCGCCCTCTTTCATTTCTAGAATTTCCTCCCTATCTTGCATCCACTTCCCTCCTATTGTGAAAAACAAAATAGCCGGATTCCGGGTATTTTTTTTTAGTTTCAACCACCGTTAATAGACAACACTTTTATGGCCGCCACCCTGACCCTATCCATTCTGGAGATCGTGTTATTGTTATTTGGGGCAATAATTCTGGGGATCACTATCCATTTTTTTATAGCCAGCCGCCGCAACCTTCGGGCCGCCACGGAGGAGATGGAAAAAACCAGCTTCGCCCGCGACGAATGGAAACTCCGCTATTTCAACGATATGGAGGACCGGGATCGTGAGCTGGCCAAACTGAAAGAAGACTTGCAGGAGGCTGAGGAAAACAGCCGTATCTACAATATGGAGCTCGATGAGCTGCGCAAGGAGCATCGTCTCCTGAAGGTGGAGCTCGAAAACGCCCGTGAGGCCGGTGGCGACGACTCTTCAAAAGATATACGTATAGAGGAACTGGAATTGCAGGTGCATCAGTTGCAGGGCAAGCTCAACCAAAGTAATAAGGCCGAAGCCCAGCAGGCCGATCAGCAGCAGTTGGTAGAAGAATTGCGTCGCGAGCTGAAGCAGATCCGCCAGGAACTGGAGCAGGAAAGAGCCGCCAATCAACAAGTGCAGCCCCTGGCCGGAAAGCCCGACTACCTGGAACAATTGCGGCAGGCACAAAGAAGCCTGGCTGAGCATAATCAGAAAATCAACGAACTGCTTGGTAATATTGATGTGATAAAGGAGAAGGAAGAGAAAGAGCGCGAGATGCAGCGCAACAATGAAGAACTGTTCAAGCAGTTGGAAGATATGCGGCGCGTGCTCAGCGAGAAAGAGCAGGAGATCAACCATATCAACCAGCAGCAGCAACTGACCAAAGAGATGAGCTCCATGCTCGACAATGCCTATGCGGAGTTTAATACCCTGCAGGGCAAGATCCATAAGCTGGAATCGCAACTTACTTCGGCGAAGATGATGAACCTGGAGATGGATGATTTGCGCGAGGAGCATACCCGCGTGCAGCGCGACCTGGAAGAGCAGCGCGGCAAAGCTACCCGCCTGGCCATGGAGAATCAGCAACTACAGTCGATGCTGGCCGAAACTGAAGACAAATTGCGGGAAGCCAATATCCAGCGTCAGCAATTGCAGAAGAGGGTTAGCTATCTGGAGGAGCTGAATAACGACCTGCAGGTAGTTTCTGAAACCAATAAGAAGCTGGAGAGCCAGCTCCGCAGGGTGAGTGAGCTGGAAAGCATGTTGAATGTAGTGTCGGAAGAAAGGGATCAGCTCATCCGCAAACAGGGAGGCAGTTTGTAAGTAAATTCTATTGGTTGGATAAACGCATTCGAAGGCCGCAGGATTCAAACCTGCGGCTTTTCTTTTTCATTTTTTTATTGGAGCGGCGCTTTCTTAATTTTGCGATATGGGAAAAGATATCGCCTCTATTCGCCGCAATTATTCATTGCACCAATTAACAGAAGCCGAAGCCGCTTCGGATCCTGTTGTTCAATTCGACAAGTGGTGGCAGGAAGCCATTGAATCGGAAATAGATGAAGTAAATGCGATGACGCTCGCCACGGCTTCTGCGGATGGGGTGCCTTCGGCGCGTATAGTGTTGCTGAAAGCCTATTCGCCACAGGGCTTTGTATTCTTCACCAATTATGAGAGCTTCAAAGGGCAGCAATTGCTGGAAAATCCCAAAGCCTGCCTGGTATTTTTCTGGAAGGAGCTGGAGCGGCAGGTACGCATTACCGGGCTGGTGCAAAGGGTAGATGCTTCGGAAAGCGACGAATATTTTTCCTCCCGGCCCGAAGGTAGCCAGTTGGGCGCTATCGTATCGCCACAAAGCCGCAGCATCGAGAGCCGTGAATGGCTGGAGAAAAAACTGGCCGAAGTGGGAAAGCAATTTGCCGGCCAATCATTACAGCGGCCCGACCATTGGGGTGGATTTATAGTAAAACCTGTAGTGATGGAGTTCTGGCAGGGCCGGCCTTCACGGTTACATGACAGGCTGGAATATACTCTTCAGAATGATGGCAGCTGGAAAAGAGTGCGCCTGGCCCCATAAAAAAAACGGGCAACCGGAAGCCATTTGTCGGGTGAAGATCAGTTGAAATTGGCGGTATTATTCGCCAATAAGCTCCGATACAAACTGCTTTCCAATTGCCAGTTACTAAAACCTTCCGCGGATTATGCTTTTTTAGAAGCGCTTGCAGTAGTCTTTTTCTTCTTGGCAGGGCGTGTCTTACCAAATGAACCTTTAAAGCGTTTGCCTTTTGCCGTCTTTTTATCACCTCTTCCCATAGTAGTGTGTATTTAATTAAAGCGTAAAAATAAACTATTTCAAGAAAAAAGCTCCGGTACCTGGAAGCACTGGAGCTTTATAGTAATCAAATTGCCTGTTAGAGCTTTGCAGCCAGCTCTTTACCAGCCTTGAAGCGGGCAACTTTGCGGGCTTTGATCTTAATAACTTCGTTGGTGCGTGGGTTACGGCCATTGCGGGCTTTCCTTTTGGAAACGGAAAATGTGCCAAAACCAACCAGGGTCACTTTGCCACCAGATTTCAGGGTTTTGGTAACGGCATCAATAAAAGAATCCAGCGCTTCATTGGCCTGTGTCTTCGTGATACCGGCATCTTCCGAAAGCTTCGCAATTAATTCAGCTTTGTTCATAATATGATTTTTTGATGTTTTTTAACGGCGACAAATTTAGTCGCTTTTCCTATAGGACAGCCATAAATTTTTCATGAATTTCCGAGAGAAAATGCGCTGAAACCCGCTACAGGCATCACTTGTACACAATCAATCCACAACCTGCAACACCGAACGGAAAGCTATAACCTTATCGCCCCAGCTACTCAGCGATTTGGCACGCAGGCTTTCCGCGTGTTCGCGGATGTACTTGTTGTAGAGTGCCTTACTTTGCGCGTGATATTGCACGGCATAGGTGTAGCCATCGCTATTGTCCACTTCAATCATCTGCAGAATTGTGGCATGCGTAAAGCAACCCGTGCCTATCACTTCAGGTATATGTTCCGATTGCATCCAATGCAGCCATGCATCGGCAATGCGGAGATCCACCTTGGTGGTTACGTTGTAAATGATCAATGCTTCTGATTTGCCCGCAAAGTTACAGGTAATGTTTTTGTTTAATCCAGGATAATCTTTTTGATGCGCTGGTAAAGAAATGAGATTACCAGGAGCGAAATTTGGTCTTAACAACATCAAGTCCCTCATTTCTTCTTCCCCGCACTCCATTTCAACTCCAGGTATACCGGGCAATGATCGCTGTGTTTAATGTCGGGGTATATCTCGGCATCCACTACCTGTTTTTTAAGCGGATCCGTCACATTTATATAATCGATACGCCAGCCCTTATTTTGCAAACGCACCGAAGGGAAGCGCTGACTCCACCAGCTATAGCGATGCGGTTCGGGATGAAACTGCCGGAAGGTATCGATCCAGCCACTTTCCAGAAATTTGGTCATCCATTCCCGCTCTTCCGGCAAAAAGCCACTGCTTTTTTTGTTGCCTTTGGGATCATGAATGTCTATTTCCTGATGGGCGATATTGTAGTCGCCACAGAGTACCAGTTTGGGATGTTTCTTCCGGAGTTGTTCCAGGTAAGCGAACAATTCATCGAGCCAAACGTATTTGTAAGCCTGGCGCTCCTCACCACTGGTGCCGGAAGGAAAATAAGCGTTGATGACGCGGGTATCACCAAAATCCAGTTGAATCACACGGCCCTCATCATCGCTGATTTTATGCCCCGTGCCATATTCCACATGATCGGGTAACACACGCGTGAGGACGGCCACTCCGCTATACCCTTTTTTTTGTGCGCTGAACCAGTAATCGTGATAACCCAGATCATTAAACAGAGCATGATCCACATTAGCTTTTTCGGCCTTGGTTTCCTGCAAACAAATTACGTCGGCGGGATTTGTTTTCAACCAATCCACAAAGCCTTTATTGATGGCGGCCCGGATACCGTTTACGTTGTAACTGATGATGCGCATGACAGCAAAACTTTGCTGCCGAAAGTAGGGAGTTTTTTTTCTTTATTCAAATTCAGAAGCAAAGCGTTCAGGGCTATTCCTTTAAAAACCTTATAATCCCTTAATTTTAACGATTCCAAACAGGCAGGTATGAAACAATCAGAAAAAATTATTCCCGGAAAGGAGCAGGTTTATCTCGATGGGCCCAAGAGCCGCGGCTATGAACTGGCTTTTGCATTTCGTGTGTTCAAACAATTTATCAAGGGTTTTCGGAGCCTCCACTTTATAGGACCCTGTATTACTGTATTTGGCTCGGCCAGGTTTAAAGATGATAACCCTTATTACCTGCAGGCCGTGGAATTCGGAAAACGCATTGCCGAGATGGGTTTTACCACCATGACGGGTGGCGGTCCCGGCATCATGGAAGCCGCTAATAAGGGTGCCTATGAAAACGGCGGGCTTTCGGTTGGCTGCAATATTCAGTTGCCCTTTGAGCAACACCTCAACCCCTACGTGCACAAAGCCGTCACCTTCGAGCACTTTTTTGTGCGCAAGGTGTTGCTGGTAAAATATTCCTATGCCTTCATCATCATGCCCGGTGGTTTTGGTACCATGGATGAATTTTTCGAAACCCTGACCCTGGTACAAACCAAATCGCTGACGCAGTTTCCTATCGTATTGTTTGGAAAAGAATATTACCGCGAGCTGATGGAAGCCATGAACGATATGGCCGAGCGGGGAACCATTTCGAAAGAAGATATGAACCTGGTACTGTTTACCGACGATCATACCGAAGCGATGGAACACATCAAGCAATATATCACCAGCAATTATAAAGTGCGTCCAAGGAAAAAGCTTTGGTGGTTATTCGAAAAGAAATGAGGACCTGGCCCCACACGGGGATCAAAGAATACTATTTGGATTTTCTATCTTTAGAAAAATAAACCCAACCGCATGGAAGGCGTGGAGATCCTGGGTACGGTGGCAGGTGCCATTACTACCCTCACTTTTTTGCCACAAGTCATCAAAACCTCGCGCGACCGATCTGCCAAAGATGTATCGCTTCTGATGTTTGTGATTGCCGTGGTCAACGAAATCCTCTGGATCATCTATGGCTTTATGCGCAACGACTGGATTATCATCCTCACCAACGCGATCCTGATGACAATGGCGCTGACGATGATTTATTTCAAATTCCGATTCAAATAACTATGTCGCAATTCAATACTATTATTTTCGACCTGGGCGGTGTGCTGATCGACTGGAATCCGCAGTACGTGTTCGACGAAACCTATTTTGATTCGTTGGATAAGCGCGATTATTTTTTCAGCCATATCTGTACCAGCGACTGGAACGAGGAACAGGATGCCGGTCGATCTATTGTAACAGCTACCCAATTGCTGATAGCCGAGCACCCGGAATGGGAAGCGGCTATCCGTGATTTTTATGGACGCTGGACGGATATGTTGGGCGGGCCCATCGAAGGCACGGTTGATATATTCCGCGAAATAAAAGACAAGGCGCAACACAGAACCTATGCTTTGACCAACTGGCAGGCCAATCTGTTTGATATCGCACTGGTGCGCTACGACTTTTTGCACTGGTTCGATGGACGCGTGGTAAGTGGCGAAGAGAAAACCAGAAAACCTTTTCCGGATTTCTATAAGCGTTTATTGCATCGCTATAGCGTGGCACCCAGTGAAGCACTGTTTATCGACGATAACCTGCGCAATGTAAAAGCCGCGGAAGAGCTGGGAATAGCGAGTATTCATTTTCAATCGCCGGAGCAATTAAGAGCAGAACTCCAGGACCGAAAGATATTGTGAGCCACTGACCGGTTTAACCCGGCATCCTTTTCCTGAATTCAGCCCAATAGGTATCACTCACCGGCAGGTATTGTCCGCGTATCACCACGCGCTTGCGTTCCACTGCTTCAATATGGCGCATGGAGATCAGGTAAGATTTATGGATGCGCAAAAATTCGTCGCCAGGCAATGCTTCTTCAAAACTCCGCAGGCTTTGCAGGGTCATCGTTTTGGTATCCCCATGATGAATGGCCACATAATCCCGCAAACTTTCCAGGTAATAAATATCCTGCAGGTTAATTTTCAGGATCCGGTATTCGGATTTTACAAAAATGTATTCTTTTGGCTTGGGGCTTTCTGTAATCGTGGCGCCAATCCGCTCACGGGCTTTTTGCACCGCCGCCAGGAATCTTTCTTTGGAAAACGGCTTTAGGAGATAATCCACCACATCCAGATCAAATGCCTGCAGGGCATATTCATCATACGCGGTGGTAAGGATCACTTTGCATTTCCCATTCAGAATTTTCATGAACTGAATCCCCGACAGTTCTGGCATCTGGATGTCGAGAAAAACAAGGTCTGCTTTTCCTTCCTGTGCCAGGTGCAGGGCCGTGAATACATCCGTTCCGGCTGATACGATTTCCAGGTCAGGCACCGACGCCGCATACTCGGTGAGCAGCTGCACGGCAAGGGGTTCATCGTCTATTATCAGGCAGGTCATTCAGGAGTTTTGATGTGAATGTTTTGGAAATTGGGACTCTCCGGTTCTGATTTCCAGCTTTGCGGAATAGGTATTGTCGCCTATGTCTATTTTCAGCTGATGGGTACCCGGGAAAAGCAATTGCAGCCTTCGGCGAAGGTTCTCGATGCCGATACCGCCGGCACTGTCTTTTTGCTGTCGGCCTATCGCGTTGCTGATTTCAAAGCAAAACTTTTCATTGTCACCGGCCATGTGGATAGCGAGCGGTTGCTGTTGAAAATCGCCATGTTTGAAGGCATTTTCCACGAAGGGAATCAGCAGGTAGGGCGGAATCTGCCATTCTTTCCAATTGCCTTCCTGCTTTAAATGAACCTGAACAGGATAGGGAAATCTTAACTGCTGGAGGGAGATGAAGTTTTCGCAATGCGCCCATTCTTTTTCGAGCTCCACCATTTCATTCTTCTCATACAACATATAGCGCATCAGCTCCGACAACTGCAGCATGGCCTGTGGCGCTTCCTTCGCCTGCCGGTATACGAGCGAATAAATATTATTGAGAGTGTTGAATAAGAAATGAGGATGGATCTGTGAGCGAAGAAACTGTAATTCGGCTTCACGGTTTTTCTGCAGCAACTCCTGCTGCCGCTTTTGCTGCATCAGTTGGGCATCGAGCAGGTAAAGCAATGTACCGAGCGTTATATAGATGAGTGCGTAATAAATATTATCGAGCAGATAATAAATCCACGAAACATTTGGGCGGTAATTGCGTGCCTGAAACAGGAGCGAAGCCAGCCATTCTTCGAGCATATAGCGGGTGAGTACAAAAGCAAGGATCAGACCCAATACGCCCGGCAGTATCCAGCCATAACGTCGTTGGGGCAGTATCTTTTTCCATACCTGTCTGCAAAGTAGAAAAGTGATCAGGGCATAAATGACTTGCGAAATATGAAATGGCGATAGTGCCTGTTTCCAGGTAATGGGTTGGTTGTATTTGACAGCATTGATTAAATCAAGCCCCCAAATCATCATAAACAACACAACGATATAGCTGATAATTCGCTGATTGCGACTCATGGCACTAAGTTAATTGCTTCGCTGGGAGGAATCATGGTTTTGTCTGCAAACCGGTTGCTTTTGTCTGCCTGTGCGGGATCAGGTATTGGCAGACAAGAGAAAGCCACTGGCAGATTTGAGTTTTATCCGCCGCCGGTAAGGGACAATTTTGAGAAAAATTACCATTATGCGCAACTTAATTATCCTCGTTATTAGCCTGTTCTGTGCTCAGCAGGGCATGGCACAAAATCCTGACTGGAAAAAAATTAAAGAAGCTAATGCCGACAAAATTTTAATGAGTGGGCCGCGGAAGCCTACCAAAGTTCTGCTTTTGGGCACCTTCCATTTCGCTTATCCTAATCTGGATGGGCATAAGACGGATTCCGCCAATTTCGTGAATGTATTGTCGCCTCAAAGGCAGAAGGAAATGGCGGAGTTGGCCGAAGTGGTTCGCCGCTTCAAACCTACGCGGATGTATGTGGAATCATTTCGCCAGGCTTATCATGATTCGCTCTATGGGGCTTATAGAGCAGGGAAATATGACCTTGGTCGAAACGAGATTTTTCAGATCGGCTACCGCGTGGCGGGTATGATGAATATGGATAAAGTGTATTGCGTGGATGCTTCCAATTTCATGAGTGAAAATGCACAGCGCTTCGCCTTTATCGATAGTATGTGGAATGCACCAAAGTCGAACCGGGAGCGGGATGCATACTGGAGCCGCCTCTATAAGAAGATGTATGATTTGGGCGATTCGTTGAATAAGGAGCTTACGATGCTGGAAAACTTTTTATTGATGGCCGAGCCTATCACGCAGCGAAGGATGCATGGGGCTTATATGGTGGGTGGATTCAATACCAAAGACCATAGTGGCCCCGACGGGCTCTCTATGTGGTGGTATAGCCGCAACCTGCGAATCTTCAACAATATTCTCAATACCAGCCCTGCGGGTGAAGACAGGATTGTTGTTCTTTTCGGCAATGGGCATGCTCCTATACTTCGGCACTGCTTTGAAGCAAGTCCAGAATTTGAATTGGTGGAATTGAAGGATTTGTTGGAAAAATGATGAGGGCATCGAGAAGCGTGAGACGTGAGGCGTGAATCGTGAGTGATAGGTGGGAGGCTTACTGCTTTTCTTTTAGCTTTTGAGTGCCGGATTTTTTTGCCGCAATCCCGCCAAGGCGGGACTACGAATTCGCAACGAGCGCGACGAAAGGTTTATAGAAAAAATAGGTTTCCAGAGTGGAAACAGTTGCTTGGCTGCAACTCCAATAGCATTTCCTTACTCTAATACTATCGTCGCGATCGTTGCGGATTCGTAGCGTTCGTTGCGGTAAAAATTTCTGCACTATAAACCTTTCTACCTTCAACCTTCAACCCTAAACTCTAAACTCTAAACCTTCAACCTTAAACTTCCTCAATAAATTATGAAAATCAATTTCTCCGTTATATACTTGTAGTACAAAACAAGTTAAAATGAAACCTGTACAACAGCCGGAAGAAACCAATCTGTTGGCCGATGATGCGGCCTTATTGTATCAGTACGAAGAAGCCACTATCGGGAAGCGACTACTCAATTATATTATTGATGTTGTTTTCTGTAACTATGGGCTCACTTTTGCCACCGGCTACCTGGGAGGTATTATCCTTAATGCCGTAAACCCGGAACTACTCTACGAGATAGTTTATGAGGAAGGCGCTCCTTACTGGATTTATATTTACGTGATCACCATAAGCACCTGGTTTCTCTACTATACCATTTGCGAGAAAGCATTTAATGGTCAAACCCTGGGCAAATTATTGACGGGCACCCGCGCCATCCGGGAAGATGGGCAAAGCCTTACATTCCGGGATGCAGCCCTGCGCAGTCTTTCCAGAGCGGTACCCTTCGAAGCATTGAGCGCCCTTGCCGGCCGTCCCTGGCATGATAGCTGGACGAATACGCGGGTGGTGAATAAGAGATGATCGTGAGGCGTGAGGCGTGAGTGATGGATCGTGAATCGTGAGTCGTGAGTCGTGAGTGATGGATCGTGAATCGTGAGTCGTGAGGGGTGAGTCTTATTGTTTTTCAGGATGCTTGTGAGTGCCGGATTTTTTTTACCGCAACGAACGCAAAGAATTCGCAACGATCGCAACGATAGTATTAGAGTAAGGAAATACTATTGGAATTGCAGGCAAGCAACTGTTTCCATTCACGAAACCTATTAATTCTTTAATACTATCGTCGCGAACTTCGCGGATTCGTAGCGTTCTTTGCGTTAGAACTTTCAGCACTATAATCACATTTTGCTATAAACTCTAAACTTTAAACCTTAAACTTTCAACTCACTCCAACACTGGCCGCAACCATTTCTCCGCTTCTTCCAGGGTCCAGCCCTTTCTTTTGGCATAGTCTTCCAACTGATCGCGTTGAATTTTTCCAATGCCGAAGTACTGGCTTTTTGGATGACTGAAATACCATCCGCAAACGGAAGCGGCGGGATACATGGCCAGCGATTCGGTTAAGTGAATGCCCGTTGCTTCCTCTCCTCCCAGCAGCTCAAATAGTTTATACTTTTCCGTATGGTCGGGACAGGCGGGATAACCCGGTGCCGGACGAATACCGCTGTACTCTTCTTTAATCAGTTGTTCATTCGTGAGGGATTCTGCAGGTTGATATCCCCAGTATTCACGTCGCACTTTCTCATGCAGGTATTCGGCAAATGCTTCTGCCAACCGATCAGCGAGCGCCTGCAGGAGAATACGGTTATAGTCATCCAGTTCCTTCTCAAATCTTTTCAAATGCGGTTCAATACCTTTGATGGTAACGGAGAAGGCCCCAATATAGTCGGTGTTGTTACCGGCATCCGTAGGTTTGATGAAATCTGCGAGACTGAGGTTGGGCTGATCGGCCGCTTTCTTTATCTGCTGACGTAAGAATTCCAATTGAATTGGTTCCGCATCCGTTCTTTCCACCTCTACGGTATCGCTACCCGTGCGTGAGGCGGGCCAAAAGCCGGCAGCGCCCTGGGGTTCCAGCCATTTTTCCTGGATAATCTTGTCCAGCATATGGTTGGCATCATGATAGAGTTTAGTGGCTTCAACACCCACCTTCTCATCGCTCAGTATGGCTGGAAAGTTGCCATGCAGTTCCCAGGAAATAAAGAAAGGCTTCCAATCGATGTATTTTCGAATCTCCGCCAGGTCCACGTCTGCAAATACTTTCGCTCCCAAATAGGAAGGCTTTGTCGTTTGATGCTTTTCCCAGTCTCCCTTTACAGTATTGGCTGTAGCTACTGCATAATTTAGATAGGTCTTAACGGGTTTCTTATTATCAAAATCGGTTTTCAATTTCACATACTCTTCCCGGGTCTTGCGCAGGAACTCTTCCTTTTGTTCATTGAGCAGGGAACCGGCCACGGTCACACTGCGGCTGGCATCCAGCACATGCACTACCCCCGGTTCGTATTGTGGCGCAATTTTTACGGCGGTATGTATCCGTGATGTTGTAGCACCACCAATCAGCAGGGGTTGTTTCATACCACGACGCTGCATCTCCTGGGCCACATTCACCATCTCATCCAGCGAAGGCGTAATCAAACCGCTCAAGCCGATGATATCGGCCTTCTCGCGCTCTGCTGTTTCCAGAATTTTGTCGGTGGGCACCATCACCCCCATATCCACGATATCATAGCCGTTACAACCCAGAACTACACCCACAATGTTTTTACCAATATCATGCACATCACCCTTTACAGTGGCCAGCAATATTTTCTTCACGTTGCCTTGCAACAATTGTGGGTTGTTGAGCTTTTCCTGCTCAATATAGGGAGTGAGCCAAGCTACGGACCGCTTCATCACCCGGGCGCTTTTTACCACCTGCGGCAGAAACATTTTGCCTGCTCCAAAAAGATCGCCCACTACACCCATGCCATCCATCAGCGGGCCTTCAATTACGTCGAGGGGTTTGGGATATTTCAGGCGGGCTTCTTCTGTATCCTCATCAATATAATCGGTGATGCCGTTGATGAGCGCATGCTTTAGCCGCTCCTCCACCGTGGCCTGACGCCAGGCATCATCTTTCTTCTCCACCTTATCTTTTGCTTTTACAGTTTCCGCAAAAGCAATAAGTTTTTCGGTGGCTTCATTATTGTCGTTGTTCCGGTTCAGGATCACGTCTTCGCACAATTCACGAAGTTGGGGTTCTATTTCATCGTACACCACCAGTTGCCCCGCGTTCACGATGCCCATATTCAAACCGGCCCTGATGGCGTGGTAAAGAAATACGGCATGCATGGCTTCCCTTACGGGTTCGTTACCTCTAAAGGAAAATGAGAGGTTGCTGACACCGCCACTCACGCCCACCAGCGGCATTTTTTCTTTGATGCGACGTGTGGCATTGATAAAATCAACACCATAGTTGTTATGCTCTTCGAGCCCGGTGGCTACTGCGAAAATATTCGGGTCGAAAATGATGTCCTGGGGATCAAATCCCACATCTTCGGTCAGTATCTTATAAGCTCTTTCACAAATGGCTACTTTGCGGTCTTCCGTGTCGGCCTGGCCCTGCTCATCAAAAGCCATCACTACCACCGCGGCGCCAAAGCTTTGACAAATGATGGCCTGCTCAATGAATTTATCTTCACCTTCTTTCAGGGAGATGGAGTTCACGATGCATTTGCCCTGCACGCATTTTAGTCCGGCTTCAATAATTTCAAATTTCGATGAGTCGATCATTACGGGCACGCGGGCTATATCGGGTTCCGATTGCAGCAGGTTCAGGAAACGGGTCATGGCATCCACGCCATCCAGCATCGCGTCGTCCATATTCACGTCAATGATCTGGGCGCCATTCTCTACCTGCTGACGAGCCACACTCAGCGCTTCTTCAAACTTGTTTTCGCGGATTAGTCTGGCGAATTTTTTGGAACCGGTTACATTGGTGCGCTCGCCGATGTTTACAAAGTTGGTTTCAGGACGGATAACCAGGGGCTCCAGCCCGGCAAGGCGCATGTAAGGATTTATCTGTACGGGTTCGTTCATGTTCTCACAAATTATAGCTAATGATAGTGGATGAATGTTAAATGCTGTGTGCAACAACGGGCAGTGGTCGCGGTTCCATATTCTTCACTTGTTGCGCTATATGTCGGATATGATCGGGTGTGGTGCCGCAGCAGCCACCTACAATGTTCACATAACCTTCCCGTGCCCAATCCTCCAGATAGTGGGCGGTATCTTCAGGCTTTTCGTCATACTCACCCATGGCATTGGGTAAACCTGCATTGGGGTAGGCCGATACATAACAATTGGCCAGTCGGGATAGCTCCACAATATGGGGTCGCATTTCTTTGGCGCCGAGTGCGCAGTTGAGTCCAACGCTAAGTGGACGCGCATGTTGTACGGATGTATAGAAAGCTTCCAGGGTTTGCCCGCTCAAAGTCCGGCCCGATGCGTCGGTGATCGTACCACTGATCATGATGGGAAGCTGTGGCTTCTTGTTGTCACGAAAATATTTCTTGATGGCGAAGATGGCTGCCTTGGCATTGAGGGTATCGAATATGGTTTCTACCAACAGAATATCGGCACCTCCATCACTCAAACCCTTCACCTGCTCATAATAAGCCTCTACCGCTTCATCAAAGCTAAGGGCTCGATAGCCGGGATTGTTTACATCCGGTGATAAGGATAGCGTTTTGTTAAGCGGACCTATTGCTCCGGCTACCCAAGCCTGTCTTCCCGATTGCAGAATGGCTTCCCGTGCGCAACGCACAGCGGCCACATTCAGCTCGTAGGCCAGAGACTGCATATTGTAATCGGCCATGGCTATGGAAGTACTGCTGAAAGTATTGGTTTCAATAATGTCGGCACCGGCATCCAGGTATTCTTTATGAATTGCTGTAATGATGGCCGGCTGGGTAATATTGAGGAGATCATTATTACCCTTCAGGTCGCTGGGCCAGTCTTTAAACCGCTCACCGCGATAATCAGCTTCCTGCAATTTGTAACGCTGAATCATGGTGCCCATGGCGCCATCGATAATCAGGATGCGCTTTTCCAGTTCTTTCCGAATATCCATGCATGAAAAATTTAGGGCAGGCAAAAAGGCATTGCGTGGCAAGGGAGCTGGTCAAACTAATAAACGCTGGAAAATTCCGTGTGGAGCTTTTTTAGACGTTTATTAGTTCTGTTATTTAACCAGGCCGAACAATAAACAAATCCGCCTGCGAAATGCGAAGATAAGAAAGTTGGAAGTTATAAGTTGTAAGTTTTAAGTGGGGAGCAGGAAGTAGGGAGTAGGAAGTAGGAAGTAGGAAGTAGGGAGTTGGAGTAGGTACGAGCAAATAATTAGCGACTGAAGTTTATAAATAATGATTGTATAAAATCTTTTACATTGATTATCAATAATATAGATTCTATTGCCTGCTTACCAGGAAATTAGCAAATCAACAAACCTGCAATCTATCTTCTTCCTGGCACTTAAAACTCATGACTCAAAACTTACAACTTAAAACTTAAAACTCAGAACTCCCCAAACATTTCCTCCACCTTCTTCTTCCGGTACTCAAATATTCCGGCCAGTTGCTTTTTTACGAAGAGGGCGTTTGCCATATCGCCCAGCCACCAGAGCGGGAGTTTGTAGTGCACGATATCGGTCATTTCAACCCCGCCTTCTATTGCTTTGAAGTGGTGCTGATGGTGCCAGAGGCTGTAGGGGCCGAAGCGCTGTTCATCTACAAAAAAGCGCTCTTCCTGTACATGCGTAATCTCCGTCATCCAATAAAGTGGAATCCCCAGCACCGGCGTTACTTTGTACTCGATAATTTGCCCGGGATACATTTTATCGCCGTGATGCTGCGATATTATGGTAAACCCCATGTAAGGGGGCGTGATGGTTTGTAAATTTGCAGGACTGGAAAAAAAATCCCAGGCCTGGGCCAGGCTCACCGGCATACGCTGCACTGTCTTGATAGAATAAACGGCCATTGCATTAATTCATTTAACTTGTACAAAAACTAAGAATCTGCCTAAAAGGTTCACCAAACATGTCGATCAGTAAAGAAAAGCTCGAAAACAAGTTCAGAGAAGAATATGAAAGGCTGAATGAGCCCCAACGCCGGGCCGTGAATACCCTCGAAGGCCCCGTGATGGTGATTGCGGGCCCGGGAACGGGTAAAACCCAGATCCTTGCCAGCCGGATTGGGAAGATCCTTTTGGAAACCGATGCCCTGCCGGAGAATATTCTCTGCCTTACCTATACCGATGCGGGCGTGGTAGCCATGCGCAAACGGCTGCTACAGTTTATTGGCCCCGATGCTTATAAAGTGAACCTCTACACTTTTCATGCATTCTGCAATGATGTAATCCAGGATAATCTTTCCTATTTCGAAAAGACCATCCTGGAGCCCATTTCGGAACTGGAGAAAATTCAGTTGTATAAGGACCTGATCGATGCCTTCCCAAAAAATCACCCCCTGAAGCGTTACCGGGGCGATGTGTATTATGAAATCAACAACCTGCAATCGTTGTTTAGCGCCATGAAAAGGGAGGGATGGACACCCGCCTTTCTCGAAGAAAAAATTGACGCTTATATCGCCGACCTGCCCAACCGCGATGAATACGTAGCGAAAAGGGCCGTAAAAGAGTTCAAAAAAGGCGACCTCCGCACCGATAAAATTGCGGACGAAACCGAAAAAATGGAAAGGTTGCGCGCCGCCGTTCGCGAATTTGATCATTACCAGGAACTGATGCGCCGACACAATCGCTACGATTTTGATGACATGATCAACTGGGTGATTCGTGCCTTTGAGGAGAACCCCTCCCTGCTGGCCGATTACCAGGAAAAGTTTTTGTATATACTGGTGGATGAATACCAGGATACCAGCGGTACCCAAAACAGGCTGGTAGACCTGTTGATCAGCTATTGGGAAAAACCCAATGTGTTTGTGGTGGGCGATGATGACCAGAGCATCTACCGTTTCCAGGGCGCCAACGTGGAAAATATGCTGGGCTTTGCGCGGCGCTACGAAAGAGACCTGGAAAAGGTTGTTTTAACCGACAACTATCGAAGTACGCAGCCTATTCTTGATATTTCCATGTCGCTGATCAACCGTAACGAGGAGCGCCTGGTAAAGCAGATCAGTGGATTGAGCAAGGAATTGCAGGCAGCCAATGGGCATATCCGGCATCTTACGCATGCGCCACAGCTTCGCGAATACGAATCGCAGCACCAGGAAATGATCGGCATTACCCGCCAGGTGCAGCAATTGCTCGCCCAGGGCATCGCGCCCGGGGCGATTGGAATCATTTTTAAGGAGAATAAGTATGGGGAAGAGCTGACTAATTATTTTCAGAAACTCAAGATTCCCGTTTATAGCAAGCGGCAGGCCGATATATTGCAGCAAGCCCAGATACGCAAACTCATGCTTCTGCTGCGCTACCTTGCCAACGAACATGACCGGAGCTTTGGTGGCGATGAACAGCTTTTCGAGTTATTGCACCACGACTGGTGGGGAATTCCGCCGATTGATATCGCCAAACTTTCCGTGGAAGCGGCCGAGCTGCGCTACGGCGGAAAAAAAATGAGCCTCCGCGAATTGTTGATACAAAAATCCGCTGCACCCGATAAGGATTTGTTTACCGCCACCCTTCACCCGGGTATGAAGCAGGCCAGCGCTATTCTGGAAGCACTGATAGCCGACGTGCCCAATCTGACCCTGCAACAACTGGTTGAAAAATGCATACGGGATACTGGTTTGCTACAGCGTCTGATGGCTATGCCCGATAAGCACTGGCAATTGCAGGTACTCACCGGCTTTTTCGATTTTGTAAAAGAATCCACACAGCGAGAGAAGCAAATGGGTCTGGCGGAATTTGTAGGCGTACTCGACCTGATGCTGAAAGAAGGAATCCGATTGCCACTTACCCAGGTGAATGGCAACGACAAGGGCGTGAACCTGCTCACCGCGCACGGTAGCAAGGGTCTTGAATTTGAATATGTGTTCTTTGCAGGTTGTAATGCCGGATTTTGGGAAAAGAAAAGAAAGCCCGGCGGTGGTTATTCGCTCCCTGATACATTGTTTGATACAACAACGGCGCATCGCGATGAGGAAGAATTGCGTCGGCTTTTTTATGTGGCCGTCACCCGGGCCGAGCAACATCTCTATATTTCCTACAGCCGCTTTCGCAGTGATGGCAAGGAAATGGAGCCTTCCATGTTCATAGCCGAGATACAGGACAGCCATGCCCTGCCGGTAGAGAAGATGCTGATAGATGAAACGGTGCTGCACGAATTCCAATCGCTGCAGTTTACCGAAGGGGAACCACCCAAAGTGGAAGAACTGGAAGAATCTTTTGTGGCGCCCTTGCTGGAAAAATTTGTGATGAACGTAACGGCGCTGAATAATTATCTCAAATGTCCGCTGGAGTTTTATTACCGCAACCTGGTACGGATTCCTTCTCCCAAAAATGAAGCCATTGAATTTGGTTCAGCCGTACACCATGCATTGGAAAAATTGTTTAGCAAAATGCAGCAAAGCGGCAATGAAAGATTCCCTTCTCTCACCGAGTTTGTGGATGACTTCGCCTATTATATGAATAAGCATCGGGAGAGTTTTACGGCGGAACAATTTGCGCGCCGTATGGAATATGGCCGGGAGGTTTTGCGCAATTATTATGAAAAGTATATCGACAGTTTCAATAAGATAGTGGCCATAGAACGCAATATCAGCAATGTGCTGGTGGATGGGATTCCCATCAAGGGTAAACTGGACAAGCTGGAGTTTGATGGCAAGCGGGTCAACGTGGTGGATTACAAAACCGGTGATCCCGATAAGGCGATATCCAAGTTGAAAGGGCCATCCGATAAAGACCCGATTGGGGGTGACTACTGGCGGCAGGCGGCTTTTTACAAGGTATTGGTGGATGAATACCAGTTGAAAGACTGGAAAGTGGAAAGCGTGGAGTTTGATTTTGTTGAACCCGACAAGAAAAAGAATTATCGCCGGGAAAGAATTCCGATAACCGATGATGATACCCGGCAACTGAAAGACCAGATCAGGCTGGTTTGGGACAAGATACAGGCGCGGGATTTTTATACCGGCTGTGGCAAGGAGGATTGCCATTGGTGCAATTTTGTGAAGCAATAAGCCACCCCTGACCCAAGAAATTCCTAAAATTCAGGCCCCTGAATGAATCAGGCCGCCATCGCCTATTTTTGCAGTCTGATGAAACAACGCTTTTGGATTCCTTTTCTGTTAATCGCCCTGGTTACTTCCCTTATGGTGCTGGTGGGGGGCGGATGCGCCAATATTCTTCCTCCTTCCGGGGGGCCACGCGATAGCCTTCCTCCGGTATTGTTGCGGGCGACACCGGCCGATTCTACCCTTAACTTTACCGGAAAACAGATTCAGCTATTGTTTGATGAATATGTGGAAATAGACGATCCTTACAAAAACCTGATTATATCGCCGGTACCGCAAACCATGCCTAATGTAACGCGCAAACTGGAAACCATTTCGGTGCGCCTGCGCGACGACCTGGAACCCAATACCACCTATGTATTCAATTTTGGAAAAAGCATCAAGGATCTCAATGAGGGCAATATATTCCGCGACTTTACCTATGTGGTATCCACCGGCAATTATTTCGACTCCATGCAATTGAGCGGATCGGTGATGTTGGCGGAGACCGGGGAAATTGATACCACTTTGTTTGTGATGCTGCACCGAAGTGGCGAAGACAGTGCGCTGCAGAAGGAAAAACCGCGCTATGTGACGAGAGTGGATACCAGCGGCCGCTACCAGTTTCGTTACCTGGCGCCGGGTACATATTATCTCTATGCTCTGCAGGATGAGAGTGGCGCTTATCGTTACCTGAATCCCGAGCAACAGATTTTCGCTTTTGCCAATGAGCCGGTGCAGGTAGCAGCCAGTACCAACGAAGCTCCGCAATTACTGGCCTATAAATTGCCTACGCCACCCGCCGCCGCCAGCAGCTCTACCAGCCAGCGGGGCGGTCGCCGTGAACGTGAGGAAAAAAGACTACGCTATTCTACCAACCTCAAAGGCAGCCAGCAGGATCTGCTCAGCCCTTTTGTGTTAACTTTCGATACGCCGATTCGTGATTTAGATACGAGCAAGATTCTGTTTTCCACCGATTCCAGTTTCACTCCCGTAACAGATGCCTTTAGCTGGACACCCGACAGCCTGCGCAAGCAGTGGACCCTACAACACGAATGGAAGGAGAATACTTTTTACCACCTTGTATTTGCGCAGGACTTTGCCACCGATACTTTGGGGCAACAGTTGCTGAAATCGGATACCTTAAGTTTTTACAGCAAGAAGAAAACCGACTATGGCCGCATCAACCTGCGTTTCCGTAATCTGGACTTGGAATCGAATCCGGTGCTGCAGTTTGTGCAAAATAAAACGGTAGTGTACTCTGCTCCGCTCACGGAAGCACAGTTTAGTCGTCCATTATTCCTGCCGGGTGATTATAGCCTCCGTATCCTCAGCGATAGCAATGGGAACGGCATCTGGGATCCAGGTAGTTTTTTCGGTGGAAAGAGACAGCCCGAAGTAGCGCGACCCTTGAAAAGAACCATTACGGTGAAGCCGGGGCAGGATTTTCCGATTGAAATTGATGTGGAAGATTAGAGAGTTTTACGTAATACGTTGTACGTTTTACGTTTTTGGGGTTTATGGTTTAAGGTTTAAGGTGTGAGGACTGATTTAGTGAGAGCCGGAATCAGGCAATAAAATCTGCGAAAATCTCCGGGAAATCTATCCCGAACTTTGAACAGGTTTAAAGTGCTGAAGTTTTTCCCGCAGATTTTCGCAGATTTTTCCGCAGATTGGCGCAGATTAATTAATCAAAGTAAAATTGTCAACTTTTATTAGGACGTGATAATGGTTTAATGGAGATATCAAAAAGTAGCAAAATACTCCCTGTACCATTAAACTTTAAACTCTCAACCTTAAACCAACCAACTGGCCCGTGAACAAATACACAAATACACAAATCAACAAATCACCGAATCAACTAATCTCTACCTTTGCTTTCTTATGCAACTTTCCTCCGCTTTATTGCAAAATGCCGTTAATGAATTTGCCAAATTGCCCGGCATAGGCAAGAAGACTGCCCTGCGCATGGTTCTGCATTTGCTAAAGCAGGACAAGGTGGAAGTGCAGCATTTCGCAGAAGTAATCGCAAAGATGCGTGCGGAGATTCGCTTTTGCAGTCGTTGCTTTAATGTGGCCGATGCGGATATCTGTTCCATCTGTGCCAATAGCATGCGCAAGCAGGATATGATTTGTGTGGTGGAAAGCATCCGTGAATTGATCGCCATTGAAAGTACCCAGCAATACAATGGTACCTATCACGTACTGGGCGGGCTCATTTCACCCCTCGATGCTGTGGGTCCCGACCAGCTCACCATCGAAGCCCTCCTGCAAAGGGTGGAAAAAGAGCATACCAGCGAACTGATCTTTGCCCTTAACCCCAATATACAGGGCGATACCACTATCTATTATATTCAGAAAAAACTAGCCGACCGGCCCCTGCGGATCACCACCATAGCCCGGGGCATAGCTTTCGGAGGCGAACTGGAATACGCCGATGAAATGACCCTCGGCAGAAGCTTGCAAAATAGATTGCCGGTGGGAAGCTATAAGTGACGTTGTACGTTTTACGTTTTACGTAGTACGTTTTTGTGGGTTTAGAGTTTAATGTTTAGTGTTTAATGGTTGAAGGTTCTAAATAGACGTCGGATTTCATCTTCAGCAGTCTGCTAAACAACCTAAAAAGTTTAACCTCAATCCAGAGTTTTCAGCTTAAGTAACCTGTAAACCCTGCAAAGGCGAATTGATTTCCCCTATTTTCAACTCCCAACTCACTACTCCCTTAAACCTTAAACTCTAAACCCTAAACCAAAAAACGTACTACGTAAAACGTAATACGTAATACGTAATACGTAATACATACTACATACTACTTCACCCCCGCTCTCTTCTTCATCTCCTCCACCGTCATAATAATCATTCTTCCAATCGGCTTACCATTACGGTAGGTGATCAGTTTCAGATTCGAGGCATCTTTGGGTACCAGCAGCGGTTCTTTATACACCGGATAAAATTCATCGGGAAATGAATTGTCGAAACTGTAATGAATATCGAGACCTTCTACCTCAGTGGTTAAGGTTAGTTCAATCCGGTTATTGGCCTTCTTCGCCACTTTAAAATCCGGATCATACATGCTGGGAGCCCACTTGGTTTTTGCCGCATCCAGGCGTGGAAGATGGGTCTCCACTCTTTCCACAAAACGATTCCAGTCCCTTTCCTTATTCACGCTCCATAATATTTCCGAAAGCGCAAATGCGCGCGGCCAGGTCATATACTGCGCCTGGCGGAGTGTGTAAATTTGTTCGGTCCAGAGATTGCCCTGTCCACCTTTGATGAGCTTGCTGTCCACGCCATCGGGGATGGGTTCGAACTGATAGACTTTCTTGAAACGAAGCGACGCATAAACGGGTGGTTCCATAATGCGGTCGCTTTGCATATAGTCGAGATACACAAAATCCGTGGGTGTCATCACCACTTCATGTCCCATTTTGGCGGCTTCAATTCCCCCTTTCATACCCCTCCAGCTCATCACCGCGGCATTGGGAGCCAGGCCACCCTGCAAAATTTCATCCCATCCAATCATTTTCTTGCCTTTGGCATTAATGATCTTTTCTACCCGCTTTACAAAATAGCTTTGCACCTCATCCAGGTTCTTCAGTTTTTCCTTTTGCATCAGGTTCTTGATCAGGGCGCTTTTTTCCCAGAAGTTTCTTGCGGTTTCATCGCCACCCATGTGTATATACTCAAATGGAAACAATTCGGCCACTTCTGAAAATACCTTGTCGAGAAAAACATATACTTCTTCTTTGGCAGGGCAAAGGGAATTGTCCATCAACCCATAAAAATGTCCGCCTCCGGAGGGCCATACCATTACGGGATCGCCTGAGCTTACCTGGTATTTGCCTGGGGTGCAGGCCAGTTCTGGATAAGCGGCCAGCGCGGCGAGGCTATGTCCCGGTACATCTATCTCCGGAAGTATGTTGATGTAACGTTCTTTGGCATACTGTACAATCTCGCGAATATCGTCCTGGGTATAGTAACCACCATAGTCGCGGGGCTCATCGGGTTCCGGTTTGGAGAAGCCGCCGAAGGTTCCCGTCTTATTCACGCGCCAGGCGCCGACACTGGTGAGTTTGGGATAGGACTTTATTTCAATACGCCAGCCCTGGTCGTCGGTCAGATGCCAGTGCAGCACGTTGAATTTGTATTTCACCATATCGTCGATATAGCGCTTCACTTCTTCTTTGGTAAAGAAATGCCGCGACACATCGAGCATCAAACCGCGCCAGCCAAAACGAGGGTGGTCGCTGATGCTCACAAAGGGCAGTACCCATTCCTGTTTGGCCAGGCCATTTCCTTCAATGGCCGGAGGCAATAATTGCAGCAGCGTTTGCACACCCATAAATATGCCGGCAGCGGAGCTGGCCTTTAGTTGAACCCCTTCTTCATTCACTTGCAACATATAAGCTTCAAGGGGCATTTTGGCATTCTCATCCAGCAGGAGCTGAATGCTTGCCGCACCGGAACCGGTGGCGGTCAGTACCGCTTTCCCGGTGGTTCTTTCCAGTTGCGCCTTTAAGCGGCTGGCAATGGAAGCCAGCTCGGGCGAGTTGCTATGGCTTACCTGAATGGTATTGGGCAGTACAAACTGACCGGGCATTTTTGTTACCGAAGCAGGACGCGGAATCAGCGCATCCACCGGATCCGGCTGCGCCCATAGGCTGCCGGCCAGGCAAAAACTGGTCAGAACGAAGGCTAATCTTTTCATGCTGAAAAGATAACACTAAATTTTATTGGGCTCTGCGGGCCTGTACATTTTGAATAAATTTTAAAAGCTAACGAGCCATTGGTTATCATAAATAACCCATCTTATATTGTTTGCCGCAGCAATAAGTAGGGTTGCTTGGAAATGCCTGTTTATGCCACTATATTTGGGCGTTTATGCGCATTTCAGGCCTTATCCTTATCACAGCCATTCTCTACACTTCGGTACTGCCGGCGCAGCTACCTGATGGCTGGGTTCGTTTACAGGATGATACCCTGGTGAACGCCAGGTTTCGTGCGCATTCTCAAAAACTGAAGTCAGAAAAGCTGGCTTCCCTCGCCAATCCTTACCGGACGGATTATCAAAAATTATATACGACGCAGTTTGAAGAAATCGACCAGTTCTGGCAGGGCAACCGCGCCATCACCGATACTGAACTGACCGGTTATATTAATCGCATAACCGGGATTATTCTTTCTGCAAATCCTCAACTCGATGATCCCAACCTGCGTATTGCCGTCACCCGCGACTGGTGGCCCAATGCCTATAGCCTTGGCGATGGCACCATTGGCATCAATGCAGGACTTTTTGTTTACCTGGAAAATGAGGCGCAACTCGCATTTATCATTTGTCACGAACTGGCGCATTACCAGCTCGATCATACCGGCCGTTCCATTCGCCAGTATGTGGAAACCATCAATAGCGAAAGCTATCAACGCGAACTCAAGCGCCTGAAGAATGAAACCTATCGGGTAAATCAACAATTGGAGGCACTGGCCAATAAGTTTGTGTGGAGTAGTCGCCGACATCGCCGGGAGCATGAAGCAGAAGCCGACCGTATGACATTGGGCTGGTTGCGTAATACGGGTTACGACCTGCAGGCCATAGAGTCCTGTCTTCGCCTGCTCAACCGAATCGACGACTCAATGCATTACGCCATGCCCGCTCTCCAATCGATATTCGATTTCCCGGAATATCCATTCCGCCAGCGTTGGGTTCAGGAAGAGTCGAAGATTTTTGCGGCCCTCGATGAATCGAAGGAGGAGCAAAGGGACCGCGATTCCTTGCGTACCCACCCCGATTGTGAACAACGGATTGAGTTGTTGCGCGATTCTATTCAGGGAGGAGGCAAAATTTTTTTGGCAGATGAAGCGGCTTTTCATCAATGGAAAAAAGGGCTGCTGCCGGAAATGCTCGAATACAGTTTTCAGCGTAAAGAACTTAGCCGCAACCTCTATCTCGGGCTGCAACTGTTGCAGGATGAAAAATACAGCCGGTATGCGGCCTATTCCGTAACACGTTGTCTCAACCTGCTATACGAACAACAGCAAAGGCACTTGTTGGGAAAAGTAATAGATACCGAAGGGCCGGAGCATAGCGCCAGCTACAATTTATTGTTGCGGCTGCTGGGAAGGATTCGCTTGCAGGAGCTGGCGAATCTGAGCTTTCATTTTTGCCGGAAGTATAAGGATCAGGTGAGGGAATGGCCCGAGTTTGTGAAAGAAGCTAAACTGGCGGAATCAAGGGCAAAAGCCAACTAAAAATGACCTGGAAGAAATTAGCAGGAGACCCATTAATTATTTTTCATACAATTAATCTTTCATTCAAGCACTCATCCATGAGGAAACAAATCATCATCGCCATGCTTTGCCTGGCGCCGGCTCTTTTGGGAGCCCAAAACCTGACCTTTGAGAACGTACACAAAGTGGTGTTGCGCAATTCCGACGCCATTCGCGAAGGTTCAGAAGTAAAAGGATATTATTTTTTCTATGTCAGCGATAAGGTTGACAAGCGCACCAACGAGTACACCCTGCAAATCACCGACGCGAATCTGAAGAAGCTGAAAGACATCAAGTTTGTGGACGGTAAAGAAGTGCGCATGCTCGAAAGTTCCTTCAATGGTTCCGACCTCATTTTCCTGCTTTACAACGAGAAGACTCGAATGATGGAGTACCAGGTATATGGTGCCGATGGAAAGAAAAAACATAGCTACCATCGCGAACTGAGCAAGAAGGAAAACCGTTTTTTGGAAATGTCGTATTTGCAGGACGATGACGATAAGAATTATAAAGGGCTTTATCCTGTAGAAGGAAAGGGTTTCATTTCACTGATGCCCAGCCGCGAGGATAAGGACTGGACATTTCAACTCGACTATTTTTCAACCGAAAAAAGAAAGCAGTGGTCCTATATCCCTACCGAGGGTGCCAAGAAGTTTATCGGTGATTACCTGGGAACGCACAATGGCGTGGTATACCTGGAGGTGTTGAAGCTGAAGAGTAACCTGGATGGAAAGCCGGATTCTTACCTGGTGGGCGTAAGCCTGGAGAATGGCAGGGTGCTGTTTGAAAAGAATACCGATAAGTCGAATCATCGCTTTTATCCCGCGAGTTTGTCGGTTATCAATGGTGACAAGGCGGTAATTTTCGGCGAATATTTTGCACCCAATGCAAATATCATGAAAGACAAATCAGAGGGATTTGCCTTTTGGGGAGTTGACGAAAAGGGGAATGTGACCAGCGAGAAGTACAATTCCTGGGCCTTAGATCTGGGTCGTCACCTGGCGGTAAACTCCAAGGGCAAGATCGATGATTTTGGATTTATGTACCTGCAGAATATGATTCAGACCGAAGATGGCAGCATATACGCAGTAGGCGAAGGATACCAAAAAGCCGCCAGCGCCCTGGGTATACTGACCACAGTGGCTTCGCGCGGGAATGGATTGAGCGTGGTGAAACTGAAGGTAACGGATATGATCCTTATTCAATTCGACAAAGACTTCAATGTAAAGAAGGCCACCATCTATGAAAAAAATCCCAACAAGTGGGAACTACCCGGAGGCTACGAATTAGTGAGCACCGTTATGTTAGGAAAAATAATCCGCACCTATGGCGGCTTCGACTATGCCTATAGCCAGGTAAGTAAAGACCGAAGCGCATTCAATGTGTACTATACCGACTATGTTCGCGGCAAGGATTTCAAAGGAGGAACCTTCAACTCCATCAACTATGCCGACGGCAAAATCACCACCGATAGATTCAATATTCCCGGCGGCGCCACACAATCGATGGTATTGCCCGCGCAACAGGGCCAGGTGTTGGTATTGGATTATTACAAGAAAAAGAAAACCGTAGAAGCGAGGTTTGAGAAAATGAATTAGGTATTACGTGAGACGTGAGGCGTGAGACGTGAGGCGTGAGGCGTGAATCTTGAGACGTGAATCGTGAGGCGTGAATCGTGACGCGAAATTGAGCCCCGGAGGGGCGGCATATGTTAGGGTCGTCCGCTAGGGCGACCCTATTTGCGTGGAACGTGAATCGTGGAACGTGAATCGTGAGGCGTGAATCGTGAGAAGTGAATCGTGAGGCGTGAATCGTGAGTACAAAACTCAATGGACAGTGGAGCATTCTCAGCAAAACTCCCAATTTGGGTTTTGAGGTTGGCCCCATTTGCCTACAAACTTAAACCTAAAACTTAAAACTTACAACTCCACCTATCCCGGAATTCGCGAAATATACTTTTCAATCTGCTTAATCTGATCCACAATTTGTGGTGTAGTAGGTTTTGCCGCTTTGGCTTTGCGGAAGAAATCTTTTGCGGCGCGGAACTCGCGCTTATTCATCATCAGGCTGCACATTTGCAGGTAGGCGGCTGCTTCGTTTTCCTTATCGGGCAGGCCTTTTCGTATCGCGTTGCGGATATGTCCCTCTGCCGCGCGCAGGTCATTTTTTTGCATTGCCAGCATTCCCATTTGCAGCAGGCTGGCGCCTTCTGCTTCCTTCATGGGCATACCCAGGTCAAGACCCTTCTTCATCATCTTTTCAGCTCCATCAAAGTCCTGCTTCATCATCGCGATATTGCCTTTGAGGGTATAATACACCGAACGGATGGGCTTATAGAGCAGGTTGGGGAAACGAATGGAATTGATCACTTTTTCTGCGCCATCCATATCTCCACTTTCCATATACTCCTGTATCAGACGCAGGGGGCCAAAGAAAAAATGACCCAATACCAGAATTAAACCAATGAAATACAATGGAAAAGCAGGCCAGAAACCGGCGCTATAGTTTACATATCCGCCCAGCGCAGCCAGCACAATTCCAATCCAGAGGCGGTATTTGATCAGTAGGTTATAATACTTCATACACGTATTTGAGGCGGCAAAGTTAATGCTTCCCGGCAATAGAAGGCCCCTTAATTCCAACCCTCAAATCCTCGAATATTCTAATTCACAAATCTGCCTTCCGCGAGGCTGCTCAGCTTTCCTCATCATAATAAATCTTATAATACTTCCTCCCCGTTTCGTCCACGCCCTTTTCAATCAGGTCGCGGCGGCCATGGATATAGATATGGAAGTTGCGGTCGAGTTTCAGTACCGATTTAAACACGCGCTGCTGCTTTTTCACCGCCGCCAGGTGAATGGCAAATTCGTCTTCAATCTCAAACTGCCTGGCCTGCTGAAAGTTTCGTTTATGATCCATAAATGCGTCCACTACCTCAGGGTGGTGAATCACTTCTTCGGCAAACTCCTGCAGGCTAAACTGTTCATGAGTTTTGAAATAATCGATAGAGCGGTTGAGCAGGTCGGCCTGGTCGGTTTTGGAAACCTCAAATTTCTCCGGATACTCTTCGGTGATAAAATGCTTGCAGAGGCTGAGGTATTTATCGGTCTGGTTATAGCTGTCGGCCAGGGGAGTGACCTGCAAAAAATCCTGTACCCAGAATTTGGCTTCCTCACCTTTATTGGTATTGTCAACAACAAGGCATTGAAATCCTTCCGCGGTATCGGTATGAAAAATCAGGCAGGCTTTGTCGGGCTTTTGGATATTGATGCCATCTTCATGGCTCAGTGTCCAGCGTTTTTGGCTATAGCGCGGCTGCAGGTAGCTGTCTTTGTTTTCCGTTTTGCAAAGACCGATGGCTTTCACCGTACGGTCTTCGAAGGGTACATTATCGAAAAGCGCCACATAAAACTCACCGCTTTTTATTCTTGCATGGGTGCTCTTGCTATGCAGGAAACTGGCCAGCAGCCGGCTTTGGTCCAGCAGGGAGTCGGGTTTTTCGAATAGCGTGGCGATATAGCTATACACTTCGTTGAGGGCAATATCGCTCAGATGGGTAAAGCGATAGCGTTCGTTTTCGTTGAAATGCCCCACGAGATAGCGCAGCAGCAACTTTTGCGTAATGTCTTCATCCACTTCCAGCAGTGAATCGCTAAGGCTCAGTTCCTCCCCGCGGGTGGGGTTGCCGGTGAGGTGTAGGGCGATGCCCTTTAGTTCGATATGGTCAGTTTTAATCACGGGAGGGCGAAGATAGGGAACGTAATACGTTCTACGTAGTACGTATTACGTTATACGTTGGGTTTAGGGTTTAGAGTTTAAAGTTGATTAGGAATAGTGAGGCGTGAATCGTGAGGCGTGAATCGTGAGGCGTCAATCGTGAGGCGTCAATCGTGCGTATAGCGTGATGAATTTATCAATAAAAGGACCACCCGCTCCACAAAAAACCTTAAACCCTAAACCCTAAACTCTAAACAAATCAGCTTCCATAATCATCATTCACCTCAATCCAGTATCCATCCGGATCGCGGAACCAGATTTGTTTTTTACCATCGGGGCGGGTGGTGATTTGTCCCTTTTGACCGGGCCAGTTTTCGAAGGAGATCCTGGCTTTGGTGAGCTTGTCGATAAAAGCATCCAGGTCGGGTACTGAAAAGCAGAGATGGTTATTCTTATTTTTTTCGATAGGCTGGCTGGCGCCGCTGATCACATGCAGTTGGCCCAGGCCGCCGAGGCTAAACCAGGCGTGCATACCATCGTGGAAGGGTTCGGGGATACTGTCGAGCCCGATCAGCTCGCGATAGAACCGGGCGCTGGTTTCCAGATCGGTCACATAGATGGCAATATGGTTCAGCCGCGGTTTGTTTTGAGCAGCCAGCTCGGGAGATGCCTGTGTTAAACTCATGACAATCAAAAATAAGTAGCGGATTCGGGCTAACATAGAGCTTGATTTTATTGCCATCCAAGTTAGGCAAAATTGGAGGGAAAGCGTTAGTTTTGCGGGCTCTTGTGAGAAAGTAGTAAGTAGGGAGTAGTGAGTAGGGGAGTCAGGGATAGGATGATAGGTGATGGGGAGTTGAGTACAAGAAACCCTCTTATCACTAATGCTTCTCTACTTAAAACTTAGAACTTAAAACTTACAACTCCTCTCCCCGGTCCCGTAGTTCAATGGATAGAATAGAAGTTTCCTAAACTTTTGATGCAGGTTCGATTCCTGCCGGGACTACCCAACCGGAATTTCTGAAAACGATCTCAGAAGTTCCGGTTTCTTTTTCCTCTACATTGCCCTTCAGACGGGCGATTACAACAAATACCCTGTTCATTTTTGTGGTTCGAGGTTGGTCATTTTTCTTGTTATAGAAAAATCCTTCTGGAAACACCCGCTTTTGCAGCTTTCTTTTTTCAACATAATTGCTGGAAGCCCATACAGACGGGAGGTTCAGGACATATTCCAATGATTTTTCAATGTAATTTTCCAGGTTCGAGGTGCTATAAACGGTCTTTTCCAAATACCGCCTCAATTCCTCCCTCTCTGCTTTGAATTTCTCTGAATACTTGTGGTACAAATCAGGTTTGATCTCCTCATTTATGAACCGTTCTTCCAGCCGTTCAGCCTTTTCATCCAGCTCTTTGATCTTAGCCTTATATTGGTCGGTATTGTCTGCTCTTTCTTCGTTAAGGGTAGTATAGATTTGCCGAAGCTCCATTTTGTATAACTCGATATAATCTTCATGGAGCGTTATGTCTTCAAGAAGCGCAGCAAATTTTTTGTGGAGAGAGTTGGCACTCACGTTACAGGTACACTTTCCTTTGCCATCGCATTTATAATAGTACAGGTTCTTTTTCTTAACTAAATAACCTCGCAGGTTTTCACCACAGCCTTCGCATTTACCGTACTGTTTTAATGGCAGGTTATCATTTAACGGGTCTGTCTTGTATCCATGCGGTATTTTTCCTTTCTCTGTGTTTGCCCGTAAAAAGATTTCTTTTGACACCAATTTCTCATGTTTTCCTTCAATTACTTTTCCCTCCAACAAGCCATGAGATATGATGCCACAGTAAAATGGGTTTGATAAAGCTGCACTTAATCTGTTATGCTTTATTTTCAGACCGTGTGCCTCCAACCGCTTAACTATCTCTACCATTGTTATCCCTTCATTCGCTTTCCATAAAAAGGCTTTTCTTAAAATTCTCCCCGTCTCATTTATCACAACAGATTTTTCACCATTAACGGTAACATTATCGTATCCCAAAGGAGCCTGGCAACACCAGATACCTGCCTCTAAATGCTCCCTCATTCCATCAATTGTCTTCAGCCTTCTTAAATCATTATCATATTGGCTAAAAAGAAACAGGATATTTTGTTGGAGCACCCCTGCCGGATTTCTTGTATCAATCGGCTGGGTAACGGAAACGATCTGGATACCCAACTCCCTCAATTGCCTCGATAACCAAATAGCGTTATCCCCGGTACGGCTAAAGCGTTCAAGACTGTTAACGAGAATGACCATTTTACCTTTCTTCTTACGTCTGCAAAAATCAATCATACATTTGAACTCCTTTCGTTCATCACTGGCTGCGGATTCGTATGTACCTCCAAAATGACCAAGCACGTTTAGCTTTTCTTTGGCAGCATAGCCATTACAACCTTTAAGCTGGGTTTCAATACTCATACCTTCCATTTGCTCTTTGGAAGAAACTCTCGTATAAATAACACAATCGGTTACCCATTCAACTACTGGCTCGGAACCTTTTGCGTACTTCTTAAAAACATTTAAAGTCTCCATATTTTCAAGGGTTTAGTGAAAACAATTTAACACAATTATATTGATAATCAACATATTATGCAAGTTTTTTTAGTTAAACCTATGCTGCCTGGCTAATCGTTTTACTTTCATCATTTTCCTGGACTTCCCGGCAGAATAGTTCGTAAGAGATCAGCGCCAGGTCATGAAGCGTTCCGATTATATTTTCAATTTCCTGAGGAGTAGCATCTTTAAATTGAGGGAACGACCGTACCTGCTGTTCAGATAAGAATAACCGCTTATGAGCTTCGGATTTTTCAGGGTGCTGGTCTAACCAGTCCTGCGTACTGACAATTTTTGACATAGGGATTTGTTTTAAATACAAACCTATATTCTTCCAAAATGGCACTGTCCCGATTGGGATTGAAAAAGGTCGGCAATACCCGCCTTTTTTTATAAAAAATTCCAAGCGATAAGCAAAGAATAATTCTGCTTTCTCATCACAACTCGGTGGAAGGGGTTTTCGGAAAATACACCTTATTTGGGCAAATTAGAGAAAGTTTTTATCTTACTTTTTCGCGAGCCACACACATTGTAAGCAACCTTTAACCTCCTAAATATAATCATCATGCGCCCAAACAAATTTTAACATGAGAAAAAATGCCAGGTTTCATTCAAAAGTTTTTAATGAAGTATAAAAGTCCACATAATCTCTTAAAATGCAAACATCTGATAATCGGGTATCTGAAAATTTAAGCCGTCATAGACTTCATCCTTCGTATTCGCACAGCATTCAAAATCGCTAATAATTCGATACCTATATCTCAGTTACATAATTCCTATTTATGAAAATCAGTTTGCTTTATGCCTTTATTTTTAAATAAAAAGTAAGCGGTCTGGTAATATGCAATAGCCTCATTAACTAATTTATCGGGAGCTTTCGTTAATGGGACAAGTTCGTTTTTGATTTTGTTATACTGATAAACTTCTACCTTTTGTTGCGGGTCTAATACAATGAACGTATCATTTTTTAAATACCCCAGTTTTTGATAAGTACCCAAGAGGATACGGGGTGTATAATTATTGGATAGTACATTTTGACCATACAAATTACTGGTATAACTCCAGTTGAGTAAATGAAAGAGTGTTGGGTACAAATCAATTTGAGAACACATTGCAGCAATCGTGGAAGGTGTTTGTGCCGGCAGATTATAGATGACGGCAGGAATATGATATTTGGCAATATCAATTTCATTTTTCCCGGCACTGTTGGCACAATGATCTGCTACGAAAATAAAGACGGTGTTGGCAAACCAGGATTTTTGTCTTGCCTTCTTCAAAAACTGGCCTATTGCAAAATCGGTATATTTAACAGCGCCGTCTCTGCCGCTTCCCGACGGTATATCAATCTTGCCTTCAGGATAGGTATAAGGCCGGTGATTGGAAGTAGTCATTACAAAATCATAAAAGGGCTTATTTTGACTTGCTTTAACATCAGCATCTCTAATCACGGCATCGTATAGGTCCTCATCACAAATACCCCAGGCGTTTTTGAATTGAATGGATGAATCGGGAATAGTTGTACGGGTGGCCTTAAAATTATCTTTCACCAGTGTGTTGCGCCGTTTATCGGTGACCGCATAACCGTTATTTCCAAAAAACCTATTCATATTATCAAAATAGCCATCACCACCATAAAAGAATCCAGTTTCATAACCCTTTTGCTGAAAGATGTAGCCGATGGTTGTAAGATTATCATTATCCGGCCTTCTTACAATGCTGCTGCCCGGTGTGGGTGGTATGGCAAGGCTTAATGCCTCCATGCCACGAACTGTCCGTGTTCCGGTGGCATACATGTTGGTAAAGAGAACACTCTCCCCAGCCAATGAATCCAGCACGGGGGTAAGTTTATTAGTATTTCCAAAATGGCCCATGAAATCGGCACTAAAACTTTCAATAGTTACCATTATGACATTGGGCATTTTGGGGTTGGCATTGTTAACTATTTTTCCTTCAATAGACAACCCCGCATTCAGGTAAACAATATTACTATCAGCTAACTCATTTCTTATTATATCAAAGGCATGCTTATTGTCCATTAATTTGTAGAAATGGTCGTAACTCAGTTCATTATTCTTGAATGCTGCAAAGAATGAATAGATACCAGCTTTAGAAAGTTCATTCTGGTAACGATTGACACCGAGTTCAGCATGACTGTTTTTAACAAAAAACGCATAGAACAGCCCGGTAATGATAATTATTCCGCTAAAAAAAAGCCTTGAGCTAAAGGGAGATGTGCCGGTAAATGTTTTGAAAAAGATTTTTCTTTTGTAAAAAACAAATACAATAGCCGATGTGATAATAAGTATGGTTCCTACAAGAAGCGGCAAGGGATAGGATTCATTGATATTGTTTATAACTTCGTAGGTGTAAATTAAATAGTCTACGGCAATGAAATTGAACCGGCTTTCAAACTCCTTCCAGAAAGTAAATTCTGCAAAAAAAGATAACATAATAATCAGCGTTGCCAGAAAAAAAGACACATAGGTAATGATTTTATTAAAGACAGAATCGCTCCACTTTACCGGAAATAATAGTAAATATATTGCATAGGGCATACAAAAAAATACAGCCACTCCCAAATCGAAAATCAGGCCGACACCAAAAATCTGAAAGATTTTAAGGACTGATAAATCCATCTTTTGCCAAGAAAACATTAAAAGGCTTAACCTGGTTATAAATGAAATTATAACCAGAAGAATACTAAACAGATAAAGTAAGCTATATGTACTACAGGACTTAATTAACTTCATTGTATATTATTTCTATCACTAAGTTTAATCGCAATACATTATATGAATAATTACTCTTGGATTTTATAGGCTCGTTGCTGACGAAACATCATGACGAAGTGAGTAATTTTGGAAGTACAGCATAATACTTATATGGGTGGTGCCTTTTTCGAAAGACGCATGATATTATCCAATTTTCCCTGCGTTAGAAGATCTTTACAATAACCGGTATAGTATTGATGTTGCTGTAAAAACAAAAGTGTTTTTCTATCCCAGTCGAGAATGGAAGATTGTGTGATTGCTTCAGTCTCTCGCTTCACTTCTATGTCTGATTGCCAAAAATCCTCTGTCCCTAAGTGATAAGTATCTGCATCACAAAGAATCATCTGTAGTAAATTTTGAGGGTCTGATGGCAACTTTGTGCTCATAATACAACCGGCGATTTCGTCTATAGTTGTTTCGTCAATAATTGTGCACATCAAGAATAGCTTCATTGCAGAAACACTTTTTCTTTCGTGTTCATAAGACCCCGATATAAGATATCCAACATCATGAAACCATGCTGCAATGGTTACTATTTGGCAATCATTATCAGAAAGGTGATAGTATTGAGATATTTCGTCTACACGTTTTACTACATTTTTGGTATGCTCAATGTTATGATAAAAAAGCTGTGGACTAAAATACTCCTTAAATATCTTTTCCACATAGTGCGCCACTTGTTTGACGAGGATATCCATTCGATTAGATTTCGAATTGCTAAAATTTCATTCTTTGTATTCTTACCGCATTTAATATTGCCAGCATCGCTACTCCCACATCAGCAAATACGGCCTCCCACATAGTAGCCAGACCTCCGGCACCAAGAATCAATACAATCACTTTAACAGCAAAGGCCAACCCTATATTTTGCCAGACAATTTTAGTTGTTGTTTTGCCAATTTGTATAGCAGTAGCTATTTTTGAAGGATGGTCAGTTTGGATAATAACATCGGCTGTTTCAATAGCTGCATCACTGCCCAGGCCACCCATTGCAATCCCTACATCACTTAAGGCAAGTACAGGTGCGTCATTAATTCCATCACCTACAAAAGCCACTACATTCATCTTGTCCTGTTTAAGGACTTCTACTTTTTGTACTTTATTTTCGGGCAGAAGGTCGCCATAGGCTTTATCAATACCCAAATACTTTGCAACTTTATCTACAACGGCTTGTTTATCGCCGCTAAGCATGGTTGTTTTTACATTCAGTTTGTGTAAGGCATCTACTGCTTGTTTACTATCCTCTTTTATTTCGTCTGCAATAGTCAGGTAGCCTGCCAGCTTTCTGTCAATTGCCACTATTACAATTGTATCCACTATCGTTCTTAATCCGTCATGCACCGGCACATTCATCATGTCCATCAACTTTATATTACCAGCCAGTACTTCCTTTCCATTCACTTCTCCTTTTAACCCGTGGCCACTGATTTCTTCCAAAGCATCTACCTGTATTTTACTAAAGTTATTATTTGCGTACTCCACAACAGCTTTGGCAACAGGATGGGTTGATTTAGCTTCCAGTGCGGCAGCAAGCGGTAACCATTCATCTTGTGAAATGTCATAACTCTCCACTTCCTGCACTTTAAAAACAGCTTTGGTAAGTGTTCCTGTTTTATCCATTACCATCTGGTTTATTTTGGTCATCAAATCGAGGTAGTTAGAGCCTTTGAATAAAATACCAGCCCGGGATGCGGCACCAATACCCCCAAAATAGCCTAGTGGAATAGAAATCACCAATGTACAGGGGCAACTGATAACAAGAAAAATTAAAGCCCGGTAGAGCCATGTATTGAAAACATAATTATCAACAATAAAATATGGTATTATTGTTATGCCGATTGCAAGAAACACAACAATAGGAGTGTATATTCTTGCAAACTTTCTGATGAATTGCTCTGTTTTTGCTTTTCTTGTGGTTGCATCTTGCACAAGCGTCAAAATTCTCGCAAGCGAAGAGTCATTAAATAGCTTAGTCACTTTTAACTCCACTACTTTTTCCTGGTTAATCATTCCGGCCAGTACTGTTTCGCCTTTGGAGAAAGTAGAAGGTTTACTTTCACCAGTTAATGCTGATGTATTAAATGAACTTCCCTCGCTTAACATTTCTCCATCCAGCGGCACTCTTTCACCAACTTTTATCTGGATGGTTTCACCAACCTTTACGCTTTCAGGCGGCAGATTAACGTAGATGCCATTTCTTAACACATCGGCACTGTCCGGTCTTACATCCAGTAAGGCTTTAATGCTTCTTTTAGCCCGGTTCACTGCAGCATCCTGAAATAATTCTCCAACCGCATAGAAAAGCATTACGGCAACACCTTCGGGGTATTCGCCAATGTAAAAAGCCCCGATGGTGGCGACACTCATCAAAAAAAATTCTGTAAATACATCACCTTTTATAGCAGTCTTTATTCCTTTAATCACTACTGGTAATCCTACCGGAATATATGCTACCAGGTACCAAATAAAACGAACCCAGCCTGTAAACCACGAAGGTGTTGGCTTAATCCAGTTATCCAATGCAATACCAGCTATCAGAACAACAAAACTTGCGATAGCAGGTAACCACGGTTTGAATCCGCTGCCTTCTTCGCCGCCGTGGTCGTGGTCATCATCTTTCCCGTGCAGCGATACCACTTTTGCTTCATTCAATTTTCCATCCAGGTCGCAGCAGGCTTCCTGTTCTACAATTTTTGTTTCATCATGTTTATGTGCCATAAAATTTTTTTAATGTAAGAAAAATGTAACGATGCCTACTATAATTAATACCATACCGGTAATTCGTTTTTCGTTGTGTTCTATAAATTGTGAGTTCATCATCTGAACTCCTTTAAATGCAAGCATTACAAGAGTGATGATTCCAGTGATGCTGATTACTGCATACACCATTGCCAGCAGTAAAATATCATCCCAACCATAGGCGCCTGCCGCAAGAAAAAGACTTTCCACTTCCAGGCAGGGAGATAAAAACATAGTAGCTGCGAATATCACTACCCATTTGGTTTTTGATTTTCTATAGTGCTGCACATCCTTGTTGGCAGCATGATGTTGGTGAGGCAGGTTTACAGTAAAATATATCAATCCGAATATTATTAGCAGTACCGGTGCAATTACATGCACATACTCTTCATATTGATGTGCCAGTTTTGAACCAATCATTCCCAATGCAAAACCAAGAATAACAGTGCCCATCACATGCGCAGAGGCAGTGATAGATGCCACCAGCATCAATTCATATTTTTCCCATTTCTCCGACCTGGCAATTGCCACTAATGGCAACCAGTGGTTGGGAATAAGCGCATGAGTAATGCCTAATAATATGGTGCCTGTTATAATGCTGTACATTTCGCTGTATTCCCGAATAGTTTATTAAAATAAAAAGTTGCGAGGGTTATTTGCCCCGCAACTTAAAAAAAAGTAACTTGTATAATTGGTCTATGCCATAAATACCTTTGCCATTCCTAAAACGGATGCAAGCATTACTACGCATTTCCAGCAATTGAGTCTGTTCATTTTTATTTGTTTTATGGATGTAAAAATACATAGTTCCTACGCTTAATTTTGTTAATGTTTAGTTGGTACTTCTCTGCTTTTTCTTCTCTTTTTTAGCTAGTTCTACTATAATACCTTTAGTGGAAAAGAACTGCTTAAAAAAAGGTCACAAAATAATTTATACCGAATCTTCAGGCTCTGTTCTTAAAAACAATTCAGATAGCCTGTATTCAATTTCTTTTGGTAAAGTTTCTGTATCTATCCATAATGAAAGTGTTTGGGTTGTTTCATCAATTTTTAATTGATATGTATCCTCAAATTCTTTTGGCAACAGAAAAGCATCGTATTCTGTCTGAAGGCTTTTTACTTCCCTGTTAAAAGATTTTTGCCACCTGTCTAATTTTAATCCGTCCATAATTTTATTGTTTAAGACCTGCAATAATGTTGATTGTTAGTGCTACAATAACCGTGTTAAAAACAAAAGAAATTAAACTATGCAGTAATACAAAACGCCGGATAACCTGGGAACTTACCTGTATATCTGAAACCTGAAATGTCATGCCAATTACAAAAGAGAAATAGGCGAAGTCTATATAATCAGGATGCCCTTTGGCCGGGAAATCAATGCCGCCTACATTACTCCCTGTGTTTAATTTGTTATGGTCGTGGTACAAATGAGCATACCGTATGGCGAAGGTTGTATGCAGCAATAACCATGAAAGCAAAACCGGTGAGAGTGAAACAATTGTATGGAATACCTTATTAAATGATGATTCGCCCTTACTGGTTAAAAGCAGCAAAGAGCCGAAAAGACTGAAACAAACTGCAATGAGTACAATCATAAAAATTACTTTAAGCCCATCATCCTGTTCCTCTACAATGGCGCATAATTCATTGGGCGTTGCAGTAAAAAAGAGAATCCAACTTAGCAAAATCATAGAAAGACAAAATGTGTCCCAGGCTAATATTATCCTGCTAATCAGGTCAATTTTTAAGAGCCCCAGGATTATATAAACAAAAACAGAAAGCGAAATACACAACAGTAATTTCTTCAATCCGCTAATATTTTTGAACAAACCGGGTTTTATACGTTTCATCTTGCCTGAATTTATAATCCTTATATAATATTTTGTATATAGCCTTCCTTGTCTATGTGAACTTCAATGGTTGTATGGGTTATTTTGAATTTAGCAATCAATTCATCCTTAATAGCAGATGTAACCTCATTTATTTCTAAAAGTTTGGTTTCTGCTTCCATAATGATATGTCCGCTTAATGCATTAATCCCCGATGTCAATGTCCAGATATGCAAGTCATGTACTGATACCACACCGGGCTTTTCGGTTATAAATTTTTCTACTGCTGCATAGTCAACATCTTTGGGAACCCCCTCCAGCAGTATATCCACCGACTCTTTTAAAAGGTTGTACGTTCTCGGTAAAATAAATAACCCAATCAATGCACTCATAATGGGGTCAATATATAGCCAGCCGGTGGCGAGAATAATAATCCCGGCAATGATAACAGCTACTGAACTAAGCATATCACTTACTACTTCTAAAAATGCTCCTTTAATATTGATACTTTCTTTTGAACCGGCTTTCAGGATTTTCATTCCAATAAGGTTAATGATTAACCCACAAAATGCGACAATCAGCATTGGTATGCCAGCTACGGCAGGCGGTTCTTTAAAGCGTTGCCATGCTTCATATAAAATAAATCCTGAGATAAATATCAGCACCAAGGCATTAATCAACGCAGAAAAGATTTCTGTTCGGTAATAGCCATAAGTCTTGTGGGTGTTACGGGGCTTTGATGTCATCCAAATAGCAAACAAGGCAAGGGCCTGTCCACCTACGTCCGTAAGCATGTGTGCGGCATCAGACAACAGGGCAAGGCTGTTGGAGATAAATCCTGCCACCACTTCTATTACTAAATATGTGGCCGTGATTGCAAATACAATCTTCAAAGACTTATTGTGCTTTGCCCCGGCTGAAGTTGAGTTTAACGATGACATAAAATATGTGATTACATTTTAGTTTACAATTAATCAGTATTATCCTTTTCGTTGTGTTTATTTATCATTTTCTTTTTCCATTTTACATACCAATGCTGGTGATGCAACGAAAGCAGGAAATACAATGCGATCGCCACGACAATAGCAATAATAAACATGTTAAGACCTACTGATACACCAACGGCATCAGTACGCCAAACAGTGGCCGTTGTTGTGAAATAAAAACCCCATTCCTTTTTGCGTTGTTTTCCTAAAAGTTCTTTGCATAAACAGTTTTTTTAAAAATCAAACAGGTTTCCAAGGAAACCCCGCCTGCCATGTTTGTTATAGCCACCCTGCTTACTTCCATGATGGCCTCCTCCGCTACCATAACCACCTTCGTTATAAGGCGGATTGTAGTTTGGATTTTGCTGGTTTTGATCAGGCGCCTGCTGTTCTACAGACTTTTCAATAATCTTATCCAACTCACCTTTGTCGAGCCATACGCCACGGCACTTTGGGCAGTAGTCAATTTCAATGCCGAGCCTTTCGGTCATGGCTAATGTTTCATTACAAGATGGACAGTTCATAAAATTTAGTTTAAGATGAAATAAATGTTTGTTCTTATTTTAGTTTAAATTATGAAGTATTAAACATTTTATTAGCTCTGGGCCTGCATACTGAAAAACTATAACCGCTGCAAAGGGCAATATAAAATTTTGACCGCACCATTTGGATTAATCATGACCACCCTCATCCTCACCATGCTTACCTATCATTTTTTTCTTCCATTTTATATACCAATGCTGTTGATCCAACGAAAGCAGGAAATACAAAGCAATTGCCCCAACAATGGCAATAATGAACATGTTGAGGCCTACTGCCACACCAACAGCGGCAGTACACCAAACCGTGGCTGCTGTTGTAAGGCCATGCGATGTTCCGGCGCTGCTGTTCCGGTAGATAATACCAGCCCCAAGAAAACCCACACCGGTGACAATATTGGCTATTACTCTTGAAGCCGCAGCAACATCATTTACAAGATGGGCCGCAACAGCAGTAAATAAAGTAGCACCAATGCAAACGGCAGCATAGGTTCTTATGCCGGCATCCGCACCCTGCTTTTCCCTGTCAAAACCAATAAAAGCTCCAAGCAGAAATGAGGCTATTAGTTTTACAACAATTATTAATTCAAATTTGACATCCATCTTTTCAGTATTTACATAACATAATAGGTATTTGGGTTCTCCATAACCGGAAGATTTCTATCACCAGTCATCTGTTTTAAATTAATTTCTATGGTATTGGAAAGACTTGTCATTGGTGTATCCATCGGTGTATTTTCGAAAGGGTCTTGCATTACAATCGCTGTTCTTTCGATGGAAATGAAAATCAACGGTATTATTGCTGTTAGAAAAATCTCTACCTCAATGTATTTATCATCTAACCCAAAAGGAAGTAGTGTGGCGAAAACATAGATCAGCAAATGCACAAGCAGGCTATAAGAACGGGGAAACACAGTATTCTTTATCCGTTCGCATTTTCCCATTGCATCACAAAGCCTGCTTAAGGTGGTATCAATTTTTACCTGCTTATATTCCTGCAAATTAGAATTTGCTAAATCATCGCTATGCCGGTTTAGTAATGCGTTTGGAATATTTTGGTCGGTGATATTTTCCTGATTTAAATATTTCGTTACTTTCTCAGAGTATCCTTTTTTACGCAAAGTTTCGCTTAAGGCATAGCACCAGATAATCTGCCTGTTAGTAAATTTTTCCACAATAGATTTCTTGCCTTCAGAGTCAGGCAAAAATTGAATAAGTTGTCGGATAAATGTCCTGGAATCGTTTACTATACTGCCCCAGATTATTCTTGCTTCCCACCATCTTTCATAGGATTGTGCCGTGCGAAAAGCAAGCAAAAGCGATACGGCGGTGCCAATAGTAGCTGTTATACCGATTGGTACTGAAATTTTAGACAGAAAAGAATACTGGTCTAGTATTCCTACGACAACAGCATAGCTGCAAATAGCTATAATGTCAAATCGAATCAGCTTTATAAAGGCCGTAATTGATATTTTTTTATTCAATAGCATTTAATTGATTTGTATTGTTTGTTTATTTTATCTTCGCTTTTGCTGTAATATACCGCAGCGCTTCTTCCACATCGAGTTCTCTCGTAGTGTTTCCAGCCCGTATGTAAAAGGCAGTAAAATCATCTCTTTTAAAAAATATCGGATTATTTGATTTTGTAACCTTCACAACTGCTACATCATCTTCATTTATTGATACAAATGAGAGATTAATAAAAGAGCTGGTATCTGCACCAAATGAAACGGATATCATTTGCATAAGAAATTGAGCAAACCCATCACGGTCTTTGCGTTTGAATGTTTTATAGTCATTTTCGAGCCCCGAGATACTACCATCATCATTTACTCCAATAAGCAATGTTCCACCCGATGAATTTAAAAAAGCAGCAACTGTCTTTAAAACCGACAACTCAATCTCCTTCGTTATTTTATTCTGTCGTAAGTCCCAACGAAACGATGCCTTAAATTCAATAAGGTCTGATTCACCTCTTTTTATCATCTCTTCCAAAGACAAAGATGGTTTAAAATTGGCTTCCACCTTTCTAAATCGATATATGAGATAACCAATGAAGGCACCCAAAGCTAAAAAAACTGCCATTGTTAAAAGGCTTTCGAAGTCAAACTCCCAGAAGAATTGCCGGTAAACTGAAAATAGCACACTAATAAATGATTCGTTGTGATTCTGAAAATCATACTTAAGCAAAGCAACGATCACTGGACCGATCAGCAACAAGCTAACAGATGTTGCCAATAACATCCACTTATATTTCCTTGAACAAATAACTTTCTTTGTCATTGCAATTCTTTCTTTAAACATTACTTTTATCCGTGTCGGTAAAATGCTTGCTAATAGTCATCTCAGTAAAAAAAACTTCGCCTGAGGCAGTATCATAGTATGCTGATACAAGACCTATATCTCCTTTACTTTTCTGTTCTCTTATATAATCACTATTGTTAAGAATAGCGGCTATAGAATTCTCTATATTCAAGTGCGTCACTTTTTCAGCAAAAGCTTTTCCATTCTCCAAGGCCAGTTGAACATTAAGTAAACAGGCTTTATCAACAGCGGGTTTTATTTTTTGTGTAATTGAATCTATATTACCGTCAGTTACCGAATGAATGGCTGCTCCCACTGCACCGCAGTTGGAATGCCCCTTCACAACAATCAGCTTTACTCCCATTTTTTTCACAGCCAGTTCTATGCTGCCGATAATTTCTTTATTAATAATATTGCCCGCAATACGAATGGAGATTATATCGCCAAGATTGGAATCAAATAAAATTTCGGATGATGTTCTGGAATCTATACAACTTACAATAACAGCCATGGGAAACTGCCCCGATGAAGTAGCATTTACCTGGTGGCGAAAATATTTTTCGGTCCACTTGCCTTGTCTGAACCGCTCGTTTCCTTTTTTTAGTAGTTCAACGACCTGCTGTGGTGTCAGCCTTTCCTGGTCCTGCCGGTTAAGTACATTTACAAATTGAACATGGTCTGATAGCTGGTATTTTTCTTTAACGCCTATGATATTAAGTCTGATGTTTTTTTCTGGCGCAATTACATTTTTGAAATCAACAAATATTTCCAGGATATCATTATCAATATAGTCGGCATAGCTGGCATCAATAATTACATTTGTATTTTCAGGAACAGACCAAAGCGTATCTTTTATACTTGCCTTGTTTAAAAACGATACCTGGTTAGGTAATTCTATCCGTATAGTTTCTCCGGTATGTAACTGTTCCTTTTCAATAGTAAACGGATTTTTGTAATTGCTTTTTAAGAGATAGAATAAACTGAAGGCTAAACCAATTAATATGCCGATGAGCAAATCCGTGAATATGATGGCTACAATTGTTACCACAAACGGAATCAACTGGTTCAATCCTTTCGCATACATTTCTTTAAAGATGGATATTTTGGCAAGCTTATAACCTGTAACAATTAATATAGCAGCCAGTGAAGCAAAGGGTATTAAATTGATAAAAGGGCTTAAGAACAAAATAGCCAACAATAAAAATATGCCATGAATAATGGCAGACAGTTTAGATTGTGCACCTGCATTGATGTTAACTGAACTGCGAACAATAACAGAAGTTACCGGAATACCCCCAACAACGCCGGCTATCATATTTCCAACGCCCTGGGCCACCAGTTCCCTGTTAGGAGATGATTGCCGTTTATGTGGGTCTATATTTTCAACGGCTTCCAGATTTAAAAGCGTCTCCAGCGAGGCCACAATGGCAATAGTAAGTGCTGTTAACCAGACAGTGAAATTACCAAAGGCACTCAAAGAAGGAAATTTTATGAAAGAGGACAGGTCAGAAAAACTGGTTGCAGGAATGTTTACAAGGTGTACAGGTTGCAGATATAAAACCGGAATAAATACACGGAACGCCTCGTTTAAACCAATCCCCAGTACCACTACAAAAAGTGAAGCAGGGAAGAATTTAATTTTATGAAGCGGAGTCTTATCCCAAAAAATTAATACAAGTATGGAAACCAAACTAATAATTACAACGCCAGGTGTAACATGAAAGAAAGTATTGAACAAATGGGAAAAGGTATTTTCTCCATTTGCCTGTACAAACGCAAAATCATCCTGGTGACTATTATCATAACCAAAGGCCTGCGGTATTTGTTTTAAGATAAGTAATATTCCAATGGCTGCCAATAACCCTTTTATAACATTAGAGGGAACATAGTTGGCTATAAACCCGGCTTTAAAAAGACCACTTCCCAATTGTAATAAGCCTGCAACTATGAGTGCCGCCGAAAACAATTCAAAACTACCCAGCTTTGTAATAGAAGCCAGCACCACAGCAGCAAGCCCGGCGGCCGGGCCGCTCACACTGGTATGCGACCCACTTAAAAGACCTACCACTATACCGCCAATGATACCGGAAATAATTCCCGATAGTAAAGGCGCCCCTGAAGCCAATGCTATTCCCAAACATAAAGGAAGTGCTACAAGGAATACTACTAACCCGGCAGGGAAGTCATATTTTAATTTTGAAGTTGAAATGACCATCGTAAAATGCGTTTAATAATTTTATAATTAACAACCTAATCTGAGTATTTTACCAGATTAATTAAAACTGGTTAAGAGACGCTGCCAGAACCACTGGCAGCGTTACCTTAATCTTCTTTCTTAAAAGCATAAACATCGAAATGCTTATTAATGCAATTAGAATGAGAGAAGAAAATTGCGTTCTGATAATTCGGCTTGCATAACTCTCTCTAGACTCTCTCAATTTATTTGATCAATAAATCCATTCAACATTTATAAATTCTATTAACGGCATGAGAATTATCAATCCATATAATTTCAGACAACCTCTTCCTGATTTATAATCCATTCCATAGCTTGTTCTTTTTCGGCCAAACTAAAATACCTGATAGTTGCCTCACTAAAAGGCTTCATAACTGATTGCATCCAATCTCTCCATTTTATCGCTCCAACTATGGCAATTCTCTCTATATCTTCCGAGTGAGTAAATTTCATTTTCCCATAGTTTAATTCTATTATTCCATCTTCCCAAAAGCCAACTGAGTTTGAAATCAGGCAGTCATCCATTTCGAAATACCATTTCACTTTTTTGCCTTCTCCAATAATGTTATGAATAAGCGGATGGATTTTTTCGTAATCACTTATTCCCAGAATATCGTTTGCCCTGGTGGCAATGATATTTTTCTGCGTTGTAGCCAATATTTGCAACATAATTTTAAGTTTATCTTCAATTCATGTACTCTACATGCAGGATTTACTTCAGGTCAGGTGAACTAAAAGTATCTCCCTGCTTTATATCCCCCGTTTCATATCCCTTCTTAAACCAATACATACGCTGTGCAGATGTACCATGCGTAAAAGCATCGGGCATTATTTGCCCGGATGATTGTTTCTGCAACCTGTCATCTCCAATGGCACTGGCTGCATTCAATGCTTCATCAATATCATCTGCATCCAGTATGTTTTTCATCTTCTGAGTGTGATGCGCCCAAACACCGGCATAGAAATCCGCCTGCAGTTCCATCATTACTGAATATTTGTTGTATTCGGTTTCGCTTAACTGCTGACGCAGCCTGTTTACTTTGTCTGCCGTGCCCATCAGGTTTTGAATATGGTGCCCTACTTCATGCGCCACTACATAGGCCATCGGAAAATCGCCGGGTGCATTTAATTTGTATTGTAAATCCTGGTAAAAAGAAAGGTCTATGTATATTTTATTATCACCGGGGCAGTAGAACGGCCCGGATGCGGAACTGGCACTACCACAGGCTGATTGAACTGCATCACGAAACAAAACCAGTGTAGGTTCTGCATACTGTTGACCTTTATCTGCAAAAATTTTATTCCATACATCTTCTGTTTCCGCCATCACTACTTTTACAAATGATGCCCTTTCATCATCGGCCTTTTGTTCTTCGGGAGTTAATTGCGATGACTGGGTTGTTTGCTCAGAAAGTTGCTGTTGTATCTGCGACGGGTCAATATTATTACCACTTAATAAAGTATAAAGCAGGTAAACAACAATACCTACAACTCCACCGCCTGCGGCAATTTTTCCGCCGGATAAACCCCGGCGGTCATCAACATTAGAGCTTTCTCTTCTTCCTGTCCATTTCATAATAGTGAGATTTGAATTAACTTTTGTTATTCTTTTTACTTGCCCAGCTAAAAATGCATTGCATGAATTTTTAATTTGCCGTTCGAATTATACTCAAGGGCAGGAAACGGCACTTTAATGCTGTTAAACAAACCCAATACTGTTTTTAGCAAACCGGATTTAGTTTTGATTTTGGTTAGGTCTGCATCGAAAGACAATAACCAATTTTTAATCCGTTTGATATCTGTTCTGTCGTAATTAATACCATCAACAGTCCATGTGTTGTTAACTGCCCCCAGCATTCCTTTTGCACTATATCCAGCAGCAATATTCAGCCATCCGGGCAGTGTGGACCATCCTGTTACCGATTTAAGATTGATACTTAGCCAGTAAGTTTGTGAATTATAATCTTTCAATATTCTTTCTGCAAATCCTTTTCCGAAAAGCTGGTTTCTTCTTTCTACTAAATCATCAGGATACCTTGAAGGATAATAACTGAATTTTATTTGTATATTTTGCTGGTTCCAGGTTAATTCCTGAACGGCAAAAGCTACTGCACCGAGAGTGTTGGCTGTCATATCCCCCCAGCTAAAACCCCACTGACTGCTGAACCCATCCTGTATTTCAATGATACTTTGAAAGGCAAGTCCGCTTACACTGCCATAGATTACCGACTTTTTTTTATTCATACCTGCAAAAGCCCAGGATTGTGCTGAAGCTTTACTTAGCTGGTATGCTGTCCAAACATGACCAGCTTTATCCATACCATTCCATTCATTCATGTCGTTAAAAAAATGAAACTTCGATTTAGGGTAACCTTTATACCATGCTTTGTTTAAAGCGGTGTAAGTTGCTGCCCATAAAACAATATGTGTTCCGGCTACTAACAAAACCCGTTTTTTATCAAAGGATGAAGGTTTATTTATCAACGAATCCTGATAAGCATTGCCGGATGAATCTGGATTATATTGCGATTGAACCTTATCCAATAACCGTGTTGTTCTACTTTCAACAGGAGTAATCAAAGTGTCCGATAATCGCAGATTTTTACCTGCAACCTGACTACTGCATTTTGCTGAGAATGTTATATTTAAAATCACACACATAGATATTTTGCTTAACGATGCAGCATTCATTAAAAATCAGTTTAATGTTCGTTTTTGCTTACACCCCACACATGCTTGCTGTTTTGCAGTAATTGCTCCATATAATTTTCCTTACTTCTGAATTGATTTGGCTTTTGGTTGCTCCCAAGCAGCTTGTTCATTATTCGTATAATACTTCGCTTAGTGCTGGTTACCCAAAACGTTACTGCAGGTATGTACAAGGTATCTTTCCGGAACAAAAGAGAATAGTAATTTATAGAACGGGCACTACTGTTTAAATCAAAGCTTTTGTCATATATTTCTATCCCCAAAGTGTCTTTTACCAATCTCCATAACTGGTTGTCATAATACACTAAGCGATTTAAATACAAACTGCTGCCATTACTCTTGATTACAACTTTTCTCACTAATGTATCCGCAAAGCCAAATCTTCTTCTGTCATTTTTTTGCTTTAACTCTAACCCGATATTTGAAAGCAAAAAATCTCCACTAATAATTGAGTCCGTGTACTGAAGCCATCCAGCGCCATAAATGGTATCAACAAACTTATCTCTGTTTTTTTTGCCTGAATAGATAAGCCTGTAAAATACAGCACTACTTTTAGATTGAGAGATTGCTTCAACCTTATAAATGATTAAATACACAAGTAATAATATAGTCTTAATCCAATTCATTTATTTAATGATGCCTTCCATGGTGTCCGCCGTAACCGTGATGTCCCAAATCAATGTGGTGCCCTAAATCAATATGCGGTGTAATAATGGGATACAGAAACGGTCTGTTGTATCCCCTGCGATATCGCCTTGAATAATTTTGACTTGCTGCATTTTGATTGGTAACTACCTGTGTGTTAAAAACATCCTTAGTGCCGTTGGCATACACAATCTGCACTACTTCAGATTTGCTTGCGACATACACAGGCCCATCTGCATTATCAGCTTTGTAATACCGTATTTCCATAGTACCTACTTCGGCTACTTTCCCGTTAATGGTTTCGCCGCTGCGCAGGGTGATTACATCCTGTGCAAACAGCATGGATGCTGAAAACAGCATCACAAGAACTGCAAATAACTGTTTCATAACTTTACGTTTTAAATGATTATTTAATTTACTTTTTCTTTGAATCCAATTCATTGCCGCCCATTTTCATACCCACAGTATCTGTTTCCTTTCTTTCTTTATGGGTGGAATCGTGTTTTTCTGATTGTATCTCTTGTCTTTTTTCTTCGCCGGCATTGGTGCAACTACTACCCATAATTATAACTGTGATAGCGATTAGGAATAATATCTTTTGCATGTTAAAAAGTTTTTTATGTTTTAGTTGGGTGGGTGGATAATCCGGTGATATTGACCACCCTTTTCCGGACTAAACTGACCACCCTTAG
>JBIQMS010000011.1:0-91872 GCA_044463125.1 Terrimonas ferruginea
CATTGAGCCCCTTATCTTTTACTTTTTTGATATTTTTACCGGACAACAGTGATTTTCAAATTTCCAAATATTCGAATATTCGGTGATTTGAAGCTTGCCTACCGATAGGAATATCAAGGAATTTAAAAATCCATTTCCCGTCTCTGCATATTCCAGCGGATTCCTATGGCGACCATTGAACTATTGCGCTCGGTAATGGGCGCTGTTTCGGTTTTTTGTCGGCGAAGGGTTCCATTCAATTCAAGAAAGAGGTTTTCCCTCCATTCGTATTGCAGTAACAGTGAGGCATAAAATACCTGTGTTTTCCAGCCACTGCCGATGCTGAAACCATAATCAGCATTGCGATAGGGCGGCACATAGGGCAGAAAAATATTGCTGCCATAGCTCACCGATCCGGTATCGCGCCCCTGGGTATAAACCATCATTCTGCCTTGCAACAACCATTTGGGCGCGGGCTGATAGCGGGCTACGCCAATCCATTCGGAAAAATTGGCCATCAGCGGATGGGCCAGGGGCTGATTGTAATGCGTATAATTGGCTACTGAATCGCGGTGCGAATAAGTGAAAGGGCGCACGCGATTATGTTCTACCTGCAGATCGAGGTTGGAGATATTGAATGCATCGATATACTTTGCGCCCAACTGCCAGCCAAATTTGTTGGCCCACCAGCCATCGCCGGCCCGTATTTCCGATAGCTTGAATTCATCGAGCAATAGCTGCCCGTAAAATTGAAACTTCTTCGCCACATTGGCTTTGAAATCAAGACCCGCCAAGGCGTTATCGAAACTGCCGTTTTGTTGCTCAATGGAGCGATAGAAAATGACCGGGTTGAGGTAAGCGAAATCGAAACGATTGGGCCGGCCAAATACCACCGCTTCAAACAGGCCTACATTCAGCCACTTGGTGATATTGATATCGAGATGATGGATGGCTGCGTATTTTTTTCCAATCAGCTTGTCGCCGCCAATACGCTCCGCATTCTGCAGTTCCAGAAACAGGTTTTGGTAATTGAATTTCCAGATGCGTGTATTCAGCTTCAGGAATAGCATATTGTTGCCAAAATCGCTCAGGAAAAGGCTGCGCTGCCCATTGCCGATAAAATGTTTATCGTATCCAAAGCTGATATCGATGTATTTGGCCGCATTGAAGGTGAAATAGCCCCTCGCTTCAAAATAATCCACACCTCCCGGATCTTTAAATGGCTTGTAAAAGCCGTTGCCGGGAACAGCATTGCGTTGGCTGATAAAATCCTGCACCCAGGAAGGGCCTCTCTCCTGATTATCGGTGAGGTAAGCGGAAAAACCAATCTTGCGCGCGATGCTGCCGCGCAGCGCCAGACCTCTTGTATTCAGAAACAGGTGCGCATCGTTATCATTTTCCTTCGCTACCACATATTGAAAAACCGGGTTCACTACCAGGTTAAAATCTTTGGTATGTACTTCATAGAGGTTGGCAGGCGTTACAAAAAAGCGTTTGCCAATCGGTTTGCGGCTTTTGTATTGGGCACGCTCATTTTCGTCGGTCATTTCCACCAGGCTATTGCGGAATGCGCTTTGCAGGTTATAAGCGTCCACTTTCGAAAATTGCTGCTGTGGATTCATCTTCAGATAGGAGCGAATACCTTCCAGTGAATATTTCTGCCGGTTAAAGGGCCGGTTCTTCGAAAAATTGAGGACGGAATCCTGTGCCGCTTTGATCTCGAGGCGCTCCAACAAAATGGTTTGCTTATCACCCGTATGCAGGTAGCTGCTTTGCGCCCTGGCGGCATGGTGGAAGGCGAAACTGAGCAAGAGTAGGACCAGGATACCCTTCTGACCAGGAAAACCAAGAAATAAAGCCGGCCTTAGAAGGGTTTTTATAAATTGCATGACGAAAAATTATGGATTTAACTGGCAACAAATTATGCAAATATATCTGATTAAGAACACACTGGTGGTGAACGAAGGGCGGCAGTTTCGTTCCGATGTATTGATAAAGAATGGGCGAATTGAACGAATGGATCCACATATCAGTGCGGGAAACGAAAAACTGGTGGAGATAGACGGGGAAGGCTTGCACCTGCTGCCCGGTGTTATCGACGACCAGGTGCATTTTCGTGAACCGGGCCTCACGCATAAAGCCTGCATACAAACCGAAGCCAAAGCAGCCGTGGCGGGCGGCGTTACCAGCTTTATGGAAATGCCCAACACCGTGCCGCCAGCATTTACCCTCGAATTACTGGAACAGAAATATGCGATAGCGGCTAAAACATCGCTGGCCAATTATTCCTTTTATATTGGCACTTCCAACGAGAATGCGGACGAAACACTAAAAGCGAATGCGCATAAGCGGGATATCTGCGGCATCAAGATATTCATGGGCAGCAGCACGGGTAATTTGTTGGTCGATAATCCGCTGGTGCTGGAAAAAGTATTTCGTGAAAGTGAGATGCTGATCGCGACCCACTGTGAGGAAGAGTCCATCATTAAAGCCAACCTGGCCGCGCTGAAAGCGAGTGGCAGGAAGCTGGAGCCATCGGATCATCCCATCATCCGAAATGTGGATGCCTGTTTTGAATCTTCCTTTAAAGCGGTGCAACTGGCGATGAAGTATAATACGCGCTTACATATTCTACACATCAGCACGGAAAAAGAACTGCAGCTTTTTGGCAATATGTTGCCACTGGCTGAAAAACGCATCACTGCTGAAGTATGTGTGCATCATTTGCATTTTACCGCCGATGATTATGCGCAGTTGGGTAATCGTATCAAATGCAATCCCGCCATCAAGGCACCGAATAATCGCGAAGCGCTTTGGAAAGCGCTCAATGATGATCGCCTCGATGTAATTGCCACCGACCATGCGCCGCATACCTGGGCGGAGAAGATGGAAGACTATGAGCACGCCCATGCGGGCTTGCCCCTGGTACAACATTCACTGCCCCTGATGCTGCATTATGTGAAAGAAGGAAGAATAAGCCTGGAGAAGATGGTGCAGAAAATGAGCCATGCGGTAGCGGATTGTTACCAGGTGAAAGAGCGAGGCTATATCCGTGAAGGCTATCATGCCGACCTGGTGCTGGTGAACATGAACCAGCCTCAGCGCGTTACCAAAGAGAGCCTCCTGTATAAATGCGGCTGGAGCCCACTCGAAGGATTTGGGTTTCCCGCTTCTGTTACGCATACATTTGTAAGCGGGCACCTGGTTTATGGAAATGGGCAATGGGATGAATCTAAAACGGGTAGCCGCCTGCAGTTTGAGCGCTAATTGTTCACCATACCCCATACCATGCAGATAGACGAAATTTCATTCAATGATATCGCAATTTTTCATCGGGAAGAAGAGTTTTCCATTTTTCATAAACTGAACTTTACGCGAACCGTTGGCGGTAAAGAATGGCTAAGACGATTCTTTTCAGAGCCGCACGGCGATTTGCAGCGCATATTGGGTACGCAAAAGGTAATCCGTACCCTGATGGAACACGTGGACGACTGGCCTTCGGATATCAGCAACGGTACCATCCTGGTAATGGATAAGTTTCTGGACTACGCGCTTGACCCCATCAGCGAAGGACCAAATAGCCTTAACAACATCTTCTATCGCTGGCTCCATAGCGAAGATTACTCGATGGTGAAATATTCCGTGGAGCATTTCGCGGATTTTTTTCGTGGACTGAAGAAGATAGCCAGCCTACTCGAAGGCCTGGATCTTCCCAAGAATATCCTAATCTATATTGAGCGGATCAATCAGTTGTTGCGCGAAGCACCATTGAATGAGTTGTCGCTTACTGAAAAAACTAAGCGATTTTCGCGGAGGGAGAACCTTCGATACGGATTTTATCTGCGTGGCCGTTATAAGCAAAATACAATAGAGCTGATTGATATCTTCAGCCGGCTCGATGCCTGGTATAGCATGGCGGTAGCCATGAAAACCTATCAGCTTTCTTTCCCGGAATTTGTGGAGCAGGATAGTCCGCTGGTGCAGGCAAAGGGACTTTATCATATCATGATCCCCAACCCTGTACCTTATGATTTGGAAATGGATCCTTCCCATAATTTCCTGTTCCTCACCGGGGCCAATATGGCGGGAAAGAGTACCCTGATCAAATCGGTAGGAGCCGCGGTATTCCTGGCGCATATCGGCATGGGCGTACCGGCCCGGCATATGCGACTTACCTTGTTTGATGGCCTGCTCAGCAATATCAATGTGATGGATAATATCGCCAAAGGAGAGAGCTATTTCTTCAATGAAGTGCAGCGCATCAAACACACGATTGAAAAAATCAACAATGGCCGCAAATGGCTGGTGCTGATTGATGAATTGTTTAAAGGCACCAACGTACAGGATGCCATGAAATGTTCACTCACGGTGATCAAAGGCCTGATACGAATGAAGAATTCACTGTTTATTCTCTCTACACATTTGTATGAGATAGGAGAGGAACTGAAAGCCTATCCCAATATTTCCTTCCGCTTTTTTGAAACTCATGTAAGCGAAGAGCAATTGGAGTTTTCTTATCAATTAAAAGAAGGCATCAGCAACGATCGCCTGGGTTATCTCATCCTGAAGCGCGAGAAGGTGGTAGATATGTTGGAAAACCTGTAAGCTCCGTTTAAAAAACATAAACCCACCGTTTTTTCAACGGTGGGTCCTTCCTGAATTTGGTTAATTTGCCCCATGCTTGTGAAAACCTTTGGCAGCGCGGTATATGGTGTGGAAGCTACCACTATCACCATTGAGGTGAACTGGTTATCGTCTTCCGGAAAAGAAACGGTGATTGTGGGCCTGCCCGATGGCGCCGTAAAAGAAAGCCTGCAAAGGGTAGAATCTACTTTCAAAACCAATAATTATTCCATGCCGCGCACCAAAGTATTGGTAAACCTGGCGCCGGCGGATATACGTAAGAGCGGAACAGCCTTCGATCTTCCCATCGCTATCAGCATACTGGGTGCTTCGGAGCAAATTGAGAAAGCGGAAGCGCTGGAGCATTATGTAATCATGGGCGAGCTGAGCCTTGATGGGGTTGTACGCCCCATAAAAGGCGCCCTGCCTATTGCCATTCAGGCCCGCAAGGAGGGGTTTAAGGGATTGATTGTTCCCAAAGCCAACGCACGCGAGGCGGGGATGGTGAATAATTTGGCAGTGTATGGAGTGGAGCACATAAAGGAAGTGATTGACTTTTTTGCGAACGGCGAGCAGGGACTGGAACCCGCTTTTGTAAATACCCGCGAAGAGTTTTTCGACTCGCAATACGATTTTGATATCGACTTTGCCGATGTGAAGGGGCAGGAAAATATTAAGCGTGCCCTGGAGATTGCGGCGGCTGGAGGGCATAATGCCATCCTGATTGGCCCGCCTGGTGCAGGCAAGACCATGCTGGCAAAGCGGTTGCCCACCATATTGCCGCCTTTGAGTTTGCAGGAAGCATTGGAAACTACAAAGATTCATTCGGTGGCCGGCAAGTTGCCGGAAAATGGAACCCTGGTGGCGCGACGTCCTTTCCGCAGTCCCCATCATACCATCAGCGATGTGGCCCTGGTGGGTGGGGGCGGCAATCCGCAGCCCGGCGAAATTTCGCTGGCGCATAATGGCGTTTTGTTTTTGGATGAATTGCCGGAATTCAAAAGAACAGTTCTTGAAGTAATGCGGCAGCCGATGGAGGAGAGAAGGGTAACTATTTCGCGGGCGAAGATAGCGGTGGATTTTCCAGCTTCCTTTATGCTGGTGGCGAGTATGAACCCCTGCCCCTGCGGGTTTTATAATCATCCTGAAAGAGATTGTAGTTGTCCGCCGGGTGCAGTGCAGAAATACCTGAACCGCGTATCAGGACCACTTCTGGACCGGATTGATCTGCACGTGGAAGTAACGCCGGTACCTTTTAATGAACTCACCAGCCAGCGGCAGCAGGAAAATTCTGAATCCATTCGCGAAAGAGTGATGAAGGCCCGCGAAAAGCAGACTACCCGCTATGCCGATTCACCAGGCACCTATAGCAATGCGCAAATGAGCAGCCGGCAACTGAAAGAAATATGCGAGATAAGCCAGGTGGGGCATAACTTGCTGAAAGCCGCCATGCAGAAACTGAACCTTTCGGCCAGGGCCTATGACCGGATTCTAAAAGTGTCGCGAACCATCGCGGATCTGGCAGGCTCCGATGACATAAAACCTGAGCATTTGGCCGAAGCCATCCATTACCGCAGCCTCGACCGGGAATCCTGGGCCGGTTAATCCGTTGAAAGGCGTAGCCTGCGCTGGAGTTTTGTCATTCCCACCGAAATCGGATGCTGGTACGGAATTATCCCCCATCTTTGTACCCAACAAAAATCCAGCTATTGGAAAATGAAACTTTATTGCAGAGCGGTAGCCGGCAGGTGACCAAAGCTGCTGAGGAACCGGGAGCTGAATTTTTGGAGCACCTGATTGGCGCGGCGCAGAAGGCGGAGAAATTCATGCTGGCGGAGTTCGGGTCGCTTCGGGCTGACCAGCTCAACTGGACCCATGATATGGAAAGCTGGAGTATTGGCCAGTGCCTCGATCATATTGTTGTAACCGACACGCTTTATTTTCCCGACTTTGAAAAAATAATGGATGGCAGCTATCGGATGAATTTCTGGGAGAAATACAGCCCGCTGAGCAATTTGTTTGGAAAAATGCTGGTGAACCAGGTATCGGAAGTACCCACCCGAAAGTTCAAGAGTCCACGCTCTTTTCGTCCGGAGACGCAGCCGATAGGCACCGAGATCATTACCCGCTTTTCCAAACATCAGGATACACTGGTGAATTTTATGCAGTCGGTAAAGCCCGAACAGCTCCGTAAAGTACGAATCAGTTCACCGGCTTCCCGCTTTGTGACCTATAACCTGCAGCAGGCCCTCCAGATGATGGTTCAACATCAATATCGCCACCTCAACCAGGCCATTCGCGTCAAAACCAGGGCAGGATTCCCCCATTAGCCTGCTATATTGGCATTTTTCACGAACTTGTATGGTCTTTGATTGTTCCAAAGACTCACGCCCACATTTATAATTTATGAAGATTCTGATCCGCTACCTCAAGCCATACAAATGGCTGGTAGCACTTGTATTAACCTTAGCAGCTATTAATATTGGTTTCTCACTGATAGACCCTATCATTTTTGGTAAGCTGGTTGACCTGGGATTTTATCACCTCGATAAGGGTCATGCACCCATGACGCAGGAGGATTTTTTCTTTGGGAGTAATATACCCTATACCAATGCCAAAGGCGACCCTGCCGTGCTGTATGGCGTAATGTGGCTGTTGCTGGCCTCGATATCAGTAGCGATGGTTAGCCGTATAGCCAAGGCTTTTCAGGATTATTTTCTGAATAAGGTAACACAGAAGTTTGGCGCCACCGTGTTTACTGATGGGCTGCAGCACGCCATGAAATTGCCTTATCACGATTTTGAAGATCAAAGAAGTGGTGAAACCCTCGGCATTCTTCAAAAAGTGCGCACCGATACGGAAAAGTTCATTAGCACTTTCATCAATGTGCTGTTTCCGGTAATTGTGGGTATCATCTTTGTGGCGGTGTATGCGTTTACTAAAGACTGGCGCCTGCCCTTTATTTATTTTGGCGGCATCTTCCTGCTTACTTATATCTCCAATGTGCTGAGCAAGAAAGTAAAGATTATCCAGAAAAAAATTGTGTCGCAAACAACATCTCTTGCCGGTGCTACCACTGAATCGCTCCGGAATATTGAGCTGGTAAAAAGCCTGGGACTTACCCGGCAGGAAGTGAACCGTCTCAATAAAAATACTTTTAAGATTTTGGGTCTTGAGCTTACAAAAGTGAAAAGGATCCGCAGCATCAGCTTTGTACAGGGAACTTTTGTGAATACGCTGCGGCAGGTAATACTATTTATGCTGATGTGGCTGGTTTTTCAGGGCGATATGATGCCCGGTGAAATTGTGACCATGCAGATATTCAGCTTCTTTGTATTCGGTCCCTTGCAGGAAATCGGCAATATCATCCTGTCGTATCGCGAAGCGGAAGCATCATTGAACAACTTTGAAAACCTGATGCAGAAAAAGCCGGAACCGGCAGCTTTGAATCCCAAGCCACTGGGTCCCATTCATACCCTTGATTTTAAGGAAGTGGGCTTCAAGCACCAGTCGGCACAGCAAAGCGCTATCAACCGGATTAGTTTTTCGGTGAAAACGGGCGAAACCATCGCCTTTGTGGGGCCATCGGGTTCCGGCAAAACTACGCTGATGAAATTGCTGGTGGGACTGTATCGTCCGCAACAGGGCAAGATCCTATACAACAATATGGATGAAAACGAAATCAGCTTCGATGACCTTCGGTCACAGATAGGGTTTGTAACACAGGATACGCAGCTTTTTAGCGGCACTATCCGCGAAAACCTGCTCTTTGTGAATCCCGAAGCCAGCGAAGATGAACTCTACGCGGCCCTGAATAAAGCTTCCTGTCAAAACTTATTGGTTCGTGCGGAAAAAGGTCTGGATACAGCCATTGGAGAAGGGGGCTTGAAACTTTCCGGAGGGGAGAAGCAAAGGCTTTCCATTGCGCGGGCACTGGTGCGTCAACCGAAACTATTGCTGTTTGATGAAGCCACATCCGCGCTCGATTCGCTGACCGAAGAAGAGATCACCGATACCATTCGCGACATCTCGATTCAGGGCAACCAGATTACGATTCTGATTGCGCACCGACTCAGTACCATTATGCATGCCGATAGGATTTATGTACTGGAAAAAGGCGATGTAGTGGAAACCGGCAACCATGATTCACTACTGGCAGAAAAGGGCTTGTACTATGCCATGTGGCGTCAGCAAATTGGGGAACGCAAGATTCGCAAAACGGATATGGTAGCTCAATAGAAGAGGTTTACTTATTCTTCCTTTCTACGCCACCAGTCGCTGAAGAAATTTCCTTTCTTCTCCAGTTCTTCCATATCGCTGAGTTCCCATTCCAGGGCCTTGGTGCTCTGTGATATTTCGATCAGGGAAATCACCAGGGATGCCAGGAGGCTGAGCAGGCTCAGCGCGAAAACATAACCGAGCAGGGAGGTCCATTGCTGGTACACACCATACATGGTGACCACACAGCACACAAAGCTGAATACACCCAGGGCCTGCATCGAGCGCACCAGGTTGATGCGTGTTCGCAGGATTTTGATCTGCTGCAACAGGTGCTGCTTTTTTTCGCCCCGCATATATTCATCATGCAGCTTCCGGATCAGGTTGGCCAGGGCCAGGTAGCGATTGGTATAAGCCAGCAACAATAAACTAATGGCAGGGAAAAGCAGGGCAGGTGTGTTGAAGGTAATTTCCATTTATTGTTTAATCGTTGAATTGTTTAATCGTTTAATCGTTGATTTGTTGGATTGTTGGATTGTTGGATTGTTGGATTGTTGGATTGTTGAAATGAAGGTCTGTCAAGGTACAAAAGATTTAGCGGTATTGGTTGAAAAGATGCGGCTGCAAAATTCAAAAAAAATCTGCGAAAATCTGCGCCAAATAATCTGCGTAATCAGCGGGAAAACAGTCCTGAACTTTTAACAGGTATAGAGTGCTGAAGCTTTTCCCGCCGATTTTCGCAGATATGACACGCAGATTCCCGCAGATTTTTTCTTTAAACCCAAAACCTGCTTCCTGACTACGTATTACGTAATACGTAGTACGTAATACGTAATACGTAATACTCAATTCACTTCCGTCGCAAACACCACTTCCGCATCTGTGCTCGATTTAGACGAGTTCACAAGATCGCCCGCTTCTTTATTGGGAGGTATTGCGCCATAGTGGCGAAGGGTTACCGTTACCTGACCGTTGGCGGCATTGCCAGTTGTCCAGGTGCTGGTGGTACCCAGGGGCACGCCATTGCCATCGTTGTTGAGGTTGGTAACGGTGATATTGCTGCCGGCACCCACCGTATAGTAGATGCGGTGTGCATCGTCTTCTTCTTCAATTTCCTCGGTAATGTCTTCGCCCGCAATATCGTTGCGGAAGGCTGCGGAAACATTGTAAGTGGTATTGGCCGATAAAATGATATCGTCTGTAGTGGGAGCCATGCCACCGGGACCGTCCGGGTCATTGAAGGTAAACACCAGAGCTGTGCCGCCACCGGTTGGTGTAAATGTCAACTCCACCGTGGTGATTACTTCTTCTTCATTTTCTTCTCCCTTATCTTTTTCGCAACCAGTGATTACGGTAGCGGATAATAGTGCAATCAGGGACCATTTCAAAAATTCAGGTTTCATGTTTTCTTTTTTTAGTTATAGTTAATTGATAGGGTTCTAAATATTTTCAAAGGGGATAGTAATACGGAAATTGATATTACGTCCCATTTCATCAGTGAAATAACGCATACTGTTCAGGTAATCGCGGTAGGATGTGTTGAGCAAATTGCGCACACCTATGGAAAGCGTGAAGGGTTGTTTTTTCCAGTGGATGGTGGTGGATGCATTCAAGTGCACCAGCGTATATCCATTTGGTGCTTCTTTATAATCCTGCCTTCCATTACGCTCATCGAGCGTCCGGCTTTGCCGAAACACGTGTTGCAATTCGGCAGAGAAATAGGTTTTTGTGAGCGTTCTTGAATCATTGAGCTCATAGAGCAATTCCGTGCCCATCCTGTCGGCAGGCATCAGGATCAGCCAGTCGCGCAGGGTTTTGTTACGCGCGCGCAAAATAGAAGCCCGGCTGGTCCATTGCATACGCGAAAAGGGTATTACTGTGATGCTCGCATCGAGCCCTGTAAGCACCGCATGGGTTTGCTGATAGCGAATCAGTGGAAATGCGCCCGCGATGGTCAGTACGGGTTCATCCGGTACGGGCTGGCGATAAATGAAGTCGCGGATATCATTTCGGTAAACCGATACTTCTGCCTGTACAGTGTTATCACTATTTTGGTATTGTAGGGTACCCGTAAGGTTCAGGGACTTTTCTGTTTCCAGGTTGATATCGCCTTCCTCATAGGTAGCTGTGCCATGATGAATGCCATTGCTGAGTAATTCATTTACATGCGGAGCCCGGCTGGCCAGCGCGAAATTGATATTTGCTCTCCATTGGGGGCTGAAACGATAGCCGGCATTCAGTGATCCGGCGAGGGTTCCAAAGTCGAACTTATATTCATCAAAACTGCTGCCGCCACTCAACAGGCGATTGGTTTCGATCTGCTTGAGATCAAATCGCAATCCGCCCTGTAATTCCCATCCATCATAAGCCCATTTCTCCATGGCATAAGCACCATATGTATAAGAGCGATAGTTGGGAATGAAATAGCGACCCGCGTATGCATTATCCTGCTGCATGGCCGCCAGCCCGATGGTTCCACTAAAGTGATTAATGAGCGGTTGTTCCCAACTGAGATCCTGCGAAAATGTGGAAATGCTCAGGTTCAACTGGGGTTCCTTGTTGCTACTGGAGCGGACTATATCAAACTCCTTGCGGTTGTTGAATTGTCCGGCCAATTGCAGGTTAAACTTATGGCCGTTGCGGTTCCACTGCGTTTTCGATTTCAGGATATGATGGGTTACGTCCTGGTAGGGACGACCAATGCGGTAAGTGTTTTGACCGGTGTACACTGGATCAGGTTCCTCGCGCGCGATGGCATTCTCCAGGTCGGTAATATTGCCGATATGGGAACCAATGAATATGCCCACTTTGGTATTGAACTGGCTATAGAATAGTTCCGTATTGAAGTTTTCCTTTCTCCATCCCGCAGTGACGGAGAAATTCCATTCTTCGCTGCCCGTATTGTTGAGCCGATAACCAGGTGTGCGTGCATTGGCCCCGCGCTTATAGGTTCCCTGCAAGCGGTAACCCAGCGAAGGTAATTTCTTTAACCGCTGCTCAAAGATGCCGGAAACAACATACTGCCTGTTGTTGGTAAAATAGCCAGCGTTGACCAGGGCGCTGCGGCCTGCGGTGCTGCGTAAGGCTTTAGGCTGCACCAGTATCACACCGCCGATGGCATCGCTGCCGTAGCGCAACTCATCCACTCCTTTTATTACGGTCAGTTTGTCGGCGATAAAAGCGTCAATCTCCGGCGCATGTTCGTTGCCCCATTGCTGTCCTTCCTGGCGAACTCCATTATTAATGGTGAGGATGCGGTTGCTGTGTAATCCATGAATCACCGGTTTGGCAATAGTGGAACCTGTTTGCAAAAGTGTGACCCCGTTGATACGGCTCAGCGCTTCGCTGATCGACAGGCCCTGCGCTTCCTCCAGTTTGCGACCGCTGAGTTCCTGTTTGAAGCCGGTGGAGGCGATGCCTTTACGGCCTTCGATCACCACTTCTTCGAGCGTATTGCGCGCATGGGGCATAAAAATATCCATATGCCGGTCGCGACTGAGGGTTACCTGCATAGTGACCGAATCGCAGCTTACATGCGTTACAAGCAGTGTGTAAGTGCCAGCGCAAAGATTAAAGAACACAAAATCGCCCCGATCATCAGTGATGATCTCGCGGTCGAGTTCCAGCAATCGCACGGTTGCGCCGGGCAAGGTCTCTTTGGTGTCCGCATCTTCCACATGGCCCGAGAGGCGGAGTTGACAGTTTTGCTGCGTGGATGCTTCCTTTGCGACAAATAAGATAAATGTTGCAAAAAGGACAGAAAGAAAATGTTTCAAGGTACCCTTTTTTAAATAGCCAGTAATGGGACAGGCTGAGATGGCTGTCCGCTTTTCTAATCATCCATTACAGGCTGGCAGGGGGACCACGCAGGGCCTGCAGGCCGCGTTGTGTATGGGGGAGGTTTTCGGGAATGTATACTGAAAGGGCCGACGGATATACCAGTACCTTACCGGTTTCAAAAGATTGTGAGGCAATATAGGGCGAGGTGAAACAGGCCATCTGGCATTCGCAACTCAGTTGGCTGCCCGCTGTTTCTACTTCGGTGTGCTCAGAGCCAGCAGCAACAGTATGTTCGTGACCTGTAATCCATTCATGCACAACAGGTTTGGGCATTACACCCAGCAGCAGCAGCGAAGCCAGCATGCCCGCCACCCAAAGCTTTAACCTGTTTTTTCTGTACATAAATAATTTCAACAATGTTGCAAATTAGAGAAAAGGAGAGAAATGGCAAAAGAAAGTTTGAAGTTGTAAGTTGCAAGTGGTAAGTAGGAAGTAGCAAGTAGGAAGTAGTTAATTGATAGTATCTGCGAAAATCTGCGTCGTAATCTGCGGCCATCTGCGGGAAAAGCACTCCGCACTTGCGAGATGTTGCCAATGCAGGAAGCTTTTACCGCAACGAACGCTACGAATGCGCAAAGACCGCGACGAAAGCACTAAAGTGCGAAATTGTTGCTATGGATTGAAGTATCGGTTTTTTAAGGGTGATATGGTAGCAGTTATTATTCTTTATTTCTGTCAACTTAAAACTTAATACTTACTACTTAAAACTCTAAACTTTAAACATCCTCACCAGACTGCTCACAAACCAGCTTTCTTCCGCGCGAATGAGGGTATCTAGGGTTTTGTCGGCTTTATTTCCGAGTTTTTTGATGCCGGACACGGTATCTACAAATGCTTTCACCTCTTTGTCGCGGCGGTCGCCTTCCACGTTTTCCAGTTTATCGAGCAACTGCAGCATGGGCTCCAGTTCTCTTTTCTTTCGCTCTTTCACGATCTGACGCACCACTTTCCAGATATCTTTTTCCGCTGCAAAATATTCCTTTCGTTCGCCCGGGAGAATCACGCGGTCAACCAGGCCCCAGTTGATCAGTTCCCGGATATTCATGTTCACGTTGCCGCGGCTTACGTTCAGTTCTTCCATGATATCGTCCTGCGTCAGCGGATCCGCATTCACGAGGAGCAGGGCATGTATCTGCGCCATGGTGCGGTTAATTCCCCAATGGGTACCAAAAGCACCCCAGCTGCTGATAAATTGTTGACGGGCTTCATTTAGTTTCATACGCTAAAATTATCGAAATCTATGAAACTTTCAATAATAATTGAATCTGCTTTATAAAAGAAATGCGGGAAAACCCGCATTTCTTTTATAAAGCAGATTGTAGTAAATCTAAACAAGCATACGAAGGGGTTCTTCCAGTAATCCCTTCAAAGTTTGCAGGAAGGCCGCTCCGGTAGCGCCATCTACTACGCGGTGGTCGCAGCTCAGGGTTACCTTCATTACATTACCGGGAACAATGTTGCCGTTCTTGACAACAGGTACCTGGGCAATGCCACCCACGGCCAGGATGCAGGCATCCGGCGGGTTGATGATGGCGGTGAATTCATCGATGCCAAACATACCCAGGTTGGAGATGGTGAAGGTATTGCCTTCCCAATCGGAAGGTTGCAGTTTTTTATCCTTCGCTTTCTGCGCGAATTCTTTTACTTCGGTTCCTATTTGTGAAAGCGATTTGGTATCGGCATAGCGAACCACGGGTACCAGCAATCCATCTTCCACGGCTACTGCTACGCCGATATTTATGTGATGGTTGACCCGGATCTTATCTCCCAGCCAACTACTGTTTACGGCAGGGTGTTGTTTCAATGCAATGGCACAGGCTTTCAGCACCAAATCGTTGAAGGAGATTTTCACCTTGCTCACCTCATTGAGGCGGGCACGGCTGGCTACCGCCGCATCCATATCAATGGCGATGGTGAGGTAGAAATGCGGTGCGGTGAATTTGCTTTCGGCCAGGCGCTTGGCAATTACTTTCCGCATTTGCGATACGGGCACTTCATCGAAGCTGGGCTGCAGGTTAGCTCCGCCGCCGGCGCTGGTTGCAGCCGCTTTTTGAGGCGCAGCAGCGCTTTCCGCCTTATAATTATCTATATCCGATTTTACAATTCTGCCACCATCACCGGTACCTTTTACGCGGCTGATATCAATACCTTTTTCTGCGGCCAGTTTTTTGGCAAGGGGAGAAGCTTTTACACGTCCATTGGAACTGGAGCTGGTTTCGGTGGCGCTTTCTGCAGTCTCCGTTTCTTCTTCGGTTGCTGCACTCTCAGGTGCCTCACTCTCCGGAGCGCTTGCGCCCCCGCCTGATTTCGCGGCCGCCACAATGGCGTCCACATCAACCTTATCTTTTTCACCAATAATGCAAAGCAGGTCGTTCACTGCAATCTTTTCGCCTTTGGCCGCACCCTGATAGAGCAAAGTACCATTCTTGTAGCTTTCCAGCTCCATGGTGGCTTTGTCGGTTTCAATTTCCGCAAGCACATCTCCTTTTTTCACGGTATCACCCACATTCTTGTTCCAGCCGGCTATTACACCTTCGGTCATGGTATCGCTGAGGCGGGGCATCAGCACCACTTCATCCATTTTTGAAATATCAAGGCCCGATTTTGCTGCTGAAGGTGCATTGGCGGATTCCGCTTTTTTAGCGGGATTTTCTTTGGCTTCTTCCTTCGCCTCTGGCTTTTCTGCCGACGATCCCGTGTTGGCAGAACCATCTTTCAGTAAACCGGAAATGTCTTCACCGGGATTGCCTATAATAGCCAGCAGGTCATTCACCTGCAGTTTTCCGCCCTTTTCCGTCCCGATATGCAACAAAGTGCCATCCTTGTATGATTCCAGCTCCATGGTGGCCTTATCGGTTTCCACTTCTGCCAGTAAGTCGCCTTTTTTTACCTTATCGCCCACTTTTTTATGCCAGGCAGCGATCACACCTTCGGTCATGGTATCGCTCAGTCGGGGCATTAATATCGATTCAGCCATTACGCGTCAAATTTTGGCCGAAATTAAGGTAAAATGGTGAAATGGAAGGAATAGCGGAGGGCCTGGAATGCAGATTTTGATGGCCAGGCTATTATGGAGCAGGAGTTTATCGATCTGCATTATTTCTACACCCTGGTCCTCGAAAGCCTGGGCAGGTGGTCCAATATTTATTTCCGGGATATGATATTGCGGCAATTCGGTATTGCCGCCGACAACAACTAAACTAGTTAATTGGGATTGGCTAAAGAAAACTGCTTCAGGGGATCTCATTCATCCTGTTAATAATAGCAGTAGAATTGATCCTATAAACCCTGGTAATCCTAACAATCCTAGTAATCCAGGTCCATCTGTAATCGGTCGCGCAGCGTCTTGATCAGCGGATACTGTGTAACGAGTTGCTGATATTGCTCTTTCGATGAAAGCGGTATATCTGCGGCTTCGCGCGGGGTTTGGTTTTCTTCAACCAGCACCACAAATTGCAGCATGCGGTTTTGGAGCTGTTGCTGCAAAAACTCGAAGAGCTTGTTCCGCTCCTGCTCAATGAACTTTTGCTCAATATTATTGCTGGTAAATACCTGGAAGCTGTTTGCATCTTCAATATGTAGGCGAGCCAGCTCAAAAGGTTGTGCAGCGGGATTACGGGCGGCCCTGAGCTGTTCCACATATCCGGCCCATGCCTCCTGCAATTTTTGCATCTCGAGCGGCTGGTCGGCCACCACTCCTTGGTGTAGCGGATTGCCTTTGAATTGATTGCGGATACCGGCGAGGCCGGTCAGCTTGCCTGGCACCGAGGGTGTCGGAGTGCTTGCGGGAACGGGTATTTGTGGGCGTGAGGATGGCGCGGGCTCCTGTTTTGCGGCAGGCTTCGGAGTTTCCGAAACCTTCTTTGCAGATTCCGCTTTTTCTTTGTTGTTGGCAGGAACAATTTGCCTTACCGCGCGGAATGCTACAGGTTTTGCCGAATCAATTCGTTTTTTTTTATCCGCATCCGCGGTAATCTCAATGGCCTGCTGCAGATAGCACAATCGGATCAGGGCCAATTCCACGTGCAGGCGTTTATTGCGCGCTGCTTTATAGTTCAGCTCCGTTTCGCTAAGGATATTGAGTGCGCTGATGAGGAAAGAGGCGGAAACCTGTCTGGCTTTTTCCTGGTATTTGGCGCGAAAACTCTCCACTACTTCGAGCAGGGCGGCCGCTTTGGCATCTTTACATACCAGCAGATTTCGGATGAATTCCGCGAAACCATTGATCACCAGGTCGCCTTCAAATCCTTTGCGGTTGATCTGGTCGTAGAGCAATAAAGCACCGGAGAGGTCCTGCGAAATCATGGCATCGAGCAACTGAAAATAATAATCGGCATCCAGAATATTAAGGTGCTCGAGCGTGTTTCCATAGTTCAGGTGCCCACCGGTAAAGCTCACAATCTTGTCCATGATGCTGAGGGCATCGCGCATACAGCCTTCACTTTTTTGCGCAATGATCTGCAGTGCCGGAAGTTCCGCTTCCACTTTTTCCTTATCGCAAATTTCCTGTAGGTGGGTTACCGTATCATTGAGCGTGATGCGCTTAAAATCGAAAATCTGGCATCGGCTCAGGATGGTGGGGAGAATCTTATGCTTTTCTGTGGTGGCCAGGATAAAGATGGCATAGGGAGGGGGCTCTTCCAGCGTTTTCAGGAAAGCGTTGAAGGCGGCCTGGCTGAGCATGTGCACCTCATCGATAATATAGACCTTGTATTTTCCCGCCTGTGGCGCAAAACGCACCTGCTCCACCAGGCTACGGATATCTTCCACCGAGTTGTTGCTGGCGGCATCCAGTTCATGAATATTCAGCGAAGCGCCATCGTTGAAGGAGGTGCAGGAGCCGCAGGTATTGCAGGCTTCCGCATCGGCCGTACGGTTTTCGCAATTGATGGTTTTGGCCAGTATCCGGGCACAGGTGGTTTTGCCCACGCCACGGGGACCACAAAACAGGAATGCATGCGCCAATTGGTTTTGGCGGATCGCATTTTTGAGGGTGGTGGTAATATGCTCCTGGCCTACTACCGTGTCGAAAGTCTGTGGCCGGTATTTCCGTGCCGATACTATGAATTTTTCCATACCAACGTGGTAAAATTAGCGGAATTGGCCGAATTACCCGGCCTGGTTCCGGATATCCTTGCTGGCAGCCATTAATATTACTTACCCAACCGAATCAGAATTATCGAATTACCTTGCAGTATATTTTCCGGATTCATGCATCGGCTATCAAAAATTTTCTGTGCACTTGCTTTCCTGCTACCTGTCCTGCTTTCAGCCCAGGAGGAAAAGCCTTCCTATCCCCTGGAAACCCTGAATGGGGCGCTTTCCTTACAGGTGGGTATTCCCTCCGAAGCCATGCGCGATGCCATTCGCAACGAAATGGGCGACCTGGGTTTTGGCCTTGGTCTGAGTGTGCTCAGCAATCCTTTCAGTTGGGGCCGCAATAAACGCAACAGTCCGCTAAGGCTTGGCGGGGAACTGGGCTACACCTATTATGGGCGGTTTTTGTCGGATGTGAACATTAATGGCTTCCGGGGCAGCTACAAAACCAGTTATGGTATCCTTCAACTGAATGCGGTGGCACAATTACGCCCTATGTATACGGAAGCCTTTACGCCTTTTTTGGAAATTCTGGCAGGAGGAAATTTCTACCTGTCGAGCACCCGCGAAAACCTTTCCGTTATTGAATCAGCCCTGGGAATTCCGGCTTTTGAAATCGACAGCTATGCCAGTGTGGGCTTCAACAAGGGTATCGCGGCCGGGTTTTCCGTTGGAAAAACGCGGCCGGATGCGGCGCGCCTGCAGGTGCGGGTATCCTATAATGTTGGTTCCGACATCAAGTATGTGGTGCGAAATTCCCTGATCTTTGATCCAGCTTACAATATGCTGAGCTATGAAGTGAACCGTGCACCCGTACGCTACCTGATGGTGCAGGTAGGCATAGGATTCTGAGGCCACTTACAAAATGGGATGTGGCTCAAAGGGCAGGCTGCGATCGAACAGGTAGCGGTAGGTGGTGAGCTGGCGGCTGCGATAAGTGCCGAGGGCTTCCGCCACATTGATCATTTTTGGATTGAACTCGCCGATCCATTGCATTTCGTAATTGTCGTAGATAGTATCCCCCACTTCATATTTCCCATTGGTAAGGTCCATGGATTGAATGATGCGGCAGCCTTCCACAATCATATAGCTATCGATACCCTTGCCCTGCCATTCGGGCACCACGCCAAACACAAGTCCCACAAATTTGCTACAGGGTTTTGTTTTTTTGATCCAGAGAAACTTGAGTTTATGAAAGAGGCTAAACCGGCCATGCAGGTGGCGAAACCACTGGTTCAGATCGGGTAAGTTGATCCAAATGGCGATGGGATCTTCTTTGTGATACACAAACCAGCAAATTCGTTCATCCATTACCGGCTTCATTTGCGCAAACATTTTGCGCACTACTTTTTCATCCAACTGCTTCAGCCCTCCATGGCCCGCCCAGGCTTTGTTGTACACCGTGGCAAAGTCGCGCGCAAATTTTTCGAGCTGATCCTTTTGAATGTGCCTCGCACTCAGGTCGGGATTTTTTGCGCATTCGGCATGCCGGTCAAAAAACTTTTGCTGTAGTCGCTCATTGGCTTTGAGCGCAAAACAAACCTGGTTGAAATAATTACGAAACCCGTAAGTCTCAAAAAGGTCTTTATAGTAGGGCGGATTATAATTCATGCCATACAGCGGTGGTTCAAATCCGCTCACCAGCAAACCCCACCATCGGTCGCGCTCACCAAAATTGATGGGGCCGTCCATCGCCTGCATACCTCTTTGCATCAGCCAGTGTTTGGCTACATCAAACAGCATATCCGCGGCCTCCTGGTCGTTGATGCAATCAAAAAAACCGATACCACCCACAGGTCCGGGATCATTCTTGTTCTTGTATTTCTTGTTGACAAATGCAGCGATGCGTCCAATGGGCTCACCGCTATTGCTGATCAGGATCCAGCGGGTGGCTTCACCATGACGAAAACTTTTGTTCAACTTTGGATCAAAAACCATTTCCACATCCTTTATCAGTGGACGGATATAGTTCGGATCATGGCGGTTCAGATTAACGTTGATCTCTATAAAGAGTTTGCGTTCAGCTTTGCTATGGACCTCCTTTAATTGCATGCGCAAATGTAATGAGAACAGGGTGGTTGTGAATAAGACTATTGAAAAAGTCTGGCGGCGAGTTTTCGGTCGTGCCCGTATATATCATCGCGAAAATGAAGAAGCCCTTCACTGCTTTCCCAGGCGGTAAAGTAGCCAATAAAAACGGGAATGGTTTTCTCCAGGGTTACCCAGGTTTCCTTTCCTGCTTTCATAGCTTTTTCCATTTCTTCTTTGGTCCATTTCGGGTTATCGGCCAGCAGGTACTCTGCCAGGTGTCGGGCCTGCTCGAGCCGAATACAGCCATGGCTAAAGGCGCGGCGGTCGCGGGCAAACAGCGATTTGGCCGGTGTATCGTGCAGGTAAATATTATACTGATTGGGGAAAAGAAATTTAACCAGTCCCAGGGCATTGCCCGGTCCGGGCTTTTGACGGATGCCACCCGCATAGCGCTCCATATTATTTTTTTCCAGGTAGGCAGGATCCTTGCGAAGGGCCGGTTCTATTTCATTTCGCACAATGCTGCGGGGAACATTCCAGTAGGGACTGAAAACGATATATTTCATATCGCCGCGGAATATGACGGTATTATGCGCGGTGGAACCTACCACCACATTCATGCTCCAGTCAAGGCTATCGTTCTTAAAAACAAAAAGCTGAAAGGCCGGGATATTCACCAATAAATAATCGGGTGGAGTTTCTGCAGGCACCCAACGCAGCCTTTCCATATTCACCAATAGCTGCCGGATTCTTGCCGAGGGACTTATATTTAGCTGTTGAAAGAACGCGGGTCCCATGGCGCTGTCTTCCGTAAGGCCATGTCGTTTTTGAAACCTTAGAACCGCCACGGCCAGTGAATCATCATAGTGCTCACTACTATCAGCGTTCAGCAGGTCGCCCAGCCTCTGCAATCGCAGGCGGATGTGCGGTATGCTGGCAGAACTGTCACCCGGCCGCAATACTTTTTCTTTCGGTACTATCGCTTTCCAGTCGTGCTGCTTTTCCAGCTCGTAATAGCGCAGCAGGTGTTTTTTCAATAATTGATATTGCCGGTTTACGGGCTGATAAGCTCCCATTTGCTGGCCATTGCTGCCCACCAGGGAGTCGAGCAGTACACGAAGATCCAATTTCTTGCGGGGGATATACCAGCCCAGGTCCTGCACGCGAAGGTTCGTATTCCCTTCATATGCTTTTTCCGCGTAGCGGAAAAAGGCGTTTGTCAGCATCAATTCAAGGTTCAGAACCTGCTTAAGTGAATCGGCAGGGGGCATGTTTACTCCTTGTTCCAAACTATCCCGAAGCCTGGCCAAAATGGGATTGTAGATGCTACTGTCCTTCGCGTAATTAATGTATTGATGCTGCATCTCCAGAAAACTGAGCGCATGCTCCGAAAGCCCACTGCTATCGAACCAGGCCAGTTGATAATTGCGTTGATTGTAGAAACTGCGAAACGCATTGGCGATGGATTCGGGCAAGTTTTCCTTTTCAACGAAAGCCTCCATTCTGCTGCTATCAAGATAAAGCGTATTATAAGCCTGCTCCTGCGTAATGCTGGTATCTCGGGGCAATACAGTGGGTTCCTGCTCGGCCGAACTATTACAGGCCGGCAGTGCTGCATACAAAAAAACGAGTATCAGGGCAGGTAGTAGGATTCGAATCATAATTGCCGGTGGGGCTTTCTCGGTTACTGTAGAACCTGTTTATTCAGACCCACCGGCAAATTACCGATTTCTTATTGTTTGCCTGAGGAGTTGGCTTCGCCTTTCAGGTATTTATCCAAAAATTCACCAATCTGGCCGTATCCTTTTATTTCATTTTCCTTTTTCATGAAACCATGTCCTTCATCGGGAAAAAGCACATAGTCTACCGGTACATTGTTTTTCTTCACCGCTTCCACAATTTCATCGCTCTCCACTTTTAATACTCGGGCATCGTTGGCGCCCTGCAAAACCATCAGGGGTTTATTGATCTTGTCGGCATTCAGCAAAGGCGAATAGGCTTTTAGCCGAACGGTGTCATCCGTATTAGGATCACCTATTTCCCGATAGAGCGCGTTGCGGAACGATTCCCAGTAAGGTGGTATTTCGCGCAGCGTACGTAACCAGTTGGTGACGCCGAAAATATCCACGCCCACTTTAAACTCTTCCGGATGGAAGCAAAGCGCGGCCAGGGTCATATAGCCTCCATAGCTGCCACCCATCACACCAATTTTGCTGGAGTCGATATAAGGAAGGGAAGCCAGGTATTTCTTTCCCCATACCACATCTTTCAAATCCTTGTCACCATGATTGCGGTCATCCATCTTGAAGAAGGTTTTACCATAGCCACTACTGCCCCGGTTGTTGACATCCAATATGGCATATCCCTTATTCACGAGATGTTGTATCAGCGGAAAATAATACTGCCCTGCCTGCCCGCCCGGGCCGCCATGCACCATTACCACCGCTGGCACAGGTTTGGAATTGGAAGCCTGGTGCGGTTTATAAAAAATGGCCGGTATCTCCAGACCGTCGAATGATTGGTATCGTACTACTTGTGCCGATACAAGGTCATTCTTGTCGATTTCAGGATTCAGGGCATTGGTGACCTGCTTCAGTTCTTTGCTGGAAAAATCGTAGCTGAAAATATTGCCCGGTGAGCGGGAACTGCCCACGTACAGAATCATCTTGTCTTCTGAACGGGAAATGCTCGCACTGAGGATGCTGCCATCATCTACTCCCGGGAATTCCAGTTCTTTTCCGCTGGCATGATCGAACAAATGCAGCTTATTGGCGCCGTCCACATTCACATACACTACACGGTATTTTCCATTGAAGGAAATTACCTGCCCCGATACATCCCATTTATCGGTATAGATAGTTTCTTTTTTGCCGGTCGCTATTTCGTAACGGGCGGCATAGGTAAACTCGCTGCCTTCGTCGGTAATATAATAAAGATATTTGCCATCCGGGGAAAATGCATTGGCTGAATTGCGTGATTCTCTGGCAGTGTCGTTTACAGCAACCAGTTTCCCGCTTTGCAGATCGAGGAGGTAGAGGTTGGTCCAACTTGTGGCGATGGTTTGTGTAAGTGCCAGGTAGCGCTCATCCGGTGAAAGCGCGTCGGGTTCAAACCCGGAATTATTCTCATACAGCAGTTGGCCCGTCCAGCTCACCGTATCCATTTTGTAGAGGTCAAAATACATGGGTGTGCGGCGATTGGAAGTATAATAAAACTGGTCGCCGGCCCGGTTCCATCCCCAAAAAGACGCTTTTACATTTTCGCCAGGGGTGAGTTCCCGTATGGAACCGTCTTGTTTTTGTAAAAAGAGATGACTGTTTTCATTGCCACCCTTATCGGAATTATAGATAAAGTTCCGGGTGCCGGGAACAAAGCCGTTGGAGAAGGCAGATTCCACGGTACTGTTAGTCAACTGGGTGCGCTTTCCACTGGCGAGGTTAATCAGAAACACATTATAGATGCCCGTTTCGTTGCTGCTGACAAGGATGTCTTCATCATCGGAACTAATGCCTCCATAATAGGAGTCAACACTTTTATACAGTTGCTCGATGCTGTACTGTTTCACTTCGCGACCTTCATCTTCAGCGGCATTGTTGCAGGCGGCAAGCCCCGCTACGAGGGCAATTAGCAGGAATCGATAGCTCATGGTTGGTTGGTTTGATGATCAATACAGTAAGGTACTGTTTTTTTCACAGGGCTGTCTGGTGAAAAAACGGGATTGTGACAGGCGGTTCTATGCGTTGAAGTTTGTTTATTTGTGAACAGCGGGCCTGCTCATTTTTACAAAAGCAAAGTATATGGCAAAATCCAATTGGTCTGAACTGAACGACACTTTGAGTTTGCTGGCATTTCTCGCCATCATGGTGATGGTCAACTTTGCCCAAACGTTGTGGATGGTATTATTGGCGGGTTTGCTCAGCGCTATAGCCCTTTGCACCAATCTGCTGGTTTGGATGCGGCGTGGTCCGCGAGGCAGTAAGCCGAGGCCTTATACCGAACAAAGCTTCAAGCTGCTGCTGAATATCCTGCTTTGCCTGGGGGGACTGCTCGCGGTGTACTTTAAGATTTGGTTTTCAGCCGATTAGCCGCTATCCCCGGTTTTTCCACCATTCGTTCGTAAATTTTCATTTCTTATTTCTTAATTAGTACCTGCACCCTTACCTTTGCGGCCAAATTAAAGCTCTCCTGAATATATGGCAAACGTAGGTAAAGTAAAGCAGGTAATCGGCGCCGTAATCGATGTGCAATTCGACGGCAATCTCCCCGATATCTATAACGCCCTTGAACTGGAAAAGGAAAATGGTGAAAAGCTGATCCTTGAAGTGCAACAGCACCTGGGGGAAGACAGTGTGCGGACCATCGCCATGGATGGTACCGAAGGCCTGGTAAGAGGAATGAAAGTAGTGGATACCGGCCGCGCCATCGCTATGCCTACCGGTGAAGCCATCAAAGGACGTCTTTTCAATGTAACGGGTGACCCCATCGATGGTCTGCCTGCTGTAAGCAAAGAGGGCGGTCGTCCCATTCACGCCAAGCCCCCCGCATTCGAAAACCTGAGTACGGCCACTGAGGTATTGTACACAGGTATTAAAGTTATTGACCTGATTGAGCCCTACGCAAAAGGCGGAAAGATCGGTCTCTTTGGTGGTGCCGGTGTGGGTAAAACCGTTTTGATCCAGGAGCTGATCAATAATATCGCGAAAGCCTATTCAGGTCTTTCCGTATTTGCCGGTGTGGGTGAGCGTACGCGTGAGGGAAATGACCTGATGCGTGAAATGATTGAAGCCGGTATCATGAAATACGGCGATGCATTCAAGCATAGCATGGAAGAAGGTGGATGGGATCTGAGCAAAGTGGATATGAAAGAGCTGGCTGATTCCAAAGCCACCTTTGTATTTGGACAAATGAACGAACCTCCCGGAGCCCGTGCGCGTGTGGCGCTTTCCGGTTTGACTATCGCCGAATATTATCGCGATGGTGACGGACAGGGCAAGGGTCGTGATATCCTTTTCTTCGTGGATAATATCTTCCGTTTTACCCAGGCTGGTTCCGAAGTATCGGCCCTGCTGGGTCGTATGCCCTCTGCCGTAGGTTATCAGCCTACACTGGCAACGGAGATGGGTATCATGCAGGAGCGTATTACCTCCACCAAAAATGGTTCTATCACTTCCGTACAGGCGGTGTACGTACCGGCGGATGACCTTACCGATCCGGCACCCGCAACTACCTTCGCTCACCTCGATGCCACAACGGTATTGAGTCGTAAGATCGCTGACCTGGGTATCTACCCGGCGGTGGATCCCCTGGATTCCACTTCCCGTATTCTTATGCCCCAGGTGGTGGGCGATGCGCATTACGATTGCGCCAACCGCGTAAAAGGCATGCTGCAACGCTATAAAGAACTGCAGGATATCATTGCCATCCTGGGTCTGGATGAACTGAGTGATGAAGATAAATTGGTCGTATCCCGTGCGCGTAAAGTGCAGCGTTTCCTTTCGCAGCCCTTCCACGTGGCCGAAGCCTTTACCGGTCTCAAAGGTGTACTGGTTCCCATCGAAGAAACCATCCGCGGCTTCAATATGATCATGGACGGTGAAGTGGATGAATATCCCGAAGCAGCTTTTAACCTGGTAGGTTCTATTGATGACGCGATTGAGAAAGGGAAGAAATTGTTGGCGCAAGCGCAGGGGTAGTATTACGTAATACGTAGTACGTTTTACGTAGTACGTAATTTGAGTGGTAGGTATGCGGAGAGTAGTTAGCTACCTACACTTCGCAGCGTCAAGTGTGAATACGCCCAATAAACAAAAAAACGTAAAACGTATAACGTAAAACGTACAACGTAAAATGAATCTCGAAATACTTACTCCCGAAAAAAAGCTTTACAGCGGTGAAGTTTATGGCGTGCAGATGCCCGGCATCAGTGGCTCTTTTGAAGTGCTGGAACGCCACGCCCCTTTGGTGAGCGCCCTCAAAGCCGGTCGGCTGAAAGTATTGAAGGATAAGCAAAATCATTTTGCTTATTTCAACATCACCGGTGGTTTTGTAGAAGTGCTCAACAACCGCGTAACCGTGCTGGCCGAAGGGGCCACTGCGGTAGAAAATGTTTAATACCCCGGAAACGGTTGGTCCGCTTATTCTTAAGGCTGTCTGCTCAACTAACCCAAGGGACCAATCAGACTGGCGAAAAACCAGCCTATCCGGATTGTGAAAACTAATAGTTAGCCCTCCTGGTTTCAGGAGGGCCTTTTTTTGCCCATTTTAGTGATAGCGGTCCTGATTTGTTCAACAGGGGGTTTGTTAAGATTTACAATCTGTGAACAAAACCGGGCATTGTGTTTGTTAACTTATTATAAACTATGAACTATGCGTAACAGATTTATTTTGGGAGTCATCGGTTTGACCGCCCTGCTGTTCGCAGGTTGTACCAAAGATCCTGCGCGACAACTGGAGGGCGATGAAACCGGCGTGTACATTACCAATCGCGCGTCGGGCATCAGTTTCAACCAATACGCCAGCTTTGCCCTTTCCGATTCGGTGGTTGTTTTAGAGAACAACCAATTGGTGGATCGGGTACGTACCGAATTCGATGCCGTATTGATCAATGCTATCGCCAGCCAGATGCAGCAGCGTGGGTATGTGCGTGTGGCACAAGGCGATGATCCCGATCTGGGTATTACCGTGAGCCGGGTCTACAATGATTTTACAGGTATCGTAAACTACAACGACTATTGGGGATATTATGGCGGATGGTGGGATCCTTTTTATTGGGGATACCCCGGGTTCAACTACGGATTTCCTGGGTTTTTTGGCACTTACACTATTACCGATGGCGCGGTGACCGTGGATATGATTGATTTGAAGAATGCGACCAGCAACGGGCAACTGAGCGTGATATGGAGCGGCCTGGTGCGCGGAACGGGCACATTTGCTACCGGCCGTGCTGAAGCGCATGCCGCCGCTTTGTTTAGTCAGTCGCCTTATATTATCACACCTTAAAACCGGAGACGATGAAAAAGCCTTTTTTTCTATTGATGATACTGACCGTCGGCCTTTTTTCCTATTCGGTAAAGGCGCAAGTGGGTGAATTCCGAATGACAGCCAGCCTCAACGCTTCCATACCGATGGGCGATTTAAAAGAGCTTGCCGGCAACAGCACCCTGCGCAGTGCCGATATCACTGTATTGTATGGCATCAACGAACGCATGTCGGCCGGGCTGCAGGGAGGCTTTAGTGATTTCTATGAGAAATTTCCACGGGCTGTATATCAGGCAGAAGATGGCAGCCAGGTATCGGCAGTTCTCAGCAACAGTGTGCAGCAAATTCCCATCATGGCCGCGTTTCGCTACAACCTGATGCCCGAGGCGCGGATACAGCCCTATGCCTCACTGGCGGCGGGCGCCAATATTATTGTCTACAAACAATATGTAGGTGAGTATCCCAGCTCCGACAGCAAAGTGGGGTTTGCGGCGCGACCTGAACTGGGTATCTACATGCCTTTTCGCAAGGGCGGCGAAGCCGGATTAAATCTGGGTTTGCATTACACTTATGCACCCTATAATCGCTTTGATCTTGGCGCGCTCAATTATGCCGGTATTAAACTTGGCATCGGTTTCCCCATGCGTGATTGATGATTAGCCCGGTTGACCGCTCTTTTTCTTGAGCTGCTCTTCCGCGTAGCCAAATACTTTTTTCATCATATCCGTTTTGCGGAATTCATATTTGGTGCGAATATTCTCTTCTTCCTTCGCTACCATGGAGAACATGCCATCGATGGCGCGTGCCGCGATGAAGTCGGTAAGTGAAGGTTCAAGCGGTTTATTAATCAACGGTATTTTATTGTAAATGCCCGCGAGGGTGCTCCAGTCTTTATTGGCGCCATTGAGGTTGGCGGTACTGTCTACAATGGGGCGAAAAGCCGTCATCAGTTCCGGCGACATTGCCGTCTTGAAATATTCGGTGGCGGCATGGGTGTTATCGGTAATCAGGATATTGGTGACGTCCCTGAAGTTCATTTGCTTCACCGAGTTGAGGAATATGGGCTTGGCCGCCACTACCGCTTGCGACATGGCATTGGTAAACTTGCTGGTTACCTGGTTTACCAGATTGGTCATGCCCAGGTCCTTGAGGGTCTTTTCAATTTTGGCCGCATCGCCGGGAAAGGCAAAACGCAGTAGAGGATTCCCGGTATTGGGATTGGCGAAAGCATCAAAGCCACTGAAGAGTCCCTGTGTGAGCGCATCTTTCAGCCCCGTTACCATTTCAAACTCAGAAGGCGCCAGCAGGGAGCCCAGTTTTTGAAGTTCGGAGCAGGAGGATAGGAAAATGGTTGTTGTTAGCGACAAGGATACCAGTAATTTTTTCATGTGCAGGATTTTCACAATTTTAGGGAAATGGGTTTAGTTGAGTTGTGGGTCGATGGGAAAATGGATCATCATTTCATAGTCGCCACCCAGGTGCTTGAGGGCGTCTTTCCAGATTTCATCCGAATTGGCGTGAAACACAAGTGTGGGTTCCGCCTGCACCGTTAGCCATGATTTTTCGCGCAGTTCTTCATCGAGCTGGCCATTGCCCCAGCCCGAATAGCCGATATAGAAGCGAATCCGGTTCAGGTCCATTTCTCCACTGCGGATCATTTCCACCACCCGGTCGAAAGCGCCACCCCAGTACACGCCATTCATCACTTCAAGGCCGCCCGGAATTTCATCGGGATACTGATGTAGGAAATGTATCGTGTCGCCCTGAACGGGGCCACCATAAAAAACGGGAATATTGAAACCTTCCGCATCGGGAATCAACTCATCCAGTGTGTTCTCAAAAGGCCGGTTCAGCACGAAGCCAAAACTTCCCTCTTCCTTGTGCTCGCAAATGAACACAACGGTGCGCAGGAAATTGGGGTCCTTCAGGAAAGGATCCGCTATCAGCAATACGCCTGGTGCGGGTTCAATCATGCCTGAATTTAGGATTTTCTTTTGTTACGGAGAACCGGGATTCCAAATTTGCCCGCATTCGCCCTAAAACCACGTTAAATTAGACCGGTGGCAGCCAGGCATTCTGCCTGATCGGCACGGGCATTGTATTTTTGCCAGATGTCGACGGATAAGACAAAACCTTTTATCTTTCCAGCACTTAATTTTTTCGCTTAGTGAAGAAGACGTTTACAGTCATTACGGTTCTCATCAGCATTTCGCTGATCGGCATTATCCTGATTCAGCTCTCCTGGTTGCGGAATATGATTTTGCTGACCCAGGAGCAGATCAAGTCGAAGGTGGATAAAGCCATCCTGAGTGTGGGCGATGACCTGATGGAATACAAGAGCAATTACAGCCTCAACATGCGCCGCATTGATTCGCAGGCGCTGGTACCGGATGATTTTTCCGTTGAATTTCTGCAGCCACAAACATTGGGTAAGCGGTTCAGTTCGGTAGAGCTGCAACAGAAGATCCGAATGGCCTTTTATGCAGCGGGCCTGGAGGATGTGCAGTTTGAATTTGCCTTGACCACCACCAATCCGCGTACGGGTTATATGGATGTGATTGAACGGAAATCGCCGGGCTTTCTTGATCAGTATCGCGATACGGTTCGCAACTATATGCGAGGTTATCAGTTGAGGCCCCTGGGCGGATCCGAAGCTGAGAACCTGGCACCCGATGAATCGCTGGCCGTAGTGGCGCTCGACGTGAAGCGTTCCGCCGTGGAGTCCTTGCGCTGGCGCATCTTTATCGCCATCCTTTTTTCCATTATCATTATCGCGGCTTTTTATTTAACCGTGCGCACGATGCTGCGACAGAAAAAGCTCGGCGAAATCAAGAATGATTTTATTAATAACATGACGCATGAGTTTAAAACACCGATCGCCACCATTTCCCTGGCGGTAGATGCCATGCGTAATGAGAAAGTGCTGGAGAACCGCGAAAAAATTTCCTACTTCAGTTCCATCATCAAAGAGGAAAACCAGCGCATGAATCGCCAGGTGGAAACCATCCTCAAAGCTTCGCAACTCGAAAGGCAGGAAGTGAATCTGAACCTGCAACCCCTGCATCTACATAACCTGATTGAAGATGTGGTCGAAAACTTCCAACTGCAGTTGGAAGAGAAAAATGGTCATGTGGATATGAAGCTGGAAGCGGAGAACGATCTCATCAATGCCGATGAAGTACATTTATCGAACCTGGTCAATAACCTGATTGATAATGCCGTTAAGTATTCCAAGGATAATGTACCCCTCGAAGTGCGGGTAAGCACCAGCAACAATTCGCGTTCTTTCTTTTTGAAAGTAGAAGACAATGGTATTGGCATGAGCAAGGAAACCGTGAAGCGCGTATTTGAAAGGTTCTACAGAGCCCATACGGGCAACCTTCATAATGTAAAAGGGTTCGGTTTGGGTTTGAGCTATGTAAAAACCATGACCCAGGCGCATGGCGGTGATGTGAAAGTGGAGAGCACACTGGGAAAGGGAAGCACGTTTACGCTGGAATTTCCTTTGGCGAAAGAGAGAACTGTTTAATGATTAAGGTTTAGGGTTTAAGGTTTAATACTGGTTCTTGCTCGTGCTTCATTTTTTTTGATTTTGTAAACATTCAGATACTGTAATCCTATCATCGCGCCCGCCGCGGCGGGTTCTTTGCGTCCGTTGCGGTAAAAATTGTTGCACGAAAATCATCCGGCAAACGGAAAATCTCCATGATACGGATCATGTCGCAGCATGCTCTTCTTGAATTAATTCAATACAGCCGGCAGTAATGGGGAATATTTGCTGAAGTTGTCGTGCTGCGGAGCTAATGATGGCTCAGTATTTTCATTAACGCAACGGACGCAAAGAATTCGCAAAGGGCGCAAAGGCAGGATGTGGTCGCCAGCCTATTGACTTATTTGTGAAAACGGAATAATAAAAAATCTCTAGAACTCAAATTTTAACCTTAAACCTTAAACTTTCAACCAATCATCATTCCATCTCCATAACTCAAGAACCGGTAATTCTTTCGGATGGCTTCCTCATACAGCTCTTTCCATCCGGGGCCAATGATGGCGGCTACCAACAGTAGCAGGGTAGAAGCGGGTTGGTGGAAATTGGTAACCAGGCTTTTTATCATTCTCAATCGGTATCCCGGAGCTACCAACAGACTTGTACGCGTAATCAGTTTTTCGAGCCCACGAGTATCCATCCATTCCATTAATGCTTTCAACGACATTTCCTTTTCAATATCCTGTGGAAGTTCATCATACACTTCCCATTGGCCTAAACCATTTTCAGGGTCCAGCTTATTTTGCAGGGCTTGCACCCCCAGCCAGTATATGGATTCAAGGGTGCGCAAAGATGTAGTGCCCACTGCTACCAGGATCTTATCCTTCGCATCGAAAAGGGTTTGTAGCAGGCTTCGGCTTACTTCCATAAATTCGGAATGCATGGCATGGTCTTCCATCCGTTCCGCTTTCACGGGCTGAAAAGTACCGGCACCCACATGCAGGGTGGTAAAAGCCGTTTGAATTCCCTTCTCGTGAAGCGATTCCATCACGCTTTCTGTAAAATGCAGGCCGGCTGTAGGCGCGGCCACCGAACCTTCTGCTTTGGCGTAAATAGTTTGATAACGCTCGCTGTCGGATGCCTCGGCTTCGCGTTTGATATAGGGAGGCAGGGGAATGGAACCGGCCAGATGCAAAATTTCGGCAAAGCTCAGTTCGGGATCGCTCCAGGAAAGGGCTACCAGAAAGGAACCCGCCTCCTTTTGTAGATAGCGTGCTTCCAGTTTGATTGTACCCCTTTTCGATTCTATTTCCTTCTCCAATACCTGCCCCGCCTTCCATTTGGAAGCTCCGCCAATCAGGCATCGCCAGCGCACAGCCCCTTTCTGCTGCATGGCTGAGCTAATGTCGGCATAATCCGGTCCCGGCTCCAGACAAAAGATTTCGATCTCGCCTCCTGTTGGTTTGCGAAAACGCAACCGCGCTTCCACCACCCTGGTGTTGTTAAATACAATCACCGAATTGGAAGGAATGTATTGCGCGATATTTTTATAGATGTCTTCTGCGATAATTTTCCCTTTGTAAACAATCAGTTTCGACTGGTCTCTTTCCGCCAGGGGATAATATGCGATATTCTTTTCGGGGAGCTCGTAGGTAAAATCCGTAATGGCCAGGTTGCGTGGATGCATATGCTTCAGGTAATCCGGGTCAATGAACCGGGGCCGCAAATTTACCAAAATTCGGGAAGGGCATTTTTGCATGCTTTCGGACGCTAATTTTGCGGTTATCCACCCCTTTTCCACCGTAATCCACAGGCTATACAGCAGTTTTCGCATCTCTGCTCCGCAAAATCGGCTGTAATGCACTCCCAGCATAGCTTTCAACCCCGGCAAGTCCTGTGGAAAAAATAAAAACTCAAAAATTTGGGCGCTAAGTGGTAAAAAGTGTTATTTTGTGTGAATTAAGATCAAATTGAGTCAATTCCCTGATACTGATGGACTTTCTCGGCGAATTCGAGGCTACTTTGGACGCAAAGGGGCGTTTTCTACTGCCGGTGGGCTTCAAAAAGCAACTACCGGATGGGGAAGAGCTACGCTTTGTTATCAACAGGGGATTTGAGGAATGTTTGAGTCTGTACCCCGTGAAAAACTGGGAACCGCTCTTCGCCCGGATCAAGGCGCTCAACGATTTTGAGCCGGAGACCAGGGCCTTCAGAAGGCAGTTCCTGAATGGGGCCACTTATGTGGAGCCCGATAGCGCTGGAAGGTTGTTGATACCACCGAACCTGAAAGACCATGCCAGCCTGCAAAAAGATATTGTGCTGGTGGCGGTGGGCGAAAAATTGGAAATCTGGGATAGTAATAAGTACAAACAGCTCTTTGATTCATTCTCTCCGGAAGCATTCAGTGCATTGGCCAATAGTGTGATGAACCGGAAACCGGAAAGCGGTAGCTTATGAGCAAAGCATCCTTCAACGGAACAGGACCGGAATACCATATACCGGTAATGTTGGCGGAATGTTTGGAAGCTTTGGCCATTAAGCCCGACGGCATTTATGTGGACTGCACATTTGGAGGCGGGGGACATAGCCGCGGCATTTTGGAGCGCCTGGGCGAAAAGGGAAAGCTTTTCGCTTTTGACCAGGACGAAGATGCGGCACGCAATCTGCCCGATGATCCGCGCCTGGTATTTGTGCCGCAAAATTTCCGGCATCTGCAGCGCTTCCTTCGCCTGCATGGCGTGGAAGCAATCGACGGTTTGTTGGCCGACCTGGGCGTGAGCAGTCATCAGTTCGATGAAGCGGCCCGTGGTTTCTCCATCCGTTTTGATGCGCCATTGGATATGCGAATGGACCAGCGCCAGGACAAAACCGCTTTCGATATTGTGCAACAGTATTCCGAACCCGAGTTGCACAAATTGTTTGAGCGATATGGCGAAGTGACCAACGCGCGTACCCTGGCTAAGACCATTGTTGCCGTACGCGACAATGTATCGCTTTCCAGCATCGAAAATTTTAAGAATGCCCTCCGGACTGTAGTGAAAGGAAATCCAAACCGCTACTTTGCCCAGGTTTTCCAGGCCTTGCGAATTGAAGTAAATGAAGAGCTGAAAGCGCTGCAGGAATTATTGCAGCAGATCCCCGGCATTCTGAAACCGGGCGGCAGGGCGGCCATCATCACATTTCATTCCCTGGAGGACAGGCTGGTGAAGCAATTTTTCCGGAGCGGATCATTCGAGGAGCCGGAAGAAAATCCTTTTATCAATACGGAGAGGCGCAATGAGCTGAAACTGGTTACCAAAAAGCCCATAGCGCCGGGACAGGATGAATTGAAAAGAAACCCGCGTTCACGCAGTGCACGATTGCGGGTGGCGGAGAAAAAGCAGACAAGCGAACCCTGATAACGACATATACAAGCCATTAGACGAACTGTTGAAATCTATATCCTTTGAATTGACCATCGGTCGGTTCATTTTAATTGATGTCTAATATGCAGGAGCAGGAAGTACTGGAAGAAAAAAAATCCATCAAAGCTGTGAGCGGCTGGAAACGCTGGCTCAACTATCAGTCGGTGGTAAAGCAGATTCCTTTCTTTCTGTTTCTCACCGTGCTGGCTGTAATCTATATCTATAATGGACACCAGGCCGACAAGACCCTTCGGCAGATCACCCGCACATCGCGAGAAGTGAAAGAGCTGCAATACGAGTACAAGACCCTGAAGAGTGAAGTAATGTTTCGCAGCAAGCAAAGTGAGCTGGCCAAAGCGGTAGCAACACTTGGGTTAAAGGAACTAACCAGCGCGCCAATTGTGCTGGCCGGTTCGGAAGAAAAGCAGGATTAGAATTGACTTGGACGGTTTTCCGGGTCACCCCCATCCCAGGGTGGGGGTTGTTTCCGGAAACAATACATAAAAGAAAACGATTCACTCAACCTTGGAAGTTCGCAAAGACATATTGTGGCGTGTGTACCTCTGCTTTATAGGGATGACCCTTCTTTGCGTACTGGTGCTGGGCAAAGCGATCTACATCCAGCGGGTAGAGGGCGCCAGCCTCCGGCAAATGGGCGATAGTCTTTACCAACGGATTGTGGAACTGGATGCCGACCGCGGCACCATTTATAGTGAAGACGGACAGATGCTGAGCACATCCATGCCGCAGTTTGACATCTACATGGATTTCCTGGCCGATGGCTTGCGTGCGAAAAACGGGAAGATATTCCGCGAACATATCGACTCCTTCTGCCTGGCTCTGTCGAAATTCTTTGGCGATAAATCTGCATCGAAGTATAAGTCGGAACTGATGCAGGGCTATCAGAAAAAGCGCCGCTATTATCCGCTTCGCAAAAAACTTTCTTTCGAAGAGTACAAAGCCTTTCGCGAGTTTCCCCTGGTAAGGCTGGGCCGTAACCGCAGCGGTGTAATTGTGGAGGAAAGCAGCAAACGCATGGCGCCATTCGGATTGCTGGCCAACCGCACCGTGGGGCTCTCGCGTGAGTTTGTGGCCAGTAATGGAAAAATAAAGAAGCAAAACGTGGGACTGGAAATGTCGTACGACAGTTTGCTGACCGGTATTAAAGGACAAAGACTGATCCGCTATGCATCGGGCATAGCCATTCCGGTGGATGGTTTTCAAATTGAGCCGGAACATGGAAGGGATATTCATACCACGCTCGATGTAAACATACAGGACATTACCCAGACCGCGCTGCTCCGGCAAATGGAAGCAACCGAGTCTATTTATGGAACCTGTATAGTAATGGAGACATCTACAGGAAAGATCAAAGCCATCGCCAACCTGGGTCGTCGACCCGATGGTTCCTATTGGGAAGATGATAATTACGCTCTGCGTGTAACGGAACCCGGTAGTACCATCAAGCTGGTAACGCTGATGGCAGCTTTGGAAAAAGGAACAGCGGAGCTCACAGACCTGATTGAAGTGGGTACAGCGGGTCGTATGCAGGTAGGCCCACGGGTCGTGAATGATGCGGAGCGGTTTCCCAAAGCCATTCAATCCGTAAAGGAATGTTTTGCGCACAGCTCCAATGTAGGTATGAGCAAACTTGCCTTTAAAGCATTTCAGAAAAATCCCGGTGAGTTTCGGGAGTATCTGGATAAATACCACATGATGGAGAAGGCGCCGATCGACCTGGCGCACCTGCCCCGGCCCATTTTGGCGCCGCTCGACAAAAACAGGGGTGGGTTGATGAATATGGTGACGATGAGTTTTGGCTATGCCATTCAGGTGAGCCCATTGCATACGCTCATGTTGTATAATGCCGTGGCCAACAATGGAAAAATGATGAAGCCTTACCTGGTCAACAGTGTTCGGCGCGATGGGGTACTGGTACGCCAGTTTGAACCCACCGTAATCGACAATAGCATTGCAGATGGCGAAACCATTGCTGCCGCAAGGGAGTGCCTCGAAGCAGTGGTGATTGATGGTACCGCTACCAGCGTATTTAAGGGAATGCCCTTTCCTGTAGCCGGGAAAACCGGTACGGCGCATGTGCGGGATGGAAATATCAAATACAGTGATGGCATTTACCAGGCATCATTCGTAGGATATTTTCCGGCGGATAAACCTCAGTACACCTGCATCGTGGTAGTTCGCTCAAAGCCACACGCTGCCATACATTATGGAGGTACACTGGCAGGTCCGGTTTTTCGTGAAGTGGCCACCCGATTATACGCCCTGTATGTGCAACCCAAAGTGCCAAGACCCTTTGAGTTGAAAGCCGATAGCAGTAAATATTTCTATGCCGGTTCGGCGGATAATATCCGGCAGGTTTATAACCGCCTGGGCTGGTCGATGATGGATAGCGCGGGTGCTGCCAGCTATGCAGCATTGTCGGGAACGAGTGTGCAAGGTATGACGAAGCCTGTTACAGTAGGAAAAGCCCTGGTGCCGGATGTGAAGGGGATGACATTGCGCGACGCACTCTATCTCCTCGAATCCATGGGAGCCAAAGTAGGGGTGCGGGGCAAAGGAAAAGTGAAACAGCAGTCGGTGGCACCGGGAACAGAATTGTTGAAAGGAACATCTATCGTATTGGAACTGGAAAGCTAAAATGGGAAAGTAAGCGTGGTATTACACGAAGTATTATATAAGGTAGCAATTCGATCCATTTCCGGCAATACCGATGTGGAGATTGTGGATGTGCAATCGGATTCGAGGCAGGTGAAACAGGGTTGCCTGTTTGTGGCGGTAAAAGGAACAGCTACGGATGGCCATGCTTATATAGAAAAAGCGGTAAGCGCCGGCGCCAGCGCCGTGATTTGTGAAAAGATGCCCGCGCAAAAAATGGCATCGGTGGTATATGTGCAGGTAGAAAACAGTGCGATAGCAGCAGCGGTGGCCACCCATAATTTTTATGGCCGCCCCAGCGAAAAATTGAAACTGGTGGGTGTTACGGGTACGAATGGAAAAACCACCATTGCCACCCTGCTCTACAAGCTCTTTGCATCATTGGGGTACACAAGCGGATTGATCAGTACAGTGGAGAACCGGATTGCTGAAAGGGTATTGCCGGCTACGCATACCACGCCTGATCCGGTGCAACTGAGCAAGTTGCTGCATCAAATGCTGGATGCGGGTTGCAGCCATGTGTTCATGGAAGTAAGCTCTCACGCTTTGCACCAGCAGCGGGTTGCGGCCCTGCATTTCGCCGGAGCGCTGTTCAGCAATATCACGCACGATCACCTGGATTATCACAAAACATTTGATGAATACATCCGGGTAAAGAAGAGCTTTTTCGATGGATTGTCATCCGATGCGTTTGCTATCAGCAATGCCGATGACAAGCGAGGGATAGTGATGTTGCAGAATACATCGGCAAAAAAGCACATGTACAGCCTGCGAACCCTGGCCGACTTCAAGGGAAAGCTGCTTGAGAATACGTTGGCGGGTTTGTTGATGCAGGTGAATGATCAGGAAGTGCATTTTCGGCTGATTGGGGAGTTCAATGCCTACAATCTGCTAGCCGTTTACGCGGCGGCTATTTGCCTGGGCGAAGACAGGCAGGAAGTATTGCGCAATCTGAGTCAGCTAACGGGAGCGGAAGGGCGGTTCGACTATATGCTGAGTCCCATCGATCATGTGATCGCGATTGTGGACTACGCGCATACGCCCGACGCGTTGCTGAACGTACTGGCCACCATTCAGAAGTTGCGGAAAGGTAATGAGCAGGTAATAACTGTGGTGGGTTGTGGTGGCGACCGCGATAAGACCAAAAGGCCATTGATGGCGGTAGCGGCAACCGAGCATAGCGACAAAGTGGTATTTACCAGCGATAATCCGCGTTCGGAAGACCCGGTACAGATCATAAAGGATATGGAAGCCGGCTTACCCGCAGCAGCGAGAAGAAAATACCTGAGTATCACGGATCGGCGTGAAGCCATCCGTACGGCGCTCACCCTGGCCGCCCCCAATGATATAGTGCTGATTGCAGGCAAGGGGCATGAGAAGTACCAGGAGATTAAAGGAGAAAGATTTCATTTCGACGATAAGGAAGTGGTGGGGGAATTGTTTGCGGAATTGGGACGGTAGGGGACGTGAGGCGTGAGGCGTGAGGCGTGCATCGTGAGGCGTGAGGCGTGCATCGTGAGGCGTGAATCGTGAGGCGTGAGGCGTGAGTGTAGGCCTAATGGAATTTAAATGTACTGAATCATCAAGAACAAAAAACGTATAACGTAAAACGTACAACGTAAAACGTCTTTTATGCTTTATCACCTCTTCGACTGGTTCGACCAACAGGGCATCGACTTTCCGGGAAGTGAACTTTACCGGTTCATTTCCTTCCGGGTGTTGTTGGCGGTGATGTTGTCGTTGTTTATTACCCTGATCTATGGTAAGAAATTGATCAGGATACTGCAGAATAAGCAGGTAGGTGAAACGGTGCGTGATTTGGGACTGGCTGGGGAACAGCAGAAGAAGGGAACGCCCACCATGGGAGGTATTATCATCATCCTGGGCATTATTATTCCCACATTGCTCTTTGCAAGACTGGATACTATCTATATCATCCTGATGCTGATTGCCACCATTTGGCTGGGCATCATCGGGTTTGTGGATGATTACCTGAAGCTGCGGGCCAAACGGCTGGCACAACAACAGGGTGTGAATTACAAGAAAGGCGATAAGGATGGTTTGGCGGGTTGGTTTAAGATTTTGGGACAAGTGGGTTTGGGCATCCTGGTAGGCGCGGTATTGTATTTCCATCCCGATGTAAAGATCTGGCGCGAATACCAGGGCACGCCGCGTGCAGGCGATACTACGGTGATCACGCGAACCATTAATGGAGAGGCTAAGCATTTTGTGGAGACCAAAGAGCCCATCACCACTATCCCATTTGTGAAGAATCATGAATTCAACTACACCAAATTATTGCCCTCGGCACTGCGCGATTATAGCTGGGTGCTCTATATTCTGGTAGTGATCTTCATCATCACCGCCGTATCGAATGGGGCGAACATCACGGATGGACTGGATGGGTTGGCGACGGGAACATCGGCATTAATTGGGGTTTGTCTGGGCATATTTGCCTATGCGAGTGGCAGCTTCGTCTTTGCCGACTACCTCAACATCATGTATATCCCCGAGCTGGGTGAGTTATCCATATTCCTGGCCGCCATGATCGGGGCCTGCGTGGGATTTCTTTGGTATAATTCCTATCCCGCGCAGGTATTCATGGGCGATACAGGAAGCCTGACCCTGGGAGGAATCATCGCCGCTATCGCCATCATCGTGCACAAGGAATTGCTGATACCGATTTTCTGTGGCGTGTTCCTGATCGAGAACCTGAGCGTGATGATACAGGTAACCTATTTCAAATACACTAAAAAGAAATATGGTGTGGGCAGAAGGGTTTTTCTGATGAGTCCCCTGCACCACCATTACCAAAAGAAAGGATATCATGAAGCGAAGATTGTAACGAGGTTCTGGATCATGACGGTGTTGTTTGTATTGTTTAGCATAGCTACGTTGAAACTGAGATAACAGGCAGGAGTTGATCGAAAGAAAGTAAGGTGAAGCCCGCAATTCGACCGTTGCGGCATCCATTCACCCACATGAAGAACCACCCTTTTCCACCCATCCGTACAGTTTGAAAACGAAGTCGTCAAAACATTCCGGCAGCTCGCTGTACGGATGATAAGGCAACTGTGGAATAAAAGATTACCAAAACGCCATGCTTGTGAAGAACCACTTTTTTGTACACGCAACGCATTATGAGCAAGAGACTGGTAATACTGGGAGGGGGAGAAAGCGGACAGGGAGCCGCTATCCTGGGGAAATCGAAAGGCTATAAGGTATTGTTGGCCGACCAAAGTTCTTTGAAGGATACCAACAGGAAACTGCTGCTGGAATGGGACATACCCTTTCTGGAAGGTGAAGCAGCATTTGCCGAAGTAATGGAGGCGGATGAGATCGTGAAGAGTCCGGGCATTCCCGAAAAGAATGAGTGGATGAAGGCGATTCGTGCAAAAGGAATACCGGTGATTGGCGAAGTGGAACTGGCTTACCGGCATAAGGGCGACGCAAAAATTATCGCCATCACTGGAAGCAATGGCAAAACCACCACCACCTCGCTGCTCTGGCATATCTGCAGGCAAGCAGGATTGGATGCCGCGCTGGTTGGAAATATCGGTTATTCCTTCGCGCGACAGGTGGCGGAAGATCCAAAGCCAATATATGTAGCGGAGATCAGCAGTTTCCAACTCGACGATATCCGGGATTTCCGTCCCGATATCGCCATCCTGACCAATATCACGGAAGACCACCTGGATCGCTACGAGTATAAGTTCGAAAATTATATCCGTAGCAAATTCCGGATCACCATGAATCAAACCGCGGACGACTGCTTTATTTATAATGCAGACGATCCTGTAACCATAGATTACCTGAACAAAATTGAGATACACGCAAAACAACTGCCATTCAGTATGAAAACAGAAACCAACGGCGCATTTATTAAAGACGGGGACATGTACGTAAGGACCGGAGAAGATTTTATCGCCATGAGCGTGTTCGACTTCACGCTCAAGGGCAAGCATAACCAGTACAATACCATGGCAGCCAGCCTGGGCGCCGCGCAAATGGAAATCCGGAAAGAAAAAATCCGCGAAGCGGTGATGGATTTTCAGGCGCTGGAGCACCGCATGGAACCTGTGGCTACCATCCGCGGAGTGGAGTTTATCAATGATAGCAAGAGTACCAATGTAAACTCAACCTGGTATGCGCTGGAAAGTATGACCAAGCCCACGGTGCTGATACTGGGTGGTGTGGATAAGGGGAACGATTACTCGCTACTGGCTGAATTGGTGAAGGAAAAAGTGCGGGCCATTGTATGCATGGGTGTCGATAACCAGAAGATTCATGATGCGTTTGGGAATATGGTATCGAATATAGTAGATACAAAATCAGCGCTGGAAGCTGTGCAGGCGGCATTCCACTTCGCCGAAAAAGGCGATGTGGTCTTGTTAAGCCCCGGCTGCGCCAGCTTCGATTTATTTAAAAATTATGAAGACAGAGGACAGCAGTTTAAGAAGGCGGTGAAAGAACTATGATGATTTGTGGATTTGTGAATTTGTGAATTTGATGGGATGGTGGGATCAATGAGAGCATTATGCTTAACTCACGCCTCACGCCTCACGCCTCACGTCGACTTAAAACTTAAAACTTACAACTTACAACTTGGACCTTATTCGCGACATACGATTCCAGGAACTGGGCGATAGCCTGAAACCCAAACAGCTTTTGAGCAAAACAAAAGGTGATAAGGTTATTTGGGCCCTGGTGGTTCTGTTGGCGCTGGTGTCGCTGCTGGCGGTGTACAGCGCAACCGGCTCGCTGGCTTATAAACATTACAAGGGCAACACGGAAGTGTATCTGTTTAAGCAGGTAGCCTTTATTATTATCGGCGTGCTGGTGGTGTATTTCGCGCACCTGGTGAACTACAAGATGTATTCGCGTATTGCCACCATTTTGTTTTTGATCTGTATTCCTTTATTGATATACACATTGTTCTTTGGCGTAAGGATGAATGAAGGGAGCCGATGGATTCGTTTGCCCCTGATCAATATGACGATGCAAACTTCCGACCTGGCCAAGCTGGCGCTCTTTATGTACCTGGCACGCCTGCTTAGCCGCAAGCAGGATGTGATTAAGGACTTCAGGAAAGGGTTTATTCCGGTAGTAACGCCGATCGTAATTATCTGTGCGCTGATTGCGCCGGCTAACCTGTCGACAGCGCTATTGCTATTTGCCAGTTGTGTGATGTTGTTGTTTATCGGAAGGGTGAGCACCAAACACCTGCTCCTGATATTGGGAACCGCGCTGATTCCGCTTGTATTCCTGGTGCTGGCAGCGGTTACGCGCCATCATGCAGGCGATGCCGATACGGTTAGCGGTAGGTCTTCTTCAGGATTGTTTGGCAGGGTTGATACCTGGATTGGTCGCGTGGAAAGTTTTATCTATGGCAGCAAGGATGATGTGAATGATGAACTCTACCAGGTGACCCAGGCCAAGATCGCTATCGCCAAGGGAGGCATGATGGGTGTTGGCCCCGGCAACAGCACCACGCGCGACTATTTGCCACAGGCTTATAACGACTTCATCTTTGCGATCATTATTGAGGAATACGGCATAGCAGGTGGGGCGTTCATTGTGTTTATCTATCTGGTGTTTTTGTATCGATGCATCCGGATTTTTAAACGATGCCCTTTTGCCTTTGGTGCTTTTCTGGCATTGGGACTCAGTTTTACCCTGGCAATACAGGCCATCGCGAATATGGCGGTAACAGTGAACCTGTTTCCGGTAACTGGCGTAACCCTGCCGCTGGTGAGCATGGGAGGCAGCAGTTTCATATTCACCTGCCTGGCCATTGGTATTGTGCTGAGTGTGGCCCGACATAGTGAGTTGAATGAAATGAAGACGCAGGAAGCATAAGGAAGAATAAAAATTAGTTGACAGAATAAAAAAGGATCCTTGAGTTATCGAATCATCATCGCGGGTGGAGGCACAGGCGGGCATATTTTTCCCGCCATCGCTATCGCCAACGCTTTGCGGCGAATGGATGGCCAGATTGAGATCCTGTTTGTGGGCGCGAAGGGAAAGATGGAAATGGAAAAAGTGCCACAAGCGGGATACCGGATTGAAGGCCTCGATATCGCAGGATTCAACAGAAGTTCTTTGTGGAAGAATTGGTCTTTGCCCCTGAAGCTGATCAAGAGTTTCTGGCAGGTGCGCCGCATCATCAAGGCATTTAAGCCCGATGCGGTATTAGGAGTGGGAGGTTACTCCAGCTTTCCGGTACTGCGAAGCGCACAGGCCAGCGGCATACCCAGCTTTATTCATGAGTCGAATTCCTTTGCCGGCAAATCCAATATCCTGCTGGGGAAGAAAGCTACCCGGATTTATGTGGCCAGTGAAGGGATGGAAAAGTTTTTTCCCGCGAAAAAGATCCTGCTCACAGGCAACCCCGTAAGGGAAGCCATCCGGCAGGTGAACGTGAATCCGGCAGAAGCCCGGCGCTTTTTTGGATTGGATACCGACCGGCAAACCGTGCTGGTGGTGGGAGGAAGCCTGGGAGCAAAAACGATAAACGAAGCAATCGATAAAAATCTGGATCAGCTCCTGGGAGCGGGAATCCAGTTGATTTGGCAAACCGGTAAACCCTATGCAGAAAAAGCCCGGCAGGCAGCGGCCGGTAAATCAGGTGTTTGGGTGAATGATTTCATTACCCAGATGGAAAACGCTTATGCTGCCGCCGACATGGTAGTAGCCCGTGCCGGGGCTATGACTGTGGCGGAACTAACTGTAGTACAGAAGCCCGTTTTGTTCGTACCCTACCCCTATGCGGCAGAAGATCACCAGACTGTGAATGCGCAACAACTGGTGAAGAAAGAGGCGGCTTTGCTGATCAAAGACAGCGAAGCCCTGGAGAAACTGGTTCCCGCCCTGCTTGGTCTGGCGCGGGACCAGCAAAGACAGGCGCAAATGAAGGAAAACCTGAAGCCGCTGGCCATCACTGACGCCGATGAGCGCGTGGCCAGGGATATTTTGGAAATGCTGAAACAGAAACCGTGAGAACCGAGTATTGTATACGACATCATTCGCCGGATTCCACCCAGGGTGGTTCGCCAGGCAACGGATTGAATACTGTCCTTATGAATTCTCCCTTTCGGGGGTTGAGCCGGTTTCGTGAAGTGTATTTTATCGGAATTGGCGGAATCGGAATGAGTGCGTTGGCGCGTTTCTTCCGGGAACAGGGAGTAGCGGTGAGTGGCTACGACAAAACCGAAACAGCGCTTACCCGCGAGCTTGAAAAGGAAGGGATCGCGATACACTATGAAGAAAACCTGGAACTGATTCCGAAAAACCCCGACCTGGTGATTTATACGCCAGCCATACCAAAGGATCATCAGGAATGGCTGCATTACCAGCAAAGCGGTGCGGAGATTGTAAAGCGCAGCGATGTGCTGCAGATGATCACCCATAGTTCTTTTAATATCTGTGTAGCGGGCACGCATGGCAAAACCACGATCAGCACCATGGTGGCTCACCTGTTGCGGCATAGCGGCTTTGGATGCAACGCATTTCTGGGAGGCATCTCGGTAAACTATGGCAGCAATTTCTGGAGCCATGAGCGGAATGTTTCGGTGATAGAGGCGGATGAATACGACCGCACATTTCTGAAGCTGCAACCCGATATCGCGATTGTGTCTGCCATGGATGCCGATCATCTCGATATCTATGGTACGGCAGAAGAAGTGGAAAGCGCCTATATCGAGTTTACGCGTAAACTACGTGCAGGCGGGCGACTGATAGCGAAGCATGGTATGAAGCGCAGCAGCGAGCTGCGGTCTGAAAACTACATCTCTTATGCCTGCGGAATCAGTGAGGCAGATGTTTTTAGCGACAATATCAGGATGCAGGACGGCGCTTACAGCTTTGATTGTTGCCTGATGGGCCACCGGATACAGAACCTGCACCTCAATATGGGAGGTTTGCACAATGTGGAGAATATGACCGCTGCCATTGCCGCCGCCTGGCTGATGGGTGTGGAGGAAGAAAAGATAAGAGAGGCCGTGGAAGCTTTCAGGGGAGTGAAGCGAAGATTCGAATATGTGTACCGATCGGAGAAATGGGTAGTGGTGGACGATTATGCTCACCATCCCGAAGAATTGCGGGCCCTGCTTGAAGGAGCACGATCATTGTTTGCCGACAGGAAATTGCTGCTTTGCTTTCAGCCACACCTGTTTAGCCGTACCCGCGATTTTGCAGATGATTTTGCGGAGGTAATGAATAAGGTGGATGAGCTGGTACTGCTTCCTATTTATCCGGCAAGGGAGCTGCCGATGGAAGGCGTGAGCAGTGAAATGATACTGGAACGAATGCGAGAAATGCCGAAGCAGGTATTGTCGAAACAGGAGATGTTGAATTGGGTGAAGAAGAGGAAGAACGACAGCGATAATTATTTACTGGTAATGGCAGGTGCCGGTGATATTGATAAGATGATGGATCCTGTCAAAGAAATATTAGAAAACTAAGCGTTGAACACAAAAAGAACCATACGAAAAATTCTCTTTGCAGGCTTGTGGCTAACCATTGGGTCGGGCATGCTGTTGCTGCTGATGGCCGCCATCGGTAAGCAAAAGAATGAAACCTGCAAGGATGTGGAGATATCTATCACCGGAGCCGGCGCGGAAAAGCTGGTACTTCAGGAGAAAGATATTTTCAAGATGCTGAAAGCGGCCACTAAGGGGCCGGTAATAGGGCAGTCGCGGAAGCGCTTCGACCTTTGGGGAATGGAGAAATTGCTGGAGACGAATATCTGGGTACGGGATGCGCGTGTTTATTTCGACAACAAGGATGTGTTGCATGTGAAGCTGACACAGCGGCAACCCATGGCAAGAGTATTTACTTCCGGGGGAAGGAGTTTTTACCTCGACGAATCAGGGCAGATCCTGCACCTGGTAGATCAGTTGAAGTTATCGCTCCCCGTATTTACAGGGTTTCCGGAAAGAAAGCAGCTCAGTAGTACCGATAGCCTGTTGGTGAAAGACATGATCAGCCTCGCGTCATTCCTGCAGGAGGAATCTTTTTGGGATGCGCAGATTGGACAGATAAACCTGGTTTCATCGGGACCCAAAGACTGGGAATTTGAAATGGTGCCCCTAATCGGAAGTCATCTCATTCGCCTGGGCAATGCCGAAAGCATGGAGCAAAAGTTTAATCGCCTTTACCAGTTTTACCGGCAGGTGATACCCAAGGCGGGTTGGGAAAAATATAAAGTAGTGGATATCCGGTTTGCAGGCCAGGTAGTGGCAGAAAAAAAGTGAACAACTAAAAACAACATAACATGAACGAAAAACCCATTCAAACCCTGCGCACGCCGGCGCAGTTGCACGGAACGGCCTCCGAGCAGCCCATCATTATCGGCCTCGACATAGGTACTACCAAGATTGCCGTGATTGCAGGCCGTAAAAACGAATTCGGAAAACTGGAAATCCTTGGATTTGGTAAGGCCAATTCCAACGGAGTGAAGCATGGGCAGGTGTTGAATATCGATGAAACCATCAAAGCAATTCGCACCGCGCTCGACAATTGCTTTGCCTCCAATCCCAATCTCGATATCCGGGAAGTGTATGTGGGCATTGCGGGCCATCATATCAAGAGCTTGCAAACGCGTGGCGATATTGTAAGGCAGGCCACCGATAACGAAATATCGCAGAAGGAAATTGATCAGCTCATCGCCGATCAGTACAAAACCTATATCCCCGCGGGCGATCAGATAATCGATGTGATTCCCCAGGAGTTTACGGTAGATAATTTTCAGAATATCCCGAACCCGATTGGTTATGGCGGTGTAAAAGTGGGAGCCAATTTCCACATCATCACCGGTGACAAAAACGCGATCCGCAATATCAACCGCAGTGTGGAGAAAGCGGGTTTGCACACCAAGGACCTGGTACTGCAGCCCCTGGCCAGCTCTTCGGCCGTAATGGCGCAGGAAGACCTGGAAGCGGGTGTGGCCATTGTGGATATTGGCGGCGGCACCACCGACCTGGCAGTATTCTATGAAGGTATTCTGAAACACACAGCGGTGATTCCGTTTGCCGGTGAGAATATCACCAACGACATCAAGACCGGGCTCGGCGTTTTGAAAACACAGGCAGAGCAAATGAAAGTGCAGTTTGGCAGTGCCCTGGCCAATGAAACCAAATCGAATGCCTATATCACCATTCCCGGCTTGCGCGGTATGCCCGCCAAAGAAATCAGTGTGAAAAACCTGGCTGGCATTATCCAGGCCAGAATGAGTGAGATACTCGATTTCGTGACCTATCACCTCAAGCAGGTTGGTCTTGATAACCGCTGCCTCAATGGTGGAGTGGTACTTACCGGTGGTGGTTCGCAATTACGTCACCTTATTCAGTTAACAGAATATGTTACCGGTTTGCCCGCCAGAATTGGTTTCCCCAACGAGCACCTGGCCGCCGGACATATTGAGGAACTGGCAAGGCCGACTTACTCTACCTGCATCGGCCTCATCCTGAAAGGTTATGACGATTATGAACATAACCGTAAGCAGTTTGAAACCGAGTACCGTAAGGTGGATGTACCCGAGAATTTACGTCAGGCGGAAAAAGAAGAAGTGCTGGTTGCCGATGATGAAGAAATGATGGAGGAAGAAGTGCAGAAAGTAACCCGGCAGCGCCGCAGCCTGAATAATTTCTGGGGCAAATTCAAAGACGGAATTATTGATTTGTTTAAAGAGGAGGAGGATAAGAAGTTGTGAGACGTGAGGCGTGAGTAGTAAGCGTGAATCGTGAGGCGTGAGTCGTGAGTCGTGAGTAGGAGTCTATCTATTTAGATTGTTATTTTTTTATTGGGCTTAGAACTTACAACTCAAAACTTACAACTTTAAACTTTAAACCTTAAACTTTCAACTTTCAACAACACAAAACCCAACGAACATGATACATTTTGATTTGCCCAAAGAGAAATCATCTATCATCAAAGTGATTGGTGTAGGCGGTGGTGGTGGCAATGCTGTCAACCACATGCATGAGCAGAATATTGAGGGCGTCAATTTCATTATTTGTAATACGGATGCGCAGGCTTTGGCCAAAAGCGGAATACCGAACCGTGTGCAGCTCGGTCCCCATCTAACCCAGGGCCTCGGTGCCGGCGCCAATCCCGAGATTGGTCGTCAGGCCACGGAAGAATCGCTGGAAGAAATCAAGCGCATTCTGGAAGTGAATACCAAGATGGCTTTTATCACGGCAGGCATGGGCGGTGGTACCGGTACCGGTGGCGCGCCAATCATCGCCAAAATTTGTAAAGACCTGGGTATTCTGACTGTGGGGATCGTAACCACGCCCTTCACCTACGAAGGCCGCAAACGGCAGTTGCAGGCGGAAGAAGGTATCAAGAACCTAAAGGGATATGTGGATACGCTGCTGGTGATCAGCAACGACAAGTTGCGGCATCAGTTTGGAAACCTCAAAATGCGTGAGGCATTTGAAAGAGCCGATAACGTGTTGGCTACAGCGGCCAAGTGTATCACTGATGTTATCAACAGCACCGGCCAGATCAATGTGGACTTTGCGGATGTATGCACCGTGATGCGCAATGGTGGCGTGGCGATCCTGGGTAGTGCGGCTGTGGCGGGAGAAAATCGCGCGCACAAAGCCATTGAAGAAGCTATGAACTCGCCCCTGCTCAATGACAGCGATATCCGTGGCGCCAAATGGATTCTCATCAATATCAATTCCGCCGAAGGCGAAACCGAGTTCACCATGGATGAGGTGGAAGTGATTCAGAGTTACCTGCTCAGCCGTGCTGGCGAAGGCACTGATGTGATTATGGGACTGGGTTACGATAATACGCTGGGCGAAAAGATCGGCATTACCCTCATCGCCACCGGATTTGAATACAAGGATCCTTTTGACGCGGTGAAGCAGGTAAAAACAGAGAAGCCTGATAAGGAAGAAAAGATAGTGATGGTGCTGGGTGATCCCTCGAAAGAGGAAGCGAAGCAGGCGGAAGCAAAAGTGGAGGAAGCTCCGGCAGCAAATAATAGTGCTGCGCCCATTGCCGATGAGCTCGCGCCAAGATTGGTAGAAGAGTTGCCTGTTGCCGATGCGCCCATGCCGGGAATGCAGGATATATACCATACGGATTATATCCGGGAAGAGGAACCTGTCATGCTGTTCTCGCTGGGAGAGGATAAAAAGGGTATAGAAAAAATACCAGGTAATTCTACGAAGGAAAATGAGGAAAATACTGTTGATAAGTTGTGGCTGAAATCTTCAGATGATATGTTACATTCGACAACGCAAGCCCAATCCACTCGTCCTTCTGAAGCCGCGTCTCCATCTCCTTTCAGGAAACCAGAAGAAAGCAGAAATTCCAACGCATCGCAAGATAAAAGCCCGAACCGGCCAGCGGCCGCGGGAGGGTATCTGGCCAGACCGTCCAATATCTACGCAGAATCGAAAGCAGAGGCTTCTGCCTCCAAACCTTCTGCTGAAGAGCCGGTTCCTTCGCCACAGGTTGCCGCACCGGCTGATGATGACATCAGCGACATGCAAATGCAACTGGTAGAAAGGGATGACATTCCGGCGGCGGATATGCCGTTGGCCCATCATGCTCAACCACCTTTAGCCACCACGGTTGAGGACCCCGCCATGCGGGACGAAGCCGAAGAGCAAAAACGTAGGGCGGCCGAACGACTGCACAAGTTGCGCAACTTGTCATTCAATGTTAACGGCGCAGACCCGAATAATGAGTTTGAGACAGTGCCGGCCTATATCCGCCGCAATATGGAATTGTATAACCAGGCCAGCCCGGTAGAACAATTCTATAGCAATTACGAGGTAAGAAAAGACGAGAAGAATCAAACACAGATCAGCACGCTGAATACCTTTTTGGACGGGCAAAAACCCGACTAAACCCCTGCCCCGTGCAGGGGCTTTTTCGTTCCAATGAAGCCTTGCTAAACGGCCGTGTTTTTAGTTGTTCCCCGGTGTTCGCACCGGGGTTTTTTTATCTACAGGTCGTCGTATTTGTATTTCCTCACGGTAAGCCAGATATAGAGGCTACTGAAGGCTAATGTTGCTATCAACATCACCGACTGTGCGGGCATATTGGTCATCAGCTTTTCCATATTGGGAAAAATGATCAGTGAATCGGCCGACTGTAAGGGCAGGAAATATCCCAACTGGGGATGTATTTTGCCAAACAGCCACCAAAGCAACCATTCGAGGATTAGGCCATAGGAGAAAAATACAATGATGGCGATACCACTGCGACGGAAAAGCGTTGCCAGCAGCAGGGCAAACATCAGGTACACAAAACTCTGGATAAAGCAGTAGACCAGGTAGTATGCCCCACCGAAGTCAATGGCGGTATCCGTTACCTGAAACATGATCAGTGTGGCCACCAGGTTCATCAGCGTAATCACCAGCGACATCGCCAGAATCAAACCAATCTTGGTATAGATAAAGGTTTCCCGCTTCCAGCCATCAATAATATTCTGGCGGTGCGTTTTAAAGTTCACTTCATTGATGAAGAGGTTGATGATGATCATGCCCGGCAGGTATAGAAGAAAACTGGTCCAGAACATAACGGTGCGCCAGATATTGGATGACGTGAACAGATTCAGCATATCATTGGCTTCCGACGACTGGCCATTGGTCATAGCCCTTTGAATTTCGCCCAGCACCTGCATGTAGATATAGTAGAAGATATAGATGATCACAATAATGCCCAGGAGATAGAGAATTGAGAATACCTGGAACACCCGGTAGTGGCGGATTTTCATCCATTCGATCTGAAGATTGCGTAGCATATAATGAGTTTGAATAGTTAGAGTTTAGCGGTCGCTGGTATTGCCGGTGATTTCCAAAAATCTTTTCTCGAGCGTTTTGCGTTTCAGGCTGAGATGATTCAATACAATGCCTTTGTCGAAACAGAAACGGTTGAGTTCAGTCGCGTTCAGGTCGGCTGTGCAGGTTACGGTGAGTATATTGTCGTGGCCGGCAATACTCTGCACTCCGGTTAGTGTTTCGAGGCTTTGGCGCAGGAGCTCCATATTTTCCGCAGCCAGATCCACTTCTATCAGGGCAGCCTCAGTGCTTTCAGGAGTATGATCTAATACCCCTGCCACCGTGCCGGAGGTTTTTAGAATGCCTTTCTGAATGATGGCCACATGCGTACACACACGTTCCACTTCGTCGAGAATATGGCTGGCCATGATGATGGTTTTTCCATCGCGGTTCAGCTTTCGAATCAGTTCCCTGATCTCCGCGATACCGGCGGGGTCCAAACCATTGGTGGGCTCGTCAAACACCATAATATCCGGATCACCAAGCAGGGTGGAAGCAATCGCCAGTCTTTGCTTCATCCCGAGCGAATAGGTGCTGAATTTGGAATCTTTTCGGGCGGTCAGGTTTACGATATCCAGCACCCTGGGTATATCTTCCTTTCCCCGCTGTTTGATGGCCGCCGCTATTTCCAGGTTTTGCTGGCCGGTGAGATAATGGTAGAAATTCGGCGTTTCCAGCAGCGTGCCTATCAGCCTGCGCTGCTCATGACTACCGGGTTGACCATTCCAGAGAAAATTGCCGGAACTGGCTTTCAGGATATCCATAACGATACCCAGCAGGGTGGTTTTGCCACTGCCATTGGGACCAAGGATACCATATACGCTACCACGAGGCACATCGAAAGATACTTCTTTCAGTGCCTGTACCTGGCCGTAGTTTTTAGAGAGGTTTTGAATGGAGAGAACGGGGTGCATGGAAGAGAATAATTTGGGGATTTATCCTTTTGTGCTTGATGTATGGGTTAGACGCCGGCTTTGGTTTTCAGGTTACAGGTTTCAATTATCAATTTTCTATCTTCTATCTTGAAATTATTCAAGTTTCTGTTCAAGTATTTTGGACACGGATGCCAGGTACTTGGAAGGAATAAAATAATCAAAAGCACGACGGTCCATATCATTTCTAACTTTGGCAATAACAGGTTCGCTGTTTTGCAGTAGGTAATTGAGTTTTCGATTGATAGATGTGATTGTATCGCTTCTCATTTTTTTCTGGTGATCATTACCGCGTTTGCTTATTCCAAGAGTTTTATTGATGATTTCAATTTCTGTTAATTTTCCTTTTAGAGAGTCATTGAGAATTGATTGCACGAGTTGGATTTCATTAGGTTGTAGAATTTGTATGCTGGGTATATCCTCGTCTGGCTTCTCGCTGGTCTGATTGGTGGATACTTTAAGAGACCGATTTCTTTTTTGTTTTTTAAAGCCATAACGCCAAAGAGCGAAACAGGCGATACAAAAAAAGAGTATTCCGGCCATTTTCGCGTAATTAGCAATATGGATTGTATTCGATGAAAAAACCTTATCATCGGTGCTTAATAAATCGCTATCGTGAATAATAAAACTATCTACTTGATTACTATTGGGGTTTAAGGCATATAGCGTAGAATCAGAAAAAATAAAACGTCGACTGAGGATATGTGGTGCAAGGGACTGAACAATTTCTTTAGCCTTTGAATCCTTAAAGTAACGGATTTGGTTTCGACTGAAGTCAATGATTGTGAATCTGTTTCCAATTACGGCTAACTGCCCGAATGGTGTATTGCAAAGATGCTCAAATAAATTGAGCCTCTCACGTAAAAGTTTACTAAGAGTGCCAACTTTCTTCCATTGTCTCAGGTTTAAATCTAATTCGTTGACAGAAAAGTCAATATTCGATTCCGGTTCTGTACCAGAGAGAATAGCTTCATTTCTGTTGAACGAGTAGCCTAAATAGACCTTACCATTGGCTTCATCAAACCAAAGTATGGAGCGTTTATGGTCCCAAAGAAGAGGAATTTCTCGGTTGAGCTTGAGTATATCCCATTGAAGGGTTTTTTCTACAAATACCCGCAACTGTCCGTTGGTCCGCCAAAAGCCATATCCCCCTAATGAGTACAGACTGTCTCGATAAGAAAAGTTGAAACTCCCGATATTATAGCCATAATGCCGAGTCGTATCAACACGCTCGAAATGGGTACGGTCTTCTTCGCTAAGTCGGTAGACTCTACCACTTCCCATTATGCTCACATAATGGGTGTTTTTCCATTTTATTAAGAGTTGGGGTGCTTCATTGAATGGATAAATTTCCCGTACAAAATAATCAGCTTCAAATACAACAGGAGAACCACCCTCTTTAATATTCCAAAGGGCAGCGTGCCATGCCTGAGGTTCCTGAGCAAGAATAGGCAATCGAACTAAATGGATCAATATGTATACAAGAAAATGTTTCAGCATTTGCGGCTACTGTCAAAAAGGATATGAATTTTTTTTCCATATCCGTTGGTAAAAGTAATATTTAGTAAGTTACTAATGTATAAAAATGTTGGTAATTAATTTTTTACAGGTGCAACTTATATTTATGGTAATTACCATTTCTTATACCAGTAATTCGACCAGTTTCCATATTTAATATCATGAGCAATATACATTTAGTACGGATATTATGAATTTAGAACTTTCAAAATTTGAAAGGTTATGGATTTATTGAGGTTTGTTATAACTTTCTTCTACTTAGTTTTTCTATGCAATATTGGGCAGACTCAAGTACCTGAGGTTCAATGGTCTCATAAATTTGGAGGCACCGGTAATGATAATGCAAGGGGTGTAACGATTGATCCTTTCTCTAATATATATACGATTGGCAGTTTTGAGGGCACAATGGTATTGAACAACCAAAGGGCCCTCGTTAGCGACGGCGGAAAGGATGTATTTATCACCAAGAGTTATCCAGATGGTCTACAGGCATGGGCTGTTAGAGCCGGGGGCATCGCAAATGATGAGGGCATTGCCATAACAGTTGACTCGGCAGGTGCTGTGTATATTTTCGGCGTCTTCTTTGGTGGGCGGTTCAATCTGGGATCTTTTTTTATTGATCATCAAAAGCCTGGCGACGAACAATTGTTTATAGGCAAAATTAGTGAATCAGGTGTTCCTGAGTGGTTGAAAACAGTGGAAGGGGATGGTCGGGATTTCGCATGGGATATAAAGTCGGATTTGAATGGAAATATATTCATCACCGGAATGTTTGAAAGCACAAACATCAGATTTGGAACATCGCAGTTCCAGAATAATGGGTATCGAGATATCTTTTTGGTGAAGTATGATTCACAAGGCAATGTATTGTGGGGCCAAACTTTTGGAGGTAATGATTGGGATATCTGTTATGAAGTAGATTTTGATAGGCACGGCAATATCTACCTAGCGGGTGGTATAGGTAGCGATATTTTTCAGTTTGGGCAGTCCACTCTTACCAAAGTACCAGGGTATCTCTTTGATATATTTATTGCAAAGCTTGATTCATTGGGCACACCGTTATGGGCAAAGCTGGCTGGAGGTAACACTTCTGAGGAGGTTTATCATATGGCCACGGATCTTAATGGCAATATTTATCTCACAGGCTATTATAGCAGCTCCCTTGCCAACTTTAACGGAATAGCGCTATCGAATAGTGGATTTACTGACAGCTATCTTGCTCGTTATGATAGTGATGGCAATCCTGATTGGATCAAAAAAATTGCGGGTGAACAGGATGATCTGGGTCGGGGTGTAGCCGTGGATCATCAGTCTGGAAATATTTATGTGAGCGGTCAGTTTCGCAGTTTGTCCTTTTCCCTCGGTGACAGTTTGTTTTCTTCATCCGGAGGCTATGATATTTATGCAGCTGTTTTTGATACGTTAGGAAATTTCGGAGGCGCGAGAGTGTTTGGTTCTGGAGGGGATGATGAGAACTGGGGCATACGGGGAGGCTTGAATTCTGGGATATTTCTCGTAGGGAAATTTGCCAGCACTTCGGTGGAATTCGGTAATACTGGCTTAATAAATTCAGGCGCCAACGATGGATATTTAGTGAAGTTGTACAATTGTCATATTGATTTGCAGCTTCCCGACTCCATATCGACCTGTGAAAGTTCTTTGCGGGTAAGTATCGACTCTTCATTCAACAATATTCAATGGATCAATGGGTCTGGTGAAAATTCCATTGATGTAAGTGAAAGTGGCTGGTATTGGGTTCAAGCTTCAACCGAACATGGCTGCTTCGATCGCGACAGCATTTACATAAGTTTTATTGAAATTAAACTAAAGTCTTATCCGCAGATTTTCTGCAAGGACGACACAGTAAATCTTTCCGTAGATACGGTTAATTGGAGTCGATGTGGAGAATTGCGAGGCACCTTAAACGATGGATTGGTTGCCTACTTTCCATTTTGCGGCAATCTAAATGATTACAGTGATAACCAAAATCATTTAACACCTTTTGGAGGCGCTTTCGTTTCAGATCCGCATTCGGATCAGGGAATGGCATATAGTTTTGAACAAGGATTGGGCTATCTTGATGGGGGTAGATCGACGTCGCTTCACCTTACGCAAACTATCAGCATGGGCGGCTGGCTTTGGATGGAAGGTGGTACTGGTAATCCAAGATTGCTTTCATATGAAAATCCTGAGGGCAATTACCGAATAAACTCTTTGGGCAATAGTAATCAGGAAAGAATAGTTTTCTTCGGATTTGGATCAGTAAATCTTCAGCAGTTGCTACCAGCGCAAACCTGGGTGCATGCCATTTTCACTTATGACGGACAAACGGCCAAGCTATACATAAATGGGCAATTGGTTAACAGCAGAAATGTGGCCCAAATGGCGGATTTTGATTACTCGGGGTCTTTCAATATTGGTCGAAAGGCCGCCCCGGCTTATGATGCCTGGGGTGGAGGATTAGATGAAATTGTACTGTATAATCGTGAACTGTCGGCTACAGAAGTGAGACAACTTTATGATAATAAACTTCACATGGTGCAGTATGAATGGTCAACGGGCGAAACAGGCAGCCAAATTTCAGTCACCCTCGATTCTCCCACTTGGATATGGCTACAGGTAACTAATGGTGTGGAGTCCTGCACTGACTCAATCTTACTAATTCCAAAAATACCTGAGCCAGGTATTAGGTATCCTGACCAGTGGGCTGTTTCCGACTCTCCCTTGCAATTGAACTCAAGATTTGAGACCATGCCCCGCCATTGGACTCCAAGCATTGGTCTTAATGATGACCAGTTATCTAATCCTTTTACTACTCTAAAATTTGATCAGGAATACCTGATTGAAATCGTGGATCAATCTGGATGCTTGATTACGGATACCCAGCTTGTAAGAGTCGCGAAAGAGTTAAACATATATGTTCCATCAGGGTTTACACCAAATGGTGACGGCAAAAATGATCTACTTTATCCAGTAATGTATGGCATACGAAAATTGAATTATTTTAAAATTTACAATAGGTGGGGGAATTTGGTTTTCTCAACAAATAAAGAAAATCATGGATGGGATGGGAGATATAAAGGAGCCACGCAGGGAAATGATGTATTTGTGTGGGTTCTGGAAGCAGAAACCGTCGATGGTAAAAGAGTCTCAAAGAAAGGAACCGTAACCGTGGTGAAATAATAGGATATTTCGCTTCCACGTTTTCTATAATCAGCAATCATTAAACTTATATGAAATGAATGAGAGTATTGTTTGGGACAACGAAACAATATTTGTATTAATAGTCATTGCCATTGTTCTCATATTAAGTGGCGCCTTTGTGGTAAAGGTATTCGGATACGACCACGAAATTGAAAAAATAGCATTGTTAGTTAAAGATAATCGTCTTCGTGTTTCTTTGAAACTTTGCCTTTGGATGTTATATATTTTAGTCTATGGATTGGTAGCTGTTTTTATAATAATTTTCTTTCAAGGCTCTGATCAAAAGAATAGAAATATCTAGGATGCTCAATGCCATGGGTGTGTAGTTCCTGAAGCTGAAATGTGACATAAACCTAATCGTATTACAGATTTTCAATTGATTATTTTATCCAAATTATTCGTTTAAATTTTGAACGCTATGCAGCTTTTAAGCGATGAAAGTGTATTGACTGAATGCCAGGTTAACAAAACTCAAGTTGTTTATTTGACAAACTTTAGGGTCATTTTGGCTTCTTTAAATGGAGAAGAGTCTTTTTTACTAAAAGGCGTTATCGGAGCTGGAGTACACGAGGATGTGCCAAAAGGGTTAATGAACATTCAAAAAGAGAATGCAAGCAAAAGAGGAAGGACTACAACTGTAACCTTTTTCATTGGGTTAGTTTTATTCTTATACTTTTTGTTTGCAACGCCACCACAATATTACATTGCTGCAGGGTTATTAGTTGCATCAGTTTTGATTGGCCAAGTCATACCAATAAGTTCTGGCACCAGTAAGAAATTCTTTGTATTGGCGATTTACTATCAGGGGGGTAAACGCACAATTGAAATTGAAAAAGAGTCTGATTATGATGAAGTTTTTTCCTTCAGTAATAACCTAATTAAAGAGATTGCATGATATTTGATGGTGATTAGCGAATTATTGAGTTTAGTTTCTCTTTCTTAACTCCTGATTTGGTAAGCTTCACGGGCTTTATCTTTCCCTGCGCGTCGAATTCCATTCGGTCGATACAGGTTTCACGGCTGTTACCATCCGTTTCCGTAAGGGGGCGGCGGTGATACACGATATACCAGTTTCCGCCTTTTGGTGACTGGATCACGGAATGATGCCCCGCACCGGTGGCGATAGCGGGGTCCTGTTGCAGGATCCTGGCTTCTCTTTTGAAGGGGCCAAAGGGTGAATCTGCAACCGCATAGGCCACGCTGTAATTGGGGCCCGTCCATCCTCCTTCGCTCCACATGAAATAATAGCGTCCGTCTTTGCGGAACATGATTGGCCCTTCCACATAACCTTCGGGCGTTATTTCCTTGTACATGCTGCCATCTTCAAAGGGCATAATCCCCGTAAAGTCATCTTTCAGGCGGGCGATATTGCAATGCCGCCAACCGCCATAAATTATATACCAGCTTCCATCCTGATCGCGAAATACGAATTGATCAATAGGTTGCGCGCCATTATGGAAACTATCGATGAGGGGGTTCCCCAGGTAGTCGCGAAAGGGTCCGGCAGGGTTGTCGGATACGGCAACTCCTATGCCGCCTTTTTCGGCATTGCTCTGAATATCGTTGGCGGCAAAAAACAGGAAATACTGATTGCCGTTCTTAACAGCGGCAGGCGCCCACATGGCGCGGTGTGCCCATTTGATGGCGCTGGTATCAATGATTCGTTCGTGCTTTTCCCATTTCACCAGGTCGCGGGAGGAAAAAGCATCCATGAAAACCTGCTTGTTGTAGGGTGCGGAATAAGTGGGGTAAATCCAGTATTGATTGCCAAAGATCACTGCTTCAGGATCGGCATACCATCCCGGAAAAACCGGGTTGCCGCTCATGCGGCTGCTTTTGCAAGCGCCGAAAGAAATCAATATCGAAAATAATAAACCGTAAATGCCTAAGTTTTTTTTAATCATATCCTGTCTTAAAATTTGTCCGATTGATTGGGCTTAAAGGGAGGTTGAAAGTTTAAGGTTTAAAGTTTAAGGTTTAATTGGGTGTGGCTGCTTTGCCTTTCTCGTCGATGATCTGTGAAAAAATCTGCGGGAAATCTCTCCTGAACTTTGAAGCTATTAAAAATGCTGAAGCATTTCCCGCAGATTTTCGCAGATTTTTTCGCAGATTTCCGCAGATTAGAGTCTGGTGCATAATGCCTTGATCCGTTTGCTATTGAATATGACCTCCAGCGGCTACGCTCTATTTCATTAAACTCTAAACTTTAAACCTTAAACCAAAGACGTATTACGTAAAACGTACTACGTATCTCACAGTTCTCTCAGCCAAATATTCCTGAAACTAATAGGCTCGCTCGGATCCCCATGATCCTGCAGCATAATGGCGCTGGCCCCGTGTGCTTTTTTGTAATGTGCCTGTCCAATATAGCGGGTAATGCCTTTTACTTCGGTATTATTTTGAATCAGCACACCATTATGGATGGCCGTTATTTTAGCTGGGCTGATCAGTTTACCCTTCGCGTCGAATCGGGGAGCCGTCCACACAATATCGTAGCTCTGCCAGGTGCCGGGAGGGGCGCATGCATTGGCGAGCGGAATATGTTGTTTGTAAATGCTTCCGGCCTGTCCGTTCACATAGGTTTCATTTTCATAATTGTCCAGCACCTGTATCTCATAGCCATTATCGCCATCGCCGCTGAGGGCGAGAAAAACGCCGCTATTGCCGCGACCCTGGCCACTGCCATGAATTACTTCGGGAATTTTCCATTCAATGTGCAGTTGATAATCGAGGAATCGCCGTTTGGTTTGAATATTGCCTGTTCCCTTTTTTACAATAAAAGCGCCATCGGCTACGGTCCAACCAGCCGGCTTGCTGGTATCGGAACTGGAGACCCACTCGTTTAAATTCTTTCCATCAAATAACAGCAGCGCGTCTGAAGGCGGAGGTGTATGTTGTACCGTTCCTGTTACTTTTGGGGGTTTGGGTTCCCACTGTTCCGTATCTTTCGGGTCACCCTGCCGGGCACAGGCTGTACCGGCAATCAGGAGCAACAGCATAAGAGGAAGCATCAACTTTTTCATGTGTTCTTGTGGTTACAGTTGAGTGAATGCGTTAAAGTTAAGCGGATTCTTTTTTATGGGAAACAATAAATGCGTAAAGCTGTTACATAAGAAATAAACTAACAATTGATTGGATGGCGACAGTTTTAATTACAGGTGGTACCGGTTTGATCGGCAGCGCGGTGACGGAAAAATTGCTGGAGAAAGGATATGGGATCATCATCCTGAGCCGATCGGCACGAAGGAGCAAGCAGCCCAATTTGCGGTATGCGCAATGGGATCTGCGAAAGGGCAGCATAGATGAATGGGCGATACGGGAAGCGGATGCCATCATCCACCTGGCCGGCGCGGGTGTGGCCGATAAGAGATGGACGAAGAAGCGGAAGCAGGAGATACGCGACAGCCGTGTAAACTCCGGCGCATTGCTGGTAAAAAAATTGCAGGAAATTCCCAACACGATACGTGTATTCGTTAGCGCATCTGCCATAGGCTGGTATGGTCCCGATCCGCAGATACCCAATCCCATTCCTTTTACCGAAGAGCATCCCGCCGCTCATGATTTCCTGGGCAGCACCTGTCAGGCATGGGAAGACTCCGTGAAGCCCGTAGCCGACATGGGTAAGCGACTCGTTCTACTGAGAACAGGTATTGTTTTTAGCGACAAGGGTGGCGCGTTGAAGGAATTTCGACGGCCGGTAAAATTTGGCATCGCGCCCATATTGGGAACAGGCAGGCAGGTAATGAGCTGGATACATATCGATGACCTGGTGCGTATGTACCTTTTTGCGATGGAGAATAGTGAACTGAATGGAATCTACAACGCCGTGGGTCCGGGTCCCAGCAGCAATCGTGAAATCATTTTGCGCATTGCCCATCGCCTCAAGGGTAAATGGTATATTCCTATCCGAGTACCTGCCGGATTATTAAAGCTGATACTCGGTGAAATGAGCATAGAAGTGCTGAAAAGCGCTACCGTGAGCAGCCGCAAAATTGAGAAAGCGGGATTTGTATTTCATTATCAAACGCTGCCGTCAGCAGTGGAATGAGAAAGTTTAAAGTTTAGGGTTTAAAGTTTAAAGTTGTGGAGCAACCTTAAACCTTAAACCCTAAACTTTAAACCAATCAACAAATAACCGAATATCCAAATAAACTAATTGTTTCTCTTGGGTTCTGCCAGCATACAAGAAAACCTTCTCCTCATCCATTCCCATATCATTACATACGGGGATGCGGCGGATGCTTTCATTACGGAACGGATACGAAAGGAAATCGAAGAAATGTGGAATGAACCGCAGGTGCAGATGGGTATAGAGGGACGGCTCCTGCAGGTTCAATTTCGAATCAGCTCCAGCTTTGAACCGGCACTACAGCCTATTGATGTGATCGCCAATACCGATCCCCGCAACAATTATTTCAGGATTGAGAAGGAAGCAATGGGGAATATCTCCTTTGTGGATGGTATCGGCTGCAACACCGGCTTTTTTCTGTATGATAATCTCTATGAAGGATCTACTACCGCCGCACATGAGTACGGCCACACACTTGGGTTGCGTCATCCTACTGTTATTGATATTCGAGGCCAGGGCGTTCCGGGCATCATGTACCCACGTGGCAGTATCGTAGATCCCGAATTTCAATACAATCCATCCGCCGACTCCGGCGACAACCGCAATGGCGGCACCATGCACCCCAGATTCCGGAAAGTAAAGCCGGAAAATATTTATGCATTACAATTAGAAAAGCTAGAATTCCGAAACCAAACAGCGATAGTGGGAGAGTTTAGTAGTGTGTGGCACGAGAAGAAATAATTTGTTGATTCGTTGATTTGTGGATTTGTTGATTGGTTTAAGGTTTAGGGTTTAAAGTTTAATAGCTTTTGCTACTTCCATTAAACCTTAAACCCTAAACCCTAAACCAACGTAAAACGTACAACGTAAAACGTAAAACGTCTCCTCAATTTCTCACTGGCCTTCCTGTCGTCAACACGCTTTGAATTCTTTCCAGTGTTTTCTTTTCGCCACAGAGGGAAAGAAAAGCTTCTCTTTCCAGATCGAGCAGGTATTGCTCCGATACCAGGGTGGGTTCACTCAGGTCGCCGCCACACATTACATAAGCCAGTTTGCGTGCTACTTTGGCATCATGCTCCGTTGCATAATTAGCGGTTTGCATGGCATGGATGCCTGCATAGAGGGCGCCCAAAGCCGAGCGACCCGGAACCTTGACATCCTTGCGTTGCACCGGCGTGGTATAACCGCTATCATAGAGCTCCACTACGGATTTGCGTGCTTCATAAATTCGTCGCGACTGATTCATCACCACTTCATCAAGACCTTTTCTGTAGATACCCAGGCCGTAGGCTTCGGCTGCAGAGGTAGCTACTTTGGCTGTTGCAATAGTTAGGAACCTGTTCTTCAGGGTAATGGTATCGGGCTCATCGTGATGGGTTTCATCGGCTGCGCGCAATACAAATTCTTTGGTACCTCCGCCACCGGGTATAAGACCAACACCCAGTTCTACCAGGCCGGTATAAGTTTCCGCCGCGGCGCAAACCTTGTCGGCATGCAGACTAAGCTCGCAGGCACCACCCAGGGCCAGGCCATGCGGCGCTACCACTACCGGAATGGAAGAGTAGCGTGCCCGCATCATGGTATTCTGGAAAAGGCGAATGGCCATATCCAGTTCATCATATTCCTGTTCAATCGCGAGCATAAAGATCATACCCACATTGGCACCCGCTGAAAAATTGGGTCCTTCGTTGGCAATTACCAGACCCTTGTGAGATTTCTCCGCCTTCTCAATAGCGGTTTGAATGCCGGAAAGAACATCACCACCTATGCTGCCCATCTTGGTGGACCATTGCAGCCCCAGCACCTCATCGCCTATATCATAGAGCCGGCAGGAAGCATTCTTCCAAACCAGCTTGTCCTGGAAATGGCTGAGAATGATAAAGGCTTCTCCGCCCGGAATGGCTTTGTATTCACCCGTTGAAGGGTCATAGCAATATTTGCGACCAGCTTCAATCTTATAGAATGTCTTGTGGCCTTTGTCGAGCATGGCTTTCACCCAGGCTGCGGCCGGTTTGCCGGCTGCTTCCATGGCTGTAAGAGTGGCTTCCACGCCCAGCAGGTCCCAGGTTTCAAAAGCGCCTATTTCCCAGCCAAAGCCGGCCATCATGGCATCATCCACCCGATACAATTCATCGCTTATCTCGGGAATGCGGTTGGATATATAGGAGAACAGTCCATAATGAAATTGTCGGAAAAATTCTCCGGCCTTGTCGGGGGCAGCAACCAGCATTTTGATGCGTTGCATCAGATCATCCACCGGTTTAGCCGCTTCCACCGAAGCGAACTTGGGTTTTTGCCGGGGCTTGTATTCAAAACTCTTCAGGTCGAGTGTGAGAATTTCTTTCTCCCCTTTTGCATTTTTACTCTTCTTAAAAAATCCCTGGCCGATCTTATCGCCCAACCATCCCTGGTCCACCATCTTTTGTAGCCAGGCGGGAATTTCAAAACTGGCACGCGCTTCATCGGCCGGACAATTTTCATAAACACCATTGGCCACTTTTACAAGAGTATCAATCCCCACTACATCTGCTGTGCGGAAAGTGGCCGATTTGGGGCGACCGATCAGCGGCCCTGTAAGGGCTTCCACTTCGTCGATGCTGAGCTGCATTTTATCAATTAACTGAAAGATCGACATAATGCTATACACACCAATGCGGTTGGCGATAAAGGCGGGTGTGTCCTTACAGAGTACGGTTGTTTTTCCCAATACCAGGTCGCCATACTGCATCAAAAAATCGATGAGTTCGGGATCGGTATCTTTTGTGGGTATGATTTCCAGCAGCCGCAGATAGCGGGGCGGGTTGAAGAAATGGGTACCACAGAAATTTTTTCGAAAATCCTCTGATCTGCCTTCAGCCATCAGGTGGATGGGGATGCCAGAGGTATTGGAACTGACCAGGGTTCCGGGTTTGCGGAACTCTTCCACCTGGTCGTAAATGATCTTCTTGATGTCCAATCGCTCCACTACCACTTCTATGATCCAATCGCAAGAAGCGATTTCTTTCATATCGTCTTCAAAATTACCCGTACGGATTCGCTTGACCACATCCTTATCGTACACCGGCGATGGATTGCTTTTGAGCGTGGCTGCGAGTGCGTCGTTGACGAGTTTATTTCGTTCAGCCGCTTTACTGCTTTGGGCAGCTTCTTTTGGCACTATATCGAGCAACAATACCTGCAAACCCACTCCCGCGAAATGGCAGGCAATACGGGAGCCCATTACACCACTGCCGAGCACGGCAACTTTGCGAATCGTTCGTTTCATAAGTGGAGACAATAAAATTAGTTAGTTAAACAACTATTTACTGTGAAGGTAAGCGAAATTGAGGAGCCTGAAAAAGGAAATTTGGGCTTAGCGACCAGCTTTGGAAGCGGGCTTTGGATTCTGTCGCTCGAGCATTTCGCGAATGGCTTTGCGATTTTTTCGCGCTTGTTTTTTGGGCGACTTGATACCAATATTGGTCATCACTCCGCTCAAAGTAATTTTTACGAGATAGTTGATGGCCGACCGGTCGCGAAGTCGTTCAACATACACGGTTCCCCCTTTACCCTTGTTACGATTCTTAATAATGGTATTGGCGAGGAAATTGGTCAATCGTGCACCCAGCGATTTTGGTTTCTCACGTATCACACGAACCTTCAGGTCGCGATAATAGAGCTCCATTTCACCATATGCAAAGGATTCCTGTCCGCTAACCTGCATGCGTAAGCTATCCAGGATTCCTGATTTAAGTTCAGCCCTCGCCAGTGCCGCCAGTATGGGGTTTAGTACGGTGAGATCGCCCTGCTCCATATTCACACGCATGCGAAAACCACCCAGCTTATCGGTATAGGATTCGTTGACCCAAAGCAGGGTGGGGATAGTGCCTGCCAGTTGTCCCTTTGCAAAAATTCGCAAGCTGTCTCCCGGTTGATGCCTGTAATTTCTGGCACCGGTAATTTCTCCATTCAGATTCGTTACTTCTACCATGCCCGCCTTATTGCTCTTTTCGTCCATTTCTTCATAACGCACGAATGCATTCGCCACCAGGATGGTATCGGATTCAAAACGGAAGGGTAGCTTCTTTAAAAGGTTTCCTGGCAATGCCCGCACAATACCGGGCTCGCGGGGAATCCGTTTATCGCGGTAATCGTCCAGGAATCCGTCATGAATGGCGATCTTGCCCACGGAAAGGGTGCTATCGCGCGCGAAATTTTCCAGGCCGATGGGACCTATTACAACCTTTCCTGTATGCGCCTTTACATAGTCGGCCTGGTAGCGCTGACGGCCTGTAAATGTGGCGAGATTCACCGATGGCTCATAGCGGAAGGAATCTAATTCCAGGCTGTGTACGCTGTTGTCGTAAGAGACATTATTCCAGAAAAATTGATCAATGCTATCGGTATAGCTTCCACTCACTTCTTCAACTTTCATGGCAGGATTTTTTCCTACAAACTGCGGCAAATCGAGCAGCCAGCCCGATTCCAGGTTCATGTTGCGAATCCCTGCCCTGTCGATAGCCAGGTGCCCCAATTTCTTACCCAGGCTATCCCACTCAAACTGCCTTGCCTGCAGGTTGTCGATAGCCAGTTTCCAGTCCCAGGTTCCCAGGTCGTTCCGACTGGCCTGCAGGTCGCGGATTTGACCACCCAGTAAACCTTTGCCTGTTTGAAAAAGACGCCCTTTTTGGTTGATATGTTCCATGCCGCGCAGGAGAAAGGCCAGCCGCGAAGCGCGCAGGAGTGGCAATGCGCCACTGCGATAAGTAAATCCGTCGATGTGGATGCTGTCGCCGATATGGCTGTTCCAGCTAAACCGGCTCTCTCCTTCCTTTCCGATGGAATGAAACCTTATTTGTGGTTCCTTCACCCGAAGTCTTGTGATTTTTATGCTGTCGGTTGACGGGGTTTGATTGCCTTTCTCCAGAGAACTGTACAGCAATTGCGGCTTTTGGAGAAACAACCATTCCAGTTCGCGCTTGCCATTGAGCCAATCGTTCCATTGAAAATCCGCTTCGGCATAGGGTACCCGTAATTGCACACTATCCGTTTCCTTTATTTGATCCAGTTCTATCTGATAAATTTTTGATCGCTGCTTATCATCCTCTTCCCAGCGCCCGATACGTACATTGGTTTCACCCTTCCTGGCTACCAGGCCTGATAAAGAAAATCCTACACCGGCAATCTGCATCTGGTCTCCGTTCGTCTGCCATTGATCGGCGCGTAGTTCCTTTAGCTGGCCACGCAGGTGGCCGTCCGGAAATTGCAGGTCCAGGTTGGTGGCTCCTCCCATTATTTGCGTGAGCAATAAGGATAGCGGGGAACTGGTTCCATTTTTCTTCTGGAGTGAGGTTTTTAAAGAGGCATTGTCCCAACGCAGCCCCAACATCGACTGCAGGCGCATATATTCGTCGAAGACCATCATGGGTGAGCGGAGTTTTGTTATCTGCAGGTCGAGGCTGTCTCCGCGGGATACATGAATTTTATCGGCCTCAGCGCTGTTTTCACCTCCCACAAATTGCATATTGTCGATATCGACATTGTAGTCTTTTACCTTCAGATTCCCTTTCGTGAAATCAAGGTATTGAATGGCATCGCGCAGGTCGCGGGCATTAGTGGCGCGCAGGAGTTGACTGGTTTCAAGCAGTATGGTGGCATGCTCCAGGTTGAGTTTACCTGCCGCGGGTAATTGAAGGTTGATAGCGCCATCAATGATGTGCAGGCGCTGGAGCTGCATGGCATGGGAAAGTGCGGAAAGCATTTCGAAAATATCCCGCTTCTTGCCACGCCGGGCATTGGCAATATCGTAACTGATGGTGGGCTGTATGAGGGTAACCTGTCCTGCTTTCACTTTTTGATTAAAGACCAGGTCGTCCCAGGAAAGTTCATAGAGTTCCAGTTGGCGCATACGTAACTGGTTATACCGTCGGCCTCTTTCCAGCTCTTTATAGGCGAAATTGCTCAGGCTGATCCTGTTGTCGCGAATCAAGATACTATCGAACTGAATGGCATAGGCGCTATCGCGGATAAAATTCTCGTAATTGCGTATCGCCATTTCAAAGCGCTCTACGGTTACGGGTCTTGGGGTATGATCGCGAATGCGGAGCCCTTCCAGGATAAAATTGTTATCGTCTGATGTAAATGAACTGGGCACACCCACGCGAACCGTGTTGATATCAAAAGAACCATTTTCCACCACCACAAATCCGATCTCCAGTTCGCCGGTTAATTGTTGTATGAGTTGGTCCAGTTTGGGCGGGCCGGTATTGTTGTCGTTGAGGTTAACCTGTAGTTGTATGCGTGGATTGAATGCGTATACGGAATCGGCTTTGATTACCTCCTTATGGTACAGGGTATCAAAGTCAATATTGGTCATCTGCAGTTTATCGAAGAAAATGCGAAAGGAACTGTTGGCGCTATCAGCTTCACCCGCTTCGATGGTACAACTGTCGAATTCGGCATATTGATTTTCAATATTGATCCGGAAATCGCGGAAGCTCAGGCGATGCCGCCCATCGGGAAAAAGAATATCCTGGTCATGGGTTTCCAGCGCTACATTATCGCTGAAGAGTATCTTCTGTTCGGCTTGCGGAGTGGAGCTGTCGATACGCAGGTTATCGAGGCGCATATTGATGCGGCTGATCCGCACTGGTACATCGGTAGGGCGGCTTTGGTTGAATAGCGAGAAATTGCCATTGATGATCTGGAACCTGTCTACCTGCAGTGCTTTGAGTGCATCCTGAATAGAATGATATACCCTTCCCATTTCCTGTGGGATGGAAAGGCTGCTATCGGCGTCATCCATTTCCCGATCCGGAACTTTTCTACGGGTAACGCTGATGTCCGGATCAATGAGTTGAAGGGAATCGATCAGGAACTTTTTATCCATCAGCAGAGGCCATACCGATTGCACCTGCACGCGCAATCGCTTTACCGCAAAAAGATAGCGATCCGGTGCCGTGGTATCGGTGGTGAAGAAAGTGGCATTTTCCAATTCCATTTTCTTGCTGAACCAGTTAAACTTGAAATTCTTTACGCGAAGCTCAACTTTGCCTTTCGATTGACGGCGCACAAGATCTTCCACCAGGTTTTCAGCCTGGTTTACAAACCATAGATGAAAACCCAGGACCAGAAGCCCCAACACGCCCAGCAGGATAGCCGGGATCTTCCAATATTTCCTCTTTTTCTTCTCTTTTGTCAATACGATACGGGTATAATTCCTGAATTTACTGCAAAATGCCGGCCTAAAAAACAGGTAGCCGGTCAATCTTAACCGGCTACCTTATGTTGGGGACAACTACTCCCGTTAACTTACGATAGAACCGTTGTCTGTTGCTTCGTCGGGGTTGATGAATTTGAGTTTTCCTCCAACATCTTCAGCCATCAAAATCATGCCCCTGCTTTCCACCCCACGCATCTTACGTGGCGCCAGGTTGCATACTACTACAACTTGCTTGCCAACGATGGCATCCGCCGCAAAATGGAGCGCTATTCCGGAAACGATGGTTCTTTTTTCAAAGCCCAGGTCTACTTCCAGTTTTAACAATTTATCAGCCCCTTTAATTTTTTCTGCCTGGGTAATGGTACCCACGCGCAGGTCCAGTTTTGCGAAATCATCGTACTGGATGCTCGCTTTCTCCGCCGCCGGCTCTTTTTCCGGGGCAGGCTTTGCGGCCTGTTGTTGCTGACTGGCCACCAGTCCGGCTTTCAGTTTTTCGATTTGCGCCGCTATTTCCGTGTCTTCAATTTTGCGAAACAACAATTGTGGCTCGCGCAAGCTATAGCCCACACTCAGCAGTTTAATTTGCCCGGCATTTTTCCATTCGAGCATCTTGTCCACCACTTTCATCATGTGCAGCATGGTGCGTGCCGTATTAGGAAGAAAAGGGTGAATGAGTATGGACAGGTTAGCGGTTAATTGCAGGCAAAGGTGCATACAATTGTCGATGGCCTGCTGGGCCTCCGGCTTTATGTTGCCGTTTTCGTCTGTTTCTTTCGCGCGGATCCAGGGCTCCTTTTTCTGCATGTATTGATTGCCTTTGCGCGAAAGGTCGATCACTTCGTAAAGTGCCTCCCTGAATTTGTAGGCCTCCAGCAATTCGCTGGTTCTTTCGGCAGCCTGTTTTATTTGGGCGATCAGTTGTTGATCCACTTCATCCAGCAAATGGTTGTGAAGTAGCGGCACTTTCCCTTTACAGAGTTTGTGCATCAGCACAAAACTGCGGTTTACAAAGTTTCCAAAGATGGAGCCTAACTCGCTGTTGACCGCATCCTGGAATCCCTTCCAGGTAAATTCGCTATCCTTGGTTTCCGGGGCTATTTGTGTGAGATAATAACGCAACATATCCACGCATTGCCCACCACCATTATCTTTCTTTACAAAATCGTTGATATAATCGCGCATATCGAGTTTCCAGTTGCGGCTGGTACTCATCTTGTCGCCTTCGAGGTTGAGGAACTCATTAGCGGGAACGTTGTCGGGAAGAATATTGCCATGCAGCTTCAGCATCACGGGGAAGATGATGCAATGAAATACGATATTATCCTTCCCAATAAAATGAACCAGTTTGGTATCGGCATCATACCAATAGGGCTTCCAGTCTTTCTGTTCGTTGATGGCCCATTGTTTGGTGGCGCTGATATAGCCAATGGGTGCATCGAACCATACATAGAGCACTTTGCCATCGGCATCAGGCAGGGGAACTTTTATACCCCATTCCAGATCGCGCGTGACGGCGCGTGATTGAAGGCCGCCTTCAATCCAGCTTTTGCATTGTCCTACTACTGTACTACGCCAATCGTCCTTATGCTGCTCCAGTATCCATTTTCTCAAAAAATCTTCATGTTTTCCCAGCGGCAGGTACCAGTGCGTGGTCTGCTTTTTTACAGGAGGGTTTCCGCTGAGCGTGCTCACGGGGTTGATGAGTTCATCGGGGCTGAGGCTGGTGCCACAGTTTTCACACTGATCACCAAAAGCGCGATCGCTTCCACAATTGGGGCAGGTACCTTTAATGTATCGATCAGCCAGGAAAGTTTTCGTGGCCTCATCATAATACTGTTCCGTTTCTTTGGTTTCCAGTTCTCCCCTTTCATGCAGGTAGGTAAAGAATTCCTGCGCGGTTTCGTGATGAAGCAGCTCGCTGGTTCGGTGATAGATATCGAAGGAGATGGCCAGGTCATCAAAGTCCTGCTTCATCGCCTCATGGTATTTGTCGATGATGGCCCGGGCCGTTGTATTTTCCTTCATGGCCTGAATGGGGATGGCGGTGCCATGTTCGTCGCTGCCGCATACAAATACCACATCCCGCTGTTGCGCGCGCAGATAACGCACATATATATCTGCGGGAATATAGGCACCGGCCAGGTGGCCCACATGTTTAAGTCCATTCGCATAAGGCAGGGCCGAAGTAATCAGGTATCGCTTGGGTAAAGCCATGAATAGCAATTGCTTGATGAAAGGCAAAATTACCGGTTTGCGGGGCAGGAGCCAAATGGGTTTAAGGTTTAAGGTTTAAAGTTTAAGGTTTTCAAGACTTAAACTTTAAACCTTAAACCTTAAACTTCAACAGGCTACTCAAATCGTATAGAAACGTTTAATTTTAGAAAATGAATCGCAAGGATTTTCTGGCAAACAGTGGGTTTATGGCGGCGGCTTCTTTATTGCCTGGCTTGGCTGGAGCGGCTTCAGGCAATGCTATGGGTGTGGAGGAAGCGGCGGCTATTATTCCTCCATCGCTGGGTGCCGGCGACCTGATTGGCATTACCTCCCCGGCCGGGTACATAACCCAGGAGGAAATAGAACCGGCCATCCGTTTACTGCGGGAATGGGGATTTCGGGTAAAGATTGGCCATACTATTGGGAAGCGTCACCATACATTTGGCGGAACGGATGAAGAGCGCCTCGGGGATTTGCAGCAAATGCTGGATGCACCCGATCTCAAAGCCATCCTCTGCGCCCGTGGCGGCTATGGGGCTGTGCGGATAGTGGATCAACTACGCTGGAATAGATTTCGCCAGCATCCTAAATGGGTTATTGGTTTTAGCGACATCACCGTATTGCATGCGCACCTCAACCGTCAGGTGGGGGCTGCTTCCATACATTCCAAGATGTGTAACAGTTTTCCCGAAGATCTTTCCCTCGCGGAGCCTGGCCAGGCGGCCAGTATTTTATCTATTCGCGATGCATTGCAGGGGAAGCCGATGGAATATAACGCGCCGGCCAACCTGGCGAACCGGCAGGGAGTAGCCAGAGGCGTGCTGATAGGCGGTAACCTCAAAACCATCGAATCGTTGGCTGGTTCCGCGTCGGATATCAATACCCGTGATGCTATCCTTTTTGTAGAAGACACGGGAGAGTATCGCTATAGCGTGGACCGAATGTTCTGGAACCTGGAGCGAACAGGAAAGCTGTCCGGGCTACGCGGCCTAATAGTAGGAGGTTTTAAACTGAAACCAGATGATCCGGGCTCAGAGTTTGGAAAGGAATTAACTGAAATAGTACTCGAAAAAGTACATGGCTATAGCTATCCGGTATGTTTTGATTTTCCGGTTGGCCATCAGAAAGATAATTTTGCCCTGAAATGTGGCATTGTGCATGAACTGCGCGTAACGGATTCGGAAACAAGACTAATGGAATTAAGATGATTAAGAGCCCCCCTTACCTGGAAAAAGGAGATTTGATTGGACTGGTTTGCCCCGCCGGATATATGGCAGAAGATAAAGTGGCGGAATGTGTGCGGGTGCTCACGGAAGAATGGGGGTACCGGGTTAAAACCGGTAAAACCATAGGTGGATCTTCGAACAATTATTTTTCAGGAACAGACCAGGAGCGACTGGATGATTTGCAGGAAATGTTCGATAATCCCGAAGTGAAGGCCATACTATGTGCAAGGGGTGGCTATGGAACGAGCCGGATAATTGACGGGATTGATTTCCGGTATTTCAAAAAGCATCCTAAGTGGCTGATTGGCTTTAGCGACATCACCGTTTTACATTGCCATATTTACCGGCATTATGATATTGCCACCCTGCATGCGCCCATGGCCGCGGCTTTTAATGATGCCGGATATATTAACCGGTATGTGCAATCACTCAAAGACGCGTTGGAGGGAAAGTGGGCGCGCTATAGCGTAGATCCCCATCCATATAACCGAATGGGAGAAGGAATCGGCGAACTGGTAGGAGGCAACCTGGCATTGTTGGCCCATTTGATCGGATCGGATTCAGAGCTGAAGACCAAGGGCCGCATCCTATTTCTGGAAGATGTGGGGGAGTATTTGTATAATATTGATAGGATGATTGTGCAACTGAAGCGGGCGGGTAAGTTAAAAAACCTGGCAGGACTCATCATAGGAGGCTTCACCGATAACAAGGATACCGAGCGGCCATTTGGGAAAGATGCTTATGAAATCATTCGCGACGCAGTAGAGGAATACGACTATCCGGTATGCTTTGGATTCCCCGTGAGCCATGGAAAAGAAAACCTGGCACTGAAAATTGGGGCGGGCCATAAATTGAAGGTGAGTAAATCAAAAGTGTCGTTGGAAGAATGAGACCTTTTTCATACGAATAAAAAAAGCCCGCAAAGCGGGCTTTTTTTATTCGTATGAAAAAGATTAAAAGTCGGTAAAATGCATGGGGGAGGGGAGTAACTCAAAATCTTTGGCTTCTATCATTTCAATATTCAGCAGGAAATTCTCATCCGTTTTCACGATCGTTTTTTCGCGGGTAACTTTTTTGAACCCCGCTTTTTCAAAAACAAAACGGTAAGTGCCGGGTTTCAGATCATCGAAAGAAAAGCCACCTTCCAGATCGGTAAACACTGTCTTTTCTTTTTTTGATGCATTGTAAGCTGTTACAGAAACATCCTTCAACGGATTTTTCTTTTCAGCATGCATTACCTGACCAGCAAGGTTATTTTTTTTGCCGATAGCCGACTTGCAAGGGCTATTGCCTTTGCAGGGTTCCGGCTCTACGGGAGAATTTGCAAAAGCCATGCCCACAGAGGACAGCGAAAGAGCAAGCAGGATGATTTTACGTTTCATGTGACCGTTTTGAAAATTGAATGAGTACACAGACCATACTTCTTCGGCCAACCGAAAGTAAAGTTAAGTTATTCCCAATGGATTTACCAAGGCTTCTTCAAATTCCTCGCGCACTTTTTTTACGATATCGGCTACCGGTAAAATACCGTCAAGCAGGGTACTAACCTGGCCAATTTCCAGCTCGCCTTCTTCCATATCGCCTTCGAACATTCCTTTTTTGGCCCGCCCTCTGCCAAGTAGTTGCTGTAGGGTGGCTTTGTCGGCCCCGGCCTGTTCGGCGGTCCAAACTTTTTCAAAAAAAGCATTTCGTATCAGTCGTACCGGGGTTAACTGTTTGAGTGTTAAAACCGTATCGCCTTCCTTGCAATGCAGCACCCGGTCTTTGAAGCTGGGGTGGGAGGATGCTTCTTCCGAAGCCACAAAGCGGGTACCCATTTGTACTCCTTCGGCGCCCAACACCATGGCCGCCAGCATTTGCCGGCCGGTGGCTATACCGCCCGCGGCTATCACGGGAATTTTTACAGCGGCTTTTACGGCCGGAATCAGGACCAGGCTGGTGGTTTCTTCCCGGCCATTATGTCCGCCGGCTTCAAAACCTTCACAAACCACCGCATCACAACCGGCCTGTTCGGCTTTCAGGGCAAAGCGGCTGCTGCTCACCACATGCACTACATTGATGCCTTCTTTTTTCAAAACGCCGGTCCAGGTGGCGGGGTTGCCAGCCGAGCTGAAGACAATGGGCACTTTTTCCTCGATGATAATTTGTACGTGCTTTTCAATATCGGGATAGAGCAGGGGCAGGTTCACCGCAAAAGGATGGCTGGTAGCCGCTTTGCATTTTTGGATATGGTCGCGTAAAACATCGGGATACATGCTGCCGCTGCCAATGATGCCCAGGCAGCCATTGTTGCTGACAGCACTGGCCAATCGCCAGCCACTGGCCCAGATCATGCCGGCCTGAATAAGGGGGAAATCAATCCCGAACAAGGAAGTGATTCTATTCTTCATAACAATGCCTTAAGAATATACGCCGAGTCGGTGGTTCTAGCCCAGGTCGATATTGGTATTGTCGCCAATACTCAAACGCCTGGCTTCGCCTTTCAGTCCGGTATCGGAGCCAATGATGGAAGATTCCAGTACAATATCGTAAAGGTTGGAATAGGAACCGATGATGGAGTTGCGTACGATCGCAAAGTTCATGCGGGTATTTTCGCCGATGGTTACATTGGGGCCGATGATGCTGTTGCGGATATCGCAGCCTTCGCCAATGCTTACCGGGGGGATGATCACGGTATTTTCAAACTGGTAATCCTGTTCCCGTCTTTTCTCGAATTTTTTCAGCAGCGTGGCATTGGATTCGAGCAGGGTTTCTTTGCGGCCGCAGTCGAACCAGCTTTCCACCCGGAAGGGTTTCATTCGGATGCCCTGTTTCAGCATGCACTCAATGGCATCAGTAAGGCTATATTCGCCATGGGTACGCAGTCCCTGCATGTAGTTACTTTCAAGGCAATCGAAGAGCTGGTTGCTTTCTTTGATCTTATAAATGCCCACCAGGGCCAGGTTCGATTTCGGGATTTGCGGCTTTTCTACCACATGTTCGATAAAACCCTCCTCGTTGATTTCGGCAACGCCAAATTCGCGGGGGTCATCCACTTTGCGAACACCCAGCATGGAAACGGGGCTTTGCACTACTTCCTTTACATCATATTCGCAAATGGTATCGCCCAATACTACGATTACTTCTTCTCCGTTAACCGCATTTTTGGCAATCTGGATGGCATGGCCCACGCCCTGCCGGTCGATCTGTTGCACGTATTGGGCATTCAGGCCGGGATAATTGGATTGAACATAATCCCTTATTTTATCGCCCAGATAACCCACAATAAAAATGTATTCATGAATACCGGCATCGCGCATCTGATCGATGATAATGCTGAGCACGGTTTTGCCGGCCAGCGGAATCAATGCCTTGGGTTGCGTATAACTATGAGGACGCAGTTTGGTACCCGCGCCTGCTACTGGTATGATTGCCTTCATGTAAAACCCGCCCCAAAGGGGCTATTTGGCCGGGCGGCCTGGCCCGGATGATAAAATGAGCGGTGGCCTGTGTTATCCTTATCTACTACACGATCCTACTACGTGGCTCCGCTTCGCAAAAGCCAACGAAAGTAAGACTTTTTAACACAAACAAAAAGTTATCCGCATGCAGGTGTTTTGATGGCGCTCTGATAGTAATTTTGCGCCATGCAAACAGATAATGCCGTATTTGATCTATTGGCCAGAGAACTCGATCGTCAACGTAACGGAATTGAACTGATCGCTTCAGAAAATTTCACATCTCTTCAGGTAATGCGTGCCATGGGCACGGTAGCGACGAATAAATATGCCGAGGGTTATCCCGGTAAGCGCTATTATGGCGGTTGCGAAGTGATCGATGAAATTGAAACGTTGGCCATTGAGCGCTTAAAGCAGGTATTCAATGCCAGTTGGGCCAATGTGCAGCCCCATAGCGGTGCGCAGGCCAATGCGGCGGTATTCCTGGCTTGCGTGAAGCCCGGGGATAAGATATTGGGACTTGACCTGAGCATGGGAGGTCATTTGACTCACGGAAGCCCGGCTAATTTCAGCGGCAAAAATTTCCAGGCCCTGTTTTATGGTGTAAAGAAGGAAACCGGCCTGGTGGATTATGAGCAACTGGAGGCGACGGCATTGAAAGAAAAACCGAAAATGATCATCTGTGGCGCATCGGCCTATAGTCGCGACTGGGATTATGCCCGCATTCGTGCGGTGGCTGACAAGATCGGGGCTATTGTTTTTGCCGACATTGCGCATCCTGCCGGGCTTATCGCCAAGGGTTTGCTGAGTGATCCCTTTGAGCATTGTCATATTGTAAGTTCCACTACGCATAAAACTCTTCGTGGGCCTCGTGGTGGTATCATCATGCTGCGGCATGATTTTGAAAATCCCTGGGGTATCAAGGATCCCAAGGGTAATACCCGAACCATGAGCCAATTGCTGGACCTGGCCGTATTTCCCGGCACGCAAGGCGGTCCGCTGGAGCATGTAATTGCTGCCAAGGCGGTAAGTTTTGGTGAAATACTATCGGATGAATTCACAACCTATGCTACGCAAGTGAAGGCCAATGCGCAGGCCATGGCGGCATCGCTGGTAAAGCGGGGCTATGATTTGATCAGCAATGGAACGGATAATCACCTGATGCTGATTGATCTTCGCAACAAGAATATCACCGGAAAAAAGGCCCAGGAAACGCTGGACAAGGCGCATATTACACTCAACAAGAACAGTGTGCCATTTGATGATAAATCTCCCTTTGTAACCTCCGGTATCCGCATCGGTGTGCCGGCCATTACCACACGCGGTATGAAGGAAAAGGATATGGAAACCGTGGTGGAAATGATTGACCAGGTGTTGATGAATATCGATGATGAAAAGAAGATCGCCGAAGTGCGGCAGGATGTAAAGGCCTTTATGCAGGCATTTCCCCTGTATCCCGAATTGGGCTGATGAGCGCAGAGGAGTGGATGAAGGAGTAAACCGTTATATTTGAGTAAAGAAGAAACGTATGATCCAACGTCAGCAAAGTTTATGGTTATTACTGGCCTGTGTGGCTTCCATTCTCAGTTTCAGCATGCCATTCTATACCGGAAATCGCATAGAAAACAATATGAGTACCTATGCGGTGCTGGATGCGGCCAGTCATTTTATTTTGTTGATATTAACAGGTATAAGTGTGTTGTTGTCGGGGATAACCATTTTTCTGTATAAAGACCGGAAATCGCAGTTTCGCCTGGTATTGGGTGGCGTATTGCTGGCAGTCGTTTTGCTGGTGATTTATATTGCGCAGGTAGGCAAATTTGAGAAGGGTAATTTCGCGCTTTCATCCCTGCTGGTTTTCGCCATACTGGCCGGTTATATTATGGCAGCCCGTGGAATCTGGAAAGATGAAAAGCTCGTGAAGAGTCTGGATAAACTACGCTGATCAAACGTTTTTTTCTATCATTTTTACCGTCATTTTCCCCTTTTTTTCGTGCGGGTCTCTTGTAGCTTGCGGACATGAAAGATTATTATGTGCCGTTTGAAGCGGGAGCTTGTTTTCATGTATTCACGCATGGGGTGGGAGATGAACTTCTATTTAGGGAGCTCCAGAACTATTTTTTCTTCCTGGGAAAGTACAAGAAATATATTAGTCCCATCGCGGATACATTCGCCTATTCTTTGCTTCCCAATCATTTTCATTTTTGTGTACGGTTTAAGAGTGAGGATGAAATTTTGAATTCGCCGAAGGCAAAGAGTAGGGATGCTCCGCTTCCCAAGGAGGATATACCGAAATTTCTTATGCAGCAGTTCTCCAATTTTCTAAATAGCTACGCCAAATCGGTGAATAAGGTCTATGGCAGGATGGGCGCCCTGTTTTGTGATGCCATACGACGCGTGAGGATTGAAGGGGAGGAGCAATTGATTAAGACGATACATTATATCCATAACAACCCGGTAAGGCATGGGTTGTGCCGGACTGTGCTCGACTGGCCGCATAGTTCGTTGAAGCAACTGATGGCCAATCGCCCCAGTTGGATGTTGAAGGAGGAAGTGTGGGAGTTGTTTGGAGGGAGGAAGATGTTTCTGAAGTATCATGAGCTCTAAAAAGCCTTAAAAAAAAACCTATAAGGTCTGAAAGACCTTATAGGTTTTTAATAAAAGACCTTATAGGTTTACCGCAGCAGCACCTGTCTGCTCTCCCTGTAATCATCGCCACTCACTACGGTAACATATAACCCTGTCTGCAGCGATGCCGGCAATTCTACCATCTGCGTTACTCCCGCTCCTACATTGTTGATGGTAGCCTGGTACACACGCTGACCATTAGCACTATAAACCTCCAACTGATAACGACCCTGATTAAGACCGTTCAGACTAACTGTGAATTGCTTACCCGTAACCGGATTGGGATAAAGGCTGAAGCTGGCAGCTTTGGTAGTACTCATTTCAACACGAAGTACCTTGCAGTAAATTACTTTGCCATCCACTTCCTGCACACGAATTCGGTAGTAATTGGTCTGGCTGTTCGGTGCGGCATCGAAATAATCATATGATGCCTTGTCATCCCGATTGCTCTTGGGAGCCTGCAGGTTGATGCTGGTAAAATCTATACCATTTGAAGAACGCTCTACCTCATAGTTCAGAATGTCACGCTCTGTCAGGTTGCTCCATTCCACCTGCACACCATTGTTCTTCGCGTAGGCGCGCACATCGGCAAACAAAACCGGCAGCGGATTATCGGTAAGGCTGCTGCTGGCCAGTGCGAATGGGCTAAAAGCCGATACACGGTCGGAACTAATTACTTCACCTTGTGAAGTACTGGGAGTACCCACCAAAACGCCTCCCTCATCTACCCAACGCGCGCCGTCATGCCGAGCTACGCGCAGGGCAGAAAGATTATTGACATAGTTGGTAGCAGTGGTGCAATTGCTGGTAGGATCCCAGCCAATGGTCACATTACCCACGCGTGTGCCGCCTCCCGAACGATCCAGCATCCAGTATTCACAACCACTTACCCGGGCCAGACCGGGACCCAGCACCGTACCATTGGGCACTTCGGTATTGGCATTGCCACGGATAAAGCGAGCCGTAAATGTATTGGTATTGGTGCCTGCCATATTGCTAAGCGTTATAGGGCGCAAGCCACCCGCGAGGGGACTTCCCACAAAGAATGTGATAGTAGCATTGCTGTTCTGCGTTTTTGCCAGATAGCCGTTCACATATCCACCATTGGCGCTGCTCATGCTGCCGCCATTGGCAACGGTGATGATGGTGCTGTTGTCGTTCGTAGCATATCCATTTAGGAGCTCCAGATCATCACTTACATCAAAAGGACGTTCGAGTAAAACCTCTCCTGCGGGATTATTAATTATCAGGCTCTGCACATCATTGCCATTAGTAGAGAATGTGCCGGTACGCGCACCGCGAAATTCATAAATCCCTTCATCACTATAGCTGCGATTGCCTCCCACCTGTATGGCGCCGGAAGTGGTAGTACCGCTAAACAAGCCATCCGGATGCGCAACAATAATTTTTGCATCATCATCCAACTGGAAATTAGCGTTGGCGCCATCCAGTACCGATGTGCCAAAATCAACTTCGGCATTATTGTCAATCCGGAAATTGATGCTACCGGAAATGCTGCCACCTGTTTTGGAGAAACTCTGTGCACCATTGTTGTCAAATACAAAATTAGCAGTGCCACCTGTGCGTGAAAGGGTACCGCCGGAAATATTTACATTCCCATTCACTTCTACAGTTTGATTTCCTCCATTACTTATTACCAGTGTGCCGCCAGAAAGGTTGAAATCGCCTCCGATAGAAAAGGTGGAGCCACCGCCGCCACCGCTACGCAGCCTTACAACACTGCTCCCGGTGGATACCATATTAAAGTTTCCCTGTACATCTTCCAGATCAGTATCAAAATTGATAATGGCATTTTGATTGGGACAGTTCCAGGTGAAATGCCCGAACTCCTGATCAATATTGCCAGGTCCATTGTCCGTTATTCCCGTGATTTCGCAGGTAGAACTGGCATTCCAGTTGGCGTTGGGAATATTGCTGCCGTTTCGTTGATGACGGTAGAAGGAACCCGCCTGAAACTGGAGTACTGAATTGGTCACTTGAATGTTTCCATCCACGTTTTCTATTGCCCCTGTAATGTTGACGATCGTATTACCATTGTTCCAGTCAAGCGTTGAATTAGTACCCAATACCAGCGTGCCATCAATTTGCGCACGCAAACTATTACCGCCGCCGCCAGTCCTGGTCATGTCGAGCTCAATATCATTATTCCCGTTTCCTTCCAGGATCAGCGTAGAGCCTGCTTCTATTACAAATCGTGGCGTATTATTTCCGCCATTCCGAATAGAAATCTCCCGGTCACCTGTAACATTGAAAGTGATGGTTGAATTTTCTTCAATGCGTAGCCCGGCCAGTTGAATATTGGGAACGTTCGTGATATTGCCGGTAACACCACTGTTAAACACGACTGTGCTACCGTTGGATGGCACAGTATTATCACTCCAGTTATTGGCTTGTGTCCAGGATCCGCCGGAAGCGGGCCCTACCCAGGTTCTGGTTTGTGCCTGCATCATGATTGTCGCAGTCAACATGATCGCGAGCAGAGAGTAGATTTTTTTCATTGCGCTTGGTTTAGTTTCCATTATGTTTAGAGAAATCCTTTGCCGATTGATGGTATTTTCAAAATGGAATCGCCGCCAAACTGAATGATCCGTATCCTCCTGCGGTTTCTTTATGGGAACAAAATGCCCAACAGAAATCTGCTCATTTTTAAGTGGCCGCTATTAAGTGTGGATTTTGGGTACGGAATTCAAGAGATATGGAAGAAAACAACACCAGCATGAAGCGCTGGTATTTTTACGATGCAACAAACCTAATAGCCATCTTTTAATAATGCAAGTTTTTCACGGAGTTTTCCTATAAAAAAGCGTATTTCTACGTAAATATTTGACATATATCAAGCTAAAACGCAAAAAGGGCCTGCCGGTATTGAAACCAGCAGGCCCCCTATCTACAATAGACTCCATGCCCAAAGGGCATGGAGTCTATTGTAGATTATTGTAAGATGAATTGCTTGCTTTCGCGGAAGCCGTCGCCACTTACTACCGTCACATACATGCCGGATTTCAGCGTAGCGGGCAGCTCCACCATTTGCGTTACACCCGCACCCACATTGTTGATGTTGGTGCTATAAACTCGTTGGCCTGAAGTATTGAATACCTGCAGGCTATACTGCCCCTGGCGCAAACCGTTCAGGCTCACAGTCAGTTGCTTGCCCACAACCGGGTTGGGGTAGAGGCTGAAGCTGGCCGATTTCGTGCTGCCCATTTCCACACGCAGAATCTTGCTATACACAGGCTTGCCTCCAATTTCATCAACGCGGATGCGATAGAAGTTGGCGCCATTGATGGGAGCCGCGTCGAAGTGGGTATAGGAAGCTTTGTCATCGCGGTTGCTCTTGGGTGCCTGCTGGTTGATGGGGTAATAGTTGATACCATCAGCCGAGCGCTCTACCTCGTAACGCACAATGTCTCTTTCAGTCAGGTTGCTCCATTCAATATGCACACCGCCGTCTTTTCCATAAGCACGTACGCCATCAAAAAGCACGGGCAGCGGATTATCGGCCTGGTTGCCACTTGCCAGGGCAAAGGGGCTGAAGCTGGTTACGGCATTGGAGCTGATGCTGCCTACGGTGAGTGTGGAACCTCCGGTGATGTTGGCGCCGGCATCTACCCAGGTACTGCCATCGAAGCGCGCAACACGCAGAGTAAGAAGGTTGGTGATATATTGAGTAACAGGCGAACAATCGCTGTTGGCAGCCCAGCTAAGTGTAACGGCGCCACCGCGATCACCGGCACCACTGCGGTCCAGAGTCCAGTACTCACAGGCGCTTACGCGGGCTAAACCAGAGCCGCCGTATTGGCATCAGCACGAATAAACTCGGCGGTGAAGGTGGAAGTGCCGCTACCGGTATTGGTTGTAAGACCTATCGCACGCATACCCACGGAGCTGGATTTGCCCACATAGAAAGTAAAGGCGCTGCTGTTGTTGAATGATTTTTGCAATTGACCGTTTACATATGCGTTGTTATTGGAAGTGGAGTTGCCGGCAGTGCCTACCAACAGCGTATTGGCACCAGGGGTAATATAACCATTCTCAAGGGTCAGGTTGCGTGAAACCGTAAAGTTGCGACCCATCGCCACTTCGCCTGATGTGTTATTAATAATCAGATCACGAACTCCCGATCCTGCTGTAGTAAAATTGCCAGTGGATGCACCGCGGAATTCGTAGTCGGCACCGCTATCGTAAGTGCGTGTACCACCTACCTGTATGGCTCCGGTTGATCCGCTACTGGAAAGACCTGCAGCATTTGCGACAATGATTTTTCCCTGCGCATCCAGTGTAAAGGTTGCGTCGGTACCATCCAGAACAGAAGTTCCAAAATCTACCTCGGCATCGTTGTCAATACGAAAACCAATAACGCCGCTAATGGTGCCACCGGTTTTGGTGAAGGTTTGTACCCCTGTTCTGTCGAATACAAAATTGGCCGTACCACCAATACCGCGAGCCAGGGTGCCACCACTTATATTCACATTCCCGGATACATTAAGATTATGGGAGCCGGAAGTTTCTACTATGTAGAAGAAACCACCCGTAAGATTGAAGTCTCCTGCAACATTTGTATTCGTAGCGCCGCCTCCACCACTGATTTTTAGTGTGAGCTGGCCAGTGCCTGTACTGGCAACTGTAAAATTACCATTGATGGTTTGAAGTGAAGCGGCAAAAGATTCGAGTTGAGATTGATTGGGGCAGTTCCAAGTTAAATTGCCAAAACTTTGATTGAAGCCAGACGGAATAGAAGTTGTTACCCCTGTCACTTCACATGTGGAAGCTACATTCCAAGAGGCTGTGGGAATTGATCCGCCATTTCTTTGATGCGAGTATGTGGAGCCTGTATTAAACTGAAGTCTCGTCGCGGCACCTGTAACCGTCCCACCAGTATTTTCTATCGCTCCTCCGTTCCCAACTGAAGTAGCGGTATTAGTATTCCCAAGGTCTGCTTCATTTCCTGGTTCCACGATCAGTGTTCCATCAATTTGGCCCAATGTATTCCCTCCACCTGCGCCACTCCTTGTAAAGTTTAGGTCTATATCGTCGCCGCCACTCACCAGGGTGAGGGAAGAGCCTGATTCAATCACCAATCTTGTTTGTCCACCGGGAACAGAAACGGTTAGTGTTCTGTTGTTGCCTGATTGTGCCACCAAGGAGACCTGCGAATTACCTTCAACCCGAAGGCCGGCGACCGTTACATTGGGCACACCGGTTATTTGCCCGGAAACACCATTGTCGAAAACAACAATATTCGTTGCTCCTGGTGCCCCACTTGGAGACCAGTTGCCAGCCGTTGCCCAGCTACCGCCTGAAGCGGGACCATTCCAGGTCTTGGTGGTTTGTCCCCAGCCGGCAACGGATACCAGCACCAGGGCTATAAGTGTAATGTAAAACCTTTTCATTGCTCAGTGTTTAGTTTATAGATAGAGTGAAGATGATGACTTGCTATGGATCATCACAGGCCTGGATACTGAGCTTTTTAGAGGAAAATGGATGACTTAAGTGCACAGGAGGACTGCTTCGCAGCTTAGTGCAAGGTTCATTTCACCAGCGATTTTGAGGATTTTTCGAGTACGGAATTCAGAAGATTTGGATGGGATTAATCTCAGGTTAGAATTTTATTAGAATTTTCCTGACAGCACAAATCTATCAGGCGGATTTCAGATTCGCAAGTATTTTCCCGGAAATATTTCGTAAACAGTTCGTAGTTCTACGATAATTGAGGATTGATTTGATAAAGATCAAAGGAAATGTGCAGTATGGCTCTCCTTTATCTTCTTAATACCGGCCGGCGGACCCGCATAAACCAGTTGGCCACCAGCATCACCAGCTTCTGGTCCCAGATCAATCAGCCAGTCGGCCGAACGGATTACATCCGTATTGTGCTCGATTACGATGATTGAATGTCCCTGGTTGATCAATGCCTGGAAGGAAGTGAGCAATTTGCTGATATCATGAAAATGCAAACCCGTGGTAGGTTCGTCGAAGATGAACAGGATATGTTGATTGGCCCGGCTGCGACCTAAGAATGAAGCCAGCTTCACGCGTTGCGCCTCCCCACCGGAAAGGGTATCGGATGACTGTCCCAGCTTGATATAGCCCAGTCCCACATCACTCAATGGCTGCAGGGCCTTTGCCAGGTTTTTTTCATCCCGGAAAAACTCGATGGCTTCATCAACCGACATTTCCAACACATCGTGTATGCTCTTTTCGCGATAGCGCACTTCCAGCACTTCTTCCTTAAAACGCTTGCCGCCACAGGATTCGCAGACCAGGTGCACATCCGCCAAAAACTGCATCTCCACCACCTGTTCTCCTTCACCCTTGCAGGTATCGCATCGGCCGCCATCCACATTAAAGGAAAAATGTTTCGGTTGAAAGCCGCGCATCTTGCTTAATGGTTGCCGGGCATAGAGATCACGGATTTCATCATAAGCCTTAATATAGGTAACCGGGTTACTGCGCGATGATTTACCGATGGGGTTCTGATCCACCAGCTCGATCTGACCGATATGATCCACATCGCCACTGATCTCCCGATGCGCGCCTATCTTTTCGCCAAATTCTCCTTTCAGCTTGCGCAGGGCGGGGTAGAGGATCTGCTTCACCAATGTGGTCTTCCCACTACCACTCACACCACTCACCACACAGAGCATATCCAGCGGAAAATGCACGTCGATATTCTTCAGGTTATGTTGCCTTGCCCCCAATACCGAAATCTGCCGGATCGGTTTGCGGGTTTTTTGCGGCACTTCCACCTTTAGTTTACCACTCAGGTATTTGCCGGTAAGGCTCTTGTCGTTGGAAACAATGGCATCATAATCACCTTCCGCAATTACTTCACCACCCAGGTGGCTGGCGAGGGGCCCCATATCAATGATATGATCCGCTTCGCGCATCATCATTTCATCGTGTTCCACCACCACCACGGTATTACCCAGGTCGCGCAGCTCTTTCAGTACCCGAATCAGGTTGGCCGTATCGCGGCTATGCAAACCTATGGAGGGCTCGTCGAGTATATATAAGGAATCGGTCAAATTACTCCCCAGGCTGCGGGTCAGTTGTATGCGCTGGCTTTCGCCACCACTCAGGGTATTGGCGAGCCGGCTGATGGTCAAATACCCGAGCCCCACATTCAACAAAGTGCGAAGGCGGTTTTCTATTTCAATCAATATTCTTTTCGCGATCTTTTTTTCATGATCGGAAATCACCTGCTCCAGTTCATCGAACCAGACTTTCATTTCTTTCACGGGCATTTCACTGATCTCGCCGATATGCTTTCCGTTCACCTTCACATATAATGCCTCTTTGCGTAAACGATATCCTTCACAATCGGGACAGGTAGTGCGGCCACGGTAGCGACTTAGCAATACGCGGTACTGTACCTTATACAGGTTTTGTTCCACTTCCTTGAAGAAGGCGTGCAGCCCCAGCGCATCCGCATGGCCATCCCAAAGCATGCGATACTGCTGTTTGGTTAGGTCGGCAATGGGTTTATGAATGGGGAATCCGGCTTTTTTGGCGCCCTTAATAAATTGCTCGCGCCACCAGCCCAATTTTTCACCTTTCCAGGGTGCCACTGCTTCGTCGTACACGCTGCGGTTGCGATCGGGGATCACCAGGTCTTCATCAATACCCAGCACCTGGCTGAATCCTTCGCAGGTAGGGCAGGCGCCAAAGGGGTTGTTGAAGGAAAAAAGGTTGAGTACGGGCTCCTCAAAGCTGATACCGTCCAGTTCAAAGCGGTTATTAAAGTGCAGGAGTTTCAGTTTATCTCCCTCTTGCAGTTCCAGGTACATATCGCCCTCGCCTTCATAAAATGCGGTACCTACCGAATCGGCCAGGCGATGCAGATCGTCCTCATCCAGGGTGCGGGTAATGATCCGGTCGATCAATATATATAGATGGTCGGCATTCTTTCCCAGCGTTTCCTTCAGTTTTTTATCATCCAGCTCCAGCAGGTCTTCAATAGAGTGAGCCGTGCCCGCGCTGGCTTTTTTCTCGCCTGCCTCCGTTTGATACACACGGCTAAAACCTTTTTGCATCAGGATGTTCAGCTCTTCCTGCAGTTTGCGGTTACGGTGTGTTTTTAGTTTGGCCAGAATAAATACGCGGGTGCCCTCCGTCAGCTTGCTGATGGCATCCACCACATCTTTCACATCATCCTTTTTCACCTGCCGGCCCGATACGGGTGAAATGGTATGGCCGATGCGGGCAAAGAGCAGGCGGAGATAATCATAAATCTCCGTCATACTGCCCACCGTACTGCGGGGCGTACGGGTAATTACTTTCTGTTCGATGGCGATGGCGGGGCAAAGGCCTTTAATATGGTCCACATCCGGCTTATTCATCCGGTTCAGAAACTGCCGGGCATAGGCGCTCAGGCTCTCGGCGTAGCGGCGCTGCCCTTCGGCGAACAGGGTGTCGATGGTAAGAGAGGATTTACCGGACCCGGATACCCCCGTTACTACCACCAACTTATTACGGGGAATTGTAACGGATATATCCTTCAGATTGTGCACACGAGCGCCCCTGATCTGGATATTTTCTGCGGAATTTACGGTCGTGCCGCTTACGGGATTTTTCCCTTTTATTGATGTGTCCATTTTCAAGAAAACAAAGGTAAATGGTTCAGGCTCTTAAATTTCGGAGAAATTCCTTAACAATATTTTTACAGGAAAAATAACCCAAAGCTTGGTGGAATGTTGGGTCGTATCGTCAAATGGTTTATTTTTATTGCACAATATCCAATTAAATATGATCAACCAAAAAACCACCACGCCTATCGCATAATACTCTACACTTTTTTCGATTTCAAGTTTCTCAATTTTTACGGTAACCAATATCCATTCAACCACCTAAACTGTAGGAGTATTATGAAAGCTTTTGTCAAAAAAACAGACCATGAATTAATCCACCTGTTCATGGACGGCAATCTCGAGGCCCTCGAAGCGCTCGTGCTGCGCCACAAAGACAAACTGTACACATCCATTCTTTTCCTGGTCAAAGACAAGTACCTGGCCGAAGACATTTTCCAGGATGTGTTTATCCGCATTATCGATACCATGCGCAGCGGGCGCTATACCGAAGAAGGAAAGTTCCTGCCCTGGGCTATGCGTATCGCACACAACCTTTGTGTGGATCATTTCCGCAAGGTAAAGCGCACCCCCACTATCCGCAACAGCGAAGACAAAGACATTTTCGAAGTGCTCAACTTCGCGGAAGACAGTGCGGAAACCAGCCTCATGAAGCGTCAAAGCCATAGCCGCGTACGCGAGATGCTGGAGCGCCTGCCCGAAGATCAGCGCGAAGTGATCATCCTGCGCCATTATGCCGATATGAGCTTTAAGGAAATTGCTGCTGCCACCAATTGCAGCATCAATACCGCGCTCGGTCGCATGCGTTATGGATTAATTAACTTACGCAAACTGATGGTGCAAAAACAAATTGCTTTGTAATTTGTAACCTATTATATTCGCGGCAGGAAACAGATTCAGTCGTCAAGATATTGTCATTCTGTATTTCCATTCGCAACCCGAAAGTTCTTACTTCGAAAAAGAATTTTCCTTGCTTGCCGGCGAAAGGCTTGTACAGAATGACACCAAATTGCAGCCAACTTCATTAGAAGTTGGCTGTTTTGTTTACGTAATACGTAATACGTAGTACGTATTTTTTGTTTAAGGATGAAAGGAGGGTTTTGGCTATTTGAACTATATCGCGAATACAGCGAAGTTTTACCGCAACGAACGCTACGAATGCGCGAAGTTCGCGACGATCTGTTTAAAGCATAAAAATTATCTGCTGTTGCTAGCAACCGATAGTAGCGATATCAGCATCAATCATTTTCACAGATCATATCTTCGCGTTCGTTGCGCATTCGTAGCGTTCGTTGCGGTAAAGCTTCCCGAACATTAAGCAGCTCGCAAATTCGGAGAGCTTTTCCCGCAGATTTGTTGCGCAGATGAACGCAGATCCTTCAATAAAATTAAACCTTAAACCCTAAACCCTAAACCCAAAAACGTACTACGTAATACGTAAAACGTACTACTTCTTCCCAGCTTCCAACCCACACTTCAACCATTCCGCAAATTCACGCGGACTGGTGGTATAGAATTTGGTTTTGGTGAGGGCTTTTTCATCGGGGCTGATGATGGCATATTGCGGCTGTGCCGTGGCATCGAAGTTTTCAAGCTGGAAGGCCGTCCATTTATCGCCTACGGTCTGTATAGATTTTTCGGTGCCGTTCTTCATCGTGTACACCGTGCGCTCATTCGCGGGCAACAGGCTGCGCTCATCTACATAGAGTGATACGAGGATGAAATCTTCTTTCATCAGCTTTTCCACTTCGGGATCGGTCCATACATTTTCTTCCATACGCCGGCAGTTAACGCAGGCCCATCCGGTGAAGTCGATCAGGATGGGCTTATTCAGTCGTTTCGCTTCGGCCAGCGCCAGTTCGTAATCGAGCAGGGGCTTCTCGCAGTTAACGGGTTGGGCGTACACACTATAACAAACAGGTGGCGGGAAGCCACTGATCAGGCTCAGCTTGGCCCAGCGCGTATTGGTTACGCCGGGTATCAGGTAAAGGGTGAATGCTCCAAACAACAAGATGAATATCCAGCGAATGGCGCCGAATTTTTTGGGTTTGCTGCTATGACCGATACGGATGAGTCCGAGCAGGTACAGCACCGTGAACAGTCCGATGATGATCCAGGCGCCGATAAAGATTTCTCTTTTCAAAATGCCCCATTGCTCCACATTGTCGGCATTGGCCAAAAACTTAACGGCGAGGGCCAGTTCCACAAAACCCAGCACCACTTTCACATCCGTCATCCAGCCACCGCTTTTTGGAACGGAAGCCAGCCATTTTGGAAACAGGGCGAAAAGGGCGAAGGGCAGGCCTAGTGCCAGTCCAAATCCACCCGCACCAAAAGTGAGCGGCCAGGCGCCACCATCCAACACACCTACCAGCAGGGAGCCGAGGATGGGTCCGGTGCAGGAAAAGGAAACGATAGCCAGCGTAAGCGCCATAAAGAAGATGCCCGCAATATTGCCCAGCCCCGATTTGGAATCGGCTTTATTGGCAATACCCGACGGCAGGGTGATTTCATAAAGGCCAAAGAAGGAAAGCGCGAATGCTACAAAGATGGCGAAGAAGATCAGGTTGAGCCATACATTGGTGCTGATATTGTTGAAGATGGCCGGGTTGGTGCCGCCAACAATATGAAAAGGAATGGTGAGTGCTACGAAAATCAGGAAGATAAAAAATCCATACAGCAAGGCGCTGCCAAATCCGCGACTTTGTTGCCCGCCCTTCTTCGTAAAAAACGATACGGTCAGGGGAATCATGGGAAACACGCAGGGCGTTAGCAATGCCAGCAATCCACCCAGAAAACCCAGCAGAAAAATGCGCAGGTAGCTGCTATTGCTGCTGATGGTATCACCACAATCAGCTACGGGGTTCTTGATATCAATACTGGCAATATGAATCCGGGCCTGCGATGCCACACCACCTTCCAGCTCCACTGTAAAACTGAAAGTATTATTGTAAAACTCTTCGCCTCTGCCAAAATTATAAAGAAGGGTTCCGCGCAGCTTGTCGGGAACAATACCATTGATGCGTATATCCGCTTCAAATCGGCCGCTGCTTTCATACACCATTACATCGCCGCCAAAGAGACTGCTGTTGACTGTGATCGGATTTCCGGCATTGCGCAAGGGGCTACTCTGCACGCTGCTGTCTTCCCATTGCAGCTCGGCCAATTGCAGGTCGGGAAGGCTTTGCTCCGGGGCATAAAGCATCCAACCATTGATATCGGGCAGATTAAACTGCAGGGTATAATTGCCTTCTCCGGTCTTTACTGCTTTCGCTTCCCAGGCTTCCAATTTCAGTTGTTCTTCCTGCGCATGGGCGCGCATGAGAGATAGCGATAAAAGTGAAATCAACAGGAACAGGGCGGAACGTAAAGTTGGCTGCATGGCAATTCTGAAAAAATGGCGGTATGAATAAGGTAACCCTTTAGTGGGTTATAATACGATTATTCCCCCAAGGGGGGGAATAATCGTATTATAAATTATAGTGCGATGGAGAACTTTACCGTCTTGGGAGGAAGACAACGCTCGTCGTCGCAGGTTTGATAAGTAACACTGCCGCTCACATTGGTTTTAGCGCTGCCGCGTAACTTCACCACTTGCACAAAGTTCACGCTCTTGGAGTACTGGTTGGCTGAAAGGTCCAGTTTCTTGTCATGAAACTTTTCCATTTTGCCGATCTCTTTCACTTTGCCATCTAATTGTACCAGGGGATTATTATTAATCTTGAAACCAGTTGGGATGGCGATAGCGTCTTCAGGCTGCACCTGCGAATAGAGATGCCATCCGTCCTGGATGGTAGCCGTCATATGCAGCTCAAAGGTTTTATCATCAATCTTTTTGGAACTGAAAGTCCAATTCACAGGATTTACCTGTGCCTCAGCGCCGGCTACCATGAAAAAAGCGAGCAATAAAACAGATAATTTCTTCATATTCTATGGTTTAACTACCTGTTACAAAGGAACACAAAAACCGGCGAATAGTGCTGTTAAAATTTGATGGATAGGGGGAAATAGCTGATAATCCGGGGAGTAGGGAGTAGAAAGTAGGGAGTAGAAAGTAGGGTGTAGTTAGTTAGAATGAGGTTTGAGAAAATATCTGCGCTCATCTGCGAAAAAATCTGCGAAAATCTGCGGGAAAACTTTCCTGAACTCTGAACCTGTTTAAAGTGCTGAAGCGTTTCCTGCAGATTTGCGCAGATTTTTCCGCAGATTTTCACAGTCTTGAGATCGTCTGCATACCCTGTCCCTACTATCTACTCCCTACTTTCTACTCACTTAAACTCTCAACCCTAAACCGTAACTTCCTTCGCCATCAGCAGGGCCTGCATAATATGCCGGCCATCGGTATTGCCGAGGGCTGTGCTGCAGGCCCTTTCGGGGTGAGGCATCATGCCAAACACATTGCGGGTTTCATTGCAGATACCGGCGATATGGCGCATGGATCCATTGGGGTTCGCAGCATCGGTTTCGCGACCAATTTCGTCGCAATAGCGGAAAATCACCTGGCCGTTGGTCTCCAGTTGGTCGAGCGTGGCCAGGTCCGCATAATAACGTCCCTCACCGTGGGCGATGGGGATCAGGAAAACTTCATCCTGCGGGTTCTTGATATAAATATTCTTGCAAATAAATTGCTGGTTGGCATTGCGCAGCAGGGCGCCGGGCAACAGGCCCGATTCGCAAAGAATTTGAAAACCATTACACACACCCAGCACTTTGCCGCCGGCTTTCGCAAATTCGATAACACTCTGCATCATGGGGCTGAAACGGGCGATGGCGCCGCAGCGCAGGTAATCACCATAGGAAAACCCACCTGGGAGCACAATGCAGTCCTCGGTATTGAAAGCGCTCAGATCCCGGTCCTTATGCCAGAGCATGGTCACTTCCTGCCCCAGGTCATCAGCCAGGGCATCCCGCATATCGCGATCACAATTGGAACCGGGGAAAACAACAACGCCAAATTTCATGTGCGAAATAATTTGCGACAAAGATAGCGGCTTTTAAGGAAAGCCGGGGTGCGCCATGCGCATTTACAAGTGGTAATCAGGGTGAAAATTTCCACAGTCCTGCTGTGAAAAACGGGCTATTGCTAATTGAGCCCCCAACCTGGTCCGCCATATTGATAGGCGATCACAAAAGCCACAATGAGCCAGAACAGCAGTTGCGGATAAACCCGCCATCCGGAATAAAAATAAGTGCAGCCGTGAAAGGCAGCCATCGGAATCATGGCCATAATCCAGTTTTCGAAATTATCGCTGGTATTTACAAAGGGCAACAGGAGGGCAGCCAATAGATAAAGCAATAAGAGGCTCCAGCCCTTGCGCACATGAATCAACATGCGGCGCAAATTTTCCTGGATATAATATCCGCCGGTGAGGAAGGGAACCATGATCAGGAATACGCTGCCTGCCAGCCAAACCGATTGCTTGAGCCGGGGCAGGCCAATGCTAATGTCGGGTATAAATTCATTCCATTCCCATACACCGTCAACTACGGTGTAGATCGCATAAAAATAAAAAGGCGTGGTGATACCCAAAATGCAGATCAGCCATTCGTTGAGCCGGAAGGGCCGCATCACCGCCAGGGCCAACAATACCCACACTATAAAAGTGAGGGATGAAATCAGTAAGAAGCCTGAGATACCCAGTGCCACACCCACATTGAAAATGGTACCTCTTGCATTTTGCTGGTTGTAGATGGAAAATAGACTGGATAGAATGAATAGCAGGATACTGTTGATGAGGAGCGGTGCGGAAAAAACATTCCATTCCGGCATCAGCGAGGTAATGAGTAAATATGCCATACCCGGCAAATAGTTGGGCTTACTCATCATCCGCTGGTTGTTGATAAAGCGGGTAAGCACTATTGCCTGCACCAACAACAACAGGAAAGTAATAATCGGGAAAAAAAGCGGCATGGATTCCGACAGGTGCAGGGTAGCCCTGAGCAGGCCATTGAAGAGTACACCATCTTCCTCCCGGATCACCGGTTGCTGGGGCTGCAGAAACATCGGCAATTTTAAGCCGATACCCAAAAGCAGCAGCATTAGCAGGTTGGCCGGGTTTTTCTGTTTAAAAATCCCTATCACGGATATAGGACCTGTTTTTTGGAGGGTTAATTATACTCCAATTTAGCAAAACAAATGTAATTCCTGTAAATACAGGGAATAATCATTTGCCGGGCACTCACCTGTTTGCCATATTGAGGCATAAATTCGAATCCCCTTTCGAGGTTTTTCAACGTAGGATTACGATTGATTTTGCCATCGGGCTGCAAGCTGAAATCGGTCAGAATCTGGCGGCGGCTTTCGAATTTGTTGAACAGAAAATGAATCTCACCACCAGTGTTCATGATATTATAGGAAATGAGGTCGCTCGACTGATCGTCCCACTGCTCCTTGGCAATCACGCTACTCCATTCTTTTCGTCCATCGGGCCCAAACGACATGATCACGATATTGTCGGCGTGGTAGCGTACATTCTGATTATCGAACCAACGGTTGCCCCAAACGCCGCTATAGTAGGGCGAGTAATAATAATAATCCATTGGCCGCATCATAAAGGGCGAGCCATATAAATAGTTCCAACGGTTCCAGCCACCATAGCGGGAGGAGGTATAGAAGGATTCACTGGCTATCACAAAACCACCATCGCGCCGCGTAATGATATTGCGGATAAAATAGTCGTTAAATGCCGTTTTCACCGT
>JBIQMS010000012.1:0-91337 GCA_044463125.1 Terrimonas ferruginea
TTGAGCCCCTTATCTTTTACTTTTTTGATATTTTTACCGGACAACAGTGATTTGAGGATTTGAGAATTTGGGGAGTTGGGATTGGGAATTTGAGAGCCTTTCATCTGGGAGTTTTGGATGATGATGTGGGATAAAGATTCCTTATGATATTTAAGATAAAGGCAGCCTAAACGGCTGCCTTTGACTTTTTATGGAATCATATCCCAGATAATCAGCTTCACTTTGCTGGAAATTCCTTCGGAATAGCGAGTAGCTTCAGCGAATGGGAGGAGTTTTCAAGCAGATAATCGCAGATTAGCGATGAAAAAATACCCAACATACAAACCCCGAAGTAAGAATCACTCCACCCAAATCCCCAAATCCCCAAATCCCCAAATTCTCAAATTCTCAAATTTCTCAAATCCTCAAATCCCCAAATTCTCTCTCTCATTTCTTCAGCCCTTCCACCAGTTCCACATATTCCTGCATAGCCGCGTCCTTCGTCTTTCCTTTTAGCGATGACCAGGCTTCGTGTTTGGCTTTGCCTACAAAATCGAAAGGGTTAGAGGGCCCTTCTTCGCTGGCATCACCTTCGGTGGCCTGCTTATAGAGCGAATATAATTTCAGGAGAATATCGTTGCCCGGCTTTTCGCTGAGAGTCTTGCTATCGGCTACTGCCTTTTCAAATAATTGCTGTAGTTCCATTCTTATTATTTTATAGCTTCAGTAATGGGTTGTCCGATGGCTCCATTCGGCATTTGAATCCGCAACAGGGCTGCTACGGTAGGCGCTATATCGGTCATGTAACGTGTCTGATTGCTTTTTCCCTGTTTAATACCCCATCCCATCCAAAGCAGCGGAATATGAGAGTCGTAGGGATACCAGGAACCGTGGGTGCTGCCCGTGCTATTGGGAGAACCAAAAAGACTACCTGGCTTAAGTACCATCTGTATATCACCTCCTCTCTTGTGGTTGAAACCATTCAGAAATCTCTCCCGCACTTCGAGAGGGAGGTTTACTTCACTGATCTCCTCATTGTCGAAAGCGATCAGAATACCATCTTCCTTGTTAAGCTGATTGATGATGAATTCCTTTACTTCACTCTTGTCGAGATCAGCGCTGTCAATAACGGCGTCGTTGAGGTAAAGCTGGTAATTGCTATTTGCCAAAACCAGGTTGTTCACTTTGAACTCTTCCAGCAAAGCATTGCCCAGGTCGCGGGTTAAATTGCGACCTATATACTGAGCGGGGAAACGACGATCGTGCAGGTAATTGGGGTTATGCGCCACCGCGTGATCGGCCGTCAGGAAAAACAAATACTGACCCTTGCCCACTTTGCGATCGAGATAGCTGAGAAATGCGGCGAGCTCACGATCCAGTCGCAGGTACATATCTTCCACCTCAATGGAATTAGGTCCAAACTGGTGGCCCACATAGTCGGGCGAACTCAGACTGAGCGCGAGAAAGTCCGTAATGGCATCGGCGCCCATTTTTTCAGCTTCCATAGCTTCCCGGGCAAATGCCAGTGTGAACGTGTTCCCATGCGGTGTGGCAGAAATGGTTCCAAAATTCTTGCCAGCCAGTGATGCCAGCTCATGCGGAAATACCGGCGCTTTTTCATGACCGTATTTGCCTTCATAGCGGGGATCATCTTTGTCGCTCTGCACATAGGTTTCGATGGGGTAGAGGGTATTCCAGTTCAGTTTGTAGAGCGAATCAACCACACGGCGATTGTTGAAGCGATTCACCCAATCCGGTAACTTATCCATATAAAAAGTACTGGTAACCCAATTGCCGGTTTTGGAATCATACCAATAAGCGGCGTCCGCGCTATGCCCGGCGGGTAAAATTCCTCCACGATCCTTGATGGCAATACCCAGCACTTTTGATTGGAAATTGGTGGCCAGTTTCAATTCATCACAAATAGTACTCACCCAAAGATTTTTGGGACTTTGGGGTTCGGCCTTGTCTGTTCCACCTATTACTTTCACACTATCGTCGCTGGTGCAATACATATCCCTGCCCAGGCTTTTCTCAAACCAATCGTTGCCCATAATACCATGTATGGCGGGTGTGGTACCTGTGTAAACAGTAGCATGGCCTGCGGCTGTTACCGTTTGCGCATAAGGGATAAAAGTGTTTTCATTGCTGAATCCCTCATTCAGGATTCGCTTAAATCCGCCATTTCCATAGCGATCGTAATAGCGATACAAATAATCCCAGCGCATTTGATCTATCATTAGCCCCACCACCAATTTGGGGCGTGCCAGTTTCTGTGTTTGACTGAATGCGGGCTGCTGCAAGAGCAATAAAGTACAAAAGAGAATGGAGAGAATTCGAAGCATGACGACTAATTTGAACAAATGTAAGAAAGCTGCGGCAAGTGCAGGGTGACCAATCTTACCTTTCTGTTACAAATTAGGCGGCATGTTGCAATAAATCCGGGCGCTGTACCTGTCTTTGTCGCATTCGATGAAAAAGAAAGGCGGCTGAAATACATATTAAAGAAATCAACCAAAAAAGTAAGGAGAAGCCACAATGATCCGCAACCTGGGCGCCAACCATGGGACCAATTGTTTGTGCAGCCGACCAGGCCATGGTGTACAGACCCGCATATTGTCCGCGGTTCGAAGGTTGTGCCCGGCCTATCCAATAACTGTTCATAAAAGGCATGGCCAGTATCTCGCCCAAAGTTATAAGCACGATCATGGCAAAACATACCAATGCCGGCATAAATGTTGTTTGCAACAATATAAACCCAAGTCCAACCATGGTTACGCCAGTGGATATATAGAGGAGATTGTTTCTTTTTCCTTCCAGTTTATACACCAGCACCATTTCAATTAATGCGATTAATATACCATTGACTGCCATCAGAAGGCCGATAAACGCTTCGGAGAAATGCAAATTATTTCGAAAATGAACTGGCAGGTTGGTAAATACCTGGAAAAAGCAACAGGCAAAAAATCCGGTGACAATGATAAACAGGATAAACTGCTTGTCTTTATGCGCCGGCAGCGCTGGCTTGCTGTCGGTTTCCGCGGCTTTTCGTTTTGCATTGGATACGGGCCGTATAAAAAACCACATGAGCAGGGCTGCGCCTATATTGGAGAGGCCATCTACCCAAAACAATAATTCATAATTGATCTCAGCCAGCGCGCCACCGGTAACGCTTCCAACCGCCCATCCCAGGTTTACGGCTAATCGGTTAAGCGCATAAGATCTTGTACGGTTTTCGGGCTTGCTGTAAAAGACAATAGCCGTGCTGTTGGCCGGACGGAATGCTTCGTTTACAAAACTTACCAGGAAGGTAAACAGGCAGATCATGGAGAAACTGTGCATCTGCCCCAACAGAATAAACAAACAACCACCGCCCAGCAAAGTAGCCATTTGCACGGGGTAGTATCCAATGCGGTCCGTGAGTTTTCCGCCAAACCAGGCACCCACAAATGCACCGGCACCAAAAAGTCCAAAGACAAATCCAGCCTGTCCTACACTATAGCCCATTTCCGGGCTGGTGAGGTAGAGTGTCATGAAGGGAACCACCATGGTTCCGCTCCGGTTGATCAGCATGATCAGGGAAAGCAACCAGGTGGATCGGGATAAGCCCGAATATGCATTGCGATATGTGGTGATACCAGCCGACAGCATGCGGCCGCAAAATTATGCGTGTTCAAAAATCGGGCAATAACCAAAAAGGGGGAGCGGTCAGGGGCAGGCGACCAACGGTACATTCAGCGAACTTGCGTATTGCGCAATGCCATGCTGGTAACGGGCTGCGGCAAACCATGCGTCCACCCCGCTCAATGCCGGTTCTTGTGTTGGCTCTATATCCACTACCCGGCCCGAGGCCGCAATCTGATGATAGGCGCTACCCTGGCTGAGTTCCAGTAACGACATGGCAAAAGCCATCATCTCCATCGCTTCCTGCAAATTTACCTGCACACCCTTATAGCTTACAACCACTGAATCTGCTGGCGGCAGCGGGCTGCAATTGGCGGCGAATTCTTTTACTCGGGCCGCGTTGGGAAAGCGTGTAACCAGGTCGCCACGGGATTCCACGCGTACGGCTCTTGGAAATAACTTGTCGAATTCAACAACAAACTCCTTATTGGCAAATGCAGGAGCCGCAAAACTGGTAAGCAAAATTTCAGGCCTTTGATTCCCCATCTCCTGATGCAGGTAGGATGCGAAGACGCTGGCAAGGCTGCCACCCAGGCTATGACCAGTCAGCAAAAGACGGCTGCCGGCCGGCACATTCTCCTTCAAAAAACTAAGCAGGTTGTTGCCGGCGACAGTATCTTTCAGCGCCAGCAGGTTTTGAAAAGCATTACGCGCGCCCTGGCTGATGCGGGCTTCGGCGTTTGCTGAATAAGGCCATTTAACCTGCGTGAGTATATTGAGGTCCTGGTTTATCCAGTTATCCAATGCTTCCCAGCTAATATCCATCAAAGAGCCCCGGAAGGCAACGGCCCATTGATGTCCGTCCGTTGCTACAAATGCATGATTGCTATTGGCCCTGGCAGGATGCCAAACCAGCTTCCATCCGGGCATAAAGCTGTCCAGCTTCGCTTGTGGCTCTTCGCAGTAGGCCATTTGCGAGAGCAGGCAGGCCGTACGAAGGTCCAGCGCTATGGGTGCCGGGGCGGCCGACTGGCTAAGCCCCGCCACCGTATTTTCCGCATCAGATCCTTGTCGGGTAGCACATCCCGGCAAGAGCATGAAAATCAATAAGGCGGCTAACCATCTCATAAAAGGGCTTTTGCCAAATGTAATAGAACTGACCTGAAATATGCCGGTTTTTACGTGATAAAATACGATTGATTCTAAATTAACAGCATGCTACCTTGCATCAAAATCCTTTACCATGATCAGAACCAGTCGCATCACCAAAGCCATCCGCTTCCTGTTGTTTGTGCTGGCCTTTAGCTTCTATCTTTATTTACTAAAGGCTTGAGGCCTTTAGTAAATAAAGCTGTCGTATAGCTTACCCGAAAATCCATCAGGGCATTCGTTTTTTTCATACATTGGCTTTTCAAACCAACTGTCATGAAAAAAATTCTGATCCCGATGGGCGTCATCGCGTTTTCGCTGCTGATGGTCCATTGTGGTTCTTCCCGAAAAGCGGCCACGGCTACCGCTTCCAAATCTACCTTCAGTAATGAAATAAGCACGGTGGTGCAAACGCATTGCACGCCCTGCCATGTTCCCTCCAAAGGAGGCCGGAAAAAAGCCTATGATGTGTATGCCAACGTGAAAGAAGATATTGATGAAATCATTCGCCGCATAGAGCTTAGCCCCGATCAGAAAGGCTTTATGCCGTTCAAGAAATCGAAACTCGATGAGGCGACCATCGCCGTTTTCAAGAAGTGGAAAGAAGATGGAATGATGGAATAATCTACAAAGGCAAACCCCCGCTCTATGAGCGGGGGTTTGCCTTTGTAGATCAGTATAACAGGTTGATAGGGGAGTATTGATTAGCGGGGGAGCAATACATTGCCTATTACATGAATCACACCATTGGTGGCCAGGATATCACCCGGAGCAGTGGGGTTGAAATAGTAGCTGCTGTTAGCACGTACCCATCCAATATTATAACCCAATATCGTGGTCACCTTATTGTCGGAACCAGCGGCAAGGGTGGGGATTTTTTTCAGGATGCCAAAGTCCCAGTTGAAATAGCGGCTTCCGATTACATGGTATTTCAGAATATTGGCCAGGGCATCAATCTGTGCCGGGTCGTTGATGGCGCTGATATTATTCGCGTTGTTGAAGGGTGCGGGGAGCTTGGCAAATGCGGCATTGGTGGGCGCAAATACTGTGAAGTCACCAGAGCCGGTGAACACACCCGCCAGGTTGGTTTTCACCAGTGCAGCCACGAGGCTCGAAAAATTGGGATCAGCGATAGCGATCTCTGCTATATTGTTTGTTGGGAACAACAATACTTTGTTGATGGCATGAATTACGCCATTCTTTGCTTTGATATTGGCAGAAATTACATCTGTCCGTCCATTTACACGAATCAGGTTAAAAGTCCTGGAGAAATAAAGGGTATTGTCATTGGAGGAGCCGGCGGGTTTCAGCGTGGCGGCGCTGCTGCGGCCATTGCTGATCTGGTAGCTGAATACGCGGGCGCCCAGCACGTGGTACAACAATACATTGCGCAGGAAATCAATTTGACCGGCATCGCTGATATTACCAATATTGGTTGCCGAATTGAATGGGGCGGGCAATTGAGCGAACGCAGAATTGGTGGGGGCAAATACGGTGATGCTTGCATTCGGATTGGCCAACGCATCTACCAGTCCGCATTTTACTACCGCGGCCACCAGGCTCGAGAAATTGGGGTTACCGATGGCAATCTCTACAATGGTTTGCTGTTGACGGCGGCCCTGATCATCTGATTCTTCGGAAAAGCCCAGGCCACTTCCTTCTTTTTCGGCATTGGCAGCAGCGCTACGTTCCAGATCCCTGGCCGTACTTACCAGTTCCTGCTCATTGTCGAATTCAGTGGCTTGGGGTTCGCGATCCAGATTTTTCTGACAGGCGGTAAACAAGAAGCTTACCAGCAAAAGAAGGTAAACAGGCAGCAATCCTTTCCCTGTGTTGATTTTTGGGGTCCACATAGTTGTGTAGTTTAGGTGATAAGATATTGGAAGAACAAAGGGGCGGCTAAGTTTTCTGTTAACGTGGATTGAATCGACAGAAAAAAGGAGTGAAGCGATTAAAAGAAGGAGTGTGGGGGTAGTAAATGGTTTGGAAAGCTGGGAATTGAAAATTGGTTGGAGAAAAAAATCTGCGGATATCTGCGTTGTAATCTGCGCAAATCAGCGGGAAACGCATCAGCACTATAAACCTGTTCAAAGTTCAGGAGTGATTTCCCGCAGATTTCCGCAGATTTGTTCCGCAGATTTTCGCAGATAAATCAATACTTCAAAAGTGTATGCTTATTAGGCCCTGACCGATGGGTCAGGCTGGATGCAGGTAAAAAAAAGGGCCAGGATAGAAATCCAGCCCCGTTTTTAAAATCCAATATCCTATGAAAAACCATTGCAATAATAATATGCATTTCTGATCTGTGCAATACCACATAGGGGGTATTTTATCCCCATTCTGCGGAAATAAAATTTTTTGGTTGCGAAAAGCAGGCTATTTTTGCCGGGTCAACGAAAAAAATGAGTCAATTCACACATATTCACCATCATCATCTTATCCCAATCGGGTAAGCGGGGATGGTATTATGTAATTATTTAACATATTCACCGGACAAGGGCTTACCAAAGGGTAAGCCCTTTCTTTTTATCAGAAATCGGATATTATGAACCTAAAGATCGCTATTCAGAAATCGGGGCGTTTGCACGAAGATTCCATGCGCTTGCTCAAAGAATGTGGCATTGAAATTTCCAATGGGGCCAACAAACTGAAATCAGCAGCGGGCAATTTCCCGCTCGAAGTATATTTCCTGCGCGACGATGATATTCCGCAGTATGTGGAAGACGCGGTGGCCGATATTGGCATCGTGGGCGAGAACGTGGTCTTTGAAAAAAAGAAAGAAGTGGAAATGCTGGAATTGCTGGGTTTTGGAAAATGCCGGCTGTCCCTGGCGGTAGGCCGAAATGAAAATTATACCCGCGACGGCCTCCAGGGCAAACGCATCGCTACCAGCTATCCGGTTATCCTTTGCGAATGGTTGAAGGAGAAAAAGATTGAAGCCGAAATTCATGAGATCAGCGGAAGTGTGGAAATAGCGCCGGGTATTGGACTCGCCGAAGCCATCTGCGACCTGGTAAGCAGTGGCTCCACTTTGCTGACCAATGGGTTGAAAGAAGCGGAAACCATCCTGCATTCCCAGGCCGTCCTCATCCGCAATCCGCGACTTGCTGCCGATAAGAACAAAATTCTGGAGAGCCTGTTGTTTCGGATCCGGGCAGTGAAAAAAGCAAAAAACAACAAATATATATTGCTCAACGCGCCCAATGAAAAGCTGGAACAGATCATCGCATTGTTGCCCGGTATGAAAAGCCCAACCGTACTGCCTCTCGCAACTTCCGGTTGGAGCAGTGTACACAGCGTGCTGAATGAAAATGATTTTTGGAACATAATCGAACAGTTGAAAGAAGCGGGTGCCGAAGGAATTCTGGTAGTGCCCATCGAAAAAATGATTGTATAAGAAATGGGGGACGACCCATCGGTTTTATTAAACAGATTGGTAAAAGCATTGAATAATGAAAGTTTTGCAGAATCCGGATCGGAACCTATGGCCTGAAATTTTACAGAGGCCTGTGTTGGATGCTGGTGACCTTGAAAAGCAGGTGCGCACTGTAATGCAGGCGGTCCGCGAAAATGGCGATCATGCCTTGCAAGAATATACCCGCCGGTTTGATGGCGTAAGCCTGGAAGGTTTTCGTGTGTCGGATGATGAATTGAAGCGAGCCAAAAATCTCGTTCCTGATGAATTGCGTAAGGCCATTGAAACGGCTGCGGAAAATATTCGTCGCTTTCATGCGGCGCAGATCAAAGCGGAGAGCAGCCTGGAAACAGCTCCGGGTATTCGCTGCTGGCGTCGGAGCGTTGCCATCGATAAAGTGGGGCTCTATATCCCGGGTGGCACCGCGCCCCTCTTTTCCACAGTGCTGATGCTGGGCATACCGGCGGGTTTGGCCGGCTGCCAGCGCATCATACTTTGCTCACCGCCCGCACGCGACGGTTCCATCCATCCTGCCATCTTATTTGCGGCAGAAGTGGCGGGCATCCGCGAAATATACAAGTTGGGTGGTGCGCAAGCCATCGCGGCTTTCAGTTATGGAACGGAATCCATTCCACGGGTGGATAAAATTTTTGGTCCGGGAAACCAATACGTTACCTGTGCGAAACAGTTGGCACAAATGCAAGGAACTGCCATCGATATGCCTGCCGGTCCCAGCGAGGTTTGTGTGCTGGCCGACCACACAGCCAATCCGGCCTGGGTAGCAGCCGATTTGCTGTCGCAAGCCGAGCACGGACCGGATAGCCAGGTGTTGCTGGCGACAACAGATACTTCACTTCCTGAGAAGGTTATGAAGGAACTGAACATCCAGTTGCCAAAACTTCCTCGTCGGGAAATGGCTGAACAGGCACTCGCCAATAGCAAAGCCGTGGTATATTCCGAACCGGAAGCCTTGCTCGACCTGGTGAATGAATATGCGGCCGAGCACCTGATTATCGCTTGTAATGAACCGGAAAAATGGGCCGACCGCATTCGCAACGCGGGTTCGGTTTTCCTGGGTCATCATTCACCTGAATCCGTAGGCGACTATGCATCAGGTACCAATCACACGCTCCCTACCAATGGGTTTGCCCGTGCATACAGCGGGGTAAGCGTTGACAGTTTTGTAAAAAAAATTACCTACCAGCAACTGACCCCTGAAGGGCTGGCCTGTATTGCAGGTACCGTTACAACCATGGCCCTGGCCGAAGGACTGGATGCTCACGCAAGAGCTGTTGAAATTCGATTGAAATAAAGAAAAGACCCTTCCATTATGTTTGATTTGAATAAACTGGTTCGACCTTCCTTACGCGATATTAAACCCTATAGCTCCGCCCGCGATGAGTTTAGCGGGGAAGCACAGGTATTTCTGGACGCGAACGAAAATAGCCTGGGCACTCCTTTGTTGAAATGGTATAACCGCTACCCCGATCCATATCAACGGCAGGTGAAAGAATCCATAGCTTCCGTGAAGCAGGTAGATCCACAAACTATTTTTCTCGGAAACGGAAGCGATGAATGTATTGACCTGCTATACCGCTGCTTCTGTGAACCGGGTAAGGATAGCGCGATTATTTGTCCGCCCACTTATGGTATGTATGAAGTGAGTGCGCATATTAATGATGTGCAGCTCATAAAAGTGCCGCTGCTTCCCAATTTCCAGTTGAATACCACGGCCATCCTCGATGTGGTGCAAGCGCATACAAAATTGATCTGGCTGTGTTCTCCCAACAATCCCACGGGTAATAGCTTGCATTACGAAGACGTGGAACTGTTGCTGAATAATTTTGACGGGCTGGTGGTGGTGGATGAAGCATATATCAATTTCGCCCGGCAGCGTTCCCTGCTCGCGCAGTTGTCGGAATATCCCAACCTGGTAGTGCTGCAAACTTTTAGCAAAGCCTGGGGAATGGCGGCGTTAAGACTGGGTATGGCATTTGGATCAACAGAGCTGGTCAGCTGGCTCAACAAGATTAAGCCTCCCTATAATATTAGCCAGGTGACACAGGAGCTGGCTTTACAGGCCTTGCAGGATGTGGGTATGGTGAATGATATGATCCGGGAAATTGTGGCGATGCGCGAAGCGCTTGCCGGCGTATTTGCCCGCATGCCCATAGTACAGCAGGTCTTTCCCAGTGATGCGAACTTCATCCTGGTTAAAATGACCAATGCCACCGCCGTGTACCAATACCTTTTAACCAAAGGTATTGTTGTGCGCGACAGAAGCCGGGTAGAGCTCTGTGAGGATTGCCTGAGGATCACTATTGGAACAGAAAAAGAGAATACCGAGTTGGTGGATGCGCTGGCAGAATGGCAGAACGTTGTACGTAGTACGTAGTACGTATTACGTTGGGTTTAGAATTTAAGGTTGAAAGCGATGAAAAGATTATTGTAGCCATACAAAATTGACAAAAACAATATAGACACATATTACCAAAAACGTAAAACGTATTACGTAAAACGTACAACATCTATGCAGCCCATACTTTTCCTCGACCGCGATGGCGTTATTTTTCGTGAGCATCCGCCGGATTTCCAACTGGATCATATCAGCAAGATCCGTTTTATGCCCGGCGCCATTACTGCTCTTGGCCGGATTGCCCGCGAGCTGGATTTTTACAAAGTACTTATCAGCAACCAGGATGGCCTGGGTACAGACGCTTTTCCGGAGGATGATTTCTATCCCTTTCAGGACCTGATGCTGCAAACACTGTCGGGAGAAGGATTTGATTTTGATGAAGTGCATATCGACAAAAGTTTTGAGTGGGAAAACCTGCCCACACGTAAGCCGGGCACCGGTCTGCTTACGCATCTGATCAATCATCCCGACTATGATCTGTCGCGCTCCTATATGGTAGGCGATCGTTGGACGGATATGGAGCTGGCGCGGAGAATGGGCGTGAAGGGAATTTTGATTCGTTCGCCGCATCTCCCTTTAACCAAAGAACAGGAGGCTGAATATGCCGATGTAATTGTGCTGGCAACGGATGACTGGCAGGAGATCTTTCAGTTTCTGAAAGATGGTCAGCGTAAAGTGACCCATATCCGTAAAACCAATGAAACGGATATCCGTGTGGAGTTGAATGCGGATGGCTCGGGGCTGGCCAATATCAATACCGGCATCGGCTTTTTCGATCATATGCTGGAGCAGATTGCCCGGCATGGAAAGCTGGATCTTTTAATTGAATGTAAAGGTGATTTGCATATCGACGAACACCATAGCATTGAAGATACCGGACTGGCGCTGGGTGAAGCTTTTGCCCTGGCGCTGGCCGATAAAAGGGGGATGGAGCGCTATGGGTTTGCGCTTCCCATGGACGAAGCAGATGCCAAAGTATTGATTGATTTTGGTGGAAGGCCCTGGATTGTTTGGGAAGCAGAGTTTAAGCGGGAGAAAATTGGGGAGATGCCCACCGAAATGTTCTTTCACTTTTTCAAGTCGTTTAGTGATGCGGCACGATGCAACCTGCATGTACAATGCCGGGGCGACAATGAGCATCATAAAATAGAAGCCATCTTCAAGGCATTTGCTAAAGCCATCCGGATGGCGGTGCGAAAAGATCCCTTTTCCAATTATTTACCCAGTACCAAAGGAACACTCTGAGCTATACAGGAATTAATTATACTACATGGTAGCGATTGTAAAATACAATGCAGGCAATATTCGATCCGTACTCTTCGCGATGGAGCGCCTGGGTGTGCAGGCGGAAGTAACGGACGACCCGGAAAAGCTGATGGCGGCGGACAAAGTCATTTTCCCGGGTGTGGGCGAAGCGGCTTCGGCCATGCGTTACCTGCGGGAGCGCAAACTGGATGAAGTAATCCGTCAGCTCCGACAGCCCGTATTGGGTATATGCCTGGGCATGCAGCTCCTTTGCAGGCATAGTGAGGAAGGGGATACCCGTTGTATTGCTGTTTTCGACAACGATGTGCAGCGTTTTACCGGCGACCTGAAAGTGCCCCAGATTGGCTGGAACCTGGTCAGCGGTAAGCCAGGCAGCGCATTATTCGCCGGATTGGAGCAGTCGGCCTATTTCTATTTTGTGCATTCCTATTTTGCCAACCTGGGGGCAGATACCCTTGCTGAAACCACTTATATCGTTCCCTTTAGCAGCGCGCTGCAAAAAGATAATTTTTACGGTGTGCAGTTCCACCCCGAGAAAAGTGCAGCGGCAGGAGAACGTCTTCTTCAAAACTTTTTAAACCTGTAGAAAAAACCTTGCAATGGAAATAATTCCGGCTATAGATATTATTGAAGGAAAATGCGTTCGCCTTACACAGGGTGATTACGCGCAGAAGAAGATTTACAATGAGAATCCACTGGAAGTGGCGTTGCAATTTCAGGACGCGGGCCTTCGGCGCCTTCACCTGGTTGACCTCGATGGCGCCAAAGCAAGATCCGTGAAAAACTGGAAAGTACTGGAAATCCTAGCAACCAAAACGGAGTTGTCCATTGATTTCGGTGGAGGGTTGAATACGGAAAAAGATGTACAAATTGTGTTTGATTCAGGCGCCCATTTCGCAACAGTGGGGAGTGTGGCGGTAAAGAACCGGTCAGAACTCTTGCGCTGGATGAATTTGTTTGGCGCCCATCGCTTTTTGCTCGGAGCCGATGTAAAGGATCGCGAAATTGCCATACATGGTTGGACGGAATCGGCGGGCAGGGATATTTTTGAATTCCTCGACGACTATACCACACAGGGCATTGAACAGGTGTTTTGCACCGATATTGCAAAGGATGGACAACTGGCTGGTCCATCTCTGGAGCTTTACAAAGAAATTGTGGAGCGCTACCCAAATCTTTATTTTATAGCGAGTGGCGGTGTATCCTCCCTTGCCGACCTGGAAGCGCTGGCGGCGATTCCCTGCTCGGCTGCTATTGTCGGCAAAGCCATTTACGAAAACCGGATTACGTTGCCGGAACTTAAAAAATTTATGGAGAATGCTTACTAAGCGTATCATACCCTGTCTCGACATAAAGGATGGCCGTACCGTAAAGGGTACCAATTTCGTTCAGCTCCGCGATGCCGGCGATCCGGTGGAACTGGCGGCGCTCTATGCCGCACAGGGCGCGGATGAACTTGTTTTTCTCGACATCACGGCTACCCATGAGCGTCGTAAGACCCTGGTGGAACTGGTGAACCGTGTGGCTCACCAGGTAAATATTCCCTTCACCGTAGGTGGGGGTATCAGTTCGGTGGAAGATGTGTCACTGCTGCTGGAAAATGGAGCAGACAAGATTTCCGTGAACTCTGCCGCTTTCCGCCGGCCTGAACTCATCACCGAGCTGGCAGCGGAGTTTGGCAGCCAGTGTGTGGTACTCGCCATTGATACCAGGCTCGAAGAAAATGGCGACTGGTATGTGTACCTGAATGGCGGCAGAATAAAAACGGATAAACGCTGTGAGGACTGGGCAAGGGAAGGCGTGGAGAGAGGGGCAGGTGAAATACTGTTGACCTCCATGAACCATGATGGCACCAAAGCCGGCTTTGCGCTCGACATCACGGGAAAGCTGGCGCGTAGCCTGCCGGTACCCGTTATCGCCAGCGGGGGTGGGGGCAAGCCTGAGCACTTTGAGGAAGTATTCCGCGAAGCAGGTGCCGACGCAGCCCTGGCAGCGAGCATCTTTCATTTTCGCGAAGTGAACATACCTGATTTGAAACGATATCTTTCACAACATCATATACCTGTTAGATTATGATTCCGAAAATTGATTTTTCAAAATATGCTGATGGATTGGTGCCGGCCATTGTGCAGGACGCTAATACACAACGCGTGTTGATGCTGGGCTTCATGAACCAGGAAGCTATGGAACTCACAGTAGAAACGGGCAAAGTTGCTTTCTACAGCCGCAGCCGCCAGCAGTTGTGGACCAAGGGAGAAACCAGCGGGAATTTTCTGCACTTTGTTTCCATGGAAGCCGATTGCGATGCGGATACCCTGCTGGTGAAAGCTAATCCCGAAGGACCCGTATGCCATACGGGCGCCGACACCTGTTTCAGGGAAGCCAATGAAGGCGATTTTCTGCAAACCCTTGGTAATATAATTCGCCAACGCTATGATGACCGTAGTGGTGGTTCTTATACTTCCTCCCTGTTCAACAAGGGCATTAATGCCGTCGCGCAAAAAGTGGGCGAGGAAGCTATTGAATTGGTAATTGAAGCAAAAGATAATGACGAAAGCCGCTTTTTAAATGAAGCAGCCGACCTTTTGTTCCATTACCTGGTGCTTTTGCAGGCAAAAGGGTATAGCCTGGAGAATGTCACGGCAGTGTTAAAAAACCGCCATAAGTGATTAGCGACGCCGCAGATTTGTTTTATTCACCGCCTTCCTGAATATTTGCGCCATGAAAATGCGATTGATCGGGCTTTGCCTGCTGGGTTCCCTGCAGGTACTGGCCCAGGACGAAAACCAACTGCTGGATCCGGTAACAGTTACCGGTTCTATACAACCTTATAACAGTTCACGCACCGGCCGCAATATCATCAGCTTTCGTGGCGATGCTTTCACACAGTTTCCCATACAGTCAATCGACGAATTACTGCGGTATCTGCCGGGTATGGAAGTGCAAATGCGGGGCCCCATGGGTTCACAAAGCGATATTGTATTGCGGGGTGGTACTTTTCAGCAGGTATTGGTGCTGCTTGACGGCGTCAGGATCAACGACCCGAATACGGGGCACTTCAGCAGCTATATACCCATTGTTCCTTCGGAAATTGAAAGGGTGGAGATTTTGAAAGGAGCTTCCAGCGCCATCTATGGATCAGAGGCCGTTGGTGGTGTTGTGCACATCATCACTAAAACATTCGCGGCACGCAAGCAGCAAAAAGCTTCGGAATGGTCGGCCCAAGTAAAGGGAGGAGAGTATGATCTGCTCCATGCGCAGGCAGGGGGCTTCTACCAAAATGGACAAACCGCACTTGGTTTGGGCTGGCTAAGCAATAATACAAAAGGTAGACTGCAGCGGGGTACACGTGGCTATTTGCATAATAATACGGCCACACTTTCCCTCACGCGTTTTGCCGGAGACAAGTGGCAGGTTTCGGTACGTGCCGGCTACGACAACCGGGCCTTTGCCGCGCAGAACTTCTACACAACATTCCTGAGCGATACGGCCACAGAGCAGGTAGCCACCTGGTGGACGCAGGCCCGTGCTGTTTACCAGCATAATAAGCACCGCATCAGTATCGATGCCGGCTACAAGCATGTAACGGATGATTTTATTTTCAATAAATCGGCCATTGCGAATGCGAATAAAAGTAGCATGTTGCAGGCGACATTAATGGATGAGTATAGCCTCAGCCCGCGTACCACGCTTATTGCGGGCATGCAGGCGATCAATAAGCAAATCCGTTCCAATGATCGGGGAAATCATGAAGTGGCCCAGGGTGGTTTGTTCCTCCTTTGGCATCAACAGGTAGGCGACTATTTCAGTTTTCACCCGGCGCTTCGTTTGGAGTACAATGAGCGATCGGGAGCAGAATGGATTCCGCAAATAAATCTTTCTTATCGCCGCAACAAGTGGCAGCTCAGGGGCAGTGCCGGCAAAACCATTCGCGATGCGGATTTTACCGAACGCTTTAATAATTACAATAAACCTGTGGCGGGATCCGGAAGCCGTATGGGCAATCCCGATCTGGCCGCGGAGCGCTCCTTTAGCTATGAGGCCGGTGCCGATTTCTTTCAGGGAAAATCGCTTCGGATATCGGCCAGTTTCTTTCAGCGCCTGCATCGCCGCCTGATCGATTATGTTATTACACCCTATGCAGAAATGCCCCGTCAGGACAACCTGGTACCCGGAGGAACTTACGCACTGGCCCGCAATATTGCGGAGGTAAATACAACGGGTGTGGAATGGGATATTCAATACAATAAGCAAATCAGCGAAAAGCAAATGCTTTATGCAGGTATGGGTTGGGTGTGGCTGCAAAGCCGCAGCAGCGATGCAAGCCCCAGCTTTTATGTGTCGAGCCATGCACGTTGGCTGGGCAATTTTTTCGCCGAATACCGCGCAGGCGATTTGCTGATTAGTTTGAACGGAATATATAAATTCCGAAACCCGCAATCGGCGCCGGGCATTAATGCGGAGCTTACGAAAGAGTATGCTGTTCTCAACATGCGGTTGGGCTATTTTGCCTGGAAGAAAAAACTGCAGCTATTTGTGCAGGCCGATAACCTTTTCGACCGGAACTATAGCGATTTGCTGGGCGCAGAAATGCCGGGAAGGTGGTTGATGGCGGGAGCAGTGTTTAGTTTCAAAAAGTAGCAGGAAATCGCCAATGGAACCGCGGCTAAGTATATCTACTTATTTTACAGGCTCTTGTGTATATGTTTACTTTTTTATTTAGTTTAAAATAAGTTTTTTTGCGTAATTTATATGCTATAAAACCTTAGCATAAAAGTAAAAGCCCCATATCCAGATGGAAAAAATTACAATCCTGTTGGTAGATGACCACAAGCTGATCCGTGATTCCTGGTCATTTATCCTGAATAGCGATCCGCGCTTCTTAGTTATTGGTGAAACCAGTTCAGGCGAAGAAGCCATCGAAATTGCGCGAGAGAAAAGGCCGAATATTATCCTGATGGATGTGAATATGTCGCCCGTGAATGGATTCGATGCTACCAAACAAATCCATAAAATTTCTCCAGAATCCCGCATTATTGCCGTCTCCATGCATACCATGCCTGCCTATGCCAAACGCATGTTGCAGTTGGGTGCCATGGGTTATGTAACCAAGAACTCTTCCAAGGAAGAAATGATTGCTGCCATCATTGAAGTGCGTAATGGGAAGAAATATATCTGTGAAGAAGTGAAAAATATCCTTGCACAACAGGAACTTGATGAAGCTGGCGAGGAAGGTGATCTGAATAATCTCTCCCGACGCGAGTTGGACATCATTAAATTGATTAAGGAAGGCCTATCATCCAAGGAAATTGCGCAACAGCTCGATATTTCCCTGAAAACGGTGGAAGTGCACCGCTATAATGTTCTCAAAAAGTTAAAATTGAAAAACACGGCGGCACTGGTCAATTTTATCAATGCCAAAGGCCTGTAAACCCGACGGCATTGACCGCCGCACCTGTTCATTCATGACTTAACCTCTGAAGCGATAATTGCCCTGGGGATTGTTGGGACAGCCGCTTTTGCGCGAGCTGGAGCAGGAGGTGAAGAGGATTGCCAGAATAGAGACAGCCAGGGCTGCCCATGCGAATTTTTTCATGCTGATGCGTATTTTTTCTATACAACGCAAATATCGTACAAATATTTTCAATGCGTTACTTTCAGCGCAATTGAGTTGAGCCCAAATCCATTTTCCCTTACTGAAAAAGGCTACCTTTACCCCCATTTTATAAGTGAAACTACTGTTCTGATGCTGAAGCTAACAAAACCACTTGCCATTATCGATTTGGAAACCACGGGTATCAATCTGGGCACTGACCGTATCGTAGAGATAGCCATCGTGAAAATACTGACTGATGGAACCCGGTCCGTGAAGCGTAAACTGCTCAACCCCGAAATGCCCATTCCCAAAGCTTCCAGCGATATTCATGGTATTACCGATGAAATGGTAAAGGATGCCCCCACATTCCGGCAGGTGGCGAATGAATTGAAACAGACTCTGGATGGTTGTGATATTGCCGGCTACAATAGCAACCGCTTCGATATTCCCCTGCTGGTAGAAGAATTTCTGCGGGTGGAAGTTGATTTTGACATGAAGGGGCGCAAGTTGGTGGACGTGCAAAAGATATTTCATCAAATGGAGCAACGCACGCTGAGCGCAGCTTATAAATTCTATTGCCAGAAAAACCTGGATGGCGCACATAGTGCAGAGGCGGATGCTCAGGCTACTTATGAGATTCTGCTTGCTCAAACGGAGCGTTATCCGGTACTCGGCAATTCCGTGGATTCTATCCTGAAAGCCATCGGCGATGAGGCCATTGTGGATTTCGCCCGCCGCTTTGTGATGGACAATGGTGTGGAAGTATTCAATTTCGGCAAGTTTAAGGGTCGCCCGGTTTCTGAAGTGCTAAAAGCTGAGCCTCAGTATTATGATTGGATGATGAAGGGCGATTTCCCCCAACATACCAAACAAAAGCTGACTGAAATTTACACCCGCACCATGCTCAAAAAAGCATGAGCAGGATGTGCATGGCCTGTGCAGAATTTTAACAGCTTAACTCTTACGATTTGTTGTAAATTCGTCTCTTGCCGATCTACATTCCAGTGGAAAAACTAGTCATCATACCAACCTATAACGAAAGGGAGAATATCAGCAATATCCTGCATGCCATATTCAACCTGCGCGAAGGTTTTCATGTATTGGTGATCGATGATGGCTCTCCCGATGGCACGGCAGGTATTGTGAAAGAATTGCAGGCCAAATTCCCCGGACAGCTTTTCCTGGAAGAACGGTCCGGAAAGCAGGGATTGGGTACCGCTTATATCCTGGGTTTCAAATGGGCGCTCGCCAACAATTATCAGTTCATTTTTGAGATGGATGCCGACTTTTCGCATAACCCGTCGGACCTGATCCGTCTCTATCATGCCTGCAAATACGAAGGCGCCGATCTGGCCATCGGTTCGCGCTATGTGAAGGGTGGGGGCGTGGTAAACTGGCCGGGCAACCGGATCGCCCTTTCCAAAGGCGCTTCACTTTATACCCGAATGATTACCTGGATGCCGGTAAAAGACCCGACCGCCGGATTTGTTTGCTACCGCAAACGGGTGCTGGAAACGATGAACCTGGAGGAAATCCGTTTCACGGGTTATGCATTCCAGATAGAGATGAAATTTGCCAGTTGGAAACTGGGTTTTCGCATCAAGGAAGTACCCATCATTTTCCAGGACCGCACATTCGGTCAATCCAAGATGAACAAGGGTATCGTGAAGGAAGGAATCCTGGGCGTGCTCAAACTTCGCTGGCACAGCCTCTTCACTAATTACCGGCGCCGCGTAAAGAAACAGGGCAATACTTCGCTTCCGCACCGGCACCCCTCGGAAATTATGGCCGAATCCAAATAAGCGCCTGCTTTTCCCTTTATCGATTTTGCTTTTTTCACCCAAGTTGAAATAACTTAGGCCCCTGCATGCGTAGGGCCTTCATTCAATTGCATATCGCCGTTTTCCTGGCCGGATTTACCGGCATCCTCGGAAGATTGATCCTCCTTAATGAGGCCTGGATCGTTTGGTACCGGATGGCCATTACCGCCATCAGCATGTGGCTGCTGTTTGGGTTAACGAAGAAGTTGCAGGCTATTGCCGCCCGCGACATTGTAAAAATTACCGGAGTAGGACTGGTAGCAGCCCTGCATTGGTTGACATTTTATGGATCCATCAAATTTGCCAACGTATCGGTGGCCCTGGTATGCTTTTCATCCATCGGCTTTTTCACGGCTTTACTGGAACCATTTTTTGAGCGGGTGCGGATCAACCGGGTAGAAGTTTTGCTGGGCCTGATCATCATTGGCGCCATCGCCCTCATTTTTCATTTTGATACCGATTATCAAACAGGGATTATTATTGGCATAATTTCCGCTTTTTTAGGCGCTTTGTTTCCTATCTTCAACCGCCAGCTTTTGCGCAGGATCAATGTGGAAACATTACTGGCCTGGCAACAAACGGGTGGCTGGATTTGCCTTTCATTGATCATGCCCATCTACTTTTTGTGGGTACCCGCAAGCAGCCCCTGGCCTTCCATAAGCGATTGGGGATGGTTGCTGGCACTGTCATGGGGCTGTTCTGTATTTGCGTTTCAATTGTCGGCCCAGGCACTGAAGAAATTGTCGGCCTTCACCGTAAACCTTACCTATAACCTGGAACCTATTTATGGTATCCTGCTGGCTTTTGTGGTATATGAAGAAAATAAGTACCTGAGCCGCTGGTTCTACCTGGGTTTTATCATCATATTGCTCGTATTATTCGCGCACTGGTTTATGTTGAGAAGAATACATACCCGTGTGCAACTTAAATAAAACGATAAATCAACGACAGCATTCCAAACACAATCACTGCTCATGAGAAAAGCCATCTTAGTCCTGCTCATGCTTTGGAGCCTTAGCAGCCTCCAGGCACAAAAGAAACCACTGGATCATTCCGTTTACGATTCGTGGGAGTCAATCGGTGAAAGAACCATTAGCCCCGATGGCAGATGGATCGCTTTTTCCGTAAACGTTCAGGAAGGCGACAACCGTCTTATTGTTCGTTCGGCTGATTCCAGCTACTATAAAGAAATTCCCCGCGGCTACTCGGCCAGCATTACCGCCGATAACCAGTTCCTGATTTGCCGCATTCGCGCGCCTTATGCGGATACCAGGGAAGCCCGCATCAAAAAGAAAAGACCTGATGATATGCCCAAAGACTCTTTGGCCATCCTCTGGTTAGGTAAAGACAGTGTCTGGAAAAAAGAGCGGGTACAAAGCTATCGCACACCCGATGACAGCTTTGGCTGGCTGGCTTACCAGCTCGAAAAGCCCCTGCCCAAACCTCCGGCCCGGCCGGCCAGGACAGCAGATCCCAAAAAAGTAACCGATAGCCTGCAAAAAGTAATTGATTCGCTCACCCAGGTGATACAAACTGCACAGCCACGTAAAAAGAAGCGTGGTTCGGATGAAGGCATGGATTTTTATGATGCCGACGACGCGGATGGCGACGAGGAGAATGGCCGGGGTGGCGATGCAGGATCCGAACTGGTCCTGCAAAAGCTGGGTAATGGACAGCAGTTCAGTTTTGAAAGGGTATTGAGCTATCAGTTTGATAAAAAAGGCACCAAACTCCTGATACAGCAGGCACGTAAAGGACGCGATTCCACCAGCCTGCCGCTGGTAATGATTTTCGATCTTCGGAAATTATATGCAGATACCATCGCAAGGGGCGGAAACGATTTCAAGCAATTCGCTTTTTCAGAAGACGGAACCCAGCTCGCTTTTGTGGCCGAGCGCGATGCCAAACCCAAAGATTTGCAGAAGTTCTACAAGCTTTGGTACTATAAAGAAGGAACGGATTCCGCCAGCCTGCTGGTGGATAAAACAAGCGAGGGCATGCAAATTGGCATGACGGTTAGTGAGAATGGCAACGTTTACTTCAGCAAGTCGGGAAGTCGCCTGTTCCTGGGAACGGCCCCCATTGAGCCACCTAAAGATACCAGCCTGGTGGAAATGGACCTGGTGAAGCTGGATATCTGGCATTATAATGATGACTACCTGCAAAGCCAGCAACTGGCGAGACTGCAGCGCGACCTGCGCCAGAGCTTCCTGGCCATGGTGGACCTTGGCCAGAAACGCTTCCTGCAACTGGAAACCAAAGAAATTCCGGGCGTATATCCCACTAATGAAGGTGATGGTGATGTTGCCTACGCCATTACCGACTTTGGCAAGCGGGTAGAAGCACAATGGACGGCCAATACCAAAAAAGATGTGTACAGTATTGACCTTAAAACCGGTAAGCGTACGCAAATTAAGAAGGACCTGTATGGCATCGCCAGCCCGGGTTGGATATCTCCTTCGGGTCAGTTTTTAGCCTGGTATGAATATGCCAGCAAGGAATATTTTATTTGGGATGGCAATGACGTTAAAAACATCAGCGCACGCATTCCCACTTCACTTCACAACGAAGAGCATGATTCTCCATCAGAGCCCAATCCCTACGGTATCATGGGCTGGCATGAGTCGGAAGATGCCATGTATATCTATGATCGCTTTGATATCTGGAAAGTGGATCCAAGTGGTCAGTTTGCTCCCCGCAATATGACGGAGATCGGACGGAAATCGAAGCTCAGCTTCCGCTACCAGCGCGTGGATTCGGAAGAGCGTGGGCTGAAGGCTGGACAATTGATCCACTTCCGTCGTTTCGATGAGAAGACCAAGGAAATGGCATACCTGTATGGCAACCTCGACACCACCTGGTCCCTGCGTCAGTTGGTAAGCGGGCCATACAGTATCGAGGCTTTGCAATTGGCGAAGAAGGCGCCGGTGTATCTCTATACGAAGGAAACCTTTGAAATGCCCACCGATCTATATGTACGCAGGTTGGTGAATGGCGATGAACGTCGTATTCATCAGGGCTATGGCGATCAGGGCCTGGAACGTCGTATTTCCTATACCAATCCGCAGCAGAAGGAGTATAACTGGGGTACGGCGGAATTGGTGAAGTGGACAACTTTTTCCGGGAAGCAATCGGAGGGTATATTGTACAAGCCAGAGGATTTTGATCCCAATAAGAAATATCCCATGATCGCTTATTTCTATGAGCGGTTGTCGGACGGGCTTTACTCTTATCAGGCGCCATCGCCCACGCCGAGTCGTTTGAATATTTCCTTCTTTGTAAGCCGTGGCTACCTGGTTTTTGCACCGGATATCCGCTACACCATCGGTCATCCGGCTAAAAGTGCTTACGACTATATTGTGAGTGGAACACGCGCACTTGCCAAAAACAAATGGGTGGATTCTAAAAATATCGGTATCCAGGGACAAAGTTGGGGTGGCATACAGGTGGCGCAATTGATTACCATGACCAATGAGTATGCGGCAGCCTGGTCGGGTGCGCCAGTGGCGAATATGACCAGCGCTTATGGTGGTATCCGTTGGGAAAGCGGTGCCAACCGTCAGTTTCAGTATGAAAAAACACAAAGCCGTATAGGCGCCACGCTCTGGGAAAAGCCCGAGCTTTATATTGAAAGCTCACCCCTGTTTCATCTGCCAAAAGCGAAAACGCCAATGGTGATCATGGCCAATGATGCCGATGGGGCAGTACCCTGGTACCAGGGCATTGAATTGTTCACCGGCATGCGCCGACTGGGCAAGAAAGTGTGGATGCTCAACTATAATGGTGAAGCGCATAACCTGGTACAGCGCAAAAACCGGAAAGATATCCAGATCCGCCAACAACAATTCTTTGACTGGCTGCTAAAAGGCGCCAAACCCGCCAAATGGATAACCGAAGGCGTACCTGCCGTGCAGAAAGGAAAGGATTGGGGATTGGAAATTGTAGAATAACAGGAAGTTTAGGGTTTAAAGTTTAGGGTTTAAGGTTTAAGGTTTAAGGTTGGAAGCATATTATCTGCAATCCCTACCTTAAACCTTAAACCCTAAACTCTAAACTCCACGTATAACGTATTACGTATAACGTACAACGTACAACGTTCTCACGCCGCTTGCTCACTAATAAACCTCACCAGCCTCCGCTTCGCTACAGGCAACAGCGTTTCATCGATGGGGAATTGCAGGTTGGTTTCCACCGCATATACGGCGGGATTGGGTAAATCGCTTCTATGGCGAATCAGTTCCGATTTCAGGGATTCGTAGGTATGTGATATACCAAAGCGGCGCTCGTCGAGAAATGCCGTTTTAATACTCCGGTATTTTTCATCATGCTTTTCAAAAATGGAGAGGCGATAATGGTACACCTGCATTTGCCTGTTGTGGCCGCTACGCAGGAAGAAATAGCCCTCCATGGTGTCGAGTGGAACAAGTCCGATAGGAATAATCTGCAAAGTATCTTCAACAAACTCATAAATGCTGGCTCCGGTTTGTAAAGTGCCTTTGAGGGTGTCGGTGGCATAGTGAATAATCTCCTCCAGTTCCTGCATGAGTTCGGTATCCTCAATCATTTGCTCATAAAGCAATTGCAACTTCTCCATTTGTATGCCTGTAAGCTTCTTGGGGAAATGTTCCTGCAGGAATTTTTTATTCTCCCGGAAGGCCACCAGGTTATTGTAATGAAACACTACATCCGCCAGTTGCGGGTAAAGTTTGTTCTCGTTGAAAAATTTGCCCACTTCCTGCAGGTAGGCGAGCAGGGTGTACTTTTTAAGCTCGAAGTCGATATAGCCTTCGGCAAACCAGGTTTCGGATAATTTTTTCATGCCTTAATTCATTTAGTTTGATAAGGACGAATGGCTTTTTGGCCGAGAGCCGTTGAAAGCCATTTCTAATTTATTAAAAAGACTGAATAAATCCAAGCAGGGTTTATATTTGGGTTGTTAAAAATGTAGCTTATGCGAATTGTATTCCTTTTATTATGCCTGGCGGCTTGCTCTGCTCATGCACAAACTATTTACGTGGTGAGGCATGCGGAAAAGCAGGTTGTTGCGGCCGATGCCGATCAAATGATGCAGCGTGATCCTGAACTGTCGGAACTGGGAATGCAGCGTGCTGTGCGGCTGGCGGAATTATTGAAGGCTGTTCCGGTGAGCGCCATTTATAGTACGCCTTTTCGCCGTACCAAAGCCACCGTGGCCAAAGTGGCGGAGCAGTCTGGTCTGGAAGTTCAGATTTATTCACCCCGTGCCGACAGCACCAGGAAGCTGATCGAAAACATGCGCGCTCTCAACGCAGGTACCATACTCATCACCGGCCATTCCAATACGGTAGATGATATTGTTAACGGCATTACCGGAGAGAGCCATATTCCCGGGGACCTGGATGAGTCGGAATACGATAACCTTTTCGTACTTCGCAAGGAAGCCGGCAAATGGATATTTGAGCGAAGAAAATTCTGACAGGGCAGGGGCGGCCTGCTTTTCTCCTTAGTCGATATTGCCCGGAATCTTCTCGTAAGGGCTCTTGTCGCCATCGATATCAATATTCAGTGTGAGCTGGAAGAAATGTTTTCCATGCCCTACATAATTTCTGTAATCGTATTGATATACATAGCCCGGTTGCAGGCCAAAAGTGGAATTGAACTGGTAGCCAAACCCGATAAAGAAACGGTTCCTTTCGAAGTAGGGCGCCTTATTGGTAAGAAAAATTTCGTTGAAGGATGAGAAATAGGGGATTTTAGCGCCAATCTTTTTGGAAGTACCCAGGGGAACGGCCATATTCAGGCGATAGCGAAAGCGGTTGCGATAGCCAGTCTTAAACCAGCGTTGTTCCACACGATACCGGTGCTCAAATTTCATTTTCCGCAGGTAATTATTCATGGTAAGCTGCTGCCAGAAGCGCGTTTCATTGGCCGTAACCGGTTTAGTGAAACTTCCCGGATCGCTATAGGTATGGTATTTTCCGGTTCCTACCAGAAAGGAGAAATTTTTGTTGATATAGAAAGAAATTCCTCCCTTCACTTCATGGTAAAAATGGTCACGGTAAAAAGATTGCGAGCGAAGCTGGAGCTCATTGAATGCTTCCCAACGGGGACCGAGGGTTATTCGTGTGTTAATTACGTTCCAGGAACCGAAATGGGACTTCTGACTAAAAGCGAAGCCTGCCGTCAGCAGGCTTAGGGCCAACAGGGTAATTCTCATGATCAATCGTCGAACCAGCAATTTTTTGATTAATAATCCCTTTCGCTATTGAAATTCTCCAGCTCTTTTGCAACGGCTGTGAGGAAAGTAGCGCCAAGGCTTCCATCAACGATGCGATGATCGTAACTCATGCTAAGATACATCATATGACGGATTGCGATGCTGTCGCCTTGCTCTGTTTCAATCACAACCGGCCTTTTCTTGATCGCTCCTACAGCGAGAATAGCTACTTGCGGTTGATTGATGATGGGTGTTCCCATCAGGCTGCCAAAAGTACCTACATTTGTTAGGGTGAATGTACCGCCCTGTGTATCATCGGCCTTCAGCTTTCCCTGCCTTGCATTTTCCGCCATGGTATTCACCTGCTTGCTCAGGCCTACCAGGTTGAGTTGATCCGCATTTTTAATAACCGGTACAATCAGGTTGCCACTGGGAAGGGCTGTGGCCATGCCAATATTTATATCTTTCTTAAGAATTATCTTCTGACCATCCAGGGAACAATTGATCATCGGAAACTTCTTGATGCATTTCACAACGGCTTCTATAAAGAGAGGCGTGAACGTGATCTTGGTACCTTCTCTTTTCTCAAAATCCTTTTTCACTTTTTCGCGCCAGAGCACCATATTGGTAACATCCGCCTCCGTGAAGCTGGTAACGTGCGGGCTGGTGTGCTTGCTCTTCACCATATGATCGGCAATCAGCCTACGCATCCGATCCATTTCAATAATTTCCACATTACCGGCATAGGTAGTGGTCATTTCTTTTTCCTGTACGGCAGGTGCCTGCGAAGTGGTGGCCACTGAAGCCGATCTTGCGGCGGGTGCGGGTTGATGCTGCCGATTGGCTACATAAGCCAGGATATCTTTCTTGGTCACACGACCATCCATTCCATTGCCGGGAATATTTTCCAGTTCGCTCATGCTAATGCCTTCGCTGGCGGCTATGTTCAACACCAGCGGCGAATAAAAGCGGCCCGCCTGTCCGTTGGAGCTATTGTTGCCGGCAGCAACAGCCGTGCTGCTGGCGACGGGTGCTGGCGCTGGCGCTGCTACAGCGGGAGCGGCTGGAGCGCTGGTGGCAGCCGGAGCAGGTGCCGGGGCAGTGCTGGCTTCGCTAACTTCCGCTTCGGTACTAATGCGCGCAATCACCGAACCAATCGGCACCACATCATCTACCTTAAATAATATTTCAGTGATCACCCCTTCAGCGGTGCTGGGCACTTCACTATCCACCTTATCAGTCGCAATTTCCAGCACGGTTTCGTCCAGTTTTACCGGATCGCCGGCTTGCTTATGCCATTTCAGGATAGTGGCTTCCATAATGCTTTCGCCCAGTTTCGGCATGATCAGGTCTACAACCGCCATAATTGGTCAATTTTTTAGTTGATGAAGGCCAAATTATCTCCAGTAGGCCGGCGCCTGCGGCAAGCAGCCTTTATGGAAAGTTCAGCGCGCCAAAGGTAAGGAATTGAGGCAAATAGATACTATCAAGTGTTAGTCAAAATGAATTTTCGCAGCAGGTTCAGTGCCTGCCCGGCCGCGATATGGATATTCCGCTGCCGGTCGAAGCGCAGGTGTAACTGCAGGGTTACCACACGGTCTGCATTGCCCGCCGCCAGCCAAACCGTGCCAACCGGTTTTTCGGCACTGCCCCCGTCGGGGCCCATAATGCCGGAACTGGCGATGGCATAATCGGTCCGGAGCGCGCTCAGGACCCCTTTTACCATTTCCCGGACGGTTTGCTCACTTACCGCGCCAAAATTCCTGAGGGTGTCGTTACCGACATTTAATAAGTTCTCCTTCGCTTCATTCGCATAGCTCACGATACTTCCTTTGAAATAAGCGGAGGAGCCCGGTACGCTGGTGATCAGTTGGGCAATGCTGCCGCCCGTACAGCTTTCGGCAGTTGCGAGGGTCTTTCCTTTTTGTTTGAGAATCTTTCCGATTACAATTTCAAGGCCCTCATCCTGATCGCTAACCAATACATCCTTCACACGCTCCAATAATTCCTGAAAGTACAGGTCCACTTCCTGCTCTACCTGGGCTTTGTCGGTTCCTGTGGCGGTCAATCGCAGTTTTACCATGCCATAACTGGGCAGATAGGCCAACTTGATATGTGCGGGCAGTTTTGCTTCAAAGCCCATTAGTTTTTCCGCTATCATCGATTCACCCTGCCCGGCCGTAAAAGCTGTACGATGTACGATGGCCGGCATCACAAAGTGCTGTTGCAGGCGAGGCAATACTTCCTGGGTCATTATCCCTTTCATTTCATGGGGCACACCGGGTAACGAAATAAATATGGTGCCTTCTTTTTCGAACCACATGCCTGGCGCCGAACCACGTTCATTATGCAATACCGTTGCCACATCGGGCACTTCAGCCTGGCGCAGGTTGCGCTCCAGGATGGGGCCGGGGCGGCGATAAACTTTTTCAAACAAATAGATCACGTGCTGCCGCACGGCTTCATTCACCACCATCTGCCCGCCAAAATAGCCGCAAAGCAAGGGCTTGGTAATATCATCGGCTGTGGGTCCGAGTCCGCCCGTCAATATTACCAGTTGCGATTGCCGCCCTTCTTCATCCAGTGCCGCGCGAATCTCTACCGCATCGTCGCCCACGGCTACTCGTCGGCGTACCCAAATACCGAGCGTATTCAATTCCTGTGCTATAAATGCGCTGTTGGTGTCGATGGTTTGACCAATCAACAATTCATCACCGATAGTTATAATAGAAGCAAAAAGCATATTCATTCAATTAAGTTTGCCGCAGGAAGTTGTCCACTTCAGGCACCGCAAATTTAGCTCCCTCAGCAACAGTTGGCCAGGTATTTTGTTTGCATGGTCAGGAAAATCCAGTCAATGGACTTTTCTCTTCCGGCTTTAACAAAATGGGGCGGGTATTTCCACACAAAAAAATTAGGTTTACGGCTTCAGTCCGGGGATTACCCGCTTCAAAAATACTTCCGCATGATTACAAGGCAATCGGCTTATTTCATTTCAGCGCTCTTGTTGCTGTTGACAACTACAAGCTTTGTCCGTTCCCAAACCATTGCTTCCCGGCTTCAGGCTGCGTATGCGAATTTCGCAAAGGATCCGCAATTAAGGTATGCTTCGCATTCCATTTATGTGATGGAGCGGCAATCGGGGCGTTTGGTATTTGCCCGAAATGCCAGCCAGGGCCTGGCTCCGGCTTCTACTCAGAAAGTGGTGACGGCGGCCACTGCATTTGCACTCCTGGGATCGGATTTCCGATATACGAATCTCATTACGCTTGATCCCCTGGAAGAAAATGCGGGTTCCTGGCAATTGGGCCTGGTGGCCAGCGGCGATCCCAGTTGGGGCAGCCCCCGCTATGCCTCTACTCAGGCGGAATTCATTTTTTCGCAGATTGCGGATTCCTTAAGGTCAAAGGGTATCCGCAAACTGGCTCCATCCATTGTGATGTGGCAGCAGCCCGGCATTGATTCTTTGCCGAGCCAGGAAGGCTGGATATTGCAGGACCTGGGCAATTACTATGGGGCGCCGGCCACGCGTTGCACCTGGCGGGAGAATCAGTACGACATCCTGCTTAGGTCCGGCAAAAAGCTGGGCGATCCTGTTGTTGTTATCAACAAGGACGATTTGCCTTCTGAAATCGAATCGTTCCGGAACAAGCTCAGTTCTGCGGCAGCGGGCACAGGCGATAATGCCTATATCTATCCTCCTTTGGACGCCGGTTCACACTTGCTGAAGGGAACCATCCCGGTAAACGAAAACCGATTTTCCATCAGCGGTTCGGTGCAGGATGGTGACCGGTATTTTGGAGAACAACTGTTATCGAAGCTGAAGCTGGAAGGCTTTGAAATGGAAGAAGGAAATAGCTCCGTAATTGTGCGACAGCCCAAAACAGAGATGGCTGTATTGGCCAGCTTGTTGTCGCCGGCAATCGACTCTTTGTCTTATTGGTTCCTGCGCAAGAGTATCAACCTATATGGAGAGGCATTCGTGAAAACGATAGGCGAGAAAAAGTCGGGCAACTGGTCAACCGACGCGGGCCTGGCGGTGATGCGTCGTTTTTGGGCGGCTCAGGGTATCGATTCCAATGCCTTGCGCATGCAGGATGGATCAGGGCTCTCGCCGCAAAACCGCGTTACTACCGAGGCGCTGGCCAAAGTGCTTTGGTATGCGGCCAGGCAAAGCTGGTATGCGGATTATTTGGAAGGCTTTCCGCTTTATAATGGCATGAAGATGAAATCAGGCACCATCAGCGGCGTCAAAGGTTTTTGCGGATATCATCGTTCCAAAAAAGATGGCAGGGAATACATATTTGCCATTTTGGTGAATAACTATACCGGCAGTTCTTCAGCTCTGGTAGGGAAAATGTACAGGGTGCTGGATGTGATGAAGTGAGGAGGACAACGTGAGGCGTGAGGCGTGAGACGTGAGTCGTGAGTCGTGAGGCGTGAGTCGTGAGGCGTGAGACTTCTTTGGGCCTATGGAGGTGGTTTTAAGTGGAGGAAGTTTTTTACCGCAACGGGCGCAAAGAATTCGCAACGTACGCGACGATTTGTTGAGTGTACAGAAATGTTCTGCATTCAAAAGTGACCAATATTAAAGATAGTAAGGGTTTCTATATCCGGAAGATTCCGTTGCGCTCTTTGCGAATTCGTAGCGTTCGTGGCGGTAAAAAAAGCTGAGCAGCCAGGCTGTTGATAACGGACTTAACCAGGTGAATTAAACATTAAATCACAATACCAAATCGTTGCAGAAAATGTGTACCCACATCGAGCCACCAGGGGCTGCTGAGAGCGGCCAGCCAGATCAGTAATAGCAGCGCCTTGCCTGCCAGCGACATATCCTGAACCAGGTGCCGATGAAGCAGGCTTTCGATCATCTGCATAATCTTTTCTTCTTTGGCGTCGTAGGCATAAGGTGGTCCGGGATCCATTTCTTTAAAAGAGGGATGCTGTTCGATTAATATTTTCCGCGTTCTCCAATAATTTTCGTCTGGCAGATCCGCATAGGAATAATTCAGATCGATCCCCGCCAGTTCAATCTCTTTTTCCACCTGCTGAATCCTTCGGTCACCAAACTGGCGGAGGGCCAGCATCGCCGGGAAAATGAGAAGTGGATAAACCGGAACGCTAAAACCATACAGTGCCACCCATACCAATGCCGCGATCGACAACCACTGAAACAGTTTGCTCATCCAGCTTTCTTCGTCGAGATAAACGCGGTTGAGCAACTGCCCGCCATCCAGCGGATAAATGGGCAGCAGGTTGATGAGGTTGAGGAACAGGAACGCGAGGCCAATTACTTCAAAGGAAAGAAACCCTATGGAGCGGCTGGGGTCCTGCTGATACAGAAAATAAAAGATGGCGCCAATGAGCATGCCCGGCAGGGGACCAGCCAGCAGGATGATGGCGGATTCGCGCTGCGAAACCTCACGCTTGGTTCCGGAAACGTAGGCGCCCAGCAAGGGAATAAAAAATATACCAAGGTCATTGTATCGGAACAATTTCATGGCGGCAAAATGTCCCAACTCGTGCAAGATAACGATTGTTGTAATCAACAACAGCATTTCAAGGCTTCGAAAAAAGTAGAAACCGATGATCAGGTATAAAGCGAGGCTGGTAGCCGACCGAATCCACATGGCGGAGGGCTCAGGCTTTGGCTTCCTGAATTTGGGCGGGTATATCGCGGCTTCGCTAATTTCACCGGTTTCCCATTGCTGTTGATCCATAGGATAAATTTAGTCAAAATAGGGTACCAGTTGCTGCCGTAATTGTTCCGGCATCACGGTTCTCTTTTGCGTTTTGGCATCCATGAAATAAAGAATCACGTGGCCGCTGGCCAAGAGATCGCCAGCTTCATTCAGCACTTCCTGGTGAAATTCTATTTTGTGATGCACGGGTAGTTCTTTTAGCGTAACGCGTACGGTAAGCAGATCATCATAGCGTGCCGGTCGCAGGTAGCGGCATTGCACTTCCACCACAGGCATGATGACCCCCATTTTCTCCATATCCGCATACGTGAAGCCCAATTGCCGGATCGATTCGGCCCGGCCCACCTCGAAATACTGGAAGAAATTGCCATGATACACCACGCCCATCTGGTCGGTCTCCGCATAGCGAACGCGGATATGGGTTTCAGCTACAAACATGCGGGGATTGATTTATTAATGATACAGAAACTTACCTGCACCAAAATTATTTTCCGGAAATCAATTTATCCAACGAAACTTTGCCGGGACCTGCAAACAGAATGGCAATAAAACCGGCCAGGTAAAGCCCCGCCTTTTCTCCTTCTGTAAATATCTGCCCACCATGCGAATAAAACAGGGCAACCCCCATGGCAATGATCAATGGGATACAGGCCAAACGGGTGAAGAGCCCCAGGATGATAAAAACAGCGCAGAAAAATTCAGCGAATATCGCCAGCGCCATCGAAGTGCTATTTCCGATATGAAAAGGATCGGCAAAACTGGAAGATTTGGCGGCAAAGCGGATAAGTTTATTGTATCCGTGGGGAATCATCATCAGGCCCAGTGATACACGCAGGATCAACATGGAAAGTGTTATACCATTGTCGGTATAACGAATACTAAACAGTTTTTTCATTGGTGTGGAGATTTGAATGCAATGATACTGAAAGAAATTTTAAAAGCTATAAGGGCCCTGATAATGAATAAAATGTTAAACCTTTCGTTAAATGGCACTTATCCACACCTGTTTGGAATGCTATTTGGCTACCGAAGAAATAATTTGAATATTCGCATCGTTTATCCCACAACGGTTAAAGGACAAGTTTCATGAAAAATCAAATGTTACTGGCATTCGGCCTGTTGGGCTTTGGGTTGACCCATGCCCAGCAAACCCGTTTTTATTCCGATCCCCAAACCCAGTTCAAGGAGGCTAAGGGGTATTTTCAGAATCGCCAGTACAGCCTGGCTTATCCATTGTTTCGGGAGCTCAGGCAATCTGTTCGGGAAACCAATATTGCCAATCAGCCCGTTACCAGCCAGGAGATTCATTATTATACCATCGCTTGCGCCTTAATGCAGGACGAAGCACGTGCGGAACAGGAAGCTATTGACTATATAGACCTGGAAAAAAATACCGCGCGGGTGCAAATGATGAACTATCATTTGGGTGAGTTTTATTTCCGTCATTCCGATTTTAAGAAAGCAGCCGATCATTATGAATTGGCCAATATCGCCAACCTGGGCAACGCGGATATCGCGACCATGAAGTTTCATCAGGGCTATTCTTATTTCACGCTGCAGAAATTTGCGCAGGCCAAGCCTTTGTTCAATACCATACGCTCCAATCCGGAAGACCCCAACTATCTCGCGGCGAATTATTATTATGGATTTCTTTCGTTTCGCGATAAGCAATATGCAGAGGCGCTCGCCAGTTTCCGGATCGTTGAGAACGAAAAGGAATATGCCGCTGTAGTACCTTATTATATAGCACAGATTTACTATATCCAGGACAAGAAAGAAGAAGCGCTGCAATACGCGGAGGCCAAGATCAAAAGCAATAATGCCCAGTATTATGATATGGAGATGAAGCAGATGATCGGCCATGCCTATTTTGAGCGAAAAGAGTATAGCAAGGCCCTGCCTTATCTGGAGGATTATGTGAAGCGTTCCGATAAAGTGCGACGTGAGGATTTGTATGAATTATCTTATTCCCATTACCAGGCTAATAATCTCGAAAAAGCGATTGAAGGCTTTAAGCAGTTGAGTGGTAAGGAAGATTCGCTGAGCCAAAGCGCGATGTACCTGCTGGGTGATGCTTATTTGAAAACCGGTCAGAAAGCGAACGCTCGAAATGCCTTTCTGTTTTGTGCCAGCAATAGCAGCGATAAGAAGCAGCAGGAAGTATCGCGTTTCCAGTATGCCAAATTATCGTATGAACTCGGTTATCAGGATGAATCGCTGAACAGTCTCCGCAATTTTCTGAGCACATATCCCAACTCCACTTACGATGCGGAAGCGAAAGACCTGCTGGTAGCGGTATTAACCAATACCAATAATTATCGTGAAGCCCTGAGCGTGCTGGAAGGTATGAAAAATCCCACGCCCAACGCGAAGCGCCTGTATCCCCGCATCCTTTATGGGCGTGCTACGGAATACATCAACGATAATCAATTGTATGAAGCGGACGACTTGCTGGATAAAGCCCTGAAAGATCCCAACAATGGAGCGGTATTGCCCCTCGTGAATTTCTGGAAGGGAGAGATCGCCTATAATATGCTGGAGCTGGATGACGCGATAAAGCATTACAATGCCTATATGAGCGGTGGTGCGCCCAGCAGTGGTGAGGCCAATATCAATACGGCACGCTACAACCTGGGTTATTGCTACATGGAAAAAGAAAACTATGCCGTTGCACGCAGCTTTTTTGAGCCCTTGTCGCGCAATGCATCATTAAACAGTGATGAGCTGACTCAGGATGCTTACCTGCGCCTGGCCGACTGTTTTTTCATGGAGCGAAATTTCACCAAGGCACGCAGCATGTATGATAATGCGATCCGTTTCAGCTGGCCCGATGAGGACTATGCCACTTATCAAAGTGCCAGAATTGCTGGCATCCGCAGCGTGAAGGAAAAAATAAACCTGCTGAATACGATGGTTCGGAAGTTTCCGCAATCGCCACTGGTAATGGATGCCAATATGGAGATTGCCAAAACCTATATGTCTGACGAGCAGTTTAGCGAAGCCATACCCTTCCTGCAAAAAGTAATTCAAAATGGCGGCAACGCCAGCTATAAGCCAGAAGCGCATTTAAAATTAGGCACTGCCTATTACAACCTCAATAATAATCAGGGTGCGCTGGATCAGTATAAATTATTGGTGAATCAATACCCCAATTCCACGGAAGCACAGGATGCCTTGTATAATGTGCGGAGCATTTACGTGGATGAGGGTCGGCCCGATGAGTATGCCGCATTCATGCGCTCGGTGGGCAAGCCCATTAGTGTGAATGCGGAAGACTCCCTTACCTATGCCGCCGCAGAAACGCAGCTCGTGAATGGCAATACCGCAGCGGCACAAACCGCATTGCGCAATTACCTGCAGAAATTCCCCAACGGCACTTATGCCATCGACGCGAATTTTTACCTGGCCGATCTCTATCATACCCGCAAGGAATGGCAGAACGCGCTGGCAGGCTACGAGCCGGTAGCGCAGAAAGCACCTAATAAATACGCAGAACGCGCCATCCTGGCCGCGGCCCGAATCTATTTCTTCGAAATAAAAGATTACGCGAAAGCTGAAACCTATTTCCAGCAGTTGAAGAAGGAAGCCAGTACCCAGGACAACCGGCTGGAAGCCATGCGCGGACTGTTGCGTAGCCAGTATCAACAGGGTAAGTGGACGGAAGCGATGGAGAATGCCACGGAATTAACAGCGGCCAAAGGCAGTAATGCCGACGACAAGAGCCTGGCCAATATGACCATCGGCAAATCGCAGCAGGTAAACGGCCGTTGCGACCAGGCTATTACAAGCTTTAAGTCGGTGGTAAGCATTAATAAGGCGGCGCTGGCTGCAGAAGCACGCTATGAAATCGCGAAATGCTTTTTCGAACTCAACCGAATGGGCGACGCGGAGAAGTCGGCTTTTGAAGTGATCAACAAATCAGGCAGCTACGATTTCTGGGTAATTAAAGCCTATTTGTTGTTGGGCGATATTTACTTCCGCCAAAAAGACTATTTCAATGCCAAAGCTACATTCCAAAGTATTGTTGACAACACGCTGGAGCCCACACTGAAGGCTGAAGCGGAAGCCAAACTTAACCAGGTGATAGAAGAAGAGGGCCGTAACAGCAAAGTAGAAAATCCTTAATAAACGAATACGCTGAGCATCCTATGCATACAACAATTATGAAGCAAAGCATTTATTCCATACTGGCCATTTGCGGTTTGCTGATGGCCGCCCAGGCCCAGGCCCAGCGCAGAGATACGACGCGCTCGGTAGATATTACCTCGAGCTTTAAGCCCAGCCTGATGGAGCCGGCCAAGATCAATTTCAGCGCCACGCCTCCCACGGCTGATACCACAAGGCCCCGGCTGAATTATGATATTCCCAATCCCAACCTGCTCTTTGCCTACCAGCCAGGCTCACTGAAGCCACTGGCCATGCAAATTGATACGTCTGTTGCTTTTAACAACAACAACTATATCAAGGCGGGTTTTGGAAGCCTGAAAACACCTTATGTGCAGGCCGGATTTTCCTTTGGGGATGGCAACACCGCGGGTATCAATTTATACGCGCGCCATGTGTCATCGCAAGGAAAGCGAGAGTACCAGGATTTTACCAATACACAGTTTAGGGCGACGGGTTTTTACAAAACAGCCAGTAATCACGAAATTACCGGAGGCATAGGTTTGCGTCAGGATCGTACTTATAAGTATGGTTATATGCCCGAAACCCTGACTTTTCCGGAAGACAGCCTTCGGCAGCGCTTTTCCACTATCAGCGTGAACGCGGGACTGCGTAACCTGGAGCCCACCAGCTTTGGTCTCAATTATGCACCCACGCTTCGCTTCGATATTTTCAATGACCATCTCAAGAATAGTGAAAGCAATACCGTGCTGAATCTGCCCCTGGAAAAAACCGTGGGCCAGGATTTCAGCGTTAACCTGGGTCTAACCTTCGATCTTACCCGTTACTCTCCTGATAAGGCTTCCGCGATAAACAATACCGTTTGGTATTTGTCGCCTTCGGTAACCTATAAAAGCACCAACCTGCGTTTGCAGGGCGGCATCCGTCCCAGCTGGGATAATAGCGAGTTTAAAATGTTTCCCAATATCCTCGCTGAAATTGGCACCGACGACAGCCGTTTTACTTTTCACGCAGGCTGGACGGGTTACGTTCGCAAGACCAATTATCAATACCTGGCATCGCAGAACCCCTGGTTGTGGGCGCCGGGTGAATTGCGCAATACCTGGATCGAAGAGCGCTTTGCCGGTTTCAAAGGATCGGTGGGTGATCATTTTTCCTATAGTGCGAAAGTGGGTTTCAACCGCCTGAATAATCAGCCTCTCTTTATTAATGATACCGTTTCCGGTACCGATGGCAAATCTTTTAATGTGGTATATGCTGATCGCATAAATGTGTTGAACCTGGGTGGTGAACTGGGTTACACGGTGGAGGAAAAATTCAGCGTGATTGCCAACCTGCAGTTCAACCAGTTTACCGGCTTGCAGGGCCAGCAGAAAGCCTGGGGCATGTTGCCGCTCGAGCTGAACACATCCATGAGCCTCCGCATCATAAAGGACCTCTGGCTCAAGAGCGATCTCTTTGCCTGGAGTGGCCCCAGATACCTGCGTGCCGATGGTAGTGATGGTAAGTTGAGTGGCGCTTTTGACCTCAATGCCGGGCTCGAGTTCCGGGTATCGCGGAATATTAATCTTTGGACGCAGTTCAACAATATTTTCAATAAAGAATACCAGCGCTGGAATCAGTATCCGGTTTATGGGTTCAACTTAGTGGGCGGAATTGTATTTTCGTTTGATCAAAAACCCTGACATGTACGGCGAGTTAAGAAAATACCTGTTTCTCCATCATGAATTGAATATGCCCGGCATTGGCAGGCTGCGCCTTGAAAGAGAACCGGCATCTATTGATGTGGCGAATCGCCAGATTAATCCCCCCGCTTATCGCCTGGCGTTCGACGAAACAAATAGCCAGCCATCCCGACGATTTTTCGATTGCCTTGCTTCAGCCCTTGCTATTCCGGATCGTGAAGCGATTATGCGCTACAATAATTTTGTGTTCGATCTGCGTGAAAGAATACAGAAGGGAGAAACCCTGTTGTGGGAAGGAATTGGGGAGTGGAAAAAGGCATTAGGTTCAGGCATCGCGTTCACGCCGGCTTTTGAACAAATGCCGGAGGGCGAGCCAGTGACAGCCGAAAGGGTATTGCGCGAAAAAGCGGAACACCAGGTCAGGGTAGGCGAGTCGGAAAGAACCGCCGATGAAATGCGCGAATATTTCCAGTCGGCACCTATAAAAAAAGATATTTATTGGGCTGTAGCCCTGGTGCTGCTTGTGATCCTGGTTATACTGATAGGATTTTATTTTTCCAGCAAAGGAGTGGTGGTGGAAGCGATAGGAAATGGAATGAAACCGTGAGCCGTGAATCGTGAGCCGTGAGTCGTGAATCGTGAATCGTGAGTCGTGAGCCGTGAGCCGTGAGCCGTGAGTCATGAGCCGTGAATCGTGAGTCGTGAGCCGTGAGCCTTGAGCCGTGATTTGGGATTACCTATTTTATCAATTAATTTTGTCAGTGATATAGAATGGTAAAGATGGTATTACTTCAAAAATGAAGTTTAGACCCTAAACTCTAAATCTTAAACTTTCAAACTCCTACTCACGATTCACGATTCACGATTCACGTCTCACCACTTCCTGCCATGCTTCACTATTCCCATTGCCCCATTTGTGGTTCCGATCGTTTGATGCCCATTTTCCAGGTAAAAGATAATTTGGTGAGTGGCGAAATTTTTCCGGTGCTGGAATGTGGCGGATGTACGCTGCGGCTCACACAGGACGTGCCGGGGCCCGACGAAATTGCACCCTATTATAAGTCTGAAGCTTATGTTTCGCACAGCAACACCCGCAAGGGAATGGTGAACTGGCTCTACCACCAGGTACGTAAGCGCACACTGGTGAAGAAAAGGAAGTGGATAGAAAAATGGACAGGGAAAATGCAAGGGGACTTGCTGGATGTGGGGGCCGGATCCGGAGCTTTTGTGGGCGCAATGAAGGAGAACGGGTGGCAGGTGAGGGGCCTGGAGCCGGATCCTGACGCAAGGGCGGTGGCTTTGCAGGATCATGGCATTGTTTTAGACGATATCAGCCAACTCTTTAATTTACCCGACGCGCAATTCGACGCCATTACACTCTGGCATGTATTGGAGCATGTACATGCTTTACAGGATTATATGGCGAAAATGGCCCGGCTTATTAAGCCGGAAGGCGCCATTTTTGTGGCTGTTCCCAATTACACTTCTGGCGATGCAAGACATTTTGGAGAACACTGGGCGGCTTATGATGTGCCAAGGCACCTGTACCATTTCTCCCCGGCCAGCATGCAGGTGCTGGCAGCAAAGCATGGCCTGAAAATAGAAGCGCAATTGCCCATGAAATTCGACAGCTTCTATGTATCCCTCCTGAGTTATAAGCATAAATCAGGATCGAGCCGATGGCTTTCCTCATTCTGGCAGGGGCTGAGCAGTAATTTGAAAGCGGGAAAATATGGGGCCAGCTCGATTGTTTACGTTTTACGTAGTACGTAATACGTAGTACGTGGGTTCTTGGGTTTAAAGTTTGTTGTTTAATGTAATTCTGTTGTAATAGTAGATGGTAGAAATTTCATACAAATATTTCCTCTGCAAGAGTCTACCGTAGGTTAATTCTAATTGCAGGAATCATTTATCTGCGTTCATCTGCGCAACAAATCTGCGCATATCTGCGGGAAAATTCTCCTGAACTCTGGAGCTGTTTAAAGTGCTGAATTATTTCCCGCAGATTTCCGCAGATTCCAACGCAGATTTCCGCAGATTTTTTTTGAAACAAATGCCATATCCCCCAACCATCCAATCATCTCCTTAAACCCTAAACTCTAAACCTTAAACCCAAAAAACGTAATACGTAATACGTAATACGTACAACGTAACTCACTCCGAAAACTGCACCTCATACATTTCCGGCCACAACTTTCCCGTGATGAAGAAGGTCTTCTTTGTGCTGTCGTAGGCGATACCATTCGGTACGTCCACATCCGGTTTCAATTTTTTCACCCGATCCCAGAGATCTGATAAATCGGCTTTGGCGACCACCGTGCCGGAGCCGGGGTCAATTTTGAAGATATACGGAAACTGATACTGATTGGCATATACAAAGCCATTTACATATTCCAGCTCGTTGAGGTTATAGGAAAGCGCACCTCCTTCAGTAATTGACTGTGTGCGCAGAAGGCGGAAACTGCCCGGCTCATAATAATAGAGTTTGGATGATCCATCGGATGCAATCAATTCCTTACCATTATTCGTCAGACCCCATCCCTCGTGATTGATTGAATATTCCGCAATCTTCTTAAAATCTTTTACGTGGTAAGCAAATGCTTTTCTGTTTTGCCAGGTGAGCTGATAAACGGTGTCGTTCATTATACTGATACCTTCGCCGAAAAGTTCCTTGTCAAGCGCGATCTTCCGATTCGCCTTTCCTGTTTGCTGATCGATTTGCATGAGGAAAGATCCGGCCGCGCTGCCCGATCCCGTCCCTTCATACAGCTTTCCCTGGTAGAATTCCAGGCCCTGGGTGTAGTAAGCCGTATCATGCGGAAAAGTGTTGAGGATGGAAAAGGTCATCGTACGGGGGCCTTTTGCAGCGGGTGTACCGGGATCTGCGGGTTGGTCAGGTCCATTGCAGGCTGTGGCCAGAAACGCCAGCGCCAGTATAGCATAAGTTCTCTGGATAGTCATCATGATGTCAGCAAAAATACGTGCCTGTGGGCGAATCAGTTGTTAAAGATCACCGCAAGGTACGGCTTCGTATTTTTACGATCGAAAAAATGCTGCAGCTTTCAAAAATTGTTTTATATTTGACCGTTGCCCGTCCCCCGGGCCTTTCTCAAAATCGTATCCCCCGAACAGCCGTTCAAAATCCCTTCCAGATTTACCCCAAAGCTTCCAATGCCGCTTGAATACTCATGGCAGTTTATTGCAGCCATGCTTCACGTACCAATTATTTGTCCCAATGAAGCGTGTATTCACCGGCATTCTACTCGTACTGGCATTTCTGTATCGATCGGAGGCGCAAACCCATTGCAGTACCCCTACCTACCTGCAGGAGCAAACCCTGTTGAACCCTTCGCTGGAAAGTAGCATTCAATCCATAGAAAATTTTATTGCCCGTCAAAAAAATAAACCATCCGCATTGCAATCGCGCGGGGATGGCAAAACCCTTATCGTGATACCGGTGGTATTCCATGTGCTCTATCATGAAGCCACGCAGAATATTCCCAATGAAAAAATTCATGAGCAGCTCCGGATACTGAATGAAGCTTTTCGCCGCCTGGGAGCCGATACGGTCAACACACCGGAGCGGTTTAAGGCGCTGGCGGCTGACTGCGAAATTGAGTTTAAACTGGCCATTGCTGATCCTGAGCGCCGCGCTACCAGCGGCATCATTCGCAAGTACACTCCCATACAGGCCTGGGATGCCGATGATAAAATGAAATCGGCGGAAGAAATGGGCGCGGATGCCTGGGATGCCAGTCAATACCTGAATATCTGGGTTTGCAGCCTTCGGCGTGCCCTGGGCTACGCCAGCTTTCCTGGCGGAGATCCCAAAAAAGACGGAATGGTACTAAACTATGGTATTGTTGGCACCAGCAACTCGGCCAGTTTTGGTGAGGGAAAGGTGGCCGTGCATGAAGTGGGGCACTGGTTGGGTCTGCGGCATATCTGGGGTGATGATTACTGTGGTGACGATTGGGTGGATGATACGCCGAAGCAGGCCGGATTTACCAATGGTTGTCCCGATGGCATTCGCCGGTCCTGCGGCAATGATGCCGCTGGCGACATGTATATGAATTATATGGACCTCACCAACGATGCCTGTATCAATCTCTTCACAGAGGGACAAAAGGAAAGGATGCGCGCCTTGTTTGAGCCCGGCGGTTTCCGCGAAAGCCTGCTTTCCTCAAAAGGCTTGCAGCCACCCACGCAAGAAGAAATACCGGTAGGCGGGGAGCCTCCCCGCTGGCTCAAACCCGTGATCTATCCCAATCCCGCCCGTGGGCAGATTACCGTGGACCTGGCTTATGATCCCCGCTGGATAGGCAATACTCTTTTTGTGACCAATATGCAGGGCGTACGCAGCCTGCAGGTTCGCATCAGCAGTGGCGTGCAGCAGCTGGATATTAGCCGGCTGAAACCCGGAGTTTACCTGCTCACCAGCCGGCGAAGTGATGGAACAAGTTTGAAAATGAAATTCGTAGTACAGTAACTGCGATCAACTGTATTAATCGGCCCGGCCATGGCAATGGGCCAGCCTGCTGCCTTATATTTGCCGCATGAACCGGCAAAAGCTTCGTGAGCTGATCTTTCAGCGATCATCCTATTTATGTGTTGGCCTCGACACCGATATCAGCAAACTCCCCACGCATCTCAATCGCGATGCGGAAGGTATGTGGGAGTTTAACAAGGCCATTATTGATGCAACGAGGCCCTATGCTGTTGCCTACAAGATCAATACTGCTTTTTATGAGGCACTGGGCATTGAAGGATGGAAAGTGATGGATGCCACTGTCCGCTATATTGGCGATACGCATTTTACCATCGCCGATGCCAAGCGCGGCGATATTGGCAATACAGCCGATCAATATGCCCGCGCTTTTTTCGATCAATTACCATTTGATTCCATCACCGTTGCGCCTTATATGGGTGCCGATAGTGTGAAACCATTTCTACAAAGGCCCGGCAAATGGGCCATTGTGCTGGGGCTCACGTCCAATCCCGGCGCCGCGGATTTTGAAATGAAGAAATTGGAAGCCACGGCAACCAAAGCCGCCCGCTATTTGTATGAAGAAGTATTGGAAACCGTTTCTGGATGGGGAAGCCCCGAGAACCTCATGTTTGTGGTGGGCGCTACGCAGGCTACCGAGTTCGACAATATAAGGCGCATTTGCCCCGACCATTTTCTATTGGTACCCGGCGTAGGAGCGCAGGGTGGCAGCCTTGAAGAAATTTCGAAAAGAGCACTTAATAAAGATGGAGGCCTGCTGGTGAATGCCAGCCGCGCCATCATTTTTGCCTCCTCCGGAGAAGATTTCGCCGAAAAAGCAGCGGAAGAAGCGGAGAAGATGAAGAGAGAGATGGAGAAGTATTTGTTGATTTGTTGATTCGTTGATTTGTTGATTCGTTGATTTGTTGATTTGTTTAAGGTTTAGGGTTTAAAGTTTAAGGTTTGGAGGTGAAATTCATTGGCTTTTCAGCAAAAGTCTGTGTAGAAGTAGGCGGGAGAAAGTCCTTTGAAAGGCTGGAAGGCTATTTAGTTCTGATGAATCAAGTTGGCGCAGGCATTTTTCAAACTATTTTGGTAAGCTCAGTTTACTTATTAAACTCTAAACCTTAAACAAATAAACGAATCAACGAATCAACGAATCAACGAATCAACGAATCAACGAATCAACAAATCAACTAATCAAAAATTCCCCTCCCTATCTTTGCATATCAAACCTAAAACATTGCTATGGCCGCACGCACTGATCTTTTTACGAGTCCTGATTATTTTCAGTTGGATGAATTACTGACCGAAGAACAGAAAATGATTCGCGAAACGGTTCGTCAGTATGTAAAGAAGGAGATTTCCCCCATCATAGAAGAATATGCACAGCGTGCGGAGTTTCCTGAGCAGATTGTAAAGCAAATGGGCGATCTGGGTGTGTTTGGCCCCACCATTCCAACTGAATACGGCGGAGGTGGGCTGGATTATGTATCCTATGGTTTGATGATGCAGGAGTTGGAACGTGGTGATAGCGGCGTGCGCTCCACCGCATCGGTACAGGGCTCGCTGGTGATGTATCCCATCTATGCCTATGGCAGCGAGGAGCAGCGAAAAAAATATTTGCCCAGGCTGGCTTCGGGTGAATGGTTGGGTTGTTTTGGATTAACGGAACCCAATCACGGCAGTGATCCCGGCAGCATGCTCACCAACATTCGCGATGCGGGCGACCACGTAATACTGAATGGCGCCAAAATGTGGATCAGCAATGCGCCCTTTGCCCAGGTGGCCGTGGTATGGGCCCGGAACGAGGCCGGAGAAGTGCAGGGTGTTATCCTGGAGCGGGGCATGGAAGGGTTCAGCACGCCCACCACCCATGGAAAGTGGAGCTTGCGTGCATCGGCAACCGGCGAGTTGGTTTTCGATAATGTGAAAGTTCCAAAGGCTAATGTTTTTCCCAACATCAAAGGATTGAAGGGCCCGCTGGGCTGCCTCACCAAGGCACGCTTTGGTATTGCCTGGGGCGCCATCGGTGCTGCCATGGATTGCTATGATACCGCCCTTCGCTATTCCAAAGAAAGGGAGCAGTTTGGTAAACCTATCGGCGCCTTCCAACTGCAACAAAAAAAGCTGGCGGAAATGCTTACCGAGATTACGAAAGCACAATTGCTCAACTGGCGACTGGCCGTGTTGATGGATCAGGGAAAAGCTACACCCCAACAGGTGAGTATGGCCAAGCGCAATGCCTGCGAAGTAGCCACGCAAATCTGTCGCGATGCACGGCAAATGCTGGGAGGTATGGGTATCACAGGTGAATACCCGGTGATGCGCCATATGATGAACCTGGAGAGCGTAATCACCTACGAAGGTACTCACGATATACACCTGCTGATAACAGGTATGGATATAACCGGTTTCAACGCATTTAAATAATGAAAATATTCCTGGTTGGATTTATGGGTTCCGGCAAATCATTTCGCGGGCAACAACTGAGCGCGAAACTGGGCATCCCATTCTTTGACCTGGACGCGCAGATCGTGAATACCGAAGGAAAGTCGATAAATGATATTTTCCGCGAGCAGGGCGAGGAGTATTTTCGACTGAAAGAAAAAGAAGTACTGCATATCATAACCGAAAGCCATGGCAGTTTTGTGATGGCCTGTGGCGGCGGCACACCCTGCTATTTCAACAACGTGGAGTATATGAACAGCCAGGGCACCACGGTTTGGCTGAATACATCGCTGCCCGTATTGTATGAACGCCTGCTGAAAGAAAAATCGGAAAGGCCTCTGTTGCGCGATTTAAGCGATGATCAATTGAAAGCCTTCATCAGCAAGAAATTTTCGGACCGGCGAATTTATTATGAGCAGTCGCGGGTAGCGATCGAAGATGACGATATTCCCATGGAACAAATGATTGAATTGATTTTTCATGCATAAAGGTTTTTTACGCACAGCCGCCTGGCTTGCCGCCATAGCCGTGGCCCTGGGCGCTTTTGGTGCGCACGGATTGAAGAAGATTGTTCCGCCCGACACCGTGTCGAGCTTCGAAACAGGCGTGCGCTACCAGTTTTATCACGTCATTGCATTGCTGGTAACCGCTATCCTCCTGGAAAAGTTTCCGGGAAAATGGTTGGTTCGTGCCGGGTATGCGTTCATCATTGGCATACTCCTTTTTTCAGGATCGCTTTATTTATTGACAGCCATCAAAGCCACGGAGCAGGTGGGCTTGCAGGGTATAGGCATCATAACCCCCATTGGAGGTGTGTTCTTTATACTGGGCTGGGTTTGCCTGGCGCTTGGTTTGAGCCGAAGGGTTTGAATCAGGCCCAAAACCGACAAAGGTCTATAGCTTTAATCGCAGCGTGGTAACCGTGCCTCCATTATTCTCAATTTGGTAGGTTCCGCCAATGCTTTCCATGCGCTTGGCGATATTCTTCAGACCATTGCCAAATTGACGCAGATTGGCGAGGTCGATGCCCACGCCATTGTCAACGATGCGGATAGTGAGTACTTCATCCGTAACAAAATAGATTCTCACCTCTGAAGCTTTGGAATGCTTGATCACATTGTGCAGACTTTCTTTCACACATAAGAAAAGGTTGCGCCGTTTATCGCCCGACAGCTCCCGTTGATTGATATTTTCCGGCGTAAGTATTTTGCAGCTAATGGATGTAGCTTCAAAATATTCAAGGGCGTAAGAGCGGATATAGGAAACCAGATTATCCACGGTATCGTTTCCGCTGTTCATACTCCAGATGATCGCGTTCATCTTGTTGAGTACTTCATCAGCGGAGCGCGATATCTTTTCTATTTCCACCGGGGTATTTTCCTTCATTTTGTTGCGAGCGATCTCGCTCATCAGGCGAATGGCCGTCATCCCCGAACCCAATTCATCGTGCATATCCGCCGAAATTCTTTGCCGCTCTTCCTGCTGGCCTTTGTACACCGCGATTTCGCGCTCATAAGCCGCCATCATGTTCTCAGCTTTCAATCGTTCGCGTTCCCTGGCCTGCGCCACCAGTTGGCGGCGGTTCTTATAATTGAGACCCATCAGGAAGAAAATTAATTCCAGCAAAATTCCCATCTCATAATAAAAAACCGAACTACCAAAAATGGAGGGCAGCTTGTAGGCGGGTATTGTGCCGGTCAACATCAGCAACGAGAAAAGGGAAAATATAAAGAGGCTGAAATTGCCCCAGAACAAATACCGTAGTAGCCGGTCGTCCCAGCGGCGAACGCTATACACAAGGAAGATAAAGACCATAATGAGCAGCAGGCCTTTGGTAATATTTTCCAGGTAGTTTTCGAGCAGAAAGTTGTAGGTGAAATAATGTGCATAGGTAAATCCCAGCAAGGCCAGCAGCACCATGATTACGCCAAAGTCGTAAAGCTTCTGCAGGAATGGATGCTCTTTGCGGGTGTTGAGGTATCGCTGCATAAAGCGCATGTAAAAGATGGTGCCCGTGCTTTGCATGATGAAATCAAGATAGCCTTCCTGGAAAAAACCAAAATGACTGGTATGATAGCTGTAAATCCCTTTGATAAAAAGCATGATGCAGATCAGAAATGCATACGCCGAATAGTAAAGGAATTCCAGGTTGCGGCCCAGGAAATAGTTGGCCATCGAAAACAGGATCATCATCAGCAATAATCCGCAGAAAACATAGGTGAATATCTTGGATTCAATATTGGTATTGTCGAGCGCGACAATAAATGTAGGTAGATATTCCGGCGTGATAAGCCTGGGCTTGATCTGGTTGAGATGCGTGCGAATAGGAGCCAGTACCGCCAGCACCTGCAGGGAGTCGCCGGGCTGCAACTTTAATAGTCGATAGCTGATTTCGCCAAGTTTGGCTGGTAAAATATCCGGTATCCGTTCCAGACGGCTACGGTCAATCACCCGAAACAGTTTCACTTCCGGGAAATAGAATCCGGGAAAAAACCAGACTGAACGGATGGTATCATCCGAATTGCGGATATTAAACCGCAGAACCACTTGCTCGGGTACTCGGTCGAGGGGAATATAACCGGGATGAACCAGGCCATGCTGCATATTCAGCTTGCCATATAGCTTCTCAATATTTTCTTCCGGAGGAATATAGGCCATCGCCAGGTTGCGATTCATGGCACCGGGCTGAATGGCGAGCTGGATCTGGCTGATATCCAAATAGGGGAGTGGTGCCGACTCCTGGGCAGACGCTGGTGCCAGCCACAAGGCCAGCAGCCATGTCAGGAATAATTTTTGAAAAGAGGCCATGGGTCAGCAGGTTTCGGCAATAGGGTCAAATGTACTATTTCCCCTTCGGCTTTTTACGTAAACTGCGTACTACTTTGCGGGTATTCAACGAATAAGCGCGACAGTTTTTCACAATTCCTATCTTTGCGGATATGCCCACCAAGCAGAAAAAAGCTGGCACCCACGGCGGCCGCAAAGCCGGTTCCAAATCCGGGGCAAAAGGCTTTAAGCCCGAAACCGAAGAGCGGATCGACTGGCAGAAACTGGCCCGAGATGAACGTACCTGGAAAATACTGGGTGCGCTATCGCTGTTGGTGTCCATCTACCTGCTCATCGCTTTTATTTCCTACTTCTTTACCTGGAAAGAAGACCAGACTGAAGTGGCCCGGGGAGCGAGTATTCTTTTTGACACGGAAGTGAAAGTGACTAACCTGCTGGGGCGATTAGGTGCCGTGGTTTCGCACTTCTTTATCTACAAAGGATTTGGCATTGCATCCCTGCTCATCTGCACTTTCTTCTTTGTTTCAGGTGTCAACCTCCTTTTTAGCCGAAAAGTGTTTTCCATCTGGAAAAACCTCAAATATGTTACCATCGGATTGTTGGTGCTTTCGGTATCCCTTTCCTTTGTTTTTGCCAGTTTCGAATTCCGTTTTGGCGGTGGTGTAGGCAATATGATCAGCGACTGGCTTACGGGTGCACTGGGCAATTTTGGCACAGCGGCCCTGCTGCTGGTCATTGGTTTTGCCTATATCATCTGGCAATTCAATCCGGCTTTTAACCTGCCGGCCAAACAGCCAGCAACAAATCCTGAGGCGGACAATTCCGATCTGGAAGAAGAAGCCGAAAATGAAGAAGAAGAGGGTGAAGAAGAGGCGGCTGTTGTTGCAAACGATAACAAGGATAAGGGGAAGGCACCCAAACTTATTATTGAAGAGGAGAAGCCCGGGGTTGAAATGACCCTGATTGAAAAAGATCCGGTGGAGGAGGAGGAAGAAGTGTCGGCTCTCACCCCAATGCCCGATCAGGAAATCGTAAATGATCTTTATCATCAGCATGAAGAAAAAACCATCAACGATTGGGTAGTGGAGCCGGCTGCGCCTGTGGAAAAGCCCCGGGTGCCTGAACCGGATGGCCTTCAGTTGGAAATAAAAACGGTGCCGGAGGAAGTGGAGGAATCGGAAGAAGGAGAAAGCAGCGCCATCGAAAACCTGCCACCATATGAACCCACGCTTGATCTGCGTGATTACAAGTATCCGAATCTGAACCTGCTGGAAGCGCATGGTAGTGAGCGGATCATTCAGGATCCAGCCGAGCTGGAAAAAAATAAGGATCAGATTATCGCCACCCTGCGCAACTATTCCATCGAGATCCAGAAAATCAGCGCTACGGTGGGGCCAACTGTTACGCTTTATGAAATTGTGCCCGCAGCCGGTGTACGCATTTCCCGTATCAAAAACCTGGAAGACGATATCGCGCTAAGCCTGGCTGCCCTGGGTATCCGTATCATTGCGCCCATCCCCGGCAAGGGTACCATCGGTATTGAAGTGCCTAATGTGAAGAAGACCGTGGTGAGCATGAAAACCCTGCTCGCTTCAGAAAAATTCCAACACAATAATTTCAGCCTGCCGATCGCGGTTGGTAAGAAAATTGATAACGAAAATTATATTGTTGATCTGGCCAGCATGCCTCACCTGCTGATGGCGGGCGCTACCGGTCAGGGTAAATCGGTTGGGTTGAATGCGATACTGGTTTCACTTCTGTACAAGAAACATCCGTCGCAACTAAAGTTTGTGTTGATTGACCCCAAGAAAGTGGAGCTGAGCATTTACCGGCATATCGAGCGTCATTTCCTGGCAAAGTTGCCCGGAGAAGAAGACGCGATTATTACCGATACCAAGAAAGTGGTTCACACGCTCAATGCGCTTTGCATTGAAATGGACAACCGCTACGATCTGCTGAAAGAAGCAGGCGCGCGGAATATCAAAGAGTATAATGAAAAGTTTGTTAAGCGTAAACTGAACCCTCAAAAAGGTCATCAGTACCTGCCCTTTATTGTGTTGGTGATCGATGAGTTTGCGGATTTGATTATGACGGCGGGTAAGGAAGTCGAAATGCCCATAGCGCGACTGGCGCAATTGGCACGTGCCATTGGCATACACCTGATAATTGCCACACAGCGGCCTTCTGTGAATATCATTACAGGTACCATCAAAGCCAACTTTCCAGCACGTATTGCGTTTAAAGTTTCATCGAAAATCGATTCCCGCACTATCCTGGATACAGGTGGCGCTGAGCAATTGATTGGTAAGGGCGATATGCTGATTTCGCATAATGGCGAAATCATTCGCCTGCAATGCGCATTTGTGGATACGCCGGAGGTGGAAAATGTGGTGGACTTTATTTCCGAACAGCGAGGCTATCCCATGGCTTTCATGTTGCCGGAATATATCGATGAGAAAGAACTGGAGGGCAAGGAATTTGATATGGGTAACCGCGACAGCATGTTTGAGGATGCGGCCAGGCTGATTGTGCAGAGCCAGCAAGGTTCTACATCCTTGCTCCAGCGCCGCATGAAACTGGGGTATAACCGTGCCGGCCGATTAATGGACCAACTGGAAGCGGCGGGCATTGTAGGCCCCAGCCAGGGTAGCAAGGCCAGGGATGTACTGATCAAAACCGAAATGGACCTGGAACAGCATTTACAAAGCCTTGGTTAGCACAGGACTAAACTCGGGGGTCTGATTTCTTGATTTCGATCATCCAAAACAGGGTATTAGCTGTTAAATATTGTTCACATTTGCAACCCGGTTAACCCTGGCACAGTCTCAGCATTGTGTAGATCGAATACTGTGGAGCAAAAGAAACAGATAAAACAGGCACTATAACTATCATCAGCAATTATTCATCGACAAAGCAGGCAAATGAAAGCATTTTACAATTTAGTATTCTTATCCTTATTGGCAGTACCCACCCTGGCTCAGAACAATCCCACAAAAAATGACCCGGAAGCTACGGCTATCCTGAAAGCGGTGAGCGCCAAGTTTAAGACTTTTAAGACCGTTCAGGCAAGTTTTTCCTATAAAGTGGAAGATGCTAATGGAAAAGAAATGGGTACCAAAACCGGTACGGTTTGGATGAAGGGTACCCGATACAAAGTGAGCTTTGCCGGCCAGGAAATTTTCAGCGATGGCAAAACGGTTTGGAACTATGATAAGAGCATTAATGAAGTAACCATATCCACGCTCGACGAAGCCAGTGGAATGATTACGCCCCAAAAGCTATTCACCAACTTCTACGATAAGGATTTTTATTCCGTAATGAACGGAGAAAAAAAAGTGGCCGGCCGCACCCTGCAGGAAATTGAAATGACACCTGCCGATAAGGGTAAGGCTTTTCATAAAGTGTACCTGATGATCGATAAAGCGGCGAAAACGATCTATAGCACACGCGTACTGGAAAACGGCGGCAACCGCTATATCTACACGGTTACCAGTATGAAAACAAATCAGCCCATAGCTGATGATACTTTTGTATTCAATAAAGCGAAGTATCCGGGAGTGGAGGAAGTGGATCTGCGATAGATGTATTACGTTATACGTTTTACGTAATACGTTGGTTTAGGGTTTAGAGTTTAGGGTTTATAGTTTAAGGTTAGAATTACTTGTAATATATTCTTAAACATTAAACCCTAAACTTTAAACCAGAAACGTAAAACGTATAACGTATAACGTAAAACTCACTCAGTAGCTGCTTTGCGCAATTTCAGCAACTGCTCCAGCAATTCCGGTAATAAATCCAGTTGCAACATATTCGCCCCATCGCTCAGGGCTTTGGCGGGATTGGGATGCGTTTCAATAAAGAGACCATCGGCGCCGGTGGCTATAGCGGCTTTGGCTATGGTGCCAATGAGTTGGGGGTTGCCGCCGGTGACACCACTGGTTTGGTTGGGTTGTTGCAGGGAGTGCGTAACATCCATCACCACGGGACAACCATGTTGCTTCATCCAGGGAATATTCCGGAAGTCAACCACCAGGTCCTGGTAGCCAAAAGTGGTTCCCCGCTCCGTCAGTATGATATTTTCGTTGCCCGCCTGCTTTATTTTTTCCACCGCAAACTTCATGGCGGGTCCGCTCAGGAACTGACCCTTTTTCACGTTCACCACTTTGCCAGTAGCCGCGGCCGCCTGCAAAAGGTCGGTCTGGCGACATAGAAAGGCGGGTATTTGCAGAATGTCCACATATTTCGCGGCAACGGCTGCCTCTTCATGGGCATGAATATCGGATGTGGTGGGTAGGGAGAATGTTTGTCCAACTTTCTGCACCAGGGCCAGGGCTTTTTCATCACCAATGCCCGTAAAGGAACCGGCACTGGTGCGGTTGGCCTTGCGGTAGGAGGATTTGAACACATAGGGAATACCCAACTCACGGCAGGTAGCCGATACTTTCTCCGCTACTTCCATGATCAGGTCCTCCGATTCCACCACACAGGGTCCGGCAATCAGGAAAAATGAATTTGGGTCATAAGTTTGATGGGCGAATAGCTTTTGCAGAAAGGGCGACATCGGCAATATTTATTTATTTGGGTGGTCAGAATTATGAAACGCAAAATTAACGATTAAACCAGAACGCGGGGGAACTCCAAAACCGATTGTTAATGGGAGCTTTGGTAACCGAAGGTTTAGGGTTTTTTCCTTTCTTTGCGTCATGCAAAAAGATAAGATACTCGTAATAGGCGCCAGTGGTCAGATAGGTGTGGAACTGACGCTCGCCCTCCGAAAAATATACGGTAATCAGAATGTGATTGCTTCCGACCTGCGTGAACAAAATCCCCTGCTCGAGGGAACAGGGCCCTATGTGAGCCTCGATGTAATGAATAAGGAAATGCTGCACGTGCAGGTGATCCGGCAGAATATTACGCAGATTTATCTGCTGGCGGCGATTCTTTCCGCTACGGGGGAGAAGAATCCCGGCCTGGCCTGGCACCTGAATATGCAGGGTCTATTGAATGTGCTGGATATTGCCCGTGAAGAGCAATTGCACAAAGTGTACTGGCCTTCATCCATCGCTGTTTTCGGGCCCAGTTCGCCCAAACAGAATTGCCCGCAGCAAACGATCATTGAGCCCAGCACCGTGTATGGCATCAGCAAGTATGCAGGAGAGTTCTGGTGCAACTACTATTTCCATCGCTATGGGGTTGATGTGCGCAGTCTTCGCTATCCCGGTCTCATCTCCTGGAAATCGGCGCCGGGTGGTGGCACTACAGATTATGCCGTGGAGATTTTTCATGAGGCATTGGAGCAGAAGAACTATGAATGTTTCCTTCAGGAAGATACCTACCTGCCAATGATGTATATGCCGGATGCGATAAGAGCTACGATTGAGTTGATGGAGGCCCCGGCCGAAAAAGTATCCATTCGTACCTCCTACAATATTTCCGCCATGAGTTTTTCTCCGAAGGAGATTGGCGCCGAGATCAAAAAACATATTCCCGATTTCAGCATGAGTTATACGCCGGATTACCGGCAGCAGATCGCCAATAGCTGGCCGCAAAGTATTGATGACAGCGTGGCCCGTGCCGATTGGGGCTGGAAGGAAGAATTCGACCTGTCCGCAATGACGCGTGACATGCTACAGAATCTTCAGGCTTCACTCAACGGATGATTCGGAAATCCGGAAAATCCTGATCGGCCGTTTCACTTATTTCAACAGAATTTACCTGCGCACGCGGAGGACCCTGCCTGCACCATTCCAATAAGTGCTCAATTTCAGACATGTTGCCGTTTACGACAATGGTGACTGATCCGTCTGGATTGTTCCAGGTTTGCCCCTTCAAGCCAAGTTCCATGGCTTTGTCTTTGGCCGACTGGCGATAAAACACGCCCTGAACTTTGCCCGTGATGTGTAGCGTGAAGGTGGGCATGTTTATTCAAAGGAAAGGAGTTGTAGTATCTGTTCCAGGTATTGCTGATCGGTTTGATCAAACTGGTCCAGTTCATCGCTATCCACATCCAGCACTCCCAACACTTGCCCGTTGCGAATGATGGGCACTACGATTTCGGATTTGGAGAGGCTGCTGCAGGCGATATGTCCTGGGAATTTTTCCACGTCGGGCACAATCAGGGTTTTTTCCTGAGCCCAACTGCTGCCACAGACCCCACGGCCTTTTTTGATGCGTGTGCAGGCCACGGGTCCCTGGAAGGGGCCGAGTACCAGTTCATCATTTTTCACGAGATAGAACCCTACCCAGAACCAGCCAAATTGCTCTTTCAGTGCGGCGCTTACATTGGCCAGGTTAGCGACCAGGTCGGGCTCACCCTGCAACAGGCCGGTAATTTGAGGAATCAGCGATTGGTATTGCTCGGCTTTGGAGCCGGTTACTATTTGAAGATCTTCTGCCATGGGGCAAAGATACGATCAGCGGGCCTGCAAAACCTCGATGGTTCGAACCGTATAGGAACCATCGGCCAAACGGCCGCGGATGGCCAGCGGGAGGGGAGGGAAGTAGCCCTTTGGGTCGCGCAGCGAAATCTTCAGGTTATAATTGCCCGCAGGCACATGGGCAGGTATGTGCAATTGGTCGGTATGTTGGATAGCAGTATCCGAAGGCAATAGAGCGGCGGGATTGAATGCGGAAGCCATTTCGAGCAGCAGACTGTCACTGCGCAGTTCATGGAATTGATAGTGAAGCAGCCAGGGCTCATAAGCCGGCGCCACTCCCTGGTTTTGCCAGAATATTTTAATGGAGAGCTTGTTGCCGGCAACAATAGTTGAGTCAACTGTTCCAGCCACGGGCGCAATTCTGAAACCGGCAGCCAGTGTGGCGGCACGTACCTGGGTGGCCAGGCAGGGATCGCCAGGCATGGCAAAATTGCCATTGCCAAAGGAACTGGCATGATAGGTACGCACCTGGCTTTCCAGGTCACCCATCGAGCAACCGTTGTGATAGGCCGCGTCATGGATCGGCTCACCCACAATCGGTGCCTGCTTCCATCTTTCGCGGATGGCTTCGGCGAAAGAAAGACCCTCATGTACTACGGGATGCCGCTCCATATACTGTCGGATATAATCGTCGGTGGAACCCCAGTTGTCGCGCCGGATACCCAGCAAACCCTTATCTGTTTTCGCCTGCAATATCATATAGCCAATTTCCGGAGGTACCTGGGTGTTGCGTAGCAAGCCGCCATCGAGGCTGCCCAGCAATGCCACCAGGCGATAGGGTTTAAAGGCCAGGAGGTGGCTGTTTACAATCCGGCGCAAACTTTCCACACTCGCCCTTGTTCCTTCGGGATGGTCGCTCATCGTATTCACAATCGCGGCTTCATGCCATTCGCCAAAACTCCCGTAGCCACGAAGATCGATGTAGCGAACGACATCGCGGTAACGGACACCCTGAAAACTTTCGCTTTCCAAATGGTCAGCAATGGCCTGGTTTAATTGATCCAGCGCGTCGAGATAGGCGGAGCTGTTCCAGTTGGGTACCCACATATCCGATATGGGGCTTACCCAATCTTTCACCGTCTCGGTCTGCATTTGTTCGTGCAGGTAGGCGGGATAGGAAGCGATCTTCCCATCAATGGTAATGCTTTTGCCATCGTCGTGGCAGGAAGGGCAGGTGGGCATAATACCAAAACTGAAGGATTGCCGGTTGCGAATGGCATCCTGAATCTCCTGGTCGAAGAGGGTCCAGTCGTATTCGCCGGGTCCTTTCTCCAGTTGGGTCCAGCTAAATCGAAAATATTTGTCAGGGGAATAAGTAACGCTATCATTCACATAGCTCTGCGGAAAGGTATTCTGATCGTGCCATTGCTCCACGCCGCGACCAGGCGCCCGCAATTCATCCTGCGAACCGATCTGGAAAAACTGTAGGTTGCCGGGGTATTGAATTTCCTGTGTGCCGGCACAGGCGGTCAGGAACAACAATGCGATGAATAGGATGGCTTTCCACATAATGGTTGAACAGGAATAAGGTTTAACAAAAAACGAGAACGCCCCCTGGATTCCAGAGGGCGGTTCTCTATTGGTTACTCTCGGAAAAGTCCTTCTTAGCGAACGGTCATTTTCTTCACATCACTAAATCCATCGGCACTGAGTTTATAGAAATAAATACCGGTGGGCAGCGCATTGTCCTGGAAGGGGATCGCATGCGTTCCTGCATCACGGGTGCCATTTACCAGGGTCTTCACCACGCGTCCATTCATATCATACACGATCAACTGTACCTGTGTACGGCGGGGCAGGGTGAAGCGGATGGTTGTTTCCTGGCTCTTGAAGGGGTTGGGGAAGTTTTGCTCGAGGGCGAAACCTTCCTTGCCACCCAGGTTGGCGGAAACCACAGCGGTGTATTTGTAGCGACCGTCGAAATCAATTTGCTTGAGTTGATAATAATAGCGACGTGCTACCAGGTTATTGTCGGAATAGCTATAATCCTTACGTGTATAGCTGTCGCCAGCGCCATTTACAAAACCGATAGTCTGCCAGTTGCTGCGGCCATCGAGACTGCGCATGATTTCAAATCCTTTGTTGTTTTGCTCGCTGCTGGTAGCCCATTTCAATACAATACTGTTATTTCCTTCAGCAGAAGCGGAAAGGCTCAGCAGGCTTACAGGAAGTGTGGAGCACTGGGGCGAGTTAACATTGAGTGTTTGGAGACTACCGGTGGCATTACAACCATCATCACCTGTAATGCTGGTGAGGTCATAGCTGAATTGTCCTGCCGTGAAAATGGCATCTACAAAATAACATGAGTTTTGATAAGACTGGTTTGGGAAGCCTTCTCCACCATAAAAGAAAACGCCGTTGCTCGAATTATCACCTGAGCTGTTTCCGGATGGGGCGGTCAGATTTCCGTTGATGAGCGTGAAGGCATTGAAATACTCACCAGTTACTGAATAAAAACCATCATCAGAAAAGCAGGTAACCAGGTAAGTAGTGCCAGCTGTAATGGCAACGGGGCTACTGAAGATCACTTCCTGCCAGCCGTTGCCTGATAAAGTAAAAAAAGCACTACCTAATAGAGTCTGTGAACCAAACTCGTATAATTTACCACGAAATGTGCCCGTTGCTGTGCTATTCATAAACATCCGAACACCCTTGACATAACCATTTACTGCAGCTGTAAATTTTGTACCTACTTCAATGGGTTGTCCATCATTTGCATTAACAACTGCTGGTGTAACTGCAGGAGACCAAAGTGTTTCGTTGGGAGGATTGACAGTAGTGATGGTTCCACCTACATTGATGTTGTTGTAAGTTACTCCGTCAATTACCAGGTCAAATGGTGCTGTACCCGTAGCGGCATCTAACACTATATCGAAACTTTGACCATTACAGGTGGGGGTAGCTACCATTGTAGCAGTAGGAGGCGTACAAGCAGCGGCAATATTCACCGTTCCGTTATTAATCTGATCCATAATATCGGGGCTTGTTCCTTCCACTGCATTTGTTTCCCGACCAATGACCGTGCTAAACTCAAGGGTGGTGAAGCCCCCGGGTGGAATAGCAATGGCACGGAATTGAATTGTGAACAACACAAAATCCGCATTTGGGTGACCCGTTGGACTAAGTGTAAATCGACCATGATCTATCTGTCCATTGGTATTCATAAAGGCAACAGATTGAAACGGCACTGTTTCATTCGGCAGCGAAGCAGAGGTACCGGCCGGAACGGTAGGTATTGATACCACCTCCAGGTAAGTGGGGTCAAAATTTACGTAAGCGTCAATGCCGCTCAAAGTTCCGCTTACAACATCCACTGCAACATCAACGGTGAAAGTTTGGTTAACCGACACATTTGATATGGAAGGATTAAAGCCGATGTTTACGACGTCCTGTGCCTTAATAGATAAAGCAGTCAGTAAGACGACAATAAGGGCGACACCTCTACGAATCGGTTGCATAGCCTTTTCAATAAATGAAAGGGCGTGGCTTGCATCTCTTTTCATATGTCTCATTTTGGTGATTAGTTTGGTTGTTTAGGGTTCGTATTCTATTTAAGGATTCTGTCCGATTTGATTGTAATTACTGATCAATAGACCAAGGTCTGCCAGGTTTACTACTCCGTTACCATTCAAATCTGCATTGGGAACATATGCCGGGTCTCCCAAAATTTTATTGTAACTGGAGATCAGCAAGCCCAGATCCGACAGGTTGATCACGTTATTATTGGTGGCATCCCCCTCCAGCAGCGTACCGAAATTCAGGGCATTGTTGCCGGCAACAAGTACCTGATCGACCAGTACACGTTTCAGGGTATGTGCATTTTTCACCGCAATGGTATAGGTTCCTACGGGAATATTGGAGATACTGAAGTTGCCGCTCTGATCCGTGGTTATATCAAAGGTATAAGCGGGAGTGGAATTATTGCCACTGGCATAGAAATCCACTTTCAGGGGTACTTCCCACTGGGCGTTCGGAGCGGCCGGACGACCCTGCAAGGTAACACTACCATTGATATTCGCAAATTGAACTTCGGCATAGGTAGCCACATAAGCACCATTGGTCGCATCAAAGAAGGCGTACTGCGTGCCCTTGATAGTTTGTACGGTATAGGTGGCGGGTTGGCCATCGCGGGTCAGCGCCGTCAAAATTCCATCTTCGGAATACAGAGGCAGCATGGCGCGCATCTTATAGGCATTGATCAGGGCGTTGATGGTAAAGCTCAGTTCATTGGCATTCCAACTCATGTTGCTGAACGAAGATCCGTTACGTCCATCAAGCCAGTTCAACATTTGCCGGGCTGAGATTACGGGTACCCCTCTTGCCTTGGCTGCATTGATGATGGTGGTAGCCCCAATATGCTGCGCCGAATCGGTGTGCATATTGGCACAGAACACTCCAAAATACCCTTCTGCACCTATGGCCTTGTCGAGCAGGGAACTGATATGCAGGCTGTAATCAATGCCCGATTCATCGGTCATCTGGGTGGGCACCTGGTACACGTCTATTAATGAGCCATCCAGGTCGGCAAATCGCATGGGCATACCGGAGCCGGTAAACATGCCGGGTCGGTTTTGCACCCAGGCGGCGGGCCAGTAGTAATAGTTCACATCCAGGCGAATACCGTTTTGTGCCGACACCTTAGGCTGGCTTGCCCAGTCGCTCCAGGTAAGGCAGTGCGTACGATTGGTTACCGGTGCCGAAATGCTGGGCAACTGGCTCAGCAGTTGGGGTATCTGTGCACTGAAGAAACCATTGAGACTTGTTTCGTCCCAGTTCTCACAATCTGTATTGGGATGCAGTGCAATCTCAAATCCCTGTGCTTCAAAGGCGGCGGCTTCACTATCGGTAATTGGGGTATTATTGAAAATATAGGAAGTACTCCGTACCGCTTTCCAGTCTTTCACATCCTGCTGCGTATTGGGCCCAAGGGTTTTCTGAATTTCAAAACGCCCGGTGGTTCCATCGTTCAGGTGGTCGTCACCCGTCATCACTACCGCTGCTTTAAAGTCCTGCGGCAGGAACCAGAATTTGGGCAGCGGCTTACGATGCAGGTTACCTTTTATTATGATACTGCTCAGCAAGCGCTGTTGCTCATCGGCTTGCGGAATGGCTACTTTGTCGAAATCAATCCAGTGGGGATCACCATTGGTGCCAAAGAACATATCATCCGATCGGATGGGGCCACTGGTGCCATCGCGTTTTTGGCCAGCCCAGGCGGGGTTGCCCTGGCGGGTGTAAACGATCGATTTGGGAAGATCGTAAGCGAAAGCTACGGCTTTACCTCCATTGGCACCTACTTCGCGCAGCGTCGCGGCAGGGAATGCGGTGGCGGTAGTAGCATTGGAATACAGGGTGGCCAGGCTCACTGCTCCATTCAGATTATACTGGTTGGCCGCGCTGTGGAATTGGATGGTTTCATTTACCAGTCCTTCACCCATGGGATGCCCCGTATTGATGAGCAGGTATTGGTCGGAAAGCGAGCCTCCGGCATTGGTAATACCCAGCAAGGTTTCCAGATCACTATCCGGTTTGAAGGCGATAAATGTGCCTCCCGCATCCACGAAATCACTGAACAACGTGGCTTGCGAGGCATCAACTGCCACTTCACCAAGGATCACTACATCATAGTTCAACAACACGTTCGCATCTACTGCCGAAATATCCAGCACATTGAATTCATTCAAACCTTCGGCGCGCAGCATTTCTGCCGTGAAACGGCTGAAGGGGTTTGCAGCGCTATGAATCACCAGGATCGGACCACCCGGACCTTCACCGGGGTTACCCGGAGGGGGGTCAACAGTGGAGAAACTGATCACAGAATCGGCCGCCAGTTCGTTGCCAGCCTGGTCTTTCACACCCGAAGCTCCTGATTTGATGGTGAAAGTGTAAATGGAGCTATAAGCCAGGTTGACGTTGGGGGTAATGGTAGCCGTGCGGGTACCGGCAGTGTAACTCACATTGCAGGCAACAGGCGCGTTGCTGGCATCACGCAATTCCAGCGTGCTGCTACTGAGCGAAGTCTCATCCATGGGCTCATCGAAACGCACAGTGATGCTGCCAGCTACCGCGAAGTTGGTGGATTCGTGAATCGGTTTCGTACTGCTGATACCAGGAGGATCCACATCAGGCCCGGCAGTTGTGTTGAATACGACATCAACCCAGTAATTGTCGGCCTGAAAACTTTCGGTTGGGAAATTATGGTTCGCATTGTAAAGGTACACGCCATTGGAGCCGTTGGGCGGCCCGTCTTTTGTTGCCGTTAGCGGACCATTTAAAATCTCCACGCTGAAGTAGTCATTGGTTTTGGAATAGAAACCTTGTTGACTATGATAGGAAACCACATAAAGCGTATTGGCTGTTATTGCAAGGGGCTCGTCAAGGGCCTGCTCAACCCAACCTATAGCTGGTTCACTCGCGAAAGTTACTTCTGCCAGCAGGGTGCCATTATCCGACCAAATTTTTCCGGTATGTGTACCTACATCGAGGCTGCTTTTATAAAATCTAATAGCATTGATAAATCCATCTACATTCGATTTGAAACGCATACCCAACACGATTCCGTTCTCTGCACCCGCATCCTGTTGATTGGTTAATGCGGGGGTTTGAGAAGTTTCAAATACAGAACATGGACAATTCGGTGGTGCAGGGGGACCAACAGTCACGTTCACGGCGTTGGCGGCGGGGGCCGTGCCCTCGTCTTCAATATTTCCGGAATCATCTACTGCGCGTACTTTGATTACCACGGCACCCTGAACAGTGGGTGTCCAGGCGAATTGCCAGTTGGTGCTGCCTTCGGCCACTACCTGCCAGGTAGCGCCTCCATCGAGCGACAATTCAATGGTTGCCACCTGCGCGTTGTCGGATGCGGTTCCCTGTATAGTGATTGCTTCGTTAACGGGTATGGTGGCTCCTTCCAGCGGAGTGGTGATGATGGAAATGGGCTTTGTAATATCCGTGCTCTGTGTGGCAGCCACCAATCCTGCCATCAGGGTTTCGGGCTGCACACCCATGTCGGCAAAAAGATTGACGGTAGCCTGCTGCATATCCGGATCAGGATCTTCTTCACCCCGGTCATGAAAACTGTCGAGTCCCCAGGACCATTGCACTGTGCCTGCGCCAAATACCAGCGCGCCACTGCTATGCCGGTAAAGAGAAAGTTTATGGATCTTGCCATTCACATTCGTACGCGAAAGGCGGATACGGCCTGCCGGATAAGTGGTAGCATAAGTGGATTGCTCAAAGTCCAGCTCATAGCCCAGTGTTCCATCCGGAAAAACTTTTTCGTCTTCACCACCTAAACTGGCGATGGAAGTATTTCGCCAAAAGCGGAGATTCCGGTAAGTGGAGGGTACACGTAGGGAGGTGGTAAACAAATCCCAGCCAATCTGGCCTGTTAAAGAATTTTCGGGGTTATTTCCGCCAAATCCTTCACCGCTTGGCGTGCGCCACAAACCCGTCCATTCAGGACTGGGGTCGCATTTGTTGCCACAGAAAATTTCGCCGAGGTCTCCTTCTTTATAGCAAACCAGGGTGCGATAAGGGGTATTGTTGCCGTCGACACTATTCTCCCAGCGGGTTTTCCAGTACACTTCATTACCACTGAAAAATGCCAGATGAACACCAGCAGCGCGTGCATTTTCCACGGCTGTCCGCTGCTCTGCCGACCAGTATTCGTCGTGCCCTACGGAAAGAAACACCTTATGCTGCAGGATCTTTGATCCATCGCGCGCCATATCCAGGTTGGTGGTGTACGCGATATCATACCCATTGCGCTCCAGAAAACGGATCATGGGATATTCCGCATTGAAAATCCAGTCTTCGCCCTCTCCTCCGCCACCGCCACCCGCGCGAGTTACAAAGGGACGATTGTAGCTAACCTTAACCGCATGTCCTTGCGGGTAAGAAGTAGACCCCACATAAAGGCTGTTACCGCCATATACGTTGTAGGCCTGCCAGGTGGCATCAGACGCCTGGAAGAAAAGATCCGCATTGCTGGCATCATCGCGCACGATAAAGGGGATATGACTCTTGCCATTATTGTCCGTACGTTGCAATAACGCAATATAATATCCTGATACTGCATTGGCCGGAACATCCCAGTAACCTGATTCGGCCCAGTTGCCGCAGTCGACAATACCGGTTGCCGGATCCTCAATAGGTTCAGGCTGGTTTTGGGGAAGAGTGGCCGTGATCACGCCATTGCCCCAGTTACGGGCGCCCAGTCCACCATAATACCCAAGTCGGTATATGGTAATGGTATAATCATTGGCATCCGTATCAATCTTAAAATAGATACGGTTTCCTTTATTTACACTAATATCTGTAGCAAATCCCTGTATGCTAAGGTCGCCGGCGCCATTTACATCCCATTCGGTATTGGGGCTGCCGGGCAGGGCGTTCTCTGTAACGATTGCGTTCTGTGCTGTTGTAGTTAAAAACAACAGCGAAAAGATAAGGCATACGAATAGTTGCTGCCGATAGGTACACGTCTTTAGAATCCCGTCCATTTTCTTTGTTTGGATTGGTATACGAAAAGGTTCTGAATTGGAAATTCAGGATATTAAAACCAACTTGATCTTGTGGAGGATATTGGGTTACAGCATGAACCTTAAGCCATAGCCCGGGAGATATTTGAACGGATGTATGAAGCACATCCTTTGCATATCCAGTGGGTCAGGGGATAAAGATACTCCAATTCATGAAACAAGCAAATCGTCTTTTTTCTATTTGTGGAAAAACCGGTGGATTTTAATCCGGCTCTTATGCAGCAAAAGTCCTCTGAAAATTGTCCCGGCCAATAATTATTTTCCCGACTCTTGCATAGCCTGTTGTTTTTCAGCGATCAGCGTTCTATTGCCGATTGCTGGTGTCCATTACAATCTTCTTCTTATTAAAATAATAGCCTAAAGAAATTCCCAGCCCCCTGTGCAAAATTTTTGGTCCACCATCCGCATTATTGAAGCTTCCCACTCCATGGGTGTACTGACCGTACAAAAATAGCCCAGAGGGCATTTCGTAGCCCAATTGAAAAAGAAAGCTGGCCGCATAGCGCCCGTATTCGCCAAATCCAAATACAAGATCCTGCTCACGCCGGGAGCCATTCTTCAGATCAAACTTTTCTTTTCCCATTATTTGAAAATCGAGCGAAGGCCCCGCCTTGATAAAGAAATGATTAGCTGCCTTTCCCAGGTCATATTGCAGCAGGAAAGCCAGTTCGAAGCTGTGCATACGCAGGTCGTTATTTACCGCTTCAGGGTCCGGAGGAAAAGCAGGACTGGTCAGATCAACCTGATAACCTTTCATACTATAAAAAGCGGCCGGGGTAAAGTAGAGCTGATTGTCGAAAGGAATTTTCCATCCGGCACCCAACTGAAAACCGTATTTCGAAGAGGTTTCCTGCTTTTGGCCACTTTGGGTGTATTTGGCACTTGTTGCCTGTGGTCCTGCAAAGATGGCAAAGCTGGATTGGGCATTGGCACCAAAAAACTGTGCCATCAGCAGGCAAGCACAAAAAAACAATCGCATACTCATATGTGGTGTGGGCCGGTCGAGCCGGTTCGTTTGGTGGAATAATGACTGTAAATCAGGGGGTAATAACACAGGAGCTACCGGCGGACAAGCCACTAGGGCAGGTACGGGGTGGGATCAGGGCGTAAAGAAAATAAAATTAGCGGTAAAATCCAAGCATCAGCGGGCCAGCCCGGGATCCTTGCTTCCCGGCTTATTATTATAGGTCTGCGAACCGCCTCGGGGGATAGAAAGACTTTTCCAGTCGCTTCCCTTTATTTGCCGGGCAATGTGCACAATCTGCCCAATATGATAGGGATAGTGTGCCATCTGACGGATGATTGCATCCATTACCCGCAATTTTTCTCCTCTTATGGCTACTTCCCTGTCCAGGTCCGCTTCAGTAAGAGAACTCAAAGCGCCCAGGAAACAGTTCCATCCCTTTTCCCAAAGCTCCATTAGTTCAGTACGACTGAGCCCTCTTTCTTCGAACTCCAGATCGCGTTGCCGCCAGGGTTTCTCCCCATCGCTGGTCAGAAAATCGGTAAAGCGACTGCACATATTTCCCGACATATGCTGTATGATGACGGCGATGCTGTTGTCGACATCAGACGCGCGATGGTGGAAATCCGCATCTTCTAATTGTGCAAAGCTTTGATCGGCTAATTGTTTGTAATAGCGTATACGTGCGATACAGGAAGGCAGAAACATAAACCCATTTGTTTTTGAACACCCTTGCTGAAATATTATAGTCGGGTAAAATCCTAATCAAAATCCTAGTTAAAGTCCTTCTGCATGATCATCTCCTCTTCGGTCGGCGATAGCTTCTATTTTTCCATCTGGATGAATGATGATCAGCTCGGTGCGACCGATAGCGCCACGTGTCAGGGTTTTGTAACCCATTTTGCGCAATTTCTCGGCAGTGGACTCGGGGAAATCCCGCTCCAGTAAAACCGTATCGGGCAGCCACTGATGATGGAATTTAGGCTTGTTCACCGCATCTTCCGGGCTCAACCCAAACTCCAACACATTCAGCAGGGTTTGAAAAACGGATGTGGGAATGGTAGTGCCGCCCGGAGTACCGGTAACGATATAGGGCTTATTGTCGCGTAAAACAATGGTGGGTGTCATGGAGCTAAGCATTCTTTTACCCGGCTCAATGGCATTGGCTTCGCCACCGACTGCTCCATACATATTTCGAACGCCGGGCTTGATGCTGAAATCATCCATCTCGTTATTTAGAAAGAATCCTGCGCTACCCACCACTACGAGGCTACCATAGCCGTTGTTTAAAGTGGTAGTAACGGCCACCGCATTGCCTTCGGAGTCCACTACACTGAGGTGCGTGGTTTCTTCTGATTCCTTGCTGTTAACAACACCTGGCTGAATCTTGCGGCTGTCTCCGGCTTTGCCCGGTTCAAAATCCTGCATGCGTTGGGCGAGGTAAAGGCTGTCGGTTAATGCTTTAACGGGCACGGGATAGAAATCCGCGTCACCCATATATTGCGCGCGGTCGGCAAAGGCCCTCCTTTCTGCTTCAATCATCAGTTGCACCGCTTCCGGAGAATGGAATCCCATGGAATCAATATTCCTGTCGCGCAGCATCTGCATCATCTGATGCAGCAGCAAGCCGCCACTGCTTGGCATGGGCATACCAACTACTTTATAATCCTTGTAGCTAAAAACATGTGGCTCACGAGGAGTAGCTTTGTAGGCTTTCAGGTCATCATAACTGATCAGGCCTTTTCCTCTCTGCATTTCTTCCACAATCAGTTTAGCGGTTTCTCCCTCATAAAATCCTGCCACACCCTTATCACGAATACGGCGCAAAGTAGCGGCCAGGTCTTTTTGTACAAGGGTATCGCCTGCCTTCCAGCCATCTGCTTTCAGAAAAGCAGATGGCATGCTGTTGAATTCCTTTAGTCCATTTTGCAGGCGATTGAGCGAATTCGCCTCGCTTTCTAAAATGCTGAATCCATGTTCGGCCAGGGCGATGGCGGGCTCTATCAATTCTTCAAATTTCAGCTTGCCATATTTGGATGATTCAAACAAACCCGCGACCGTACCGGGAACTCCAGAGGCCAGGTGGCCATCCTGACTCCAGTCGGTACGGGCTGCACCTGTACTGTCGATATACAGATCGCGATGCGATTTCAGGGGTGCTTTTTCCCGGTAGTCAATAGTTACCAGTTGCCCATCCGCAAGGCGGGCCACCATAAAGCCGCCGCCTCCAATATTGCCGGCCTCCGGATACACAACAGCCAGTGCAAGCTGCACCGCGATAGCCGCATCCACAGCGTTGCCGCCCTTCTTCAACATTTCAATCCCTGCACGGGTGGCGAGGGGATGTGCCGATACTACCGCCCCCTTATCGCTGAGCGCGCGCTTGCTCACTTCATAGTTATAGGCGTCATACGAAAGTTGAGAAGAGGGGGCTGGGCTTTTGCAGGAAAAGGCCAGCAACAGGGTCAGAAGGATCCAGAAATTCTTTTTCATTTATGTTAAAAGATTTATAGAATGCTGATTTAAAGCAGCAAAATACGTGAAAGGCGGAAATGTTTTGGCCACATCCATTTATATTCGCCAAACAATCGATTGGAATGAAGCAGATTTACCGGTCTATTCTTTTCTTGGCTGTTTCCTTTGGCGCAATATCCTCTTTGCAGGCCCAATATCGCGAAAGTCTTGGTTCGGGTGAGATTTTGGAAGGTTTACGAAAATTGAAGGTGCTGGGCTCTGTTCTTTATGTGGCCGCTCACCCGGATGATGAGAATACCCGCCTGATTACTTATCTCTCCCGCGAAAAATTATACCGCACAGGATACCTTTCCCTAACCCGTGGCGATGGTGGTCAAAACCTGATTGGCGATGAGCAGGGAGTGGAACTGGGGCTGATCCGCACCCAGGAATTGCTGGCGGCCCGGCGCTTAGATGGGGGTGAGCAATTCTTTTCACGGGCTTTCGATTTCGGGTATTCCAAAAGCCCGGAAGAAACCCTGGAAAAGTGGAACCGCGAAAAAATTCTGCACGATGTTGTTTGGGTCATCCGCCAATTCAGACCCGATATTGTTATTACCCGTTTTCCCACCACGGGCGAGGGCGGACATGGTCATCATACTTCATCGGCCATTCTGGCCAATGAAGCCTATGCGGCGGCAGCCGATCCGAAGCGTTTCCCCGAGCAGTTGAAATATGTGGAACCCTGGCAGGTGAAGCGGGTACTTTGGAATACCTTCAGTTTCGGTAATGTGAACACTATCCGGGATGATCAGTTTAAAGTGGATGTCGGCGGCTACAACCCCTCGCTTGGTAGAAGTAATGGCGAAATAGCGGCGGAAAGTCGTAGTCAGCACAAAAGCCAGGGCTTTGGCGTGCCCTCTTCTCGTGGGGAAAGCTATGAATGGTTTGCCACTACGCAGGGTAAGGCGCCTGTGAAGGATTTGATGGACGATGTGAATATAAGCTGGCAACGCGTGGCCGGCGCCGAAAAAATTCCGGCACAAATTGACGCCTTGTTGAAAGGTTTTGACCCCCTTCACCCGGAGAAGCTGGTACCCGGTCTTGTTACGCTCTACCATCACGTGAATGCATTGGATCTGGGTTACTGGAAGGATCAGAAACTTAAGGAGATCAGGGAGCTCTTGTTGCAGTGCAGTGGCTTTTATGCAGAAGCCTTTGCCCGGGTGCCCGCAGCGGTTCCCGGCGATTCTCTTCAATTACAATTTTCCCTGATCAGCCGGCTATCCCCGCAATGGCAATTGGAAAAAGTGTCGGTTGATGGATATGATACAAGTTTCTATCGGGCCCTCGCGGTGAATAAATCTTTCGACTGGACTAAACGTATTGTCGTTCCCGCCAACCATCCTTTTACCCAGCCTTATTGGCTGGCGGAACCCATGGAAGAAGGTTCCTTTGTGGTGAATGACCTGAAAAAGATCGGTCAACCGGATGTGGATCCCGCCTGGACGGTTACTTACCGGGTGCGGATCAACGATCTATCGCTGGAGATCAAGAGGCCATTATTGTACAAATACACTGACCCGGTAAAAGGGGAGCAATATCAGCCGCTGGTGGTATTGCCTGCCATGGAGCTGCAGTATAGCCAGGAAAATTATCTTTTGCGGATGGATTCAGCCACGCAGGTGCGCGTCCAATTTCAAAGCAATCGCAAAGATTCGGTGGATTACCAGATTCAGTTTCTGCATAGCAAAAAATGGTCTTCCTCGCTCGATGCATTTCGGTTTAGCGGGTACACGCGCAATGAAGCCAGCGCCTTCTTTCGCCGTGCAGGTTCGCAGGATTCCGGTTCCGTGAAAGAGCGGATAGCACTGCGGGCGACAGATAGGACGGGAAGAGTGTTTGGTCATTACCGTAAGGAAATTCAATACGACCATATTCCACATATCATCTATTTTCCCCGCGCGGAAGCCAACCTGGTCAGTTTAGAACTGAATACGGGCAAGAAAAAAATTGGGTATATCGCAGGGGCAGGCGACAAAGTGCCACAGGCTTTGGAATTGATGGGTTATGAACTGGTAATGCTGGGCAACCGCGATCTGGCGCAAACGGATCTCAGCCAGTTCGATGCCATCATTACAGGCATCAGGGCCTATAATACCAACGACTGGATGAACGACCATTACGAACGCCTGAGGCAATTTGTAAAGGAAGGTGGGCGAATGATAGTACAGTACAATACAAGCAGCCAGATTGGTCCCGTGCGTGCACGGATAGCTCCTTACGAATTTGATATATCCCGCAACCGGATTACTAATGAGAAAGCCGCGGTTGAGCTGCTCGCTCCCAAAGATGTTTTATTCAACAACCCCAATCGGATCAACGCATCGGATTTTGAGGGATGGATACAGGAGCGAAGTATTTATCATGCCGGCAACTGGCAAAAGCCTTATTTTGAGCCCATGCTGCGCATGCAGGATCCGGATGAGCCAGCACATGATGGCGCCCTGATCCGCGCGAGATACGGAAAGGGGATGTTCATCTATACAGGACTGGTATTCTTCCGGCAATTGCCCGCGGGCGTACCCGGTGCGTACCGACTGATGGCCAACCTGATTGAGGCAAAAGATGATTCCGCTATTCACTAAACTGCTTTATCTACATATACAATCATTAATCCGTTATTCATGTCGAAATCAGGAATTCGCAGGGGGGAAATGGCTTTCATTTTTGCAATTGTATTGGGCCTGATCCTCGGTATTTTGATCAAGCGTGTGAGGCTGGGTATACTACTCGGACTGATTATTGGCGGTGTAATTGTATTGTTGGGATGGAGCCGGTTTAATAAACGATAATTGCCATGCATACCGACAAAAAAGAAAAAGTGCCCCTGTTCCGATCCTGGCGGGGCTGGTATTGGTTTGTGGTGCTGATCCTGGTCGTGGAGATCATTTTCTTTAACTGGCTTACCCGAACCTTTTCATGAACCAACTCGACTGGATTGTACTGGTGCTGACCCTGACGGCCATCATCAGCTACGGAATTTATAAAAGTCGCACTACGCGAAACCTCGATGGTTATTTTCTGTCGAACCGAAGTATGCCCTGGTGGCTGGTATTGCTCAGCATTATGGGCACCCAGGCATCGGCCGTTACTTTCTTGGCCGCACCCGGTCAGGCTTATACAGATGGTATGCGCTTTGTGCAATACTATTTCGGATTACCATTAGCGGCTATTGTTATCTGTATCACTTTCGTTCCTGTTTTTCATCGGTTAAAGATCTATACGGCTTACGAGTTCCTGGAGAATCGCTTCGATGGCAAGACGCGTACACTCGCTTCTTTTCTTTTTCTGCTGCAAAGAGGGTTGAGCACGGGTATCAGCATATTTGCGCCGAGCATAATTTTGTCCACGCTTTTGGGATGGAATATCTATCTCACCAATCTGTTTATGGGCGGATTGCTTATTGTGTACACAGTGACAGGAGGTGCCAGGGCCGTGGCTTATACGCAGCGACTACAATTGTTCATCATCTTCGCTGGATTGTTTATTGCGGGCTACTATATGGTATCGAACCTGCCGGGTCAGCTTGGGTTTACCGATGCGTTGGAAGTGGGAGGGAAGTTGGGCAAGTTTAATGTGATCACCACCGGCTTTACGGAAAATGGTTTCGACTGGAGCGACAAATACAATATCATCAGTGGCGTGATTGGTGGTTTCTTTTTGGCGCTCTCTTATTTCGGCACCGACCAGTCGCAGGTAGGGCGTTATTTAACCGCGCGCTCCGAAACCGAGAGCCGCCTGGGCTTGTTGATGAATGGCATCGTAAAAGTGCCCATGCAGTTTTTGATTCTTCTCCTCGGGGTGCTGGTGCTGGCATTTTACCAGTTTCACCAGGCGCCTGCGTTTTTCAATCAGAAGGAACTGGACCGGCTGGAGACTTCGCCCTATCGCGACTCACTGGCCGTGTTTCAACAGAAAATGGACGGTATTCAGCAACAGCGCGAGACCATACTGGCCGACTATGCGGAAACCACCAATGAGGCATCTCTTGACCAACTGGCGATATTGCAGAAAAGCGCCGACAGTGTGCGCGGTTCTATTAAAGGCCTGGTGAAATTGAATGGCGGCGACGACAACGACACCAATTATATCTTCATCCGTTTCGTGGTGGATTACCTTCCGGTTGGGTTGGTGGGCTTACTCATCGCCATTATCTTTCTTGCATCCTGGGGAAGTATAGCGGCGGCGCTGAATTCATTGGCATCGAGTACTGTTGTAGATTTTCACAAAAGACTGAGGAAGCAGCCCGAGGATCCGGAAAGGGATTACCGCATTTCGAAATGGTACAGCTTTGGGTGGGGATTATTTTGTATTGGCGTAGCCATGTTCGCGTCCAATATCGGTAATAGCCTGATAGAAGCGGTTAATATACTGGGTTCGCTTTTTTATGGCACCATTCTCGGAATTTTCCTGGTGGCTTTTTATGCCAAAAAAATAAATGGCAGGGCCGTATTCATTGGCGCCATACTGGCTGAAATTTTGGTGGTCACCCTGTTTGTGCTTTCGGAAAATGATGTGATAGGCCTGGGCTTTCTCTGGCTAAATGGTATTGGCGCTATTGCGGTGTGGCTGTTTAGCTGGATAGCGATGGGGATGAAGAGATAATTTGTTTAATTGTTTATTTGTTGATTCGTTTATTCGTTGATTTGTTTAGGGTTTGGGAAAAGAAAGGTCGGATTTCGGAAGCATAGTTCTCCTGAAGATATATCCCTACTATAGTATCCCAAATTTGTTCTATACACTTAACGAATAAACGAATAAACGAATCAACAAATAAACGAATAAACAAATAGTCCCTATTTGTTCAGTTTCTTCAGCAAATCATCATTCAGTTTCACATAGTCCGCGTTCTGTGCTTTTTCGGCTAGTTCGCGGGAGCGTTTGGCAGCGGCCATGGCTTCTTCTTTCTTGCCGAGTTTGGCCAGGCAATTTGCCCACTGGTGTTGCACCCAGAATGCATCGGGCTGTACTTCTACTGCTTTATTAAACCAATCCAGCGCCTGGTTCAGGTCTTTACCATTCTCCATATAATACATGGCAGCCTGGAAATAAGGAGGCTTTTCCGCTTTCATGGCTTTGTCGATATCGGCCATAATGCGTGTATCGATATCCGCTGTAATGGGCAGGCTCACCATCGACTTATCCCAAAGCAACTGCAGTTCGCAGCTTTCAGGCTTCACGTTGGCAAACTGAATCGTGAAGGTTTCGGTCATGGTCTTTGTTTTATTTACGGCAACGGGTATGCGCACCACATCCATTTCAGCTTTGTAAGCAGCGGGGCTGGTTACATTGGTTTGTTTGCTGATGATCAGTATCCATGACTTACGGTCGGGGATCGATAACAGGCCATATTTACCGGCGGGTACTTTCACGCCGCCAATCGTTACTTCATCTCCAAAAGTGAGGGTAGTGGCGTTGTTGGCACCGGTACGCCATACTTTTCCGGCAGGCGCCAGGTCTACATATAATTTTCTGCCTTTCATACCTGGACGGGAATAAGACAGTTCAATAGTTGAAAGCGCAAAGTCCTGCTTAACGGTTTGCGAGGGGCTGGGGGCGGGGGTTCTCAATTGTGCTTCGGTCATCAGTGCCAGGCCCAGGGAAAGGGTGGCCAGGAATAATCTTTTCATAGCAAGATATTTTTGTTGAAGCAACAAAGGTAGCCTTGCCTGGTTCAAAAAAGTCAGAATTATTAAAAACTTAGTGTTACCCTTGTTTTGCGCCCTTTTCGGGTGGGTTTCCAGCGAGGGCCATCGCGGATTAATCGAATCGCTTCCGCATCACATTCGCTGCAAAGCGATCTTTCGACGCGGATATTGACCGGTTGCCCCATCTTGTCCACTTCAAAGCTCAGTTCCACGGTGGGTGCGGCGGGTAGCTTGGGCCGAAGGTTATCGGGTATCTGGAGGTTGTTGGCTACATAAGTATCATATTTCTGCCAGCCATCTATCGGTTCGGGTTCTTCGTGTTTGAGGTTATTGAGGCGGGCCAGGTTCAACACCCGGTAGGTGGTGTCCAGCACCCTGGCCTGCAGGCTCTGGTCTTCGCGCAGGTTGATGAGATTGCCGGTTTCCTTTGGTTTAAGTGTTACGTTGTTGTTGAGAAAACCAATGGATCGTACCTGCACATTCATGGTACTATCTTCAGAGATCAAAACAAAATTTCCATTAGCATCTGCATAAGTGCCTACCTGGTCCGATATATTAGTGATATTGGCGAAAGGCAGGGGCTGCTTATCCGCATCCAATACTTTCCCTCGAAAAACGTGATAATTAGGCTGACGATTTCTTTGAATGAAAGCCTGTTGATGAGCCTGCGCGTTTCGGCTGGCTACTTCATAAAGATAGGGAGCCACAGAATCCTTATCAACGGAACTGGCCGGCAACTCTGCCGCACTTGCCTTACGTTTCATAGCCCTGGCCGCAATGGATTTGTTTTCCTCCATTCTTTTCGCATCGGCAGCTTCCATTAATTCTTTTTGTACAGCAACTGGTGCTTCAACCACGGGAGCCGGATGCGCATTAGAGCCACTCGCAGGTGGGGCAGGCGCACTTATTTCGCTATTGTCGCGTACGGCATCTTTATTTTCTTTATCACTGAGTTTTGCTTCTTTTGATATTCTCTTTTCTTCGGTACCAGCTCCTGAACCCCTCAAATTCTCCGAATTTCCCAAATTCTCCGAATTCGGAGAATTTTGTATTTCCGTATTCCTCCTCCCATTCACCGAATCCCCCAAATTCTCAAATTTTCTAATATCCGAATTGTTTTCTTCTGTTTTCTCAGCAATTGGCGATTGGCCTTCTGAAAATCCCCATTGATAAACGCCCCAGCCCAGTAATCCGAGAATGACGGCTGCAGCCGCAGCCCTCCACCAGGGGGTTGATGCTGATTTTTCCCTTCCGGGAATAGGAACCAAAGGAGCCGATCCTTTCGATTCAATTTTTTCCTGCAACCTCGCGCGCAATTCTTCCAGGTCAGGTTGCACAGGCTGGTTCAGGTGGGCAAAGCCCTCCATCGCTTCGGCCAGAAACGGATCATCGAGTGCTGCTTTTTCCAGGGCATGCATTTCCGCGGGCGTAAGTTGCCCCTTGTGGTATTTTTCAATATCCACCGCGGTATAATGCTTTTTATGGTGCTGCCCTTCCATGCTTTAGTTGTCCAGCTCGTTTTGTATGTTCAATATCTTTTATGCTTCCTCTTCCTTGCCAGTCTTATCCATACAGTTCTTCAGGTTCCTTCTGCCGTTCTGTATATGGCTCCGCACTTTGTTCCATTCCAGCCCGGTTTGCGCGGCCACTTCCTGGTAGGAGAGGCCCTGCAGGTAAAACAGGCGAATGCTGTCTTTTTGCTCAGTGGGTAAAGTCCCCATACAATCTTCCAGCAATTTCAGCTTTTCTTCCTTTTCCAGTATGCCATTCAGATGCCCGTTTTCCTCGCTTTGCACAATTTCGAGGTTAAATTCCACGGTTTTCATATTTCTTGGTGTACGCAACTGCATCAGGCAGTGATTTTTAGCGACGCGATGCAGCCAGGCCCGGAAATGTTCCACCTGGTGTTTTTTCAACTTCTCCACCAGTTCCTCAAATATCTGCATCACACTGTCCTTTGCACGTTCCGGCTCTTTGTAATACTGCAGGCATACACCGTAAACCAGATCCATATATCGCTCGTAGAGCTTACCCAATATCTCCATATCCCCAGCCTGCTGGTATAGCAACACCATCTCCTGGTCGCTCAACTGCTGATATAGGGGTTGGGGTTTGGCCGACACAGCATAAAAATAGCAATAGTTTGCCGAAGCCCTCACTTAAAACATCGCCACGCCAAAAGCTTTAGGATTTTTTTTTGTGCATTTTTTTCATGGACCGCATCCCTTCAAAAAAAGCATATGAAAAAAATAACCTGGGCCCTTCTGCCAACCTTGTTGTTGCTGATGGCCTTTTATGCAAAGACAAACCATACCATTACCGGTAGGGTTACGGATGCACAGGGAAATGCCATCCCACATGTATCCATATCGTACAACAATGGCCAGGCCCTGAGTACCACCGGGGCTGATGGCAAGTATAGCATCAACGTTCCATCGTTAAAGGGAAAGTTATCATTTACTTCTGTTGGGTTCAATATTCTGGAAGTGGAGATCAATAATCGTACAACCATCGATGTGATAATGCAGGCCAGTACGTCCAATTTGAGCGAAGTGGTGGTGATGGGCCGCGTGGCCGGCGTAACCAGTAACAAGTCCAGAAAGTTAAGGCGTATGGAAGCCAAACCTTCCAATGGATACTTAGCGCCTGCAACTATAGGAGCCAATTATCAGGTGAACAGCCCTGATCCATCAACCGGAAGAATCCGGTATAGTACCCTCGATTCGGAGATGGTTCCTTTCAACACTGAGGATTATGATGGCATAGTGGAGAACCCCTTTCAAAAGCCCGTGGATCATCCTTTGTCCACCTTCAGTATTGATGTGGACGCGGCATCCTATAGCAATGTGCGCCGCTTTCTCAATCTGGGGCAATTACCCCCCGCGGGTTCAGTTCGGATCGAGGAAATGATAAACTATTTCAAGTATGATTATGCCGCTCCAGACTCGGAGCATCCCTTTGCGATACATACCGAAATGAGTGAAGCTCCCTGGAATCCCCAGCACAAGTTGCTGTTGATTGGCCTGCAGGGTAAAAGAATTCCCACGGAGAACCTGCCGCCTTCCAACCTGGTATTTCTGATTGATGTATCCGGCTCCATGAGTATGGATAATAAATTACCGCTCGTAAAAGCTTCCCTTAAGATGCTGGTAGATCAGCTCCGTCCACAGGACCGGGTAGGTATAGTGGTATATGCCGGTGCTGCCGGGGTGGTGTTGGAGCCGACAACGGGTATGGACAAGAGTAAGATTATTGAAGCGCTTGATAAACTTGAAGCAGGTGGTTCCACCGCCGGAGGAGCAGGCATTCGCATGGCTTACCAGCTTGCCCGCAAGAACTTTGTGCGTGAAGGGAATAACAGGGTAATTCTTTGCACCGATGGTGATTTCAACGTGGGCGAAAGCAGCGATGCCGCTATGGAAAAACTGATTGAGCAGGAAAGGGAGTCAGGTGTATTTCTAACGGTTCTGGGTTATGGCATGGGCAATTACAAGGACAACAAAATGCAGAAGCTGGCCAACAAGGGCAATGGTAACCATGCATATGTGGACGGCATCAGCGAAGCGCGCAAAGTGCTGGTGACGGAGTTTGGCGGTACACTGTTTACCATTGCCAAGGATGTGAAGTTGCAGATTGAGTTTAACCCGGCTATAGTACAGGGCTACCGGTTGATTGGCTATGAAAACCGGATGCTGGCCAGCGAAGACTTTAATGATGATAAAAAAGATGCCGGTGAATTGGGTAGTGGCCACACCGTGACTGCCCTGTATGAAGTTATTCCCGCCGGTGTGGAATCGCCCTGGCTGCGGTCTGTGGATCCGCTGAAGTATCAGTCGAACAAAAATCAGTCGGATAAGAAAGCGAAAGGTGAATGGCTCACCATCAAGTTTCGCTACAAGCAGCCCGATGGCAATAAAAGCCAGCTCCTGCAAAAAGTGGTAGATGCGGATCCGCTGGCCTGGGATGAGACTTCAGAGAATTTTCGTTTTGCTGCGGCAGTAGCGGAGATGGGCATGCTGTTGCGTGGTTCGCAATATAAAGGACAATCGAGCTTCGACCAGGTGATCAGGTTGGCCCGCTCGGCACGCGGAAGGGATGAGGAAGGCTATCGAGCAGAATTTATAAGATTGGTGGAAACGGCGGGGGCGATGGTGAGGAAGTAGTAATACGTAATACGTATTACGTTTTACGTATTACGTGGTATTTAGTACAGAAGTTTCTTAATTGATTTTTTGGAAGAAATCTGCGCAGATATACGCAGATGAAAACTAATCTCTGTTTAGCTATAATTCTTATGGAATAGTACGTAAAACGTATAACGTAGAACGTATAACGTATAACGTCTTAATCTTGTCCCGCTTTCATGCGGTTTTGATGAATGGAATCATTTAAGCCAAAAAACAGCTTTATGGGTAAATCAATACAAATAAAAATTCCGCAGCCATGCCATGAGAACTGGGCTGAAATGACTCCGGCTGAAAAGGGCCGATTCTGTGCTTCCTGTCAGAAGACGGTCTTTGATTTCACCGCATTAAACGACCGGCAATTAATGGAGGTGCTCAAAAATCAAAAGCAGGGTTCGCATTGCGGACGCTTTCGAGCCGAGCAATTGAACCGCACGCTGCAGGCGCCCCGTCATGGCTTGCCCTGGTTGCGTTATTTCTTTACGGTAGCCATCCCCACTTTTTTGGCGGGAAGGGAAGCCAAAGCACAAGGTGCATTCATGGTGAAAGCTCCGGTAGAAACATATAAGAAAATGTCATCCGATATGGATACCAGCAAGCCATCCGAAACTACAAAAAAGATTAGGCTGACGGGTCGCGTTCTCGACCATCAAAATAATCCATATCCGGGCGCTTCTGTGCTGGTATCGGGTACAACAATAGGCATTGTAGCAGATCCGGCAGGATGCTTTAAACTCGACCTTCCTGCACAACATGAGCAAATACTGGAATTGTCATTTAGTGCTATAGGCTATATGACAAAAAATGTTCCGATAAGATTGTCCTCTCAAACGGAGATATCGATCGGAGATATCGTATTTGAGGAGGCTGATGTAGCTTTGAAGGGTGAAATAGTAATTATGATGGGTGTATATGGTGCGGTTAGTCCAAAACCCGTAAAAAGGGATTCAATAGATATCATTTCCATGAGCGAAAACAATCCCGATTTACAACTAAAAGTGTATCCCAATCCCATATCTGCCGGCAGTATTTTTAAAGTGGATCTACCCGATTCCCTCCGGGGGGATTTTTATTATGAATTGACCAGCCTCGATGGCCGCCGGGTTTTGTCGGGGCAACGCGGCAATAATAAAGTCACAGGCCCGCTGTCGCTGCAAATGCCGTTAACAGCCAGTGGCTATTATCTGCTACGTGTACGGGAGAAAAGTGGGAATAAAAATTGGGAATCAAGAGTACTCGTTCAATAACTAAGGCCTTCTGAATGCCGGGTGAAAATTATCAAGTGTCTTGCGCAGAAATTCACGATCGAGATGGGTGTAGATTTCGGTGGTGGTAATGCTTTCGTGCCCCAGCATTTCCTGCACCGCGCGCAGATCGGCACCGCCCTCTATGAGGTGGGTGGCGAATGAATGGCGAAAACTATGGGGGGATACCGTTTTTCGGATACCCGCTTTCTGCACCAGGTCTTTTATCAGCAGGAATATCATTACCCTTGAAAGGCCCGTGCCCCTTTGGTTCAGAAAAAGCACATCCTCCGATCCGGGCTTAACAGGCTGGTGCACCCGCACCTGTTCCTTATAAATCCGAATATGCTTACTGGCAATTGTGCCGATGGGAACCAGTCGCTCTTTGTTGCCCTTGCCAACAACACGGATAAAGCCCACATCCAGGTAGAGTTGTGAAATTCGCAGGCCAACGAGCTCACTCACCCGCAGGCCGCAGCTATACAGGGTTTCCAGGATGGCTTTATTGCGTTGGCCTTCGGGCCTGCTCAGGTCGATTTGTGCGATGATGGATTCTATTTCATCAAAAGAAAGAATATCGGGCAGCCGTCGCTTTAGCTTGGGAGCCTCGAGCAGGGTGCTGGGATCGGCGTCGCAGATTTTTTCGAGCAGGCAATACCGGTAAAAGGATTTGATTCCGGAAATAATTCTCGCCTGCGAGGTGGGAGAGAGGTTCATTTCCACAATCCATTGAATAAAGCTTTGGAGATCATTCAGGCTTAATGTGGACGGGTCCCTGGGTTGATGGGTCAGCAGGAGCCAGGAAGTCAGTTTATCAAGGTCGCGCAGATAAGCTTCAACCGAATGGTCGGAAAGCGATTTCTCTAATTGCAACCAGGCTTTGTAGCCTTTTTTGTAACTGTCCCACATAGAAATTTTCTCTTCGTAAGGTACATAAAAAAACCGCGCAGCCGATAGTGCGACTGCGCGGTTTTCTGTGTTGCCGTTATTATTTGAATTCGATCTTTTTCTCCAGATCCTTCCAGCCGTTTGCCAGCTTTACGCGGGCCCATACACGATCCTTGGTCACATTTACACTGTCGATATATTCATGAATATAATCATAATCGATCTCCACGATCTCGCCAAAAGTCATCATGGCTTCCTTGCCGTTGTTCATGTCTTCGATGAAGATATTGCCCCGGTCGGTATAAGCCATCAGGTTTTCATCGAGATAGAATTTGGGATCCAGGTTGTTGATAGCGCCGGAGCGAATGCCCACGCTGCCACCCGGCCGGAAAGCCATTTTAATGGAATAGCCCCTTCCTGTAACGCAATCATTAAAAAGCAGGTAGGCATTGCTGGTATCACCCACAAAACCACGTACTTTTTCAGGGTTCAGTCGAAGCAGGGAATTGCTCACCAGATCGGAGAACCGGATCTTGCGTGTGCCACCCAATCCCTCATAGCCACGCGCCAGGGTATCGGGCATGCAGTTGGTTGCTGACAGATATACAAAGGGCTGCAGCGGGTGCGATGTGTTTTTAAACATCATGGTATCCTGCAGACAGATAGTATCACAAAGCAATACCGGGCCTTCGGCCGATTTACAGGAACTGAATCCCCAGGCCAGTGAAAGCGCAAAGACCAGAACGAGTACTATTCTCATATTTATTGGTTTATTGAGGGGCGAAAATAAGAAATGATTGGTTAACGTTGTACGTATTACGTTTTACGTAGTACGTTTCTTTGGTTTAAGGTTTAGGGTTTAAGGTTTAGAGTTTATGGTTTAAAGTTTAAAGTTTAAAGTCTAATACTAAGCATTAAACTCTAAACCTTAAACCCTAAACTCTAAATAAAACGTAATACGTATTACGTAAAACGTACAACGTAATACATTTCCAAAATCCCTTATCTTCGGCCCATGCCAAAAAAGCCCCCTATTAATATCCGATCTTTTAAACAAAAAGCCCGGCATAATAAGAGCCGGATGCGTCGATTCCTAACCAAGATTGAGAAAAATCCTCCCCGTGGATTGGAGAAACTTACCCATGCACTGGAGAAAGAAGTATGGGAAGAAGTGGACTGCCTGAGTTGTGCGAATTGTTGCAAGACCATGACCCCCACCTTCACCAATGCGGATGTAAAAAGAATCGCCGCACATTTTGGCCAAACACCCGAAGCCTTTCGCGAAAAATGGCTTTATAAAGAACGAAGTACCGGCGATTGGATGAACCGCAAACAACCCTGCCAGTTTCTGAATCTTCGCGACAATAAATGCAGCATCTACGAAATTCGCCCGGCCGACTGTGCCGGCTTCCCGCACCTTCCTAAAAAGATGAAAGACTATGTGCATGTGCATAAGCAGAATGTAGAGTACTGCCCGGCAACGTACAGGATTGTGGAGAAGATGATGGAAACGATAGGAAGCTAATTTGTGGATTTGTTTATTTGTTTATTCGTTGATTTGTTGAATCGTTTATTTGTTATACCGAGTCAAAGTGGTGTGAACATGGGTTTAGTCCGAATTATCGGTTTAAGTGCTGAAAGCCCAAGCGAAAATTTGCACACCCACCAAATCAACGATTCAACAAATCAACAAATAACCGAATAAACAAATTAGATATACACGTCTTCCAACAAAAAGTACTCATCCTCCCCATGCGGGTGGAGGGTAATAGCCAGGATATCGTATTGAATCCAGGGGTTATTCGGGTTCAGTTGCAGATAGGCATCTGCGGCTTTTTGGAGTCTTCGGAATTTTTTCTTTGAAACGCTGTCCTCGGGTAGGCCGATGCTGCCGGCATTGCGGCATTTTACTTCCACAAAATGCAGCCTGCCATTGTAGCGGGCAATGATATCTATTTCATAATACGAATAGCGCCAGTTGCGGTGCAGAATATCGTATCCACGTTGTTGCAGCCATTTGGCGGCTTTCTCCTCGCCGGTGCGCCCGGTATCCAAATGCGTTTCCATCCTCTTATCTTTACATCTCTTAAAATTAAGCAATTTATGGCTGGCATTATCGCTTTGAAAGGAACAGTAAAACATTATGACTGGGGTGGCCGAGCGTTTATACCCTCGCTTCTGCAACTGGAGCAGGTGCCTGATAAGCCCTTTGCGGAATATTGGTTAGGAGTGCATCCGCAAGCGGATTGTCGCCTGCAATATCCGGATGGCAGCGAAGAGCTGCTTCGCGATTTTCTGGCCAGCGATCCCTCGAAGAGATTGGGCGAAAAGCTGCTGGCTCAATTCAACCAGTTGCCTTATCTCTTCAAGGCTCTGGATGTGAAAGACATGCTATCCATTCAGGTGCACCCGGCCAAGGCAGCGGCCGAAGCCGATTTCGCGGAAGAAAACAAAAGAGGCATTCCACTCGACGCTCCTCATCGCAATTATAAGGATGCGAATCATAAGCCCGAGCTGGCCGTGGCGCAGGGCCCCTTCTGGCTGTTGCATGGATTCAGACCGGAAGCATCGTTGAAGGCCATTCTTCAGGAAAAACAGGCTTTGCAATTCCTGGAGCCCGTTTTCGATCAGGGAGGCTACAAAGGACTATACCAATTCGTGATGGAGATGCCGCAGGAGCAAGTGAACCAGCATTTGCAACCAATACTGGAAGAAATTATTCCCCTTTACCAGGCAGAACGACTGGATAAAATGCATCCTGATTTCTGGGCCGCCAGGGCCGCTATCACTTTCAACCGACCGGGCAGGGTAGACAGAGGCATATTTTCTGTTTACCTTTTTAACCTGGTTTATATGGAAGCAGGCCAGGCCATTTTTCAGGATGCCGGCGTACCTCATGCTTACCTCGAAGGACAAAACATTGAAATCATGGCCAGTTCCGACAATGTGCTGCGGGGAGGACTTACGACCAAGCATATTGACGTGGCTGAACTGCTTAAACATACGCGTTGCGAAGCCACGGAACCCCGGATTCTTGCGGGTGAACAAAAGGGGCCGCTGCGGGTGTACAAAACGCCTGCACCCGATTTTGAGTTGAGCAGTCTCACTCTGGCCGCAGGCGAGAACTTCGACTGGGAGGCGCAGGCCCCCGAAATTTACCTGCTCACCCAGGGCGAGGCACATTTGGAGCAGGACGACATTGTGGTAGATATCCATCCCGGGAGGCCCGCCGCCATACAATTACCCGGTAGGCCAGCCCGGATAAGGGCTATAAAAGACAGCGTTTTATACAAAGCTGCCGTGCCTGTGGATAAGTGAATAAATCAGCCGGAGTTTTGCCGCAATTCAGCTATTTTTGCCCAACGGCATAAAGCTAACGGACGTGTGAATGGTTTTGCCGCATTTTGTTGAATCTTTTTAAGTTAATACAGATGAAGTCTTCAGGTCGTTTTCTTCTTTTTGGATTATTGCTCGTAGCGCTCACTACCTGGTGCAAGTTCCAGTTTGGAGCCGATATAGCTTTTTCAGGATTCTCACCCGTGATTGCCATCGCGCTGTTTTCCGGTATGATTTTCCGTCGTCGCAATTATTCATTTTTGTTGCCCCTGGCTGCATTGCTGGTGAGTGATTTGGTAATCCATGTATTGTATCTGAATAATGAATTCGCTTATGCGGGGATTTATCCGGGTCAGTGGAAAGTGTACCTGATGTTGCTGGCGGCAACCATGATCGGCTGGCTGCTCAAAGGCCGTAATTATGGTTCCATACTGCTGGGCGCCCTGGCGGCACCCACCGCTTTCTACCTGATCTCCAATTTTGGCGTATGGCTGGGTAGCGAAGGCGTACTGTACAGCAAGGATTTTTCCGGACTCATGCAATGTTATATTGCCGCCATTCCTTTTTATAAGAATGCTTTGGTAGGAACGCTGATTTTTCTCCCTTCCATCCTTATCGTTTACAACTTGCTGATGTATCGCAAGCTTGATCTCAAACTGGCATAACCTACTTCTGTAAATAGAAAAGGGCAGCCAAGCTGCCCTTTTCTATTTACAGAAGTAGGTGTTGAGGGGAAGTTCCGATGCTCAATGGATCTTACAAGGCTCTCACAGAACCGGAACCGCTCACCTGTACGGTTACCTGCGGTGTACCGCGATAGTAGATAGAACCACTGCCGGAGATTTTGGCACTCAGTTGATTGGTAGCCTGCAGCCGAATATTTCCGGATCCGCTGATTTCAGCATTGCTGTTGGCAGCAACAACTGCATCCGCAGTAATATTCCCGCTGCCACTTAGCCGAAACTTCGTGGATGCCGCTTCACCTGCCGTAACATCGATATTCCCGGAGCCGGATAAGTTGCCGTAAAGCTCTCCCGTTATCTTTAGTTCTTCGGCCATGATATTGCCGGAACCACTCAGTCGCAATTCCAGGTTATTAGCTTCTACAAGCCCTTCCAATTTTATATTGGCGGCGCCACCCAGTTTCATACGGTTCAGGTTGGGCGTTACCAGCTCAATATCGATTTCCTCATGGGCCTTCACATTCTTGCCATCTCTGAATTTGATAACAAGTTCGTTGCCATCCACACGGGTTTGTATGATGTCGAGAATATTTTGCTGTGCATGAAGGATCAGCTTGTATTCGTTGCCTTGCGTATAAGTGAGGTTGCCTGTAATATTAACTTCCACTGCATTGAAATCGCTGTACACGCGCTCCTGGGTAACGATAGGTCCTTCGCCTACCACTTTTTCACAAGAACTAAACAGAAATAGAGCAGCTACCGCGAAGGGGATAATTTTCAGGAAATGATTCATGGGAATAAAGTTTTTAATTTGTGAATATGTCAATTTGAGTATTTGTTTGTTTGTTTAAGTCGTCTTGTTCAGCGGCGGAAGTCTCACGCCTCACGTCTCACGATTCACGCCTCACGTCTCACGATTCACGCCTCACGTCTCACGATTCACGCCTCACGCCTCACGATTCACGCCTCACGTTTCAGAATTCTATCTTCCAATTCAATATCGGTATCAACCCCGACTGATAATGCGTCACCACTTCTCCTTTATCAGAATCATACCACTGCGCATATACATTTAGTCGGTTGGTGATATTCTGGATATCCAGTGACAGGGTGGAGCTGTGGCGCGCTCTGTTCCATTGTATGCTTAGCCGGAAGTCGGTACGGAAATAGGCCGGGTTTTGTTGGGAATAGGAGCGCTCTTCATCGAATACGGTATAACCCGCCGCCTGCGATGCCGCATGATCGATGGGTGTAGTTCTTTGTCCGCCTGCCAAAACGGTCTTGAGGTTGATGCCCCATTTGCGGGTACCCCGGTATGATTCGAAATCGCGACCCATCACAAGCGTGGAGATATAGTTGCCGTTGAAGCGGGTGTTGCGCTCCACGCCATCCTGCGCAGTGTATTTGGATTGATAAAGCGACTGGCTAAACAGAAAGTAAAACTGGTTGCGCAAATAGCGTTCAGCCGAAAGTTCAAGGCCATAGTTGCGGCCCTTTCCCTTGTTGGCCAGGGGATCGCTGACAAAATCATCCAGGATATTCAGCGTACTGAAACGGGAGCCTGCTTTAGTGCCCACCGGCACCTGGAAGAGATGCTGGTAATAGGTTTCCGCTTTCAGCAACCAGGCGGTATTCAAGCGGTATTGGTAGCTGGCCACATAATGATGCGATCGGGTGAAGTCGAGATTATGGTTTACCTGCTCCATGCCTCCCTGGCCATCGTCCGCCTTTGCAAAATATACACCCAAGGACTGCATCTGGCTGTGTAAGCCATAAGCAAAGCTCAGGGCGGAGCGATCATTGATCTGCCAGCTCAGGGCCAAGCGCGGATCAATGGCATTTGTGCCGTTGAGTGATAAGCGCAGGTAGTGCATGCCTCCTGTCAATGTTATTCTTTGCGACAATCTCGCTTTCATTTGCGCAAATGCCTGTTGGGTATAAGTCTGTTCACGGCTGTTGATGCGTTCTTCCAAAGGAAATCCCTCGTGTTCGGCCATCAACTGGTAATAATTCATGGAAATTCGTGTAGCCTGCAATCCGGCCTGCAACTGCCATTTTGGATGAATCCGGTAATGGATGTCTGTGCGTATATTTAGTTTACGTGTGAGATAGCGATCGCGAAAGCTCTTTTGCAGGGCATAGTCATAATCCATGATGTCTTCATCATATCCATTGCGCGTGATGGAATAGCCGATGCCCGATTCAAGACGTGCGCGGTTGTTGAGACTGAGTTGATGGGTGATGGCAGTATAGCCGGTATTGGCTACAAACTCCGACTGCAACCTGTCTGAGCGCTCCTTCCAGCTAAGGCTGTCGGCTTCTACCTGGTCACGATCCTTGCTGAGCCCCGCGAAGCCAAAGACAGTGAAATTGCCTGCTTTGCCGGTAGGCAGGTAGAGATGGTAACTCAGGTCCTGAAAGTTGGTGGAAGACTCATCAGGAAGAATTCCCACTTTATTCAGGAGGTTGAGCGTGGAATAGCGATAGTTGACCAGGTAGGAGCCTTTGTAGTTTTTAGAGAAGGGCCCTTCTGCGGCGAGGTTCAAACCCAGCACACCTACCTGGGCAGTATATTCATTTTTTTCATTGTTGCCCTTTCTCAATTTGAGGTCGAAAACACCACTAAGTGCGTTCCCATATTCAGGAGCGAAAGCCCCGGTTACAAAATCGGAATTAGCGAGCAATTGCGCGCTCAATATGCTGATGCCGCCACCGGTTGCCCCCGCATTGCTGAAATGGTTGGGGTTGGGTATGTCCATGCCTTCCATGCGCCATAATAATCCCGTGGGTGAATTGCCGCGAATGATAATCTGGTTCATGCCATCATCGGCCGATACTACACCGGGAAATGCCGTGGCCATGCGTAATGGGTCGTTCACTGCAGCCGCATATTTCTGCGTTTCTTCTACGGTAAATGCCCTCGCGCTCACCAGGCTCATCTCATTGATGGGCTTATTGCGGCGGCTTTTGGCTTTTACCCGCACTTCCGCTTCAGTATGAATAGCGGTTTCCATAGCAAGGTTCAGCACCAGTTCTTTACCGGATTGCACACTTACCGCTTCGAGCTGCAGCGGATTATAGCCTGAATAGCTGATGGAAATTTTATAAAGGTGCAATGGTAAATTCGAAAAACGGAACTGTCCGGCACTATCGGTGACCACAGATTTATTTTCGTTAACCAGGCTCACCGTTGCTCCGGCCAAAGGCAAACCGGAAACCTGGTCGGTAACCGTACCTCGGATAAGACCGGCAGGATTCTGGGCCATTGCTGTATTCAACATGAACAGGATAAGAAAGAATAAGACAGATAAGGTTTTTGTTTGCATAACGGGAAATTCTTTACTCAGGTTAAACATCTTCAGCGCTTTTGATTTATTGCGCCTTTGCATGCATAACAACTTATTTATTGAATACCCCTATGCGCCCAACTAATTTTTGTTGTTAAAATAGGTGTATGCCTACATTCCAACCGAGCCAGCCGCTTACGCGATCGCTATAGGAATAAGGCTTTCCCTTTTGTGGCAGGTGAAACTGGTATCCATCTACCGGATTTTTTTGATCTGAAATGAAAACCGAATAGGCAGGACCTCCATATATGGCGAAATGCTTTCCTATATGAAAGCTTAGATTAAGTTGCGCTCTGTTGAGGAGATTGAGATAATCCCAACTGCCGCGATACAGGTACTGTGAACTGATCTCAGGATTCAGGCTCAGCCATTTCTTTCGCACCAGGTATTGCTCCGTGCCCAGTCCATACCCAAAAGCGTAGAGTTTCTGATCTTTTTCGGGATGCATTCCCGCCATAATAATGCTGTAGAATTTGCGGCTCCCCGTTTTGAAGGCGACATTATACCACATCAGTTCATTGGTCGATAAGCTGAGCTTATGGTAACCTTTCAGGATAATATTGATCAGCCCGATACTGTAGCCATCGGAGCTGTCGGCGATATTTATCAGACCAATCTGCACTCCTTTGAGTCTTTTGGTATAATTGAATACACCGGCGATTTGTACACCGCGGCTTTCCTGATTGCTGATATTGATAACGCCCGCTACCTGTACGCCGGCGCTGGCTTTGCGAACAAAATTTCCTATGCCTGCAACCTGGAAGCCGCGCATGCTGTCGGTAACATGATTGTAAACGCCACCTACCTGCATACCCGTGAGTTTTCCTTTCACATAGTTGCCCACTCCCGCTGATTGAAATCCCGTTACGGAATCCAGTACCAGGTTGGTTACTCCCGCTACCTGCATTCCTTTCATGCTGCCACCGACAATATTGAATACGCCTGCCGATTGGAAATACTGAACGTTTTTCTGGTTAATATTGAATAATCCGCCGATTTCAGCTCCATTGGTTCCTGCGGTGAAGCCACCAAAAATATTCAACGAAAAATTGTTGATGACCTGTGAACCCAGTTTGCCGTGCGTGCTAATGCCGGGTACCACCGATACCTGGAAAGGTCGGCTGGTGAAGAAGTGTTTCAAATTCAGGCTTTGCACTTTTTGCCTTGCGGATAGCAGGATGCCGCCCAGCCTTGTCTTTTGTACGGTGGCACTATCTGCAATCGCGGGCGGAGTGGCCGGCGGCTCCGGTGCCGCGCTGGTATCCACCAGGTAGTCGTCGGGTGAAATAATCACTGTTTGATCTGGCGCCTCAAATGGCTGAAGGGTGAGCTGCAATTCCTGATCGTGTCGGGTTTCTATCACCACACTGCTGTCTTCATAAAACTCCTTACTTACAGTAATGGTAGCCTGGTTGGTACGTCCCGATTTTAATCGCAGTCGAAAATGACCATCGGTATTGGTGAGGCTGGCGCTGAGCAATTGCTTTTCATAAACGCTCGCGTTGTAGAGAGGAATACCAGTGGATGCATCGTACACATAGCCGCTAACGGAATAGAAGCGATCTTCCTTTACGGCTTTTCTTGTTACAATATTAATCTTGATAGGCGCCCGGCGTATGATGAGATACTGGCCACTTTCCCGGAACTCGTACCCTGCGCCAAATAATTGGTGAAGAACGATACGAACGGGCTGATTGCTGACCTGCACATCCACCAGACTGTCTTTGCGCACCAGCCTTGAATTATAGGAAAAATAAAAATCGGCCTGGTTGCTGATGATCTCCAGCACATGATCCAGCCTTTGTTGCTTTACCTGCAGGCTCACCGTCCGCGACAGCAGATCCTGCGCTTCCAGGCTTATAGCTAAATGGAAGCAAAGGATTGTTCCAAAAACACGGTACACAAAATTCTTCATCGTTAATAATTATCGGAATAATACACGGTTGTCTTCCCTTGCAATTTTAATATCGAAAGTTGCCTGTATCAGGTTCAGCACCTGCTCCAGCGATTCGTTTTCAATGGTCACATCCCAGCGAAGGTCACGCAGGGCGGGATTGGCAAAAACAATTTCTACTCCATATGCTTCCTGCAAAACATCCGCCAGTCGCCAAAGCGGTGTATTGTCGCACACAAAACTCCGGGTGCGATAGTATTGGTATAATTTATCTTCCTGTGGCAGGGGGGCATTGGTCCAGTCGATACTGTCGCTTACAATCACTTTCTCGCCAGCGGTGAGCGTGAGTGATTTTCCGGCTTTTTCCACCTTTACTTTTCCGGTTTCCACCACCACTTCTACCGAGCCGTTGAGTTCTTTTACATTGAAGGAAGTCCCCAATACCTGTATGGTTACATCTCCTGTTTTAATTAAGAAGGGCCGGCTGGCATCGGGTTCCACGGCAAAAAAGCCTTCACCTTCCAGCTCTACCGCGCGTTGGCCCTTTTCGAACCGGGAAGGGTATTGCAGTTTCGAGCCCTTGTTGAGTGCGACAACCGAACCGTCGGGCAGCGTATCGGATAAAGCCTGGTTTTGGGTGGCAAAGCTGATCATTTCCACAGCCGGTTCGCGATTCATCCACCACCAGGCGCTGGCACCTGTAGCCAGTAGTAATAGAATCATCGCCGCAGCTCGCCATATTCTTCGAATGATGCCCGGAGCTGCAGGCTTTGCGGTTTGCTTCACCTGTACACGACTGCGAAAACGATTCCAGGCCGCATTCACGTCTACTTCACTGGATTCGGCCAGTTCCCGACTCTTGTCCCAAATTTTACGGAGCTCATCAAAATGGCGACGGTTGGCCTCATTGGCATTTAGCCAGTTGCGCACATCTTGCTGCTCCTGCTCATTGGCTTCTTTCAGCAGGTACTTTGCCAGCAAGGCATCATCAATATGGTAATCATTCTGGTTCAGATGGCAGTTCTTAATGGTTAATGATAAAAAGTAAGAGACTTATAAACTCAATCAATTTGGCGCGCATGATTCGCAGGGCTTTGCCCATTTGATTTTCCACCGTCTTCACCGACAATTGCAGGCGATCCGCTATTTCACGGTATTTCAGGTCCTCAAAGCGGCTCAACTGGAAAATAGTGCGGCATTGTTCGGGCAGGCTTTCCAGTGCTTCGCGTATGCGTAAGGCGAGGTCCGGATCCGAAAAAGCATCCTGTGCATTCCGATCATGTTCTTTGGCCCGGTAAGCCACATGAAGCTGATGCCGCGCTTTTACTTTTTGATGTTTCAGAAAATTCAGACATTCATTATGTACCGATCGATAGAGGTAGGCAGCTACGCTACCGGCAATTTGTAGATGTGCTGCACGGTCCCATAGCTTGAAAAAAACCTGTTGCACCATTTCTTCCGCATTGGCCTCGTCGTTCAGTAAAGTGCAGGCATAGGCGTGCAGCGACTTAAAATGTTCTTTAAAGACGCGTTCGAAAGCCATTTCATCCTGCTGGGCGAGCAGTCCGGCTAACGCATGGTCCGCCAAATCCAATCCGGTTTGTTCCAAACTAATGCTTCGATGTATTGCCGCACCCAATCGATCTTCTTTCCCTGATAACAACCCAGCGGTCATTTACCCCTATGGGCTGGAAAAAAATTTGGGGTTGGTTAATTGCGGCACAAGGTAGTAAAAGGAGGCCCTGAACAGGCGGATGGGATGGATGAACGGACGTATAGGATGCCTCAATTGTAGAGGAAAAGGGTCAGGAATTTGCCAGGTCCAGAAACCAATATCCTTCATGTTCCTGAATACCAGCTTGCTGCACCTCGATTTTTTTGCTGAACAGGGGGCAATTGAGCACCACGGTGTGGAATTCACCATTTTCGCCGCAGGGGTCAATGCCCATTGCCTCAAGTTCCGGGATAATGGCAGCGTTCAGGTTTTTGCCGAGAAAGGAGGGACCCATAACGGAGTTGCAGCTGATAATCATGGTTTCAATGCCTGCATCCAGCATTTGCAGGAGTAACGTCTTGCGGTCTTGCTGCCAGAGCGGGAGCAGGGGGACGAGCCCGGCTTCAGCCGTTACTTTTTCTTCCCAATCGCGATGGGCCTGCAGGTCGATGTCGCCAAAAACAGCATGAGATAGGACGTATTGCTGTTTGAGCTCCCTAAGTGCGTTAATGAAGTTTTTTTCATAGTCATTCCAGGAGCTGGCAATGAGGCGGAGCGGCCATCCCATGGCGGCCGCCTGTTTTTGTAAGACCCATTCGGGTAAGCCATGGGAGCGGCTGCGTTGGCCACTTTCGTTCATCACGTTGAGCATTACGCCAGGCTGATAGCCTTGCTGCATTGCGAGCATGAGCGCATAACAGGAATCCTTGCCACCGCTCCAGGATACAAGTGTCTTCATTATTTGTACATACTATTCTCTGCAAGATAACCATCATCATCGAGCAGTTCAACACCGTCGGCAGCGGCAGTAGCCAGTTCATCGCAGCGATTATTAAAAGGGTTGTCGGCATGCCCCTTTACCCATCGAAACCTCACTTCGTGTTGTTGGGCGAGGCGATGAAACCGCATCCAGAGGTCTTTATTTTTTTTGCCACCGGCAAATTGCGTATGAATCCATTTGCGAAGCCAGCCTTTTTCTACCGAATCCACTACATATTTACTGTCGGAATACACGGCCACTTTCATGCCCGGTTTTTTGAGCGCTTCCAACCCGGCAATTACTGCCATCAGTTCCATACGGTTATTAGTCGTGAGCTTATAGCCCGCGGATAGTTCTTTTCGATGTTTATCGGCCATAAGCACCACACCATAACCTCCCGGACCGGGATTGCCGCGCGAGGAGCCATCGGTGTACATGGTTATATTCATAGGGATCAGGTTTGAAAGACGCCCAGCTTTAGTTCGGGGATTTCAGGATTATGGTTGGCGGCGGCAATACCTTCGGCCAGTACCATCCGGGTTTCCATCGGGTCGATGATAGCATCTACCCATAAACGGGCCGCGGCATAGTAGGGAGATGTCTGCGCTTCATAGCGCGACTTGATTTCATTCAACAACCGGCTTTCTTCCTCTGCACTCACTTCTTTTCCTTTGGCCTTCATTCCCGCTACCTGTATTTGCAGGAGGGTTTTTGCCGCCTGATCTCCGCCCATCACGGCAATTTTCGCTGTGGGCCAGGCGTAAATAAACCGGGGATCGTAGGCTTTGCCACACATGGCATAGTTGCCGGCGCCATAGCTGTTGCCCACGACAATAGTAAACTTTGGCACCACTGAATTGGCTACCGCGTTTACCAGTTTGGCGCCATCCTTTATTATGCCTGAATGTTCGCTGCGGCTACCTACCATAAAACCGGTAACATCCTGCAGGAATACCAGCGGAATTTTTTTCTGATTACAGTTGAGGATAAACCGGGCGGCTTTATCGGCACTGTCGTTATAGATAACACCTCCCATCTGCATCTCACCTTTCCGGTTTTTCACCATCTTGCGTTGGTTGGCCACAATTCCCACGGCCCAGCCTTCTATTCGCGCATAGCCACATAGAATGCTTTTGCCATATTCTTCCTTAAATTGTACAAAGCTGCTCCGGCTTCCATCCACATGCGCATCTACTATGCGCTCTATCAGCTCTACCATATCATAGGGCTTACCCTCAAAGGGGAACAGGCCATAGATTTCTTCCGGATTTTTGACAGGGGCTTTGGCGGCAATGCGGTCGAAACCGGCTTTGCGGGGCTCGCCCATCATGGCAAAAACCTTTTTTACATGGTCCAGGCATTCCTGTTCGGTGCTGAATTTATAATCAGCAATTCCCGATATGGCATTATGGGTATCGGCACCACCCAGGGTTTCCGCATCAATATCTTCGCCAATAGCGGCTTTCACCAGGTAAGGCCCAGCCAGGAAAATGGATCCGTTATTTTCCACCATCAGGGTTTCATCGCTCATAATGGGCAGGTAGGCACCACCCGCCACGCATGCACCCATCACGGCGGCTATTTGTGTTATACCCATGGCGCTCATCCGGGCATTGTTGCGAAAGACACGGCCAAAATGTTCCTTGTCGGGAAATATTTCATCCTGCATGGGCAGAAATACGCCCGCACTATCTACCAGGTACACAATCGGCAAATGGTTTTCCATCGCTATCTCCTGCAGCCGCAGGTTTTTCTTACCTGTGATAGGAAACCAGGCACCGGCTTTCACCGTCTGGTCATTGGCGACAATCAAAGCCTGCCGGCCACTGATATAACCCATACCCGCCACTGTGCCACCTGCCGGGCATCCACCCTGTTCCTCATACATTTCAAAGCCAGCAAAAGCGCCTAATTCAATAAAGGACTTATCCGCATCAATGAGGTAGCTGATCCGTTCCCGCGCCGTCAGTTTATTCTTTTCATGCTGCTTCGCCACCGATTTTTTGCCACCCGCCTCCATGATCTTCTCCAGCATTTGAGCCCTGCGTCGCAAAGCCTGCCGCATCAGGTCTTCATTCCGGTTGAATTCGATGTCCATTTTCATATATACAAGGGTTGTGAAACAAAGATACGGTTTACGCTGTGGTGAGTTGAAAGTTTAGGGTTTAGGGTTTAAAGTTTAATGTTTAAAGTTTGCGGTAACAGGCTCGTTTCAGGTCTTAATAAAAGGGGACACTATTTTCGGTAATGATACATCTGCGTTCATCTGCGAAAAAATCTGCGGGAATCTGCGGGAAAAATCTCCTGAACCCGAAACATGTTTAAAGTACTGAAGAGTTTCCCGCAGATTTGCGCAGATTTATTCGCAGATTTTCGCGGATTTTTTTCAAAAACAAATTCCAATTCAAACATTACCTAAACCTTAAATGTTGAATAGCAGGACATCGTTAACAGTTTATTAGTGGTATCGGTGTAGCA
>JBIQMS010000013.1:0-36322 GCA_044463125.1 Terrimonas ferruginea
ACCACTAATAAACTGTTAACGATGTCCTGCTATTCAACACCTAAACTCTAAACCCTAAACTTTAAACCTTAAACAAAAAACGTAAAACGTATTACGTAAAACGTGTAACAAAATGACTCCGCTCGCCGAACGCATGCGCCCCCGCCATCTCGATGATATAATTGGCCAGCCCCAGCTCACGGGAGAAGGCAGCCTCTTGCGTAAGGCCATCGCCCAGGGACGCATACCTTCCATGATATTCTGGGGGCCTCCGGGTACGGGCAAGACCAGTCTCGCCAATGTACTCTCACAGAGTCTGCAACTTCCCTTCTTTTCCCTCAGTGCCATCAATGCCGGCGTAAAGGATATTCGGGAAGTAATTGAAAGGGCGAAAATGGAGCCGGGGGCGATATTATTCATCGACGAAATCCATCGCTTCAACAAAGGCCAGCAGGACGCATTGCTTGGCGCCGTGGAGAAAGGCATCATCACCCTTATCGGCGCCACTACCGAGAACCCCGGCTTTGAAGTGAATGCCGCCCTGCTGAGCCGCTGCCAGGTTTATGTATTGCGTGCGTTGGAAGAAAAAGACCTGGTGGCCCTGTTGAAAAAAGCATTAGCCGAAGATGAACTAATGCGTCAATACCAGGTGGACCTGGCCGAAACAGATGCCCTGATCCGGCTCTCCGGAGGCGATGCACGCAAGTTGCTCAATTTGTTGGAGATCGTGGTACAATCGCTGGCGCCAACGGGCGATAAGCAGATTGCCATTCAGATCAACAACGAAAACGTGCAGGAAACTGCCCAGAAGAAGATTGCTTTATACGACAAGTCGGGCGAGCAGCATTACGATATCATATCCGCCTTCATTAAATCAATACGTGGTAGCGACCCCAACGCGGCCGTGTACTGGCTCGCGCGTATGCTGGAAGGTGGAGAAGATATCAAATTCATCGCCCGCCGCCTGGTGATACTGGCCAGCGAAGACGTGGGCAATGCCAATCCTACGGCACTGGTGATGGCAAATAGCTGCTTTGAAGCTGTACACAAAATTGGTCCGCCTGAAGCGCGGATTATTCTCTCGCAATGTGCCGTGTACCTGGCTTCTTCACCCAAGAGCAATGCATCCTATATGGCCATCAACAGGGCGCTGGCCGCCGTGCAGCAATATGGTGATCTTCCCATTCCTTTGCACCTACGCAATGCGCCGGTGAAGCTCATGAAAGACCTGGGTTATGGGAAAGACTATCAATATTCCCATGACTACGCCCAAAATTTCAGCGCCCAGGAATACCTACCGGAAAAACTATCGGGCACCCGCTTCTATGACCCGGGCCAGAATCCCCGTGAAGATGAGTTGCGGCGTTATCTGAAAAATTTATGGAAGGCGAAATACGGGTATTGAACAGCTTCTCCGGCTTTTCGTTTTACTTATATTCGCAAACCAAACTGAGCATATGAGAAAGCCCCTTCTTTTGATGGCTGTCCTGTTTTGCGGCAGCATTTCCTTCGCCCAAACCACCGTGAACCGAGATCCCCTGATCGCGAAAATGGTAGCTGAAGTATCGGCCGATTCGCTGGAATCCTATGTCCGCAATATGGTAGGTTTCGGTACACGCAATACGCTGAGCACGCAGGAAAGCAACACAAGGGGCATCGGTGCGGCAAGACAGTGGGTTTTGAAACGATTCATTGAATTTGGCAAAGCTTCCAATGGACGGATGAATGCCTATATTGATACGGTAACCTTACAGCCCGACGGTCGCCGGGTAGATAAGCCCATCCTGTTGGGGAATGTAATGGGTATTTTGAAAGGTACGGATCCGAATGATAAACGACTGTTCATCATTAGCGCGCATCTCGACAACATGCGGAGCAGCGTGATGGACCGCGAAGGGGACGCACCAGGAGCCAATGACGACGCGAGTGGCGTGGCAGCGGTGATGGAATGTGCACGTGTCATGAGCAGTCGAAATTTTCCCGCCACCATTGTATTTATCGCTTTCAGTGGTGAAGAGCAGGGATTGCTGGGCGCCAATTTCCTGGCTTCGAAAGCGAAGAAGGAGAATTGGCAAATTGAAGCCATGCTCAATAATGATATCATGGGCAGCAACAATAGCAACGAGACCAATATCATTAATAATACACAGGTACGCATTTTCAGCGAAGCGTTTTCGGTGGCAGATACCGGCCGCCGTTTTCAGCAGATCCGCAGCCTGGGCCTGGAAAATGATGGCAAGGCAAGACAGTTGGCACGGTATATTAAAGAAGTGGGTGAGCGCTATGTGGATCAGTTGGAAGTAAAAATGATCTACCGCAATGACCGCTTTCTGCGCGGAGGCGACCATACGCCCTTTGTGGCCCAGGGTTATGCCGCCGTTCGCATCACGGAGATGAACGAGAATTATTATCACCAGCACCAGGATGTGCGCAAGGAGAATAATATACAATATGGCGACCTGCCGGAATTCATGGACTTTGAGTACCTGCGTAAGAATACAGCCATGAATCTTTCCTGCCTGGCCAACCTGGCCAAGGCGCCGGCCCAGCCGCAGGATGTAAGCATCCTCACCCGTCGGCTTACCAATTACAGTAATATCCGGTGGAAGGCGCCGGAAACAGGAAAAGTAAAAGGTTATTATGTGTTGATTCGCGAAACCAGCAGCCCGGTATGGGAGAAAAAAATTTTTACAAGTAATACCGAATTGGATCTTCCCTATTCAAAAGACAATTACTTTTTCGGTGTGCAATCCGTAAGTGAAGATGGCAATGAAAGTTTGCCGGTAATCCCCCTGCCCGGCCGATAAACATGTCGGATACAACATTACATATCATTGAATGGCGACTTCGCAGCTTTGATGCGCTCAGTCCGCATGAACTCTACGCGCTTCTACGCCTGCGTTCCGAAGTGTTTGTAGTGGAACAGGCCTGTATATTCCTCGACATGGATAATATGGACCAGGACTGCTGGCACCTGCTGGGCTGGCAGGGAACAGAACTGATGGCCGCAACTCGGCTGGTACCACCGGGTGTGGCATATGAATATGCATCTATTGGCCGTGTGGTGACCGCACCAGCCGCAAGAGGTACCGGCCTTGGTCGCGAACTGATGCGTGAAAGCATAAAACATACAGAGGAGTTGTTTGGACGACAACCCATTCGCATAGGCGCTCAGCGCTATCTGAAAGCGTTTTACGAATCCTTTGGTTTCGCTCAGTCGGGCGAGATGTATTTAGAAGATGGAATCCCTCATATCGAAATGACACGACCCATACCCATCGTATAAACACGAGGTAAAAAAACACAGAAGGGGTACACAATAAAAAAAATACGCCAAATCATTTCACTCTTCGCTTTTTCTTTCCCTATTTTGGCCTTGAAATCCAATAGCAGAATTTAACCAGAAATCTGAATCTATGAGAACCTTTCTACGTACAGCAGTAAGCTGTGCTGTCCTTGCGGCATTACAAGTTGCCGGATCCAACAAGGCGACAGCGCAATCCCTTTCAGCCGGAAATGGCCAGTATGAAATCAGTGTGGGCATGGGCCCCATGTTCTTCCTGGGCGACCTTGGCGGATCCGCCGGTATAGGTAAACCCTTTGTGAAGGACCTTGATTTCCCCATGACCAAATTTGGTTTCAGTCTTTATGGAAGTTATTATCCTTCTGAATGGCTGGGTCTTCGACTGGCACTGAATCATGGTACCATATCCGGTGATGATGCCGAAGCGCCCAATAAAGGGGGTGCGGAAGTGGATCGCCTTTTGCGTAACCTGAGTTTTAAATCGTCTGTAACCGAAATTTACGCGGCAGCGGAAATTTATCCCACCGTGTTCTTTGAATCTTTCGATGGCCTGATGGGCAAGTTTCGTCCCTACGGTGTAATTGGTGTGGGCGCATTTCGCTTCAACCCCAAGGCACAGGACGTAAATGGCGAATGGGTAGCCCTGCAGCCGCTCCGTCTCGAAGGCCAGGGTATGGCTGAATATCCTGATCGCAAAGAATATAAACTGATACAAGCCGAGATCCCCATGGGATTTGGTTTCAAATATTATCTGAAGGAGAATATGTATGTGGGGCTGGAGGTATTGCACCGCCAAACATTCACCGATTATATCGATGATGTGAGCACAGGCTATATTGATCCGGTGCATTTCAATACCTATCTGTCGGCTGCTGATGCGGCAAGGGCCCGTCGCCTGTATTATCGTGGCAATTACCAGAGTGCGGTTTCCAATCCCGGTAATATCCAGACATTCCAGCGCGGCGACCCCACCGAAAATGATGCGTTCTTTTCCACCTTCCTGCGCTTTGGCTGGAGGTTGAATAGCGCGGGCGACAAATTGAGCCGCCGCCAGATGAGATGTCCTGTTTTCTATTAAGAAGCAACATCCCATAAAACCCGAACCCTTATGAAACTAAACCTGAAGAAACCCTTCATTGCCGGCGTATGCTTTAGCTTGTTGTCGGTAGCACCGAACCACACGCTGATCGCCAGTGCGGGACATACCCGCAGCATGAAGGAAAACCCTGGAGAGAAAAATACAGGCGAAAAAGGCCGAAACCGTTCTTCCCGGAAAAACCATGCGATCAAGATCTATCCCGACATGTGGAAAAGAGTGATGCACGTGGTAGCCAAGGAAGGACTTACACAGGAAATCGACTTTTTCGTATTCGACCTGCAGGGTACCCTTATCCAGCATTATAAGATGGAAGCGGGTGACCATGAAAGACTGGTAGACCTGGCCCGCGGCAAATATGTGTACCATGTGTTTGCCGGTGACGAGGAAACTGCGTCTGGCCAGTTTGAAGTAAGATAATTCTGTTCTTTACATAATTCAACGCTGTTCCGGTAAGCCGCGGAGAGCTTAATAGAATCTGATACCCTGGTTGATCAAACCTGATCCGTTCTCTATTGGTACTCTCATTAGTATACATTTTATTAAACACTTTCCGCCCCGTGCTTACCGGACTTTTTTTCTGAGCTCTTTTCTTTTACTCATAACTAAGAATCAACAGGCAGGACACCGCAAGGTGCTCCTGCCTTTTTTGTGCAAGAAAGGTTAGAAAAAAATCATATACAATCCGGCTTTAATCCCTAAAACATCCTTACATTAGAATCTATAAAACCACAGCGCCTGTAAGCGATTTACAGGGGAATAGCCGAAAGCCAGAAGTAGGCATCATCAAAACCAACCATCATCATGGAACAAGTGAAATTTCACAAGCAAAAACTCTATGGCCTGATTATCGCGGGCATTGGCCTTATCTCCGTATTTCTTCCCTGGTGGAAGATTTCGATTTTTGGAATAGGTGGTGGCTCCATCAATGGTATGCGCGACCTGGGAATCCTCACTTTCCTCGGTTTTGTAGGAGCCGGTATCGTTACATTTCTCGACAAGGACAAAGACAAACCCTATACACCCCAGTTTAAGCTGATAGCAGCAGCCTGTTTTGCCGGCGCCGGCCTGTTCGCCCTGATTCAGTTTCTTCGTCAGTCTGATTTTGCTTCATTCGGTATCTGGCTCGCCATCCTGGCAGGAGCCGCAGGGGCCGTATTGGTGTGGGTAGTGAAGCCGGAGCAGTTGGAAAAGTGATGAAACGTAATACGTATTACGTTTTACGTTGTACGTTTTTGGGGGTTTAAGGTTTAGGGTTTAAGGTTTAAATGTGGTTTGGGAGTTTCTCGCGTCCTACTTACTACTTTCTACAAGCTAATCCATTCGACCTTAAACCCTAAACCTTAAACTCTAAACTTTAAACCCTAAACCTTAAACTCTAAACAACGTAATACGTACTACGTAAAACGTAATACGTCTATAACAATTCTGCCTTCAAAAACCTCCCCGTATGGCTTTCCTCCACTTTTACTAAATCTTCCGGTGTTCCTTCAAACAACACCCTTCCTCCCCCATCGCCGCCTTCGGGGCCTATGTCTATTATGTGATCGGCTACTTTGATCACATCCATGTTGTGTTCAATCACCAATACGGTATTGCCACGATCCACCAGTTTGTTGAGTACATCGAGCAAATGCCGGATATCTTCAAAATGCAAACCCGTGGTGGGCTCATCGAGTATATAGAAAGTTTTGCCGGTATCGCGCTTTCCTAACTCCGTTGAGAGCTTCACTCTTTGTGCCTCGCCCCCACTCAGGGTTACGGCCGACTGACCCAGGGTGATATAGCCCAGGCCTACCTCCTCCAGCACTTTAATCTTGCGATGGATATAGGGCACCGCCTGAAAGAATTCACAGGCTTCTTCTACCGTCATCTCCAGCACATCGGCGATGGATTTTCCTTTGTAACGAATCTCGAGGGTTTCACGGTTGTAGCGTTTGCCATTGCATTTTTCACAATGCACATACACATCCGGCAAAAAATTCATTTCAATCACGCGCATACCTCCGCCCTCACATACATCGCAGCGTCCGTTCTTCACATTAAAGGAAAATCGGCCCGCATTATAGCCTCTGATTTTAGCTTCGGGAACCGAAGCAAAGAGTGTTCTTATTTCCGTGAAGAACCCACAATAGGTAGCCGGATTGCTGCGGGGCGTTCGTCCGATCGGCGATTGATCAATCTCAATCACTTTATCAATATGCTCCAGCCCCTTAATGTTTTTGTAAGGAAGCGGCGATACCCGTGAACCATAGGCATGTGTGGCCAGTATGGGATAAAGCGTTTCATTGATCAGCGTGGATTTTCCACTACCGCTCACCCCGGTTACCACAATAAATTTTCCTAATGGAAATTTCACACTCACATTCTGCAGGTTATTACCCGAAGCCCCCTTCAGCTCCAAAAACTTACCCGCTCCCTTTCTCCGTTCTTCCGGTACCTCTATCCGATGCTTACCGTTGAGATAACCCGCCGTCAGCGTATCGAGCTTTAACATGGATTCCGGCTTTCCCTGCGCCACAACTTTGCCACCATGATAGCCCGCCCGCGGACCAATATCAATTAAATGATCCGCCGCCATCATGATATCCTTGTCGTGCTCAACAACCAATACACTGTTTCCGATATCGCGCAAATTCTTGAGGGCATCGATCAGGCGATGGTTATCGCGCTGGTGCAAACCAATCGAAGGTTCATCCAGAATATAGGTGATGCCCTGCAACTGCGAGCCAATCTGTGTGGCCAGCCGGATCCTTTGCGATTCGCCACCACTCAGGGTTTTGGAAGATCGGTTGAGGGTGAGATAGGTAAGCCCCACATTCAATAGAAACTGTAAACGCTCGCGTATTTCCTTGAGCACATCCCGCGCGATCAATTTCTGTTTATTGTCAATCCGCAGTTCCAGCCCATCCATCCAGGCGGCCAGATTATCCAGGTTCATTTCGCTGAGCTCGGAAATATTGCGGTTATCCACGCGAAACCAAAGGCTCTCTTTCTTCAATCTGGTGCCGCCACAGGTATCGCAGGGGCGCAATTGCATAAAGCTCTCCGCCCATTCGCGAAGGCCCTCGCTATAGCCGCTGTTGAACCAGCGCTTCAGCATATTTACAATGCCTTCATAAGGCGCTTGCGGATCGAATTTCAGATTCTCAAAATCAATCTCCGATTCTATTCCTTCCTCATTGCCATACAAAATCAGGTTTAGCGATTTTTGGGGTAAGGATTCAATGGGTTTGGTCAGCGATATTTTATTTTTCTTCGCCAGTTCCTGCGCCTGCTTAAATACATAGGCTTCCCTTTCTTCGCCCAGCGGCGCTATACCTCCGTCATTAATGCTCAGCGTGGCATCCGGAATCACCGCCTCCATATTAATATGGTAGCTGGTGCCGAGGCCGCGGCAATCGGGACAGGCCCCATAAGGCGAGTTGAAGGAAAATGCGTTGGGCGATGGTTCTTCGTAGCTGATACCCGTGTCTTCGCACATCAGCAGCTTGCTGTACTGCACCAACTCACCGGCCTGACCGTTGAATAGTTCCGACTGATTAGCTTTGGCCGACTTGCGACTATTGGCCTGCCGGGTATTGACTTCCTTATCCGGTTCCAACAATACAAATAGCAGATCCTTGCCCAACTTCAGGGTTTGTTGTACGCTTTGACTTAAGCGTGCCTTCAGGTCATCCGTTACCTGCAGGCGATCCACCACCAGTTCTATATCGTGAATCTTGTAACGATCCACCTGCATTTTGGGGACCAGTTCCTGCACTTCGCCATCCACCCTTACACGCAGATAGCCTTTCTTGCGCAGGTCTTCGAACAGTTCGCGGTAATGTCCTTTTCGGCCACGTACCAGCGGAGCCAGCAAACTGATTCTTCGTTCCTGAAAGCGATCGAAAATATTCTCTACAATTTCCTCCTCGCTCCATTTCACCATCTTCTTCCCGGTATTGTAAGAATAAGCTTCGCCAATGCGCGCGAATAGGAGGCGGAAAAAATCATATATCTCCGTGATGGTACCGACGGTAGAACGTGGATTCTTGTTCGTGGTTTTCTGTTCAATACTAATCACCGGAGAAAGCCCGGTGATCTTGTCCACATCGGGTCGCTCCATATCACCTATAAACTGTCGCGCGTAGGTGCCGAATGTTTCCATATACCGGCGCTGGCCTTCGGAATAAATGGTATCGAAAGCGAGCGAAGATTTTCCGCTGCCACTGATGCCGGTTATAACAACCAGTTGTTGCTTGGGAATGGCGATATCGATATTCTTCAGATTATGCACGCGTGCTCCAAATACTTCAATGGAGGAAGATGCTTTCACCTGTTCCGCATCTACTATGGATTCATCGGCCGCTTTTGCTTTGCTTCTTTTCTTTGTGGTAGACTGATTCATTCGGTAGGTATTCTTTTGCCTTTTTCAACAAAGGCCGCCCGTTGGGTAACGAACAAGACCCAAATTTACGGAAAGCCCGCTGTTTAGCCTTTACTCATCTGTTCCGTATTTCTACGGAAACCAGGTACTTAAAACACTTAATTCCATGGTTTTGATGGCTAAAAACCCTGAATTTTTCAGTTTTTTCCGACAAAATCCATTTTTGGCACAAAATTTAAAGAGTGTAGGTCAAACACCAGGTACCAATAAAAAATTAAAAGCAAATTTTATGAAAAAGACCGCACTGATAACCGCAGCCAGCCTCCTGATAACGGCCGGCGTATTCGCGCAAACTGAACCCGTACCGGCTCCTGAGCAGAAGCCCGTGCAGGAAACGCCAACGGAGCAAGCGCCTCCCACTACTACCAGTGACAAGTACAACAACTGGACAACGGAAACTTACAAGATGCAGCCCATGCCGGAAGCACTGACTACAGAAAAAATCTTCCCGGCTATTGGTAAATACGAACTCACTACTGCCGATGGCAGCAGCAAGACCATCACCATCACACTCGACGAAACTAATAAAGGTATTGTGTGGATTGATGGACTGGAAGCCGGTTTGATCAAAGCCGCTCTTCGTAAGTCGCCCGCTACTTATAAGATTCCTGCACAAAAACTGGGAGAAGATAAGGACGCGAAATCTATCGCAGAAGGCGTGATGATTTACGACCGTGATGCAAACGTTCTGAACATTTGCCTGGGCTGCAGCTATAATGCAGCTGACCCCGCCATCGCGTTCACACCCGACGCCATGCAGAAAGAAGAGCCTGCTCCTGCCACCAAAGGCAAAACTAAAAAGGCTGAAGTGGCAAAAGTAAAACCCGTGCATTTCAGCGGTGCCAAGATCATTGAAACTACCGCTGCCAATCAGATCACGCAATAAGTAATTGGCAAAGCATAAAAAAATAAATGGCCCACTTTGGCGGGCCATTTATTTTTTTATCTCGACGTTAATCTCTATTTTTGCGCCAGCTCTTTAGATAACTTATCAAGAAAGGCGGAGGGTTATGGCCCTTTGAAGCCTTGGCAACCTCCCTGTACCAACAGGAAAGGTGCCAAATCCATCCCGGTAAACCGGGGCAGATAAGTCAGATCTCACGCTTGATTACTACTATTCAATAATATTAGTGAAAGCCCATCTGACTTAAAGATGGGCTTTTTTATTGCCCCACCCCACCCCTCTCTTGCATTAAGTTTTCCTCAGCAGCTACTGTTTAATCAATTGCCGAAAGGCACCAACAAATGTTTATTCAAATGAAAAAAATGTCCAACCCAGCCTGCCGCCGCATGGCGGTGCCAATCAAGAAAATAACCCCTACCCTCATGCAAATGCCTGAACGGATCAATAACGCTTGGTAAACCCTATGCATTAGTCCTTACTTGCATGAATGACCGGGTAAACATTATTTAACATTTTATGAATCAGGATCAGCTTATAAAGTCTACTACCTTTATAGAGTAAAGATTTCCCCCGGCGCAGCCGATCCTGGAAAAAAATTCAAAACCATTAAACGAGTCAGTATGAGTAACACACTTCGCTTCGAGACGCTGCAATTGCATGCAGGTCAGCAGATCGACCCCACTACCCAATCGCGTGCGGTCCCTATTTACCAGACATCTTCCTATGGATTCAAAAACAGTGAGCATGCCGCCAATCTTTTTGGATTGAAGGAGTTTGGCAATGTGTACACGCGGATCATGAATCCCACAACCGATGTGTTTGAGCAAAGAATAGCGGCCCTGGAAGGGGGTGTAGCCGCCCTGGCCACCAGCTCAGGCCAGGCCGCACAGTTTCTCGCCATCAGCAATATCCTCAACGCCGGTGATAATTTCATCACCACTTCATTCCTCTATGGCGGCACTTACAACCAGTTCAAGGTTTCCTTTAAGAAGCTGGGAATTGAGGCCCGCTTTGCGAACGGCGATGATGTGGAAAGCTTTGCCAAACTGATCGATAAAAATACCAAAGCCATCTTCCTGGAAACAATTGGCAACCCCCGCCTCAATATTCCTGAATTCAAAAAATTCGTGGAACTGGCGCGTGAATACGATCTGCCCCTGATCGTGGATAATACATTCGGAGCCGGAGGATACCTGTTCCGCCCCATTGAGCATGGCGCCAATATAGTAGTAGAATCCGCCACCAAATGGATTGGCGGCCATGGTACCACCATTGGTGGCGTGATTGTGGATGGCGGTAATTATAATTGGGGCAATGGCAAGTTTCCCCAATTCACTGAACCTTCTGAGGGATATCACGGGCTGAAATTCTGGGATGTTTTTGGCGACAACAACCCGCTGGGACTCCCCAATATCGCTTTCATCATCCGCGCACGCGTGGAAGGATTGCGCGACTATGGTGCTTCGCAAAGCCCCTTCAACTCATTCCTGTTGCTGCAGGGACTGGAAACCCTGAGCCTGCGTGTGCAGCGCACAGTAGATAATGCACTGGCCCTGGCACAGTGGCTCGAAAATCATCCGCAGGTAGAGTTTGTTCAGTATCCCGGTCTGGCCAGCAGTCCTTATCATAAACTGGCCAAAGAATACCTCAGCAATGGATTTGGCGGCGTATTGAATTTTGGTGTGAAAGGACCGAAAGAAAATGCCAGCAAGTTTATCGATTCGCTGCAGTTGATCAGCCATCTGGCCAATGTGGGCGATGCTAAAACACTGGCCATTCACCCGGCCTCTACCACGCATGAGCAACTGAGCCAGGAAGAGCAGGCGGCTGCCGGTGTACTGCCCAACCAGGTGCGGATATCCGTAGGCATTGAACATATCGACGATATCAAGGCCGATATTGAACAGGCATTTCAAAAAGTATTCGCAAAAGAACTGGTAGCTTAAGGTGACTAATATATTTCATTATTCCCAACCCTTTCGGTTAGAGTCAGGGGTAACCCTACCGGGTTACCACCTGGCCTATACCACGCGCGGAAAGCTTAATGCTGCGGGCGACAATGTTGTATGGGTCTTTCATGCCCTCACTGCCAATGCCAACCCCGCGGAGTGGTGGCCTGGCCTGGTAGGCGAAGGAAAATTTATAGATCCCAACCGGTACTTTATTATATGCGTGAATAAACCCGGCAGCCCTTATGGCAGCATTTCGCCCTTATCCATTAATCCGAAAACGGAAGAACCCTGGTATCATGATTTTCCCGTCTTCAGCATCCGCGATATGATCCGCTCCTTTCAGCATTTGCGGAATGAGTTGGGGATTCAGCGGATACACCTGGCCCTGGGTGGCAGCACGGGTGGCATGCAATTGCTGGAATGGGCCATTGAAGAGCCGGAGCTTTTCGAGCATATCGTACCGATTGTAACCAATGCGGCTTTGTCGCCCTGGGGCATTGCCTTCAACGCATCACAACGCATGGCCATTGAGGCCGATACCAGCTGGCTGGAACGCCGGCCGGATGCCGGACAGAAAGGACTGGCGGCGGCCCGCTCCATCGCCCTGCTATCGTACCGACACTACAACGGGTATCATATTACACAGGCGCGCGACAAGGCTTTCGTGCCTATGCAGGCCGATGCGGTATTTGCTGCCGATAATTACCAACGCTACCAGGGACTGAAACTGGTAAATCGTTTCAATGCGGTTTGCTATTACCGGCTCACACAGGCTATGGATAGCCATGATGTGGGCAGAAACCGGGGCGGATTAATTGCAGCTCTCCAGAAGATAAGCGCGCAAACCCTGGTGATCGGTATTGAATCGGATGTACTCTACCCCATTGAGGAGCAGGAATTCCTGCACCGGCATATCAAAGGCTCCGAATTCCTCCGTATCGCGAGCGATTTTGGACACGACGGATTCCTGCTGGAATATGAACGAATAGAAAAAGCATTGAAAGAATTTTTAGACAACGGAGAAAACAGACATTACGGAAACTGGCTGAAAAAAGCCTGACAAATCAACCCTTCAAAAAAATAGTACAGAGCATGGACTCCCATAAGGAACTTAGAATTGGCCTCTTTGGATTTGGCGTGGTAGGCGAAGGTCTTTACCGCGTATTGCAGCAGACCCCTTCGCTGAAAGCGGAACTGAAGAAAGTTTGTATCAAAAATCCGGGCAAACAACGCAACGCCCCGGCAGAACTGTTTACCACCGACAAGGACCTGCTGTTGCAGGACCCCGATATCAACGTAATTGTGGAAGTGATTGACGATGCGGATGCCGCTTTCAACATCGTGACCACAGCCCTGCGCAACGGAAAGGACGTGGTGAGTGCGAGTAAGAAAATGATAGCGGAGCATCTCGAAGAACTCCTTGCGCTGCAAAACGAAACCGGCCGCAGTCTCTTATATGAATCCGCTGCCTGCGCTTCCATTCCCGTTATCCGCAACCTGGAAGAATACTACGATAATGATCTGCTCCATTCCATCCGGGCTATCGTGAATGGATCCACCAACTTCATCCTGACCAAGATGTTTGAGGAGGGTCTTGACTTTAAGCAGGCGCTGGTATTGGCACAGCAATTGGGTTTTGCTGAAAGCAACCCTGTATTGGATGTGGAAGGCTATGATGCGGTGAACAAGTGGACCTTCCTGCTCACCCATGCCTATGGCATTACCGAGAAGCCGGAGAATATTTTGTTCAATGGCATACAACATATCCAGGCAGGCGATGCGGCGGTGGCCCGCTCACGCAATCAGCAAATTCGCCTGGTGGCGCAGGCGCAGAAATTGCGCAATGGCCAGGTAGCGGCATTTGTGTTGCCGCAGTTTGTGAATGCCGATGATCATTTATCGTTTGTGAAAAATGAATACAACGGCGTGGTTATCGAGAGCGGATTTGCCGATAAACAATTCTTTTATGGCAAGGGAGCGGGCAGTTTGCCCACGGCCTCAGCCGTGCTGAGCGATATTGCCGCCCTGCGCTATCAATACAAATACGAATACAAGAAGCTTTATCATCACCGCCCGCATACCATCGCCAACGATGCCTACCTGCGGGTATATGTCAGCTTCAACGACCTCAAAAATATTCCCCGCGAACGCTTTGAGTGGATTGAAGAATGGTATGCCCAGGAAGAAAGGAAATACCTGGTGGGCGTACTTGCCTTCCGTGAACTGAAAGAAAATAACTGGTGGCGCGAAAACGGCACTTCTCTTATCCTCACTGCCGACCCGCTGATTGAAGACGTGGAAATCCGCAAACTGAAAAAGAGAAGCCTGGAATTGGCGGGAGTGGGCTGAGAGAACGTGAGGCGTGAGGCGTGAGTTGGGAGTTTAGGGTTGAGGGTTTAGGGTTTAAAGTTGAGAGTTTAAAGTTGGGGGGTGAAAGTTTGAAGTATAAGGCTTATATAAGCTTTAGGTACTTCCTAGAAACCAATCTGAAAGACCTTAAACTTTAAACTCTCAACCTTAAACCCTAAACTCACGCCTCACGATTCACGATTCACGATTTCTCCTAACTCCAAGCTCACGCCTCACGCCTCACGATTCACGATTTCTCCTACCTTCGCATTCATGCGTGAATTATCGGTAATCATTACGGTGATGAATGAGGAGGAGAATATCGCTCCTCTTTTGGCGGCGGTGCGGGCGGCCCTGGCGGGTATTGACTATGAAGTGGTGTTGGTTGATGACGGCTCAACGGATAAGACGGTAGCCCAGGTTTTGCAGCACAGCGATGAGCGAACGGTGCTGGTGCAGCTACGCAAAAACTATGGACAAAGTACAGCCATGACGGCCGGAATTGACCATTCAAGCGGTACCTATGTGGCGCTGATTGATGGCGACCTGCAAAACGACCCCACGGATATTCCCTTTATGCTCAATAAGCTGAAGAGCGAGGACTGGGATGTTGTAGCCGGCAATAGAAAAAACCGGAAGGATGGCGTTTTCCTTCGAAAAATCCCCAGCCGTATCGCCAATGCGCTTATCCGCCGAATGACCGGTGTTTATATCAAAGACTATGGCTGTACATTAAAAGTATTCCGTCGCGAGATAGCGGAGGAGCTGGGCCTCTATGGCGAACTGCACCGGTTCATACCGGTGTTGGCCAAGCTGCAGGGTGCACGCATCACCCAGGTGGATGTAAAACATCATGCGCGGCAGTTTGGCAAAAGCAAATATGGCATCAACCGCACTTTTAAAGTAATGGCCGACCTGATCCTGATGGTTTTTTTCCGCAAATACCTGCAAAAGCCCATGCACCTCTTCGGAACCATCGGCTTTATCAGCCTGGGGCTGGGCGTGTTGATCAATCTTTACCTACTCATCATTAAAATAATGGGCCAGGATATCTGGAACCGCCCCCTGCTGATCCTCGGGCTGATCCTGGTTTTGGGAGGAATACAATTAATTACCATCGGTATCATTGCCGACATCAATATAAGAACCTACTTCGAGTCGCAGAATAAGAAAACTTATACGGTAAGGAAAGTGTATGGGAGGGAGGAAGTTTAGGGTTTAAAGTTTAACGTTGGAAAGCTGCGAATTTAGAAATGCGTTAAAAAAAATCTGCGCCCATCTGCGAAAAAATCTGCGAAAATCTGCGGGAAACTCTCCTGAACTTTAAACAGGATTAAATTGCTGAAGCATTTCCCGCAGATTTTCGCAGATAACAACGCAGATTTGCGCAGATAAATTATAAAAGTAAAAAGCGTCTAGATTTTGGACCTGACAACCTATTAAATCTTAAACCCTAAACTTTAAACTCTAAACTTTAAACCTTAAACCTTAAACCTTAAACCTTAAACCCTAAACTCTCAACCATTCCACAAACCTTCCCAGTCCTTCCTCCAAACTAACTCTGGCCTGATAGTTGAGTAATTTTTTCGCCTTGCTAATGTCGGCATAGGTATGTGGTACATCGCCCGGCTGTTCGGGCCATTGTTCAATGATCGCTTTGCGGCCACAATGCTTTTCGATAGCCGCTATCAGTTCGCGAAGCGACACGGTTTCACTGTTGCCCAGGTTGATAATTTCAAACCCCGATTCCTTATAGTCCATAGCTGCTACGATGCCCTGTACAATATCATCGATATATGTATAGTCGCGTGAACTATCGCCTTTGCCATACATGCGGATGGGTTCAGCATTCATGATCTTTCGTGCAAATGAATGAATAGCCAGGTCGGGTCGCTGACCCGGTCCGTATACGGTGAAAAAACGCAGGGCGATAAAACGGATACCATACAATTTATGGTAAACATATCCCATCATCTCACCACTGAGTTTGGTCATGGCATAGGGACTGATCGGCATCAACTTTTCATCCTCCCGCCAGGGCAGGTTGGGATTTACGCCATACACACTGCTGCTGGAAGCAAACACAAACTGTTGTATTCCGCGAAGCCTGGCAAAATCGAGCAGGTGTTGCAGTCCCCACATATTCGCCCGCAGGTACCCTTCCGGATCTTCAATACTGGGTCGCACACCCGCTTTGGCGGCAAGGTGTACGATACAATCAACAGTCTGTGGAATCAAAGCATCCAGTTCTGCTGCGGTATGTTCAGCAAGATCGAGCTCCAGGAGGCGGAAACCCGGCAGCGGCAAAAAAGGACTGATCTGTTTTCGCTTGATCGCTTCGGGATAAAAAAGATCGAAATTATCGATACAGGTGATTTGCGCTTCGGGATTATTCCGAAAGATGGACCTTATGAGTTGGCTGCCGATAAATCCCGCACCGCCGGTTACTAAAATATGCATGTTTCCTGCTCCTTTTCCTTGTGGTGTGGCAAAGATGCAAATTATTCATCAGGCCTGTGCAGAATGGGAAAAACTGTCGATAAATCGACCTTCTTCGGCGCTTTGATTCCTTTACATTTGCCAGCACTATGAAACTTTTGCTTTCACCTCATAAGCTTGGCAAAGATTTGTTGATGATTGAAGCGGTGGAACTGACCAAGAAAGCCGGCATTCCTCATTTAGAAACTATAGAACCCGCGCCTTCCCTGCTAAGGGATAAATTTCCGCAACTACCCAAAGAAGCCCGGGATGCGGTTTGCTTTTTCAGCAAATCGGCCCTCATCAGTGCTAAGGCCGAAATTGATCGCAGCGGAAAACTAACCGGAACCGATCCGGAGTACCGGAAGCAGGCCCTATTAAAAATGGCCCATGGTCATTTATTGACGCTCAAACCCTTCCTGCATCTTTGCGAATGGATGCACAGGGTTCCATTATCCGAAGGTCGCATGCTGAGCGGGCAATGCATATTCAGCCCCCTGCGTCCCATACTCCATTTCGAATTGCAAAAAACAGAAGGCCGATTTCTGCTACAGGCTAATGTGGAGTTGAATGAGGGAAAATTTCCCCTGAATGACTTTGAACGCTATCATTTCCTGCTCCGCAGCAAAAACGAATACTTTTTGCTCACCTGGAAAGATTACCAATTGCTGAACTGGCTGGCAAAACAACCGGCCCTGGAAGCCAACGCTTTCCGGGAGCAGGTATTATCCCGTGTGCAAAATGACTATCGTGTGAACAGCAGCCAGTTGCTGGGTGTGGAAAAAATAGCATCGCAACCCGGCTTCCAGGTACTGCTGAGCGAAATCAGCAATAATTTCCTGGTGCTTACGCCACAATGGAACTATGAGGGCTTTGTGATGGAGGGAGAATGGACCGCCGAAACTGAACTAACAAGAAACGGGAAAACCTATATTGTTGTACGCGACAAAGACCAGGAAGATCCGTTACGAAAATTGCTCGAATCGCTTCATCCGAATTTTGAACGACAACTCAACGGGTACTATTATCTTTCTTTTGCCGATGCCCAGAAAAAACAATGGTTCGCCAAAACCTATCACCTGCTTCTTGAAAAGGAAATTGATGTGCTGGGTATGGATATGCTGCGGCATTTCCGGTATTCGCCGGAAAAAATTCAAACACTGCTGGAGCTGGAATCCGAAGAGGGCGACTGGCTCCATTTTACGATGCAGGTAAAATTTGGTAAGGAAATCATTCCGCTGCAGGAATTACAGAAAATGCTATGGGCCGGACAAAAAGCGGTGTTGCTGAAAGACGGAAGTCTCGGATTGTTGACCGATGAGTGGCAAACACAGTATGGCCAACTGATTAAACATGCCCGCGTACAAAAGAAAGGAATCCGGATAGGACGATGGGCGGCCCTGAGTGGCCAGAGCGAAGAGCCCGGTAAACTGATACCGGAAGGCTGGTGGAAAAACTGGAGCCAGTGGCGCGACGAAAAAGCCACCCCGCTCTATTCGTTGCCTTCATTTTTAGGGTCAGTGACACTTCGCCCCTACCAGCAAAAGGGATATGAATGGATGCGGCTTTTATCTGAAATTCACGCGGGAGGTTGCCTGGCCGATGATATGGGCCTTGGCAAAACACTGCAGACGATTGCTTACCTGGCTTCGAGGCTGGAGAAATACCCTGAAGCCCTGCACCTGGTGGTATGCCCCAGCAGCCTGCTCTACAACTGGCAGCAGGAACTACAGCGATTCGCGCCCAGCATCCCTGTACTGCTGCACCACGGTCCGCAACGAAAGGCGGAATCATGGCAAACAGCTCGTGGCGCCATCCTGATCAGCAGTTATGGTACAGTACGTAGCGATCTGGAACATTTCCGGGATATTGTTTTCGACAGCATCATCGTAGATGAAAGTCATAGCATCAAAAACCCGGCTTCCCTTACCGCACGCGCGGTTTACGAACTGCAATGCCATATCCGCTTCGCCTTAAGCGGAACTCCGGTAATGAACAATACCTTCGATCTGTTCGGTCAGTTTCAGTTCCTGATTCCGGGTATGTTTGGCAGTCGCGAATTTTTCAAACGCGAATATGCCGACCCCATCGACCGGCAGGGTGATGAAGAAAAAACCAGGGCCCTGCAAAAAATTACTGCCCCCTTTATCCTTCGCCGGACCAAGGAACAGGTAGCTACCGATCTTCCTGAGAAAGTGGAATCCATTCTTTGGTGCGAAATGGGCAGCGATCAACGCATGGCTTACGATTCCATTCGCGAGCAAATAAAATCCAACCTTTTTCTTCAGATCCATGAACAGGGACTGGAAGCGGGCAAGCTGAATGTATTGCAGGGCATACTAAAATTGCGGATGGCCTGCAACTCATGTGAGCTGATCCAGGACGAATCTTTGTTTAATTATGATTCCGTGAAAACGGAAGTATTGCTGGAAGAACTGGAAAACCTGGCAGCGGGAAGCAAGGCACTCGTGTTTTCCCAATTCACCCGCATGCTCGACCTGTTGGAAAAAGAACTGCAGAAACGGGAGATTTCATTTCTGCGCCTGGATGGACAAACAAAAGTGGAGGATCGCCAGGTCCGGGTAAATCAGTTCAACCAGGATGCAAACGCAGCACGCGTATTTCTCCTCAGCCTCAAGGCAGGTAATGCGGGCCTCAATCTGACTGCGGCAGATTATGTGTTTCTCTTTGATCCATGGTGGAACAGGGCCGTGGAGCAGCAGGCCATTGACCGTACCCATCGTATCGGGCAAACGCGCAGTGTATTCGCCTATCGCATGTTGTGCCGCGATAGTATTGAAGAGCGAATACTGCAATTGCAACAGAAAAAAAGTCGCCTCACGGAAGAGCTGATCGGAAATGAAGACGCTGGTTTTGTAAAGAATCTGACGGAAGAAGATATTCGTTTTCTTTTCAGTTAAACAAATGACAGAGATTTGATAGGATAAATGGGTGGCAAGCTTGGCTAACTCATCATTCTTTGCTAATTTATGGCTGATTCCATCCCGTTCGCCATGCAAGAGGACCAGGAAAGCCATCCACCAACGAATTTCAGCCAATCACAACAGCAATCCATCGATAATTACCAATTATCAGGTGCTGAAAAAGCCGCTCTATTCGATCTACTGACAGAGCAGGCGGATCTGATAGTTTTGTTACTGGACAATCAGGGACTGATCCGCTACTTTAACCAGCCTGCCCTTGATTTTTGGGGCGACCGACTTCCGCGTTTGCAAAATCAGAGAAACCCCTTCATTGAAATCCTCACGCCGGCACAGCAGGCTTTGGTAACCGATTCCTTGGGCCAGTTACAATACAGAACGAGTAATGCAATAGAATTGGGGATGAAGAGTGTGGATGGGCAGATACATTGGATGCGATTAAGATCAAGGAAAAGTCCTGCCGGATCAGGAATGCTCCTGACTTTTGAAGATACTACCGCCTATCGCGAAGCCATAGAAAGCCTGCATGCCAGGGAAAAACTGATCGATTCAGTATTTCAGGCCGTACCAGTGGGTATTGGCTTATTGGATAATTCAGGAAATTTGGTAGATCTGAACCCCCGTTTCGGCGAAATTTTTGATTACAGCTACAAAGATCTGAAAGGCAAAGCATTTTTTGACCTTTTTCCTGAAGTGCAAAAAGAACTGATGCTGGATTTACACATCGAATTCATGGCGAAGGGATCGGATATAACTGCCGAATGGGAAGCAATCACCAGCAATGGGAAAACAATTCATATCGATCTGTACTCTACCCTGCTGGAAAAGCCGGATGGCCAAAGGTTTCGGGTAATTGCTGTAAAAGACATTACCCGGATCCATCAGCTGGATCAGGAAAAGAAACGATTCGATCAGCAAAAGTTGTTGCTGAAAGAGATCAGCGAAATCTTTGCGGGGGCCGATTCGCTTGGCCTGGCGCTTCACCAAACGCTTATTCACATGGTGCGTTTTGGGGAATTTGATATGGCCGAATTCTGGACCCTTGATTATGATGAACACACGCTTCGGTTGAAAGCATATAGCGACAACCCTCAGGTTGTACCCCATTTTTATGGCGATTCATCACAGATAAGGCAGGTTAAGTTGGGTGAAGGTATGCCGGGCATTGCCTGGGAAAAAGGGACTACACTTACCTGGGATCAGATCAGTTCTCATCCGCAGTATTTGCGAAAGGAAGCTGCCATGGCTTCCGGCATTCAATCCATGATGGCCCTGCCGCTTTTTCACGCGGGCCAGTTTATGGGTGTGCTGATGTTTGGCAGTCAGTATTCCCTCGAAGCACTGGAACGTTATCAGTTATTGTTTGAAGAACTACAACCTTTGCTGGCGGCGGAAATCAGGCGGAAACAAAGTGAAGACCTGTTTAGCCGCTTCTTCAACGACTCGCCGGAAATGCTCTGCCTGATTGACCTTGATGCGAATTTTAAAATGCTCAATTCGGCATTCACAAATGTGCTGGGCTGGACCGCGAACGAGCTAAAAGCTACACCTGCCCTTGATCTGGTGCATCCGGATGACCAGGAAGCCATGCTGGATAGTTTCCGTAGGGTACTTAATGGAGAACAATATATTTCACTGGAGTGTCGGTATCGCACGCAACAAGGCGGTTATAAATGGATACTCTGGAGCGCCTCGCAACTTCGTGGTGAAACGGGAACCATTTTTGGTTATGGAAAAGAGATAACGGAGAAAAAGAAGCTGGAAGAATTGCTACTAAGCGCCACCCAAATGGCCCGGATCGGTAGCTGGGAACTGGTTCTCAGCCAACCCGATCAGAATGAAATGTACTGGTCGCCCATGACCCGTGAGATACTGGGAGTACCCGATGATTATGCCCCCAGTTTTACCGGTAGCCTTGAATTTTACGTGCCCGAGAGCAGGGAACGAATCAATGCCGCTACTCAGAAACTGATTGAGGAGGGGGTGGAATTTGATGAAGAGTTGCTGCTGACAACAACCAATGGCCACCACCGCTGGATCCGGTGTATCGGGAAGGGTGAATTTTACCAGGGGCGGTGCGTGCGCGTGTATGGAAGCATGCAGGATATACATACCGCCAAGACGCTGGAACTACGCATCAGTACCATTCTGGAAAGTATCGGCGACGCGTTTATCGCAATTGATAAAGACTGGAAGATCACCTATTGGAACCGCATGGCAGAAACCATATTGGATCACAAAAGGGAGCGGGTACTGGGACGGGAATTCTGGCATTTTTTCCATGACCACCATGTTGCCGGTTTTCAATACCGATCCCGGCAGGTGATGAATGGACAGGAAAAGCAAAGCCTCGAAGCCCATTTCCCCAGTCTGCGGAAATGGCTCGAAATAAATCTCTATCCATCCGAAAACGGTCTTTCGCTTTATATAAAAGATATCAGTCAGCGGCGCAAGGCGGAAATGGATATTCGGGAATCCAACGAACGATTTCAACTGGTGGCCCAGGCTACTAATGATGCCATCTGGGATTGGGATTTCCCTAACGAAACCCTTCTTTGGGGCGAAGGATATACCAAACTTTTTGGTCATCCCCTGCATGCCGATGATATGACACCCGAATTCTGGAGTAAGCGCATTCACCCGGAAGACAAGGAGCGTGTACTCCAAAGTCTCGAAGCGGCCATTGCGAATCCGGATATATCGCGCTGGCGGGAAGAATACCGTTATCTGAAAAGTGATGGTACTTATGCATTTGTGGTAGACAGGGGTGGACTGATGCGTGACGCCACAGGCAGGGCCATACGCATGGTAGGAACCGTAAGCGATCTCACCTATCGCAAACAGTATGAAGAATCTCTTCGTGAACTAAATGAAGCATTGGATAAACGTGCGCGGGAATTGGCCCTTTCCAATGCTGAGCTCGAGCAGTTTGCCTATGTGGCATCGCACGATCTGCAGGAGCCCCTTCGAATGGTTACCGGTTTCATCAGCCGGTTAGACACACAGTATGGCGACGGGCTCGACGAGCGTGCCCGTCAATACATGCGCTTCGCTGTGGATGGCGCCAAGCGCATGCGGCAGTTGATACTCGATCTACTCGCCTTTTCGCGTGCGGGCAGGCAAAGCGAGGCGAAAACGAGTTTTTCTGTCAATGAAATCATTCACGGGGTATGTGAACTGCAAAAAAGTCTGATAGCTGAGAAACAGGCGGAGGTTATTGTCGGAAACATGCCTTCGGTGAATAACTATAAAACCGCTTTCCGGCAGATATTTCAAAACCTCATCAGCAATGCGCTGAAGTATTCCAAACCCGATCAGCCGGTGCGGGTGGAGATAAGCTGCAAAGAGCAGGATTCCGAATGGATATTTGCTGTAAAAGACAACGGGATCGGTATTCATCCGGAATATTTTGAGAAAGTCTTTGTGATATTCCAGCGCCTGCACCAACAGGATAATTTTGGTGGTACGGGTATAGGCCTGGCCATTGTGAAAAAGCAGGTAGAAAACCTGGGTGGCCGCATCTGGGTGGAATCGGAGGAAGGTCGCGGCACCTGCTTCTACTTCAGCCTGCCCCGCGAAAATTAGCCAGGGCACCGGCTCCTAAAAAAAATAATTCCCGCTCAGCCTCAAGCTTCTTGCAGATTCACCATTCCTGACCTACATTTAACGCGCTGGCCTCCTACGGAGAGATGGGAAAAAATGATAAAATGTTTTTTATCACCTGGCAGAACAAATACCCAGGACGGCTGTTTTCCCGAACGAATAAAACCGGAGCCAGAACCTTTATGAACGAAATGATGAGTAAGCCACTTCATATTTTGCTGGTGGAAGACAATGAGGGAGATATATTACTCACCACCGAGGCGCTGGAAGAATCGGGTGTGCCCAATACCCTGAGTGTGGCCCGCGACGGAGAACAAGCAATATGGTATCTCGAAAAGAAGGGCGATTTCACCGATAGCCAAACTCCCGACATTATACTGCTCGACATTAATATGCCCCGGAAAAACGGGCAGGAAGTGCTTGCTTTCATCAAGCAAAGCGATCATTTCCGTCATATACCGGTGATCATGCTCACTACCTCCTCTTCCGAGCGCGATATCATGACCTCCTATCGCAACCACGCAAACTGCTTTATCAGCAAACCGGTGGAAGTGGATGAGTTTATGGAAGTGGTGGGCAGCATAGAGCATTTTTGGGGAAAAGTGGTGAAGCTGCCGCAACGTGAGGCGTGAGTGGTGAGACGTGAGGCGTGAGACGTGAGTGGTGAGGCGTGAGGCGTGAGGTGTGATAGTGGATCTTTACTCCAAGTTTGGACTTTGTTATTAATGGCACAAAAAATCTGCGAAAATCTGCGTCTGAATCTGCGCAAATCCGCGGGAAAACTTCCAGAACTCCGAACCTGTTTAAAGTGCAGAAATATTTCCCGCAGATTTGCGCAGATTTTTCCGCAGAGATACGCAGATAAGTTGATTACAGTAAGAACTGTCAAATTTAATTAGGACACTCCCTACTCACCACTCACGCCTCACGCCTCACGATTCACGCCTCACGCCTCACGATTCACGCCTCACGCCTCACGATCCACGCCTCACGATTTCCAGATAATTCCCCAGCTTGTTCAGTGTCTGTTTTCCACCCTCAATAGCATTAACTTTTCTGTTTAGCTCATCAAAAATGACGGCTGATTTGAATTTGGATTGCATGGTCAGGAGCGTTTTCCCTTCCTGCTCTTCAAAAGTTACGGTAACAGTGAAATTATAGTCTTCGTTCTCCGCACCCGAATGTTTATAGGCCAGAAGCGATGGCTTTTTCACCTCTGTGTACTCAATCTTATTGTCCCAATCACGGCCCATTCCATGCATAACAAAGTTCCAGCAATGCCCGGGTTCCACACGCATAGAATCCGTGGTCAGGGAGAAGCCATCCGGCCCCCACCACTCTTTCAGATGCTCTGCATTGGTCCATACTTCCCACACCAAATCCCGGGGTGCATCCAGCAATCGGGTATGGGTAATGATGTTTCCTTCCTGTTTGAATGAATTGTTGTTTTCCATCTTTTATTTTTTCTTTTTTTGAATTTTGGCCAGATAGGTTTCCAAAGAATCCAGTTTCTTATCCCAGAAATGCTGGTACTGGCTCACCCAGTCTGAGAGTTCTTTTAGCTTGATGGGATTGAAGTGATAATAAATCTCACGTCCTTTTTGCTCCTGCCTGAGCAGTTCGCATTCCGTCAGTATCTGGATATGCTTTGAAATGGTTTGTCGGGTGGAATCAAACTCCTCCGCTATGGCTCCAGGTGTCATGGCCTGTAAAGCCAATAAACCCAAAATGGCCCGGCGTGTGGGGTCGGCGATGGCCTGGAAAATATCTCTTCTTGCTTCCATAATATGCAGCTATTCGACTGCAAATATAGTGCAGCCATTTAACTGCGCAAATTTTTTTTCATTTTCCTTTTTTGGGCGACTATTGTAATTTAGGGCTCCGGGTATTGAATGCCTTTGTCTGCTTATTCTAAATCAAGGTATCATGAACAATTCAAGTGCCGCCAACGAACGCGTGGCGAAAATGAGTTTCGCGTCGGTATATCCGCACTATGTAACCAAGGTGGAGAAAAAAGGCAGAACGGAATTGGAACTTCAGGAGGTGATTGAATGGTTGACAGGCTACAATAAGAAGCAACTTCAAAAATTGATCGACGAAAAAACAACATTTGCTGAATTCTTCGCGAAGGCGAAAATTCACCCCAATGCTCCTCTTATCACCGGCATGATTTGCGGCTACCGCATCGAAGAAATTGAAGACCCATTGATGAAAAAAGTGCGCTGGCTCGACAAGCTGGTAGATGAGCTGGCGAAGGGCCGGAAGATGGAGAAGATATTGAGGAGCTGATTTTCAACTAAGCAGTCTATGAGCCCGAATGGCTGTCAAGATCGTTCAAAATTTTTTGTACCAATTCCTCCGATATCAATTCATAAATCATAGGATTGGCCAATTCAACCAGGTATTGCACCAATATTGGAAAGCCGCAAAACAGCTTCGGAGTGGTTGCTCGAATTGTGTTGCTGCCCGTTCATAAGAGCAATGGGAAGGTAATAATAAAAACGATTGCGGCTAAATTGCCGTTATGCTAACATTGGTGATATATATCCCAAGGTGTTTGCTACTGCTGCTGGTGATATTTTCAAAATAGAAAGAAGTGAACCTGGTACCTTCCGGCAACTCATTAAATCCGGAAATAGTTTCACCGTTCTTATCCCTGGCAATGATTTCCTTTCCATCAATAAAGGCTTTTACCTTCCTCCCCTCCTTAATGATACTGAAATGCACTTTGCTCTTTCTATTGCTGAAATCGCTGTTGTATTGTAGTATGTCGGCATGCCTTAAAGCGCTATTCATTCCAGTATAGCTAACCTTTATCCGTGTGTATCCTGTGGGGTTTTGGGTAAATTTTGTATTGCCGGCTTTGGCATCCAGGTCTATAAAAATCTGTTTCGGAGCATCTTTATAGTCGCCGTTCGGTGTAAGGATTTTGTTGTGGAGTCGCAATTGAAAAGCTCCTCCTGTATTTTCGACAAAGTCGCTGTTGGTAGCTACGTCGAACTCCATCCGAAAATTTTCCGGCAGCGGTTTACCTTTATCGTTAGGCATCAGCCTGTAATGCCCCAGTTTCACCCAATTTCCCGCTTGTCCCTTTGGGGTGGCCACTACCGATGGTTCACCTGAGCCTGGAATATACCAGCCTATAGGCGTTTCTCCTGCACTGTTTCCCGAAAAGTCGTCAAAAAAATACAGATTGCTTGCACGATTTCCTGAAACTGTAGCATTGCTCTCCTTCCTTTTTTTATAGGAAGCAAGATGTGCTTCCTGCTGGTCGCTGTTCAAGGTGGTATACGCCTTGCCCTTCACTTTCTCCGCATTGAAAAAATAATCGTACACATAATCAAAGTTGAAATGAGTCGTCATACTTCGGTGTATTTCCCTTTCAAAAGCGTTGTATTGAATATCAGTAGGTTTCCAGCTAATACAAATCCAAAGTGGTTGATCCTGTTTACTTCTCTGCAACACATTCTCTTCATACGTATAAATACCATAAGTATTATTACTGAAACGCTTTGCATCTTCCGTATCAAATATATCTTTGTAAGTTTCAAAATCACTCATCCAAATACCGTTCGAATGAGTCATTTCAGCGGGAATACCTAATGCACCCTGATATTTGTCTCTCAATTTTTCAAGATTCGCTCTCCAGCGTGGCAGAATCTCATCATCGAAATGTTTTACCCATTTTTGCTGTGCGGCGATCCCATAGGTTCTGTTTTCGGCCCTGATCTTTTCTCTGCGTTTTCCGGCTTCAGTTGCTATTGCCTGCTCACACATATCCAGCACTTCGCCCCGGGTCAACTGGCGGATGGGCAACTTATTGTTGGGTGCCAGGTAAACGGCTACCAGCGGCTGGCAACCTTCACCGTCACAACCAAAATACTGAATGATGTATTTGCCTATTTGTGGGTGTTGCTCCAATTGGAGCTGACGCACAAACTTATTTCTATATTCGCTGCTGCCAGCAAAAGCCTTTTCGATAGCAGGTGAGCGTCGAACAAATACTGCCCTTCCAGGAACGGTAAGCATAGTTATGGGTGCCGCATCAATAATATGGTTTGTAATAACGTAAATTGAGTTTTCGGTATGAGGTTGCTTCACTGCCTTAGTGCCTGTCCTATCCCACATGGCACGCCACATGGCTGCATTCAGTCCCGTGCCAAATGGCTGCACCTCGTCTTTTTTGTTGGGCTCGGCAATGGCAGTAGAAAAATCCAATGCTCCAACTGGGAAATAACTTTTCTGTAACCATTGAGCAAAAAGCGCAGGATGCTTTAGTTGCGCCGGGGTAAAGGTTCTTGAGTAGCCAGATGCATTTAATTTGGGAATGGCCTTCCATTTAAAAATACTGTCCTCAAGTCGTGCATCTTTGGACCTCTGAGCATAAGTATTTGCCACCACTAGCAGCAGGCAAAGTATGATTGAAATTTTTCTCATTACAAGTGGTTTTAAAGCCTTTACTTCTTTTTGTAGTATTGGGTGCCGCCGATAAAATAAGCCTCATTATACGTCGCGGGATCCTGGGCAGGGAAAGCCGAGAACAAACGGCGTACCACCCGGCCATCATCGTATTGAAATGTGATGGTGAAATTTTCAATGCTGTAGTTACCTTTACCACCCTGGCAATTGCAGTCGCTGCAGCCTCCTGCTAATGAACTGAAAACTCCCCTATCATCAAAGGTTCCGTCTTTATTGAAGTAAATTACAAACTGACATCCTGGTCTGCTCAGGTAATTTAATTGGGCATCTTTACCCCAATCGGGTGATACATGCGTGTAGGCACCCTCAATCCGTAAACCATCCACGGGTAAACATTTATGAAAGCCTGCAGCATATCCGTTTCTGTCCATCCTGGTGGACGATTTCCTGGTTACAGCTATGTCATTATACTGATTCTTAAACCTTCCTTCAGTTCCCTTTATGGTAAACCTTCCCCAAGATTCGGGGTGAATCGATTTGTCGAAATTGTGTAGCCCATTATAGGGCACATTGGGGTAAAAATCTCCATTTGGATAAATGACATAATACTCGGTTATCCCCTTATCAAACATGGACCCATTCGAAATATTTCTTCTTAATGCCCAGAGTTCGGATTTGCCATTTACAGGGTTTGATGCATTTGTTGATGCAGTATTGGCAGGGTGGCTATTGGTTGAAGGCGCTTGCCTAAGTGTTACTGATTCTAAAAATGCCTCCATCTCCGTTTGAAACGTATCCGTATTAGTCAGTATCAAAATATTAACCATCCTGTTATTTTTGGAACTATTCACCAGGATCACTACACCTGCCAATCCATCTTTTTCAAACGGAGCCGAACCCATTAGTGTTTGCCAGCCTTTATCTGAGCTTTCCGGTTGCATGCTGGCGTTTCCGGATCCCAGTTTATTCATGGCCATCGTTTCCCAGCTAAGCCTGAAGTTGGACCCGGCATCTGCTGCGGCTTCTACCGACCTGCAGAGGGTTATTACACAATAGTTACCTTTATCATCTTCTTTACTAAAAGAAAGGGCATCTGCGGTGGAAGAATTTTGCCAGCCAACCGGTGCCTTGTAGGATACGATGTCAAATACCTGTTGAACATTCTCTTTCTGCACCTGCTGCCCTTGCCCGCATGAAACGTTTACCAGCAAAAGATACAAGAATACACTTCTCATAATAAGCTTTTAAAATTCTGTGATTGTTACTCCTTGTAATATTCCTGTCCCGGAAACACTACCCTGTCCGCTCATAATACTGATGCGGCCTTCTATACCTGCTTCAATGGTTGTGTCAACCATGTCCTTCCCGGCAATACTACCGTGATTCTCCAACCCTTCATCAAAAACATTGAAGCCTCCGCCCACCTTGGCCTCTGCTGTGAGTATAATATCCTTTACGCCTTTACGGTCAATTTCTATCACAATCGCTGCACCCACTTTGGCTTCGGCTTTCAGGGGGCCTTTCTCTGTTTTATCTCCCAGTCCCTTTTCCGCACTTATCTGTATGGTACTGCTCACATAGGTATCTCCTTCTGCCCGTTCAAAATCATCCTTTCGGGTGTATTGAAAAAATTTCAGATCCAGTTCGGAGGTCATGCGACTGCAATCACTTGAAAACTTGATGATCTTCAAATGAATTTCACTGTGGTACGCACAGTTTACATCGTCAAAATTTTTCAGTTTGGTCAGTTCCGGCTCTTCATCCTCGAAGATGTTGTTACAGGAGTATTCCATGAGGGTGATGGAAACAAACGGAAACCCGGAGCCATATGCGGGAGCCCCAAAACCTTTTTTCAGAAATCGGAGCCATTCTATCTGGTAGTCTAATTTTGCCACCTGGAATTCATCGGGCCACATCATATACAGGGCATAATAGGCCGATTCATTCAACATTTCCTTTTTAACGGCTAATGCGTCTGTATACAATACTTCAAGTTTTCCATTAATATTGTTCAGGTATTTATCCGTTACCGCTATGTATTTCGGACAATAGGATTCATTACCCCTGTGGTCGCCGGTTTGCTCATCATCTTCCTTGCGCAGTTTCTCCATTTCTTCGTCATAGGCCTTCTTCAACTGCTGTGACTCCTGTATATAAAGCTTTATCTGGTAGTTATAGGATTCCCATTTGCGCTGTAGCAAATCCATTGATGCTTTCATTTTCTTTGTCGCCCTCGATGCATAAATCGGCACAGCCAACATTTGGCCCGGTGCTCTGGGGTTTTTCTGGGCAGCCTTTATATAGGCCGCCGTTCCGCTCATTCTTTGTTGCTTTCCCTTCGTAGCGGCATCTTCGGCGTCATTTCTCAGTTTTGTCAGGCTGATTATTTTCTCATCTATCTGTTCGTAAAAAATCCTCCATTCCACTTCAGCGGAAATACAGGCAAGTGAGGTTTTTGGGAAAAAAGGAGCGCGAATTCCTCCCAGGTTCATCGCATCTGCTTTATGCCGTGGCGGCAACAGGTAACGGGTATGCGCCATTTTCTCATCCAACTTTGCCAGTTTTTCTTCTTTTTCATCGGAATAAGAATGTTGCGTGGATTTCTTAATCGCCTCTTTGGCTACTTCTTTTTTACCCTTGCTTTCTGCAATAGCTGCTTTCGCCATATTGGCTTGTGGATGAAAAGGGAAAAGCACAAGGGCACTGTCAATATATTTTTCAGCTTTTATTAATTCGCCCAAACCCAACCATGCCTGCCCCAGGTTATTCAGGATAGTGCTGTTCCGTGGAAATTTTGAGTAAAGATTATTAAGAATGGGAATAGCAAGATGCTCTGCACCCTGCATGGATAACATGGCTGCAAAATTGCTCAGGTTATCTGTATTGGTAGGGTCATCACCGCAAACCCGGCCCAACGCATACAAAGCCAATTGCGGTTTACCAATCAGCCAGAAACCAGCAGCCATATTGCCTGCTTCGGCACTGTTTTTACTAGTTTGCTTGATATAGCTGTAAATGTTGTTGCCTACACTTACCAGTTCAGCATTCAGTGCTGTGGTAAATTTGCGTTGTATTGCGGACAGGTAAGCCCCCATGCGGGCATCCGATACTGGCTTGGGGATTGCGGCAATTCTTTTGACGTCCCTTTTTGGTACTACCCGGCTCTCCTCTTCCCAGGCTTTGGCCAACTGCTTGTCCGAAACCTTGGGCACATTCTTAAAACCGGGCAGGCTGATGCCGAGGCTGTCCATCATTTTCCGGTCCTCCTCACTCATTCCCTCCATCATCTGCTGAGCTTCCTTCATCATTTGCTGCATTTCCTTTTGCGTGGGCGGCTTTTCTCCGGTCCTGGTTTGGGCCATACAGGAAAAAGCACATAAGCATCCGACTATAATGGATAACAACAACTTCATTTTCAGTATTTTTAATGTCAAATTTCTATCCTAACCGTCAAGTTCTTTATTGTTGAAAATGATGATTTTCAGGTCGGCGAAATCATTAAAAAAGAGGGGGTAGCGCGTAGTAGAAAGTTTGTCATTTTGTATATGAAAAGGTTATTGGATTTATGAGAATAAAGTTTATACTGATGTTCTTTTTCAGTTTTTGCTTTTTTGCATACACGCAATCGCAAAAGCTGAACGACTCCTTATTATGGAACAAACAGGCGGTTACACAAAGAATAGAACAGATCAGAAATACAGCAATCGACACCGCGCAGGTAAACCAGTTGATGAACCTGGGCTATGACTTGCTGGAAGTTGACAGTTTGCTTTCCCGTCAGTTGCTCCAGGAGGCCCTTGAAAAAAGTCTGAGACTGCAAGAAGAGTACAGCATAGCCAACAGTTACAGGTTTTTGGGTTTGTGGTATCATTATTTTAGTTATCCTGAGCAATCTTTGCATTATTATCATTTATCAAGGCAGTATGCGAAAAGCAGTAAGAACCTGTATTTGTATGGTGGCGTTTGCATTAATATAGGTAATGTAAAATATTATACAGGGCAATATGACAGTTGCATCTATTATTATACAGAAGCGCAGGATGCTTTTGATAATCCGCAGGTGCTTGCAACACCCTACCTGACCGAAAATTTGCTGGATAGAAAAAAATCGGATCTCTCCTCCAATCTTAGTGCTGTATTTAACTCACTTGGAAACCTGCCCAAAGCCGAGGAATATATAGACAAAGCTATTGCCATAAACAAAAAGTACGATAGCCCGGCGGCGGCTGATGCGCTGGCTTATTATATGCAGCTAAAAGCCGATAATTTTCATGAGCAGGGTTTTATAGAAAAAGCGCTATATACACGGCTGGCATTCCTTCCTCAAATGGAAAAAGGTAAAGGTACCAGAGAGACTGTGCAAAGCTGTTATCAAAACATTTCAGAAGAATTCTTTTTGTTGGGAAACATGGACTCTTCCATAATTTTTGCACAAAAAAGTTTACAACTCGCTGAAAAAATCAACTCAGTTTCCGGTACTGCCCATGCCAATAAACATCTGGGGCTTATTGCCATACAGCAACAGCAATATAGAGAAGCCCGCCAGTATATGGAAAGAACCCAACCCTATTATGAAAACAGCCAGGATCTGTCGGAAAAAAGAGGATTTTTTGAAGCCATGTACCAGTTGAATGCCAAATTGGGGCATTACAGGGAGGCAGTACAGTATGCGGAAAAACTTAGTAATGTAAAAGATTCCCTGATGCTCGGTGAAAAGGCGAAACAGTTTTCAGAATTGGAAGCAAAGTATGAGAATCACAAGAAGCTTTCGCAAATAATCATGCAACAAGAGCAAATCAGGCAAAAGAATACGCTCAACTACATCTTTTTGGGTAGTGCCATATCCCTAATCATTATCTCCTTCTTGGGTTATCGGAATTACAGGCATAAGCAAAAACTGCAACAGGCAAAAATCGAAGAACTGGAAAATGAAAAACAGCTTACAGCTACCCAATCCATCCTCAAAGGAGAGGAGCAGGAGCGTACCCGCCTGGCGAAGGACCTGCACGATGGACTGGGCGGCATGTTAAGCGGTATTAAGTACTCGTTTCAAAATATGAAAGAAAATCTCATACTTACGCCCGACAATGCACAGGCTTTTGAACGCAGCATTGACATGCTGGACAGTTCCATCAGGGAAATGCGCCGCGTGGCTCACAATATGATGCCCGAAATGTTGCTGAAATACGGGCTGAATGTAGCCTTAAAGACATTTTGTAGTGAAATAGACCGTAGCGCTGCGGTGAAAACAACCTATCAGTCAATTGGGATGCAAAATATAACCATCGACCAAACCACGGCTGTAACGATTTACCGCATTATCCAGGAACTCGTTCACAATGCGATCAGGCATGCAAATGCCCAAAAGATACTGGTACAGGTAAATGCGCAGCATGAGGAAAGAATGCTGTTGGTAACAGTAGAGGATAATGGAAACGGGTTTGATACCAACCTGCTACAAGATGCGCAAGGAATAGGCTGGAGTAATATCCAAAACCGGGTTGATTTCCTAAACGGGAAAATCGACCTGAATTCAGAGCCGGATAAAGGAACCTCCGTGTTGATAGAAATCCCTATTTCATGATTACGAAACTTTTTATAGTTGACGATCACTACCTGGTGATAGAAGGCATCCGTTCCATGTTGCAAAATGAAAAAAATATGGAATGGATGGGACATGCCATGAATGCCGCCTCCTGTATGGCCTTCCTGAAGCATCAACAGCCCGATATCATCTTCATGGACATCAGTCTTCCAGATAAAAGCGGTGTTGATCTCTGCAAGGAAGTAATTGAACAGTTTCCAGCCGTGAGCATTATTGGGCTAAGTACCTTTAATCAACAGCCCGTTATTCGTAATATGATGGATAATGGAGCAATGGGCTATGTACTGAAAAATGCGACCAAGCAAGAAATAATTCATGCCATTACCACCGTAAGGCTGGGGAAAAACTATTTGAGCTTTGAAGCGGGGCAAGCGCTTCTGGAAACGGCGCATGGGACTCCGGAAATCACCCGACGGGAAAAAGAAGTGTTGCTACTCATTGCTGATGGGCTTACCAATGCGGAAATAGCAGCAAAGCTTTTTATCAGTGTTCCCACAGTAAATGCACATCGAAAGAGCCTGATTGAAAAATTTGACGCCGCCAATACAGCCATGCTAATAGCAAAAGCGATAAAAAGCGGGACTATATAGATAGTATACAAAGCCAATTGGCATTATGAGAAAGTGATAGCCTATTGCGGGATGCACTTTCATCGCGAAGCCGCCACCCTGGCCGATCTGGCTCACCAGCAGGCTGATTTTGGAGAAAAGCCCGGTTAAATACATGCGATTTGGAATGCTGACCGATCGACCATAATCCCTGATCTTCCGGTACCCATTGGAAAGCCGCAAAACAGCTTCGGAGTGGTTGCTCGAATTGTGTTGCTGCCCGTTCATAAGAGCATTATGAAGGTAAGGAAAAACTCACACTGAGGCTAAAGCGTTGAATATGAAATAGATAATTCAATTCGACTAATTATCAAGCAATTTTTTGCCGGGAGGTTCATCAATGAAAATAGCCGAATAGGTTATTTCTCTCACTTCAAAACATATGCATTTTTATTTGACTACAATGGCCAAATTGGCTTAAACGATGAAAATATTCGACTTTAAGCGGGTTAGATTCATCAATTTGGCTATAAATATAACTTTTTATAGCTTACAGCCAAATTGATGAATATGCAGCAGCTAATCGGAAGGAAACAGGAATTGGCTATACTTTCTGGCCTGATAGCTAGCGATGCATCGGCATTCGTAGCTGTGTATGGTAGAAGACGAGTGGGTAAAACCTTTCTGGTTCGCAAAGCATTTGAGAACCAATTCACATTCCATCTAACCGGAATGGCAAATGTGAACTTAGCTCAGCAGCTTGCTAATTTTTCAATTGCCATAAGGAAATATGATGCATCCAGAGAAGGGCAACCTCCGGCAAAGACCTGGCAGGAAGCGTTTGAACAGTTAATTAAATGGCTGGAAAGAAGTAAAGATAAAAAAAAGCTTGTCTTCCTTGACGAGCTTCCCTGGCTTGATACTGCTCAGTCCGGATTTATCCCAGCACTGGAACATTTCTGGAATGCATGGGCAAGCGCAAGAACCGATATCATTTTAGTGGTATGTGGTTCAGCGGCCGCCTGGATGATTAATAAATTAATCAATAACAGAGGAGGACTTCACAACAGGGTCACGCATCGCATAAGACTTCAACCCTTCACATTACATGAATGTGAAGAGTTTTTCAATGCAAAATCTGCAGGGTTTGATCGCTATCAGATTATTCTGCTATATATGGTGATGGGTGGAATACCTTTCTATTTAGACCAGGTGGACACTGGCCTTAGTGCAGATCAGAATATTGACCGATTGTGCTTCACTAAGGATGGTTTGTTAAGGAGTGAATTTGATAACCTGTACCATTCCCTGTTTCAAAAAGCTGAAAGGCATATCGCTATAATAGAAGCATTGAGCAAAAAAGGCAGGGGGCTTACTCGGGATGAACTGCTGGAGGTTTCCGGAATGCCCAATGGCGGCGGCACAACTCGAATCCTGCAAGAACTGGAAGAAAGCCACTTCATCCGTAAGTATGTCTCCTATGGGAAAAAAGAAAAACTAAGTCTCTACCAATTATCAGACCCCTATTCCCTTTTCTACCTGCGATGGATAAAAAATTCGGGCACGATGGATGAAAACAATTGGATTAACCAGCTTGACAGCCCGCAGAAAAGAGCATGGAGTGGATATGCCTTTGAACATATTTGTTTGGAGCATATTAGTCAAATAAAAAAAGCGTTGGGTATATCTGCCATTCAAACTGCGACCTCATCATGGATTAGTCGGGACAAAGTTCACAAAGCACAGGTAGACCTGGTGATTGACCGCAGGGACAGAATAATCAATCTTTGTGAAATGAAATTCTCTATTCATCCATTTACTATTACAAAAGGGTATGCAGAGGAGCTGGCGGAAAAAATACGGATATTCAAAGAGCAAACAAAAACAACGAAAGCAATTTACCTCACGATGATCAGCACATTTGGATTGGCTCCAAACGCATATGCATCTTCAATGGTCAAAAACAACTTTGATATGAATATTCTATTTGAATAGACTTTCAGAATTAATGCTGTTTCTTGCGGATTCAAGATGGAGCCTTGTCTGAAAAATTTCGGTAAGTGTGAACCCAAAAAATACCGTATTCCTTGTCGAACGCTGCAATCCCGCATTATGGAATCTTAATCGAGCTTCCACATCAGATGTAGAGCCGATGTAATATTTTGAATCTTTCAGGCTTTGTAAAACATACACGTAATATGGCATAAAAAAGTGGCCCTAATTGCTTAGGGCCACCTTAAAATTGTCGGGAAGACGGGATTCGAACCTGCGACCCTCCCGACTCCCAGGTCGGGATGCGCTACCGGCACAAAAACTTTCAACGATGACAAACCAAAAAGCGACCTCTCACAAAGTCGCTTTTTAAGTCGGGAAGACAGGATTCGAACCTGCGACCCTCCCGGCTCCCAGGTCGGGATGCGCTATCGGCACAAAAACTTTCAACGATAACAAACTAAAAAGCGACCTCTCACAAAGTCACTTTTTAAGTCGGGAAGACAGGATTCGAACCTGCGACCCCCTGGTCCCAAACCAGGTGCGCTACCGGCCTGCGCTACTTCCCGAAAAAAAACCGCCACGCTTTATCCGGGCGGTCTTGCGGTGAGGGAGGGATTCGAACCCTCGGTACAACTTTAAGGTCGTACGACGGTTTAGCAAACCGTTGATTTCAGCCACTCATCCACCTCACCTATTGCTGAATTATTTAACTAATCGCA
>JBIQMS010000013.1:36422-90356 GCA_044463125.1 Terrimonas ferruginea
GACGGTTTAGTCCCGAACAGTCGGGATTGATTTCAGCCACTCATCCACCTCACCTATTGCTGAATTATTTAACTAATCGCAAAATATAAGAACTTTCAATGCCTACCCAAATTTTCGAAGGGAGGGATTCGATCCGCCGCGGCGGAACAACTTTAAGGTCGTACGACGGTTTAGTCCCGAACAGTCGGGATTGATTTCAGCCACTCATCCACCTCACCTTTAGCTGAATTAATTTCAATCGATAAGAACTTTCAAACGGGTGGCAAAAATAATGAGAACCGGCTAATTAACCCAAAAAATTAGTCCCTAACAATTCCATCATCCTCAAATATTTGCGCCCTCAGAGCCCGGGCTTACCCGCAAGCGGCACAAATGGCCAACGGGCCTGCACACCGGTCCATTCGCGAATATGCATGAGTTGTTCATATACCTGGAAGTTCTCCGCCCCCATCTCCTGCCTCAACTGATCCCTGAAATTCATGGGTTCCGTGCTTCCAAAGATTTGCTCGATCAGGGATTGTGGCTCTGGATACACCGCTACCCGATAGCTTTCCAACTCCGCCATCGCTGCCGCTGAAGCAATGGCATCCGCTATACCTCCATAGCGGTCAATAAGGCCAATCCCAAGCGCACGATGGCCTGTCCAAACCCGGCCCTGCGCAATGCTGTCCACAAAGGCGGAATCCAGCTTCCGGCCATCAACCACCCGCGCTTTGAACTGATCATATACCAGATCCACCCCGGCCTGCATCATTTTCTTCTCGTCTTCGGTGAGTGGTCGGTAAATGGCGCCAGCATCCGCCATGGGTGCCGTACGCACCGCATCGAAACTGATGCCCAATTTATTCTTGAAAAAACCTTCCATGTTGGGTAAAATACCAAATACACCTATGGAACCCGTAATGCTGGAAGGCAAAGCGAAAATGGAATCGGCCCCCATCGCCATATAATACCCACCCGATGCCGCCACATCGCCAAAACTCACAATTACCGGCTTTTCCCCCCGCGCCAGCGACATTTCGCGCCAGATGGTTTCACTGGCCAGGGCCGAGCCTCCCCCGCTGTTGATGCGCACGACAATCGCCTTTACCGACTGATCGAGGCGTGCCTTGCGCAATAAACTCCGATACCGGTCGCCACCAATAGAGTTTTGGTCTCCTTTTCCATCTACAATATTTCCTTCGGCCACAATCAACGCAATCTTCTCTCCACGGCCTTGCGATAAATTTGTGGCCGCCATATAAGTTCCGAAACTGATAAAATTGATTTTCGCATATTTATCCAGACCCAGCCTATCTTTGATCTCGTCCTTAACCTCATCATCATACTTCAACTGATCCACCAGTTTATAGCTTAGCGCATCGGTTGCTGTGCGCACCAACCCTTGTTCGGCGAGCCGCCGCAGTTCCGCGGAATCAACTGATCTTGCGTTGGCGATACGCTGAATAAATTCCCCATACAAATCTTCGAGCCACACACGGGTCTGCAGGCGATTTTCATCCGTCATCTTATCCGTACGAAAGGGCTCAGTCGCGCTTTTGAATTTACCGGCATAAAAAATCTGTGGCTCTATTTCGAGCTTATCGAGCAGGCCTTTGAAAAAGGCATAGGTAACATGATAACCCGACCATTGCATAAATCCTTTGGGATGCAGATAAACCTGGTTGGCCACGCTGGCGATATCATAGGCCCCCTGGGGCATGATGTCGGCATGCGCGAGGATAAATTTGCCGGAGGCTTTAAAGTCGGACAATGCGGCTCGCAATTCGGCAGATGCCGCATAGCCATTTCCGTTGCCGTTGGCCTGCAATAGAATACCCTCCACCTTCTTGTCGTTGGCAGCATGCCTGATCAGGCGGATGGCATCGTACAATGATGGCACCTGCGGTTCTTCGCCCTGCAAGATGCGAAAGGGATCCTCTCGGCCCATTTCCGGAAATGTCTCCGACAAATTGATCACCAGCACGGAGGATGGGTAAACCCGGGGTCTGTCTTGCGAAGCAATATTGCCCACCCAGGCCAGGAAGAAAAAGAATACAATCAGCGAAAAGATCACCAGGGCCAACATACAGGCCCCGAATATTTTGAAAAAATTACGCATAGTACGGGGTTGAAGTATTCAAAAATAAGGGTTTGAGTCGCTTATACCCAGTCGATTTTACAGGTGGCGGATAGGGTGTACGGATGCCACAACGTCCTGATCTTATCCTTATACAAATTTGACGGATCGCCGCATTATTGCTTTATTTGAAGGCAGTTGAGAAACAATATGGAAGCCACACGAACAGAGAAAGAACCGGATTCCCGAAAAAAACAAAGAGCATACCTGCTTACCGGAAGCAATATGGGCGACCGGTCGGCCCTCCTGCAGGCTGCACGCGAATGGATTGAAAAGGACTGTGGCCAACTCATCCAGGTATCTGGCCTTTATGCCACCGCCGCCTGGGGCAAAGAAGACCAGCCGGCTTTTCTGAACCAGGCCCTCCACATTGAAACCAGCCTCAGCGCCCGCCAGCTATTGCGCCATATTCTGAAAATTGAAAAAAAACTGGGAAGGGTGAGAGAAGAAAAATACGGACCACGGGTAATCGATATTGATATCCTTTTATATGAAGACGAAATCCACGACTACCCCCTGCTGAAACTTCCACACCCCGAACTCCCCAACCGAAGATTTGCCCTGGTTCCCTTAAACGAAATCGCGGCTCAGGAAATCCATCCGGTATCTGGAAAGACGATTGCCGAACTGCTCGCGATTTGTTCGGATCCCCTGTCGGTTTCAAAATGGGATGGGCAGGATTAACTGCGGGCGATTCCTTTATTTTGCAGCCTGTCCCTGCGACAATTTTATGAACTACCCATTCATCACCATAGAAGGTAATATAGGTGCAGGCAAAACCACCCTGGCGCAATTACTTAGTAAGCATTATCAGGCTCGTCTCATTCTCGAAGAATTTGCCGACAACCCCTTCCTGCCCAAATTCTACGAAAACCCCCAACAGTTTGCCTTTCCACTTGAGCTTTTCTTTATGGCCGAGCGCTATAAGCAGTTAAAGGAACTGTTGCAGCAGCGCGATATGTTTCAGCAGGTTACCATATCGGATTACCTGTTTACCAAATGCCTGCTCTTTGCCAAGGTAAACCTACCCGCCGATGAGTTTCGCTTGTACCAACGGCTATTCGATATCATTAATCAGCAATTGGTGAAACCCGATATATTAATTTACCTGCATGCACCGGTAACCCGCTTGCAGGCTAATATTCGGAAGCGCAACCGTCCTTACGAACAGAATATCCCCGACGAATACCTGTTCTCGATACAGGAAACCTATACGCATTATATCAAGCAACATCATATCAAGACCCTTTTTGTGGATGCTTCCAATGCCGATTTTATCGACAATCCTCTTCACCTGAAAACCATCGTAGATGCGTTGAATAAGGAATATGAAGAAGGGCAACATTTTATTACCCTGCCCTGATGGGAATGGCCGGGCGGGCAAGATAGCGCCTGCAAGTATTGTTTCCGCTGCTTAACTTTGCCGCGCTACAATGGAAGATTCTTCAATTCCCGCGCAGGAAACCCACGACAAGCTGGCCGCGATGCGGATCGCGGAATACCGCAACCTGATGTTTGGGCGGTTTACTTTTATCATGGCACTGCGAATGATGAGCACCCTGGTGGGCTGGTGGGTGTATCAACTTACAAAGGATCCATTCGCCATCGGTTTGATTGGCCTTTCGGAAGTGATACCCGCACTGACCCTGGCGCTTTATTCCGGTCATGTAATAGATATCAGCAGAAAAAAGACCCTATTGCTTCGTGGCGTAATGTTGTACACCTGCGCAGCCGGCATGTTGTTGCTTTTGTCAACATCCTTCACCAGCAGCAGGTTGAGCAATCGGGAGATTTCCTGGTGCATTTATGCCGTTATTTTTTGCACCGGCATCATCCGCTCTTTCACGGGTCCTGTTTTTTCCGCTATACTGGCTACAATTGTACCGCGACAACTTTTGCAGAACGCCACTACCTGGAGCCAGGGTGCCTGGTTGAGCGCCAGCGTTACGGGGCATGCCATGGGCGGTTTCCTGATCGCCTGGTTTGGCAATACCGGGGCGTTAACCACCATTTGCTGTTTGCTGATCGTTTCCTTAACCTTTCTTTTCCGGCTTAAATCGCGCCCGCCCGCAGAAATCAGGGGTGAAAAACGCACTTTCGAAAGTATGCTCGAAGGTCTCCGTTTTGTATTCCGGACCAAGGAACTGCTGGGCGCCATGGCATTGGATATGTTCGCGGTTTTGTTTGGCGGCGCGGTAGCCATGGTTCCTGTATATGCCAGCGATATACTGCATATAGGTCCAAAAGGTTTTGGCTGGCTCAATGCCGCCATCGATATAGGAGCGATCATTGTCGTGATCCTGCTGGTGCTGTTTCCCATGAAAAAGAACCAGGGCAAGAAACTCATTCTCGCCGTGGCGGGCTTTGGTATCTGTATTATTGTATTCGCGCTTTCCAAACTATTCCTGCTCTCCTTCCTCGCGCTGGTGCTTGCCGGCATGCTCGATGGCGTAAGTGTTGTCGTTCGCGGCACCGTTATGCAACTCAAGACACCCGACCATATGCGCGGCCGTGTGAGCAGCGTGAGCTCCATGTTTGTGAATTCGAGCAATGAACTGGGCCAGTTCGAAAGCGGCCTGGCTTCACGGCTAATGGGCGTGGTCCCCTCCGTCGTATTTGGCGGATGCATGACATTACTGGTGGTAGTCGTTACCTGGTTCAAAGCACCGGGGCTGAGGAAGTTTCAGTATTGAGAACGCATGAGACGTGAGGCGTGGGTTTAGGGTTTAAGGTTTAAAGTTTAAGGTTTAAGGTTGTATTGAGTAGGATTTAGTAATATAGGAATCAACCGAAGCATAATTGACACAAAATTCGAATTTCCGACTTCAAACTTTCAACCCTCAACATTAAACTTTAAACCTTAAACCCCAAACTCACGCCTCACGTCTCTCGCCTCACGTCTCCCGTCTCTCTCTCCTGCTCTCAAAAATCTTCCTATATTAGCCTTCTAAGATCATCAATCATGGACAGGCGGGATTTTTTAAGGCTTTCGATGATGGCAGGTGGCGCGGTGGCTCTGGGCCGGGCTTCGGGTTCCCAATGGTTTTATCAGAACGAATGGAAGATTCAGCCCCTACGCCGCGATCTTTTTCTGTTCACAGGGCGTGGCGGTACGATCCTCTTTCTCCGGAATAAGTCGAGCCTGGTAGTGGTAGACAGCCAGTTTCCCGAACAGGCCGGACAATTAATTGCGGAACTGGAAAAAACAAATACCCCTCCTTTCGATAAGTTGATCAATACCCATCACCATGGTGATCATTCCGGAGGAAATATAGCTTTCAAAGGGAAGGTGAAACATTTACTGGCGCACAAGAATTCAAAAATAAATCAGGAAAAACAGGCAGCGGCCAGGGGCAATGAAGCTTCGCAGTTTTATCCCACCCAGGTTTTTGACGATGCCTGGTGCGAAGATTTCGGTCGGGAAAAAGTTTGCCTGCATTATTTCGGTCCCGCCCATACCAATGGTGATGCGCTGGTGCATTTCGAGAAAGCCAATGTGGTGCATATGGGCGATTTGCTGGCACTCAGGCGTTACCCCAATATCGACAGGGCGGCCGGTGCATCCATGGAAAACTGGATGCTGGTACTCGACCGAGCCTATAATGATTTTAACCGTAAAACTATTTTCGTTTGCGGGCATGGCCAGGATCCGCACCAGGTTACTGCCAACCGGGAATTTTTAAGGGAAATGAAACTGTTTTTCGAAAGCGTGCTCGACCATGTGAAAAAACAGATACAGGCCGGAAAATCCCGGGAAGAGATCAAATCCCAAAAAACGGTTCCCGGCATGGAACACTGGACCGATCCCGCCGGCTTTGCAGGCGTTTTGTTTGATACCGCTTACCTGGAACTGACAGCGGGCAGCTAGGCATTCTTCTCCGCCTGGTATAACTTCTCCAATACATAATAGGTGATCGGGCAAAAGCTGCTGTTCTTCAATGTAAGTACGGGGCGCTTGAACAATACATCCTCATCCGTATAAGGAAAACGTCGACAATCGGAGGGCCGGTCTTCGTAAATGCGGCAATAGTTATCCTCACCCAAAAAGGGACAGGGGCTGGCTTTCACCACAAAATCTCCCTCCTCATCCACCTTTAAATAAGTGTCAATGAAAACGCTTTCGCGCATGCCCAATACTTTGGCGATGCGCTTGATATCCGGTGTTTTAAAGCGGGGGGAGTATTGCTTGCAGCAGTTGGCGCATTGCAGGCAGTCCACTGCCTCGGTGGCCTCCTCGTGCAGGTCGGGCAGTTGTTTGAGAATGCGATTCTTATCCGTTCGCTGCAATAATTGCCGGAATAGCTTTTGTCTTTCTTTCGACTTCTTCTCCCAATTGTGTAGAATATCCTTACCCATAAAATTGCATCCCCGGCGGTGTTTGCCTGTCAATTCAGCGAAGTTAAGAAAGGTTTTTCCACAGGGGAACTGATCACCATTTTTCTGCTTCCGCTCCCGTAACTTTGCAGCGCCCAAGCAGGTGCGATGAATGGTCTGGCATGATAAGGCCGGCTACCTGTCCCCCTTCCGGCGAAACAATCATACTGCTCAATCGTTAATTAGCCAGGTACTGCATCATTATATACACCGCATCATTATGACACTATTTGAACAACAATCCGTAGAGTTTCTGCAAAGACATATCGGACCCGATGAAAAGGAAAAACAGGCCATGCTTCGCGTAATTGGCGAGCCTTCGCTGGATTCCTTAATCGATAAAACCGTGCCGCCCGCCATACGCATGAGCCAGGGTTTAAACCTCCCTTCGGCCATGAGCGAACATGAGTATCTGAAACATATTAAAGAGATTTCGCTTCATAACAAGGTCTTTCGCAACTATATCGGTCAGGGTTACTACGACACCATCACTCCTTCGGTAATTCTCCGGAATATTTTCGAGAATCCGGGCTGGTACACCCAGTACACACCTTACCAAGCGGAAATTTCGCAGGGCAGGCTGGAAAGCCTGTTGAATTTTCAAACCATGGTGAGCGATTTGACGGCGCTACCCATCGCCAATGCTTCCCTGCTGGATGAAGGCACGGCGGCCGCGGAAGCCATGACCATGTTTTTCAACAGCCTCAACCGTCAGGATCATATTGAGCGACCGAAATTTTTTGTGGACCAGCACGTATTTCCACAAACCCTTGATGTATTGCAGACCCGTGCCGAACCAATCGGTATTGAAATTGTGCAGGGCGATTATCGTGTTGCAAAGCTGGATAGCCATTATTTTGGGGCACTTGTGCAGTACCCCAATAATTTGGGGTCGGTTGAAGATTACCGCCAGTTTATTGCCGATGCGCATGCGCAGGGAGCTTTGGTGGTAATGGCCACCGACCTGCTGGCCCTCACTTTGCTGACCCCTCCGGGAGAACTGGGTGCAGATGTGGCAGTGGGCAGCGCCCAACGTTTCGGAGTGCCTCTGGGTTTTGGCGGTCCTCATGCCGCTTTCTTCGCAGCCCGCGATGAATTCAAGCGCAGTATGCCCGGCCGTATAATCGGAGTTAGTATTGATGCAGCAGGCAATCGTGCTTTGCGCATGGCCCTGCAAACCCGTGAACAACACATTAAGCGCGAGAAAGCCACCAGCAATATTTGTACAGCACAGGCATTGCTGGCCAATATGGCTGCCATGTACGCTGTGTATCATGGTCCGGATGGCCTGAAGACGATCGCGAAGCGCGTAGCCCTGCTTACGCAAACTATGGCGGAAGCCCTTGAAGAGCGGGGATATAACCTGCGTTCGGGTCAGTACTTTGATACGCTTTGCATTGAAACAAATGATCAGGCTGCCATTCGCCAGAAAGCGGAGCAACTACAACTGAATCTTCGCTACTTCAGCGATGGAAGTATTGGCATATCCCTCGACGAAACCAGCACCGTAGAAGACCTTTATGATCTGATCTCCTGCTTTGAAACAGGAGAAGCTCCGGTGAGCTTCACCATACAGCAGGATGCGGAGCTGAATCATATACCCAGCGCGCTAACCCGCACCAGCAGCTATCTTTCACATCCGGTTTTCAATACCCACCGCAGCGAGAGCATGATGATGCGGTATATCAAGAGCCTGGAAAATAAGGACCTTTCTTTGAACACTTCCATGATCTCATTGGGCAGTTGTACCATGAAGCTGAATGCGGCTTCGGAAATGATGCCGCTTAGCTGGTCGCACTGGAGCCGAATACATCCATTTGCCCCTGCCAGTCAAACGGAAGGCTACCTGTATATCGTAAAAGAATTGAGCCGTTATCTCTGCGAGATTACCGCTTTTGATGCCTGCAGCCTGCAACCGAATAGCGGCGCGCAGGGTGAATATGCCGGATTGCTCGCCATTCGGGGTTACCACAAAAGCCGTGGCGATCATCACCGCAACGTGATGTTGATCCCGATATCAGCGCATGGCACCAACCCAGCTTCCGCTGTAATGGCAGGCATGAAAGTAGTGGTGGTGAAGGCCCTGGAGAACGGATATATTGACATGGAAGACCTGAAGGCCAAAGCGGCACAATATGCCGATACTCTTTCAGGCATCATGATCACCTATCCCAGCACTTATGGTGTATATGAAGAAACCGTGAAAGAGATCACGGCCATCATCCATCAATATGGCGGGCAGGTGTATATGGATGGCGCGAATATGAATGCGCAGGTGGGATTGACCGCACCCGGCATGATTGGTGCAGATGTTTGTCACCTCAATCTTCACAAAACATTCGCCATCCCGCATGGTGGCGGTGGTCCCGGCATGGGCCCTATTTGCGTAAAGCAACACCTCGCTGAGTTTTTACCGGGCCATGTAAGCCTGAAAGGAGATGTTGTAGGCAACACTGCTGTTTCTGCCGCTCCATTTGGCAGCGCCAGTATCCTGCTGATCTCCTATGCCTATATCCGTATGCTTGGCGCCGAAGGCGTAAAAGCCGCCACGGAATATGCCATTCTGAATGCGAACTATATGCGCGCCCGACTGGCCGACGCATTTGATATTCTCTATACCAATCACAACGGGCAATGCGCGCATGAATTTATTGTGGACCTACGCCCCTTCAAAAAATCAGCGGAAATTGAAGCGGAGGATGTGGCGAAGCGCCTGATGGACTATGGCTTCCATGCCCCCACCATGAGTTTCCCGGTTCCGGGTACCATAATGATTGAGCCTACAGAGAGTGAAGACAAAGCGGAGCTCGACCGGTTCTGTGATGCCCTGCTGGCCATCCGCGCGGAAATTGAGCGTATCGAGAAAGGAGAAATGGACCGCAAGCAAAATCCGCTCAAGCTGGCACCGCATACGCAGGTTGTCGTTTGCGGCAATAGCTGGGAGCGGTCCTATACACGTGAAGAAGCGGCATTCCCGCTGCCCTACGTAGCGCAGAACAAATTCTGGCCTTCTGTGGCAAGGGTTAACAATACGCATGGCGACCGCAACCTGATTTGCACCTGTGAGCCGGTGGAAGCTTACGCGGAGAGTTGAGGGAATTGATTGAAGAATCAATTATAAAGACCGGAATCCCGGTCTTTTTTTATGCCGTTGGCAAGCGGAAAGAAAATCGGCTACCGGTACCCGGTATGGTATCAATGCGGAGCTGGCTCTGGTTGCGGCTCAGAAACTCGCGGCAAAGCAATAGGCCAAGGCCGGTACCCTGCTCCTGATTAGTGCCATAGCTGCTATGGAATTCACCCGCCTCAATTTTGGCCAACACATCGGGCGCAATTCCGTTTCCGGAGTCCAACACAAAAAGTTCTATCCCGCTTTCAACCTGTCGCGCACCCATTTCCACATGCCCCCCGGGTGTGGTAAATTTAATGGCGTTGGAAAGCAGGTTGCGTAGCACGAGGTGCAGCATATCCGCATCGGCCCAGGCATTCTTTTGAGATTTGATGGCCAGTTTCACCTCAATCTCTTTGCCCTGCGCCTGCAGGTGCAGTACGCGAAGCACATCCTCCATCAGTAACTTCAAATCGATGCTTACCGGGCGCGCCATATCGGCCTGCATCTGGCTGCGCGACCATTGCAGAAGGTTTTCCATTAATCCCACAGTATCGTTCAGGTCTTTTTTGATTTCAGGAATCATCTGCTTGATTTCCCGGCCGGGCATATCTTGCGCCTGGATGCTTTCAAACAAATTGCGTAAAGCATACATCGGTGCTTTCAGGTCGTGCGAGATCACCGAAAATAATTTACTCTTCAGGCTATTCAGTTCCTGCAATTCAGCAGCCTGCTTCTGTATGGCCGCATTGGCTGCCAGTAAACTCTTGTTGAAGCGAGCGTTTTCAGCCTGCAATAGGAAGAGACCGTAGAAAATATAAAGAATGGCGATCGCCTGATTTAGAAGGTAAGCAATATTATTGGCCTGCTCCAGTTGGAAAGGATAACGCTTTAGCATCACCGCCAGCACAAAATAGCTGATCATGGAAAAGCCGATAGAGCAGATCATGTAAGTGCGATCGCGGATAAAGAACACAGAAAGAATACCATAAAGCACAAAAGACAACTCCACGCCGAGGTTGATGCCATTGATATAGGCCAGGCAGGTACTGAAAGGATAGAGTACAAAATAAACCAGGAGCGCCGTATCGTACTGGCGTCGCGCATTCAATACCAGCGCTATTAAACTTACCAAAGGAGGCAGAAAGGCGAAAACCCAGGCTTCAGCAGGTATATCGGGCGTAAGCAGGAAGAATAAGAAAGGTAAAAGAATGCCGGTACAAAACTGGAAGAAATTCAGGAAGTTGAAGATGGCCAGTTTATTTCGATCTCGCAGGCTCATACCCTGACCAATGCCGAGACGCTTAACGCGCAGGAACCACGCCAGCATACGCCTCCATCCACTGCGCAACCAGCTCACCGGCGCGCTTTCCCGCCAACGGGTTTGCCGCGATTGAAATATCAGAATTTGTGACAGTGGTCTCATAGGCGCTGGAAAGGTGCTAAAGGAGCGAAAAAATAGTACAATATCCCCGGAAATGCAAGCTGTGCACCCCTTTCGCCTGTTTATTTACTTTGCGCTGACCTGTATCGCCTAACTTTGCCGGGATTGCGTGCCTGTTTACCCTTATTCATGGCAGATGAAAAACAGTGATCGCAATCAATATTTAGCAAACCCCATTTACTTCATTCGAACCATGCGATGGCCATGGAGCTCGCAGGCTGGCACCCCTTCTGTGGCCAGCCAGTTTTCTTCCGCCGGATCTTCTTCGGATGGACAAGGGGGGCCTGCACTCACCCTGAGGCAGATCAGAGTCGTGGTATCTGTTTTCTTCTTTTGCCAGGGCTTATGCTTCGCTACCTGGGCCAGTCGCATTCCGGCTATTAAAACCAGTCTCGGACTTTCCGAAGCGGCACTTGGCGCCATTTTGCTGGCCCTGCCCGCGGGGCAATTGATTGCCATGCCTTTTTCCGGACGATTGGTTACGCATTTTGGCAGCCGGAAAATATTAAGGATCGGCGCACCACTCTATGCCATCAGTCTCACAAATATTGGCCTGGCCGCTTCCGACTGGCAACTGGCGCTGGCCTTATTTGCCTTTGGTGTCGTAGGCAACATGTGTAATATCTCCGTCAATACACAGGCCATCCGCGCCGAAAAAGCGTTTGGCCGCCCCATCATGACATCCTTTCACGGAGTTTGGAGTACGGCCGGCTTCACGGGAGGATTGCTGGGCCTGCTATTCATTAATCTGCACTGGGGTACTTATGCGCATTTCTGGCTCATAGCATCCATGGTAATATGCACCGCCCTTATCGCTCAATACTATTTGCAGCGGGGTAAAGCGGCAGTGACCGAAAAGCGGAGATTCTTTGCCAAGCCCGATGCCAAGCTGGTGCAACTGGGCATTATCGGCTTTTGCAGTATGGCCAGCGAAGGTGCCATGTTTGACTGGAGTGGTGTTTACTTCAAGGAAGTGGTGAAAGCTCCGCAAAATCTGGTTACGCTGGGTTATATTTCCTTTATGGTGATGATGGCGTCGGGCCGCTTTGCGGGCGATAAGCTCATCATTCGTTTTGGCCGCAAGCGACTATTGCAGTTTAGCGGCATATTGATCTCCTCGGGACTATTTATTTCCGTATTGTTTCCGCAATTAATTCCCGCGACTATTGGTTTTCTGCTGGTAGGCCTCGGTGTTTCTTCTATTGTGCCCATGGTATATAGCAGCACCACCCGTGTATCAAAGATTCCTTCGGGAATGGCGCTGGCAGCCGTTTCCAGCATCAGTTTCCTCGGCTTCCTTATCGGACCGCCATTAATTGGTTTTATTGCGGAACTCACAAGCCTGCGCTATTCCTTTGCGGTGATAGCATTGCTGGGGCTCAGCATTAGCTTTATGGTATCGAGGCTGAAGGCCCTGCACTGATTCTAGCGATCCATAGCCCACTGAATTCCACCGAGCAGGTGTTGCAGAAAAATTTCGTCGGTATAGGAAGCTTCCGTATGTCCTAAGCCTGTATAAAAACTGCGACCGCCGTTAAAATAATGATACCAGGCAATGGGATGATTGTCACCATGAATACCACCCTTGATGGTTTTCTCATCCAGTTTTATCAGCACTTTTACCCGGTCCCAATGCGTGCTTTTGTAGTTGTACCATTCATCCCACTTGCTCCAGTCGCGGGGAATATTTTTAGTGGCCGGAAAATCGGCATCTACTACTTTCAGCAAACCCTGCTGCTGCTCTGGGTGACTGTGGAAATAGGCGCCTACCAGTTGATTAAACCAGGGCCAGTTGTATTCGGTGTCGGCGGCGGCATGAACGCCCACAAATCCTCCACCTCCCTGAATATAACGTTGAAACGCTTTTTCGCCCTCCACTCCCAGTACATCGCCCGTGGTATGCAGAAATACGATGGCGGCATAGCCACGCAATTTTTTGTATTCGTTAAACACGGTAGAATCCTCAGTAGCCACCACGGTAAACCCATGCTCTTCTCCCAGCTTCTGTATAGCCGCAATTCCATTCGGAATAGAACTATGACGAAAACCGTTGGTCTTGGAATATACCAAAAGCTTTGGCGGCTTGGCCGGCTGCCAGGCGGAAAGGGCGAAGCAGAGGGAAGCGAAGAGGAGGATTATCAGAATAGATCGAATCATTGTAATCAGTTTTACGTAATACGTTATACGTAATACGTTTTTTGCACTGGAGAAAAATAATGCAATTTTTTCATTTTAATTGAATTTTCTATGCTTAAGTATTCACATCGCGCTGAATAATGTCTCCTTTTTGATAATTCCCCCATCAGCGAAAATCTGCGTTAACATCTGCGCAGATCTGCAGGGAATCTCTCCTGAAATTTGAACAGGTTGAAAGAGCGGGAATGTTTCCCGCAGATTTTCGCAGATTTTTTCCGCAGATTGACGCAGATTTTTTTGCTTTATCAATACAATTAATTTACCACTTACTACTTCCTACTTCCCACTTACTACTCCCAAAACCAAACGAAAAAACGTATTACGTACAACGTACAACGTAATACTCAAAACACCCTCACCACTGCTCCCCCACCCGGGGCTAATCGAATAGTCAGCACATCCCCTTTTTTCACCTGCTTCTCTTCCATCACATAATCCGACGGATAGCGGTCGGCATTTACGCCATCGCGCAAGATTTTTGCTTTCCAGTTACCCGGCGGCAAGAAATCGAGTGAGAAACGCAGTTCCCGCTCCGTCCAGTCCGTCATGGCGCCAATAAACCATTCATTGCCCTTTTTCCTGGCGATGGAAATATGGTCACCAATTCTGCCATCCAGTACAATTGTGGTATCCCACACCGTAGGGATGCTGCCAATCAGTTCCATAAACTGCGGCTCCAACAACCCCTGTGATGGATTGCCGGAAAAAAGCTGAATCGGGCTTTCATACACCACAAACATCGCCGCCTGATGGCATCTTGTTCCCAGCGACATCACCTTCTCGCCAATCGGCCTGAAGGTTTTGGTCGTGGCATTATCCAACAAACCAGGTTCATAATCCATGGGTCCAGCGGCCATACGAATGAAGGGGAGCAGCAGGTTGTGCTCGGGATCCGCCTTATTGCTCCAGATATTATACTCTGAACCCAATACGCCTTCGCGGGTAACCGCGTGTGGCCAGGTCCGGTTGAAGCCGGCAGTTTTGAAAGCGCCATGATACATCACCATTATTTGATGTCGGGCACAGGCTTCCGCGATGCGGTGATAGAAGTCCACCATCTTCTGATCATCGCGATCCATAAAATCGGTCATAATGAAATCGACTCCCCATTTCTTAAACTGCTCCAGTGCAGGCTCCAACTGCCGGTCAAGCGTATGCGCCAGTGTCCACATGCTCAAGCGGATATTTTGCTTTCTTGCATAAGCCGCTATCTCCTCCATATCCAGTGCCGGGTTGATCTTAAAAAGGTCTTTGTAATCGCTCCAGCCGGCATCCATCATGATCCGTTCAAAACCGAAGCGCTTCGCGAAATCGATATAATATTTATAAGTGGCAGTATTAATTCCCGTCTTAAAGGGAACATTAAACAGATTGATCCCTATTATCCATTCATCCGTTCCCTTTCCCGGCTGTATCCAGGAAGGGTCCTTTACTCTTGAAGGAGAAGCGAGACGATACACCAGATCATTGGCGGGCAACTCCCTGTCGCTGCCAGCAATCAGCAGCACACGCCAGGGATAGACCCTTTCTCCCCAAGTATGGGCGATATATTCAGCTCTTTGGGTGACAATCGCCTGGGGAAATTCACCTTCCGTTAATTTCTCCTCCAGAGGATAAGCGGCAAAATGTCCTTCGAGCTGGGTGCTTTCTGTCCCGGTCAAAAACATGCCCGGGTAGCTTTCAAGGTCCGACTCGGTGAGCAACACGCGTGGCCCGTCTTGCATAGCAACCAGCGTGGGTGTAAAGATCAAAGCTTCCTTCCCAATACTATCGAGTACCTTTTTCGTGTACAATTCCTCGAAGCTGGTATGGTATCGATCGGAATTGTCGCGAGGAACAACCTCGGTATAGTATGTTGGGTGCGAACGGTGAAACTTGAACCGGGCCGTCTCATTCCGGATCTGTATGGAATCTTTAAAGTGAGAATGAAGCCTGTAGGCCACGCCATCATTATAAGCCCTGAACTCCACGGAAAATCCGCTTCGGAAACGCAGGAGCAGGCTTTGATACTGATCAGGAATCAACTTCCTTTTTTCGGGTACGGGAGAAACAATCACATCATCAATTTTTCGAAGAACAGGCTTGCCACTGCGAAGATCACCCGACAATTTCTTTCCGTCCGTCAACTCCATGTCAATCTGCGATGGTTCAAGGATCAGCTTATTATCGAAACTGACCGAATAATAGAGTGCAGCGCCCACTTGCAGGTTCACCCTTATACGCCCGTCGGGTGAACTGAGTTCGTAGTTTTTTTGTGCGAACCCCAATAGAGGCAAAAGCAGCGCAATCGTGAGTATATTTTTCATGCCGGGAATCTATTTGAATAATACAAATGAAGAACCGTCTGGAAAATTAAGATGAGTTGCCGGGAATCCGCAAATTTATCGTCCTTCACCTCCGTTCCCCTATCTGCTGACGCCACATGGCATAGTAGAGCCCTTTTTGCTGCAGCAACTCTTCATGTGTTCCTTTTTCCACGATACGCCCTTTTTCCAACACAAGAATACTGTCGGCATGCCGTATGGTGGAAAGCCGGTGCGCAATCAGGATGGCCATAGGATTGCCGATATGCGTAATCTCACGAATGGTTTCGGTGATGGACTCTTCCGTCAGGGAGTCGAGCGCGGAAGTGGCTTCATCAAAAATAAGTAAACGGGGTTTACGGAGCAGTGCACGGGCGATGGCGATGCGTTGTTTTTCCCCGCCGGAAAGCTTCATGCCTCCTTCACCCAGAAGGGTATCCAGCCCGGTGCCCGCTCTTTCCAGCAATGCTGAACAGGAAGCCTGGCGCAGGGCTTCCAGCATCTCTTCCTCACTGGCATCCGGTTTTACCAGCGCAAGATTGTCGCGGATGCTGCCATAAAACAATTGGGTCTCCTGGGTCACAAAACCAATCTGACGTCGCATTTCATTGTACCGGATCTTGGCTGCATCAATGTTGTTAAAAGCAACTGAACCACTCACAGGCCGGTACAGTCCCACCAGCAATTTCACCAGGGTTGACTTGCCAGAACCCGATGGCCCCACAAAAGCAATGGTTTCTCCGCTCTTTATCTCAAATGAAATGCCATCAATCGCATTGAAGCCGGCCGTACCATGCCTGAAAAATACTTCATCGAATGAAAGCATTTCCAGTGGACCCAACTCTATCGGTTCTGCCGGACGGCTTTCCACCGGCTTTTTCATCAGCCGGTCAAAATGCTGCAGGGATGCTTCGGCTTCCCGATAAGAAATGATGATATTGCCCAGGTCCTGCAAGGGGCCAAAGAGGCTCGTGGAAATAAATTGCATACTGATCAGCTCACCTGTACTCAACACCTGTCGGAAGATTAGCCATAGCAGAATGAACAGGATGGATTGCTTCAGCAGGGTCAGGGATACGCTTTGGAAAAATGCGAGGGTCCGCACTTTGCGGATCTTCAACATTTCCAGATCGAAAATTTTCCGGGTCTGCACCCGCAGGCGACGGATTTCCGGATACGTAAGGCCCAGGCTCTTAACCAGTTCAATATTGCGGAGCGACTCAGTTATTGCGCCCGACATCTGATTCGTTTCACGATTGATGGACCTTTGCAATTGCTTGATTCGCTTACTCAGCAATCCGGTCAAACCGCCCAGCACCAACACACCGATCAGGAAAACAGGTATCAGCAGCCAGTGCATGGAAATGGAATACCAGATCAGGAAACCGATGCCAATTAGTGTAGAGAAAAGAATATTGATGAAGGCATTAATGAAACGTTCGGTATCCGTACGTACTTTTTGCAGGGTAGAAAGCGTTTCGCCGCTACGCTGCAATTCAAATTCACTGAAGGATAGTCGAAGCGTTTGCCGCAAACCATCGTTGAATATCTGCATACCAAACTTCTGAACGGCCAGCCGCATCACAAAATCCTGGAAGGCCCGGGCCAGGCGGGCGAGGATGGCTACCGCCACCGCGATACCTAACCAGAATAAAACGCCACGTACCAGTTCCGATTCCGGAAGTCCTTTTGGATTGCCCGCATATTCGTCGATGATCTTCCCGAAGATGATGGGATCAATCAATGTCAGCAATTGAGCGAGTGCGGCCAGAACCAATGAAAGAAAAATCCATCCCCGCTGTGGTTGCAGGTACTGCCAGAGTATGCGCATGATTGAATTTACGAAAAGTGCGGGTTAGGATGATCAATATCGCAAAAACAAAACCGCCTCAGCGTCATTAACAGGATGCTAATGCTACTGAAGCGGTTTATATATATCCTTCGGTCAGGATTAAGCGAACAACTTAATTTCCCCGACGTCTTTCCGATCGGTTATCGGAAGCCGGACTTCTTCTTTCCATTCGGGCGGGTTGTTGACGCTCCACGCGTTGTGGTTGTTGCCTTTCTACCCGTTGTGGTTGACGACGCTCGATTCGCGCGGGTTGTTCACGACGTTCTACCCTTTGCGGTTGGCGACGTTCGATACGAGCCGGTTGTTCACGGCGTTCCACCCGTTGCGGTTGACGACGTTCGATACGAGCCGGTTGTTCACGACGCTCCACGCGTTGTGGCTGGCGACGCTCTATGCGCGCCGGTTGTTCCCGTCGCTCCACGCGTTGTGGCTGACGGCGCTCGATACGCTCAGGCTGTTCCCGACGCTCTACCCGTTGTGGCTGGCGACGCTCGATACGGTTATTTTCCGTATTGCGGCGATTATCCATGATCCGGGGATTTCTCTCCGTAGGCCTCCGCTCGATACGATTCTCACGAACGTTGCGATCGTTGCGGAGACGGTTATCGAGGCGATTGTCGGGACGACGGATATTGTTGTCGCGTCCGGCATTTCCGGGTTCAACGCGATTGAACTGACGCGGCGCGAAGCGGCGGTCATTGTCCTGGCGAATCTGTGGACGATATACCGAAACCTCATTGCGGCGAAACTGTGTGCGGCCTGGAGCACGTGACTCACGGAATCTTACCGAACGGATACGACCGGTATAGCGTTCTACATCACCACGGCGCGGGCCGGTTACAAATACATTACCACCCCTTCTGCCATAGTTGTTGATGATGGTAGTATTGTTGATGATGGTCACGTTTTGCCGGCGAGGCAAACAATAGTTCCACAATCGTGGTGAAGTAATGTAGCGTCGCGGGGCAAAGCTCCAGTAATCGATGGGAGGATTGTACCCACCGAAATTGAAGTTGATACCGATATGAATACCGGGGCGCAAGGGAGCCCAGCCATAGTAGTCACCACCATGGCGCCAGGCTACCCAGGCAGGAGCCCATTCATAGCCGGGAACCCACATCCATCCATAAAAAGGATCATGGAACCAGCGACCATAGTGAAAAGGCGCCCATCCCCAATCATAATCGGATACCCACATCCAATCATACTCATCTGTCCAAACCCAACGGCCACCTGTGCTGTAGGGTTGAAAATCGGCGATACCGGTCGGCCTCCATACATAACCATACTCCGGATATTCCATCCACTCACCATGCGGGCTCAACCCGTCATAGAAATCCTGGTAAGTAATGGCTACAGAACCCGGCTGGGCCGATGCCTGATTCCGAAAAGAACCCAGCACCAGTATGGCCGCTATCAGCGTTGAAATTGTTACGTAGCGTTTCATGTGCTAAAAATTTAATTGTTTACAATAGCTGACCGGTCCTACGATCATTTGTTTATTAAAGTTCAGCTATTATTATGCCCCAAAGCGCGAGTAAGGCCTGTTTTAGCGGTTCGTTAGGAAAACATTATCTAAAATTTGGATAAACGCGTTACGTATTACGTAGTACGTACTACGTAATACGTTTTTTGGTTTAGAGTTTAGGGTTTAAAGTTTAAGGGGATAGCGGTAGAACTCTTTGTGATGTTGAATGCAATTAGCTCCATTAAACCTTAAACCCTAATACGTATTACGTAGTACGTATTACGTTTTAGGGTTTAGAGTTTAGGGTTTAAAGTTTAAGGGGATTGCGGTAGAACTCTTTGTGATGTTGAATGCAATTAGATCCATTAAACCTTAAGCCCTATTACGTAATACGTAATACGTACTACGTACTACGTATTACGTTCCCTCACTACTCTTCCCACAACACAATCATTCCCACATGCAAGCGCAAGCCCTGCCTTATGGCTTCCTGTACGCTTACCGTTTCCTGATCGAGGAGTTCGGCGCCGGAGCCGTTGATACATTCCAGAACAATGGCCATATTCTGGAGACCCAGTGCGCGGGATGATTCGGGGGTGAGCGAGAGATAGAGCGGGTTGGGTCGCCCAAAGAAATGCAAATCTTTTCCTACCGATTCCAGAATTTGTTCTATACGCATATGCGTACGCAAGCCGCTTTGCAGCCGCCAGCCATTGCCATCCATTACTCCACTATATCCGGTTACATTCTCGGTGCGGATACCTCCACCAATCATGATCTGCAAAATGTCGCGCATGGCATCATTGTCCTGCCATACAAATACCACCTGGTTGGGCTGATTGGGAAAAAGCACGGAGCACTTATGAATTTCCGTTTCGGAAAAATAAAACTGATCCTTACGCACATTGTCACGACCAAAATAAGCGGCCAGGTACTCGTCGGAATGAAATTGCAATAAGTCTTCCGCATAGCGCACTCTTTGCCGCATGGGCAGTGGTTCCTGGCGCCAGCGAATCTGCAAATAGGTGAGCGTGTCCTCCTGTATCTTTTCAGCGAGTACAATCCATTCGCGACGCTGAAGCAGCAAGGGCTTCTCCATACTCCAGTTGCTGTCGGAAACAACAAAGCCGCTTTTCTGCATTTCGCGGAGCGCTTCCAGGGCTTCCTGTATGGAGCTGGTTTGATAGATATAATCGGTAACCTGCTGTCGCTGCGAACGGGTTACCCTGCGATGTACAAAAGGGCTAAGACTGTCGCCGGGATTGGGGATCATATCCCAGGTGTCGATAATACTGTCGCTTTGCAGAAAATGCCCGGAAGGAATAAAGCCCTTTTTGGTAATGAAGTTCTCAAAGCGCTTATCTGAATAACTGGCAAAGCCCAGCAGCTCATCGGCACTGAATACCTGAGCGCTGGCAGCCACCGACAGGAGGCAATATCCCCATAGAAAAAATAAAAGGCGCATAACAAAAAGACAGAAGGATCCGGAAAGGGAGCGGTTTGAACCAGGAACTCAGATTGGAGGCCATAAATGTAAAGAGGAATTGGCAGAAAGCAAAAAATGCAACGAACCATTATGGCCACCATACGTTAAAAGGCTTTTTTGTATCTGGGCGAAATGGATTACCTTTTAAAAAATTGACATCATGGACTCCCGCATTATCAACCTTTACGACGAATACACGCATGCTCCGCTCCCCCGTAACGAATTTCTCAAGCGCCTGGCGCTGATTACCGGCAGCATGACCGCCGCCCTGGCCATACTGCCGCAAATTGAAGTGAATGGACAGCATGCTGCTATTACTCCGGATGAAGACCTGCATACCGAACGCATCAGCTATGCGGGTGTAAATGGCACCATGCAGGCCTACCTGGCCCGCCCCAAAGAAGAAAAAGCCTATGGCGCAGTGGTAGTGATACATGAAAATCGCGGACTCAATGCCCATATTGAAGACGTGACAAGAAGGGCTGCCCAGGCAGGCTTCCTGGCATTGGCACCCAATGCCCTCGCCCCCCTTGGTGGCACGCCCGACAACGCCGATGAAGCCCGCAGTAAATTTCAGCAATTGAAACCCGACGAATCCCTTCAAAATTTTATCCGGGCATTCGACTTTCTTGCAGGCAGAAAAGATTGCAACGGCAACTATGGCTGCGTAGGATTTTGCTGGGGTGGCGCTATGGCCAATAACCTGGCCGTGAATGTACCTCAACTGAAAGCGGCAGTGGCTTTTTATGGCCGACAACCCAAAACGGAGGATGTGCCACGCATAAAAGCAGCGGTACAGCTACATTATGCATCGCTGGATACCCGCGTAAATGAAGGTATAGATTCTTATATTGCGGCGCTCAAAGCCAATAAAATAGACCACGAATTGTATATGTATGAAGGGGCGAATCATGCGTTTCACAACGATACCGCACCCGCACGTTATGATGAAAAAGCGGCGAAGCTGGCCTGGGAAAGGACGGTGGAATTCTTTAAGAACGTATTACGTAATACGTAGTACGTAATACGTATGACCAAACAGTGGAACTTAAAGACTATTATAGTACCCTCGAACTTCCCCCTTCTGCTTCGGCCGATGATGTTAAGCGTGCTTATCGCCGGCTGGCGCAGGTTTATCATCCCGATAAAACCGGCAACGATCCTTATGCCCGTGCCCGCTTTGGGGCCATCAAGGAGGCTTATGAAATATTGAGCAACCCCCAGCAGAAAGAACAATACCTGCAGGAGCGCTGGTATGCACAAAGCCAGGGACGCACCGAAACACTGGCGCCGCTAACCCCGGAGAGTTTTTTGCAAAGACTTCTGCAAAGAGAAAGACATATTTACCAGATCGACGTATTTCGTTCCGACTTTGCTTCTATTGTAGAGCAGTTAGAAGATTTTTATTCGGATGAAGTGATAACAATGATCCATTCTTTTGGAGATGATGCAGCAAAAAAAGAGATTATGCAGATCAGCCTTCGCCTGGCGAGGTTGATCCCCCATCCCCATGTGCAAACATTACTTACCCGCTTAATGAAACTGGATGAGGGCAAAGCATGGCAGCAGAGTCTTCAACGGATAGCCCGACAAAGCCGGCAGGATGCGAACTTGCAGAAATGGTCGCCCTGGCTGGCCGCGTTGGCCGCCATCCTGCTATGCCTGATGATTTTTCTCCTGGCATAGCTACTACACCCTGCCATGAATCCCATCTGCTTATCTTTGCGGCATGCATTATGTTTCGGTGGAGAATCTGGGCAAGAGCTATGGCATAAAGCCCCTTTTTGAAGGCATTTCCTTTCATATTTCCGAAGGCGATAAGATTGCCCTGGTGGCCCGCAATGGCGCGGGCAAGTCAACATTGATGAAAATACTGGCCGGTCGTGAAAATCCTGATGAAGGCAAAGTGTGGGTACACAAAGATGTGGATGTGGTACTTTTTGAGCAGGACCCCGACTTTGAAGAAGAGCGCAGCGTGCTGGAAAATATTTTCTTCCACCGCCATCCGGTAATGGACGCCATCCGCGATTATGAACGCCTGAGCGAAAGCCAGGATGCGGAAAAACTTACCGCAGCCATCGCCCGCATGGATGAGCTCGGTGCATGGGATTTTGACGCGAAGGTGAAACAGATACTGGGCAAGCTTAACATTCACATGCTGGAGCAGCCCGTGAACCAACTCAGCGGCGGGCAACGAAAGCGCGTTGCACTGGCCAAGACCCTGATCGATATCGGCTTTGAACATAAGCATGTATTACTGATCATGGATGAGCCCACCAACCACCTGGATGTGGAGATGGTGGAATGGCTGGAACATTATCTCGACAAGGAGAACCAGACACTCCTGCTTGTATCCCACGACCGATACTTTCTCGATGCCGTATGTACAGAGATATGGGAACTGGATGGCGCCGACCTGCATGTGTACAAAGGCGATTACGAAAATTATTTGGAGAAGAAAGCGGCCCGACGCGAGCAGGATGCCGCCAGCATCGATAAAGCCCGCAATACCTGGCGCCGCGAACTGGAATGGATGCGCAAACAACCCCGCGCCAGAACCACCAAATCGAAAAGCCGACAGGATAATTTTTACCTCGTAGAAAAAAAAGCCAAGCAGGTAATAGAAGATCCTGAACTGGAATTGCAGATGAAGATGAACCGCCTCGGCGGAAAGGTGGTGGAAATGAAAAAAGTGTATACGCAGTATGGTGATCGTGTGATATTGAAGGGATTTGACTACACTTTTTCAAAAGGTGAACGCATTGGCGTGGTGGGAAAAAACGGCGCGGGCAAATCCACCTTTATCCGCATAGTGCAGGGAAAGGAAGCGGCCGATAGCGGCAAAATCAATGTGGGCGATACCGTAGTATTTGGCCATTATTCCCAGGAAGGTTTAACCATAAAAGAAGATAAACGCGTTATTGAATTTGTAAAAGATATTGCCGAAAACTTTCCGCTGGCCAATGGAGGTTCGCTGAGTGCGGCACAGTTTCTTCAACTCTTTCTTTTTGATCCCGACAAACAGTACACTTATATCAGCAAACTGAGCGGTGGAGAAAAAAGAAGACTGCATCTTTTGTCGATCCTGTTTCGGAATCCGAATTTCCTGGTGCTGGATGAACCCACCAACGACCTCGACCTGCCCACCCTGAGTGTGCTGGAGAATTTTTTGAGTGAATACCCCGGATGCCTGTTGATTGTATCGCACGACCGCTACTTCATGGACCGGCTGGTAGATCACCTGCTGGTTTTTGAAGGAGAAGGAAAAATCCGGGATTATCCGGGCAACTATTCACAGTATCGTTTATGGCAACGACAACAGGAAAACCAGCCATCAGCAGAGCCGAAACCCGAAACCAAAACACAGCAGGAGTTGCCTAAACAACAACCCGCCAAACAACGCATGGGTTTCAAGGAAAAAAGAGAATTTGAACTGTTGGAAAAAGAAATAGCGCAACTGACACAGGAAAAAGAAGCCATTCATCTGAAACTCAACAGCGGGGATGCCGGCTTTGAAGAGCTGCAAAAACTAAGTGAGCGACTCATTCACGTAAGCGAAGATCTGGACAGTAAGGAGCTGCGCTGGCTGGAACTCAGTGAAATGGCCTGACCCCCCTTGTGCAAAACTTTCGACCTGCGATAAACATAAAAAATACTGGTTAAAGTAATTCGTTGATAATCAAAATGCTCCCTGGTGCATCTTGCGTAAATTTCCCATGTGCACAAAATTTAACAGCAGGGCATTGCATATCCCGGGAACTTGGATTAGTTTAGCTCCTGAAACCGTATCCAATCTCCCACGAACAGACCTCTCCATGTCAGTTTCATTCTGCTGACATTTCTTACAAATCCATTCGTCCCGAATAACCTGCTACATCCCCAATTTCCTGCGAAAACAAATCCAATCTCCCGGAATTGTTTATCAGAAAAAAGTATACATGAGCAGGAGTTTTTTGCCAGACCAGGAATTAATTGACCGATTGATGGCTGACGATACAGAAGCCTTTGAAGAATTGTATCGCCGCTATTGGTACAGCCTTTATCATTATAGTTTTCAGAAGTTGCATGCTTCTGATAACGCCCGTCGTATTGTGCGGAATGTATTTGTGCGCCTTTGGGAAATGCGCAAGACCTTCCCCGTCGATTTTATCTTATCAGAATTTTTATATACCGAAGTGCGTCGCGCGGTGGTAATACACCTGAGCAATCAGTTGAACCTGAAAGATGAGGAATCGCAGGCGGCCCTGTTGCTGCAATTCAGCGCGCAATCGCTTCGCGAAGCCGCCAGGCCTGTACAGGCAGGCACCAAACTGAAGACCAGGCCGATAGGAAGCTATCCGAGACAGCCGCGACTATTTGTAACGCTATCGCACCTCAAATGGTTATTTGAAAGTGCCAGCGCCAAACTATTTTAATCGATTACCCGTACCTAGCCTAAACCTGAAATATGAAAACTGAAATTTTACACGAAAAGCTCCAACGCTACATCAGCGGACAAGCTACACCTGCCGAAACACGCCAGATTCAGAGCTGGCTCTCCTGCACCGCACATGAAGAAGGACTGAGCGCTGAAGAAAAATCGAAACTGGAGATGGATATCCTGGTGGAGATCCAGGCCTACACGGCTTACCCACTCTATCGCCCTGTCGCCAACAGCAACTGGTGGAGAAAGATTTCCGCCTTATTTTAGCTCTTTTAGCCCCCACTTTGTGGGGGCTAAAAGAGCTAAAATAAGGTGCTCAGCTATCGAGTATCTTGTTACAGACACTTAGGATGTCAGCCGGATTTATTTCCTGCATACAGCCCGCTTCGCCGTGCACCGGGCAGGGTTTGTTGCCAAATACGGAAGAAGGCCGGCAGGGCAGGTTGCTTTGTACGGCATTGTCCGGATCCTGTCCCCATCCGTAAAAGCCCAACCAGGGATGGGTGCCACCCCACACAGAAACTACCGGCACGCCATATAAGGAAGCCAGGTGCATATTGGCTGAGTCCATGCTGATCATCAAATTCAATTGGCTGATGAGCTTTAACTCATCGCGGAAAGTTAATTTCCCTGCCACAGACTGCACATTTTCTCCAACCGATTCCCATTCCTTCAATAAATCACCTTCCGCAGGGCTTCCCAACAGTACAATCCGGTTCGCTGGATCGGATGAGAGTTGGGTCAGCACTTCCTTCATCTTATCGAGTGGATACATTTTGGCGGCATGTCGTGCAAAGGGCGCGATGCCGATCAACCTATTACCCGGCTGAGCAAATGAACCGAGATTAGCATCTGTTGCTTTAGGCGACAAGCCTCGCTCAATGCTGAGATCAACCGGATACCCCAGCTTAGCCAGCACATCGGCGTATCGCTGAAATCCGCTCTTAAGTGGCCGCAGGCTTTTGTGGCTCGCCCTGGTCAACGATTTCTTTTCTTTTCTACCCTTATCAATCACCGCAACCTGTCGGCAGAAAAGAAAAATCCGAAGGATTTTTGTGCGCAGCACATCATGCAGATCTCCCACCGCATCAAAATCAATTTCTTTTCGCAATTGAGCCGCCAGGCGACGCAGGCCATTCAATCCCCGAAATTCTTTTTTGGTAGAAACGCCTACAAAACTCAATCGGTCAATACCTTCAAACAAGGGGGCCATGAAGGGTTCCGACACAAAGCTCACCTGCAGATCAGGATACTGCTGCAGAAGGTTTCGAACCACGGGCACCGTCATGGCTACATCGCCCAGAGCAGAAAAGCGCATTAGCAGAATGTGGCGTGGCTGCTTCATGCCTTACGGTGCTGGTAGAGTACGGGGTTGAGGCTTTCGTCGTTGTACATCTTCATCTGCTTATACACTTTCATGTATTTACGACCGGCCGCGATATCATCCAGCAACTGAGCAATAGCGGTGGAAAGATCCTGCCGCTGTGTCAGCAATACATCCAGCTTGGTTTGGCAATTGCGCCGGTGCTCTTCACTGGCATCCGCACGATTCGCCTCGATAGACATATGGTAAATTTTCAATTCAAGGATCGACAGGCGATCGATGGCCCAGGCCGGTGTTTCGGTATTGATGCTGGCCCCCGGCTCCGGCTTCGCCGAAGCGAATTGCTGCAGAAACCAGCTATCAATATACTCCACCATATCAGTACGGTGCTGGTTCGACTGGTCAATTCTCCGCTTAATCTGCAAAGCCTGTACCGGATCAATAGCCGGATCGCGGATAATATCTTCCAGGTGCCATTGCACCGTATCAATCCAGTTCTTTGAATAGAGGAGATGTTCTATTGAGCCTGCCGGATAGGGAACATGGGCTTCGGCATCCACAGAGTCGAGCTTATGAAAATCGGAAATACTTTCCTGGAAAATGGCAATAGCCTTATCTATTTGCATGGTGCAAAAATAGTACAATAAGCCAATGGGCAAGGCCGTACTATTTCTCCACAAAATTCAGGTCCTTGCCAAAGGTTTCACGAACCAGCAATGAAGCTATAAAGGCGATGGACATGATAATGATCGCCGCCACGATGGCGCCATTTACATAACCCAATCCTTCTATACCCCTTAACCACTGGAAAAGAGGAATGATGAAAACGGCGAGCAATCCACGGACCATATTCGGAATGGTGGTGGCCGCCGTGGCGCGGATATTGGTACCAAATTGTTCGGCACCCATGGTTACAAATATGGCCCAGAATCCGGTGCCAAAGCCCAGGCCAGCACAGATCCAATACATAGCGGCCGCCGTGCCGTTCCATAATGCTGTAAAGAACAACAGCATAAAGACGGCGGTAATACCGTAAAAAACATAGAGCGCCTTTTTCCGGCTGCGCAACCATTGGCTTACGAAGCCGATCAGGATATCGCCGATAGAAATGGCGGCATAGGCATACATGATGGCTTTGCCCGGATCAATGGGTTCTTTTATGCCAAATTCCCTCCCAAAATCATTACTGAAGGCCACCAGCACGCCTATCACAAACCAGGTGGGCAGGCCCACGAGTATGCTCAGTACATAGCGCTTGAGCCGGTCGCCATTGTTGACCAGCATGAATAAATTTCCGCGCTGCACTTCCTGCTTTTTCACATCATGAAACATACCTGATTCAAATACAGAAATGCGCAACACTAGTAAGAGCAGGCCTAACCCACCCCCTATAAAATAACAGGTACGCCAGTCGAAATTCTGTTTCATGATGAATGCCACCACGGCCCCGGTAAGCCCAATACCGGCTACCAGTGAAGTGGCCACTCCCCTCTTTTCTTTCGCGGTTAGTTCCGACACCAGCGTGATGCCCGCCCCCAGTTCGCCCGCCAGACCCAGACCCGCCACAAAGCGGATCCATTTATACTGATCCACATCCTGCACCAGCCCGTTGGCGATATTGGCCAGGGAATAAAGGATGATGGAGCCAAAGAGCACACTCAATCGTCCCCGCTTGTCGCCCATAATGCCCCAGATAATACCGCCGATCAGCAAACCCCACATTTGCCAGGAAAGGATGGCTTCCCCATCCACGGAAATCTGTTCCGCAGTCAATCCCAGGTCGTGCAGGCTTTCAATTCGTATTATCGCGAACAACAACAGGTCGTAGATGTCCACAAAATACCCCAGGGCGGCCACCAGTACCGCTGTGGTAAAAATAGAGGATGAAGGAGAACGGGTTGGCATGCAGCAATCTGCTTATCAGGGTTTGAGGTCGGTATCGGCCGGAGGGGGCACCACCGGCTTTTTGGCAAAGAACAGTTTATATAATACAGGTAATGTGGTAACAAGAATGATCACGATAGTAATGGCTTCAATATGATCCTTCAAGCTAAAGCCAAAGCGCTTCTCCACCCAGGTTTGGAGGAAAAATCCTCCCAGCATCATGGAACAAACCCAGGCGATGCTGCCGGCGATATTATAGAAAATAAAATGCGGGCGCGACATTCTAACGATGCCCGCAACGATGGGCGCGAATGTGCGGATAATAGGAAGAAACTTTGCCAGGAAAATGGTAGCCTTCCCGTACTGCTCATAAAAGTCCTTGGCCCGGTATAAATGCTTTTTCTTGAAAATCCAGGTATCACGTCTTTCAAATAACAGGGGACCTGTTTTACGACCAAACCAATAGCCTACGAGGTTACCCAATACCGACGCCACTATCACCAAAAGAATCATGAGTATATGCCAGAACCCAAACGGATGTTCTGTGTCAGCAGGAAAGCCTGCCAGCTCATTTACCAGGCGGCCCATAAAGATGCCCGCCGCGAAGAGCAGGGAATCGCCCGGAAGAAAGAAGCCAACAAACAAACCTGTTTCGGCAAATACTACCAGCAATAAGAAATAGAAGCCGCCATTTTCAATAATCCAGGTGATGAACTGCTGAAGGATACCGCCAGACTCGAGCAGGTACATTGGGAGAAGGGTTTCCATGTTTTTTGTACAATAATTTTTTTAAGAGGGCTGAACAAATTAATCCCTGATTGCGTCGGCTGTTTTCTCCGAGAAGTTGAATGCTTTTTCATCATCGAACTCACCTTCCCAGCGTGCAATCACACAACTGGCAAGGGTATTGCCGATTACATTAACGGAGGTACGGGCCATATCCATCAGTTCATCGATCCCGTAAATGGCCATGATGGGCCATACCGGGAAGCCAAAGGTACTGGCTGTGGCGATAAGAATTACTAAAGATGCCCTGGGTACTGCCGCCACCCCCTTGCTGGTGAGCATAAGGGAGAGGCCGATCATGATCTGCTCACCAAAACTGAGGTCGATACCGGCGGCCTGTGCCACAAATACCGAAGCCAGTGAAAGATAGAGCGTGGTGCCATCGAGGTTGAATGTATATCCGGTCGGAATTACAAATGATACAATCTTACGGGGTACGCCAAATTTCTCCATATTCTCCAAAGCCTTGGGCAGGGCTGAATCGGAGCTGGTAGTCGCAAAAGCTATGGATACCGGTTCCCGGATCGCCTGCAGGAATTTACGTACGGGTATCTTGGCGACGAATAGCGCCACCGGAAACAGAACCAGCAGCAGAAATGAAAACAACGCCAGGTAAAGGGTACCCAACAGCATGGCCAGGTTCTTGAGTATATCAATACCCAGGTGACCCACCGTTACGGCGATAGCCGCACCCACACCAAAGGGCGCGAAATACATAATGATATTGGTAAACCGAAACATGGTCTCTGCCAGGCTCTCGGCAAACTCAAGCATGGGCTTCTTTTTGGTTTCATTCAGCAAAGCGAGCGCAATGCCGAATATGACGCTGAAGACCACGATGGGCAGAACATTGCCCTCGTATATCGACTTGATAATATTTTCCGGGAAGATGTCAATGATATGATCCTGCCAGGTTTTGGGAACGGCTTCCGGTAATTCGTGCAGCAACTCCTGCGGTACCACAATGCCTTTGCCGGCGCCGGTAAGGTTGATAAAGAGCAGACCGATTAGCAGGGCGATGGTGGTCACCACTTCAAAATACAGCAGCGATTTCCAGCCCATACGGCCTACTTGTTTCAGGTTGGAATGGCTGGCAATGCCCACCACCAGGGTGGCGAAGAGCAGGGGCGCCACGATGGTTTTAACCAGTCGCAGGAAAATCTTGCTCAGAAAGGAGAGGTTCTGGGAAAACTCCCTGAAATCGAGGCCTATTTCCACCCCCAGTACCATGGCCACGAGTATCCAGGTGGTAAGAGATTTTTTATAGATGGCGAAGAGGATGAGGCTGGCTACCAGTGTCCAGCGTGAAGCGAAAAGAACATCATCGCTTACAGCCATCCATTCTTGCATCGAAAAAACATGCAGTACGGTTACGATAGTAAATATGACAAAAGCTAGTAATCCGGCCCGGCGTTGGTTCATAATATGTGCAGCAATGGTAAAGGGTCAAAACTAAAGGTTTACTTCCAAATTCCCTCCCTTTTTTGGGCAGTTAAAATCACCGGATTGTTTATAAAAGAAATTGCCTGTATTTCCAATAAATCACTATTTTTCCACCTTTCCAGACTGAAAAAGCAATATTAAAACCTAAACAATCGCAACGCTTTTATGAGCTTATTTGCAAAAAAGCCAATTGACCAGATCCTGGCGCAGGCTGCTGACAATGAGAAGGGTTTGAAGAGAACCCTGGGAGCTGGCAATCTCGTGGCTCTTGGTATTGGCGCCATTATTGGCGCCGGTTTGTTTGTACGTACGGCTGCTGCTTCTGCGGAAGCTGCAGGTCCTGCCGTAACGCTTTCATTTGTGGTAGCCGCCATCGGCTGTGCCTTTGCCGGTCTTTGTTATGCGGAATTTGCCGCCATGATCCCGATAGCGGGTAGCGCTTATGCTTACTCTTACGTAACCATGGGTGAACTGATCGCCTGGATCATTGGCTGGGCCCTGATTATGGAATATGCCCTTGGAGCCGCTACGGTTTCCATTGCCTGGAGTGAATACCTAAACAATCTGCTTGGGGGGGGCATACCATATGAATGGTGCCACTCGCCATTTGAATCGCTGCATACCGTAACAGGAGATGCGGTCGCTCAATTTACAGCGGCCAATCCCGACCTGGCAAAAGGTGTTACGGATGGTACATTAATCCTTACAGATGACCAGTATGCCGCTTTGCCGGAAAGCCTGTCGGGCATGGTTACCATTACCAGTGGTATTGTAAACCTGCCTGCGCTCCTCATATTGTTCCTCCTCACGCTTTTGTTGATACGCGGAACACAGGAGAGCGCTTTCGTAAATGCTATTATCGTATTTATTAAAGTGGCGATCGTGCTGCTCTTTATTTTCCTCGGTTGGAAATTCATTAACCCGGATAATCATAACCCTTACTTTATTCCTGCCGGCACACCCGGACATGATGGTGTGTTTAAGCATGGCTGGGGCGGTGTATTGGGTGGCGCGGCCATCGTATTCTTCGCCTTCATTGGTTTCGATGCCGTATCCACTGCCGCACAGGAGGCCAAGAATCCGAAGCGCGATATGCCCATTGGTATTCTTGGTTCGCTGGTAGTTTGTACCATTCTTTATATACTCTTCGGCCACGTACTCACGGGTGTGGCGAATTATGAAGAATTCAAAACCGCCGGTAAAGAGGCTTCCGTTGCTTATGCCATTCAAACTTATATGACGGGATATGGCTGGCTGGCCACCGCGGTTACCGTAGCCATCCTGGCTGGTTTCTCCTCGGTAATCCTGGTGATGCTGATGGGTCAAAGCCGTATCTTCTATACCATGAGTAACGACGGACTGATTCCCGCCGTCTTTGGTGAAGTGCATCCCAAATACAAAACGCCATACAAAGCCAACTGGATCCTCTTTGTGATGGTGGGTCTGTTTGCCGCTTTTGTACCCGGTAGTGTTGCCGGCGACCTTACCTCTTTCGGTACGCTCTTCGCCTTCGTGCTGGTGAGCGCGGGCGTATGGATCATGCGGGTGAAGGAACCCAATGTGGAGCGTCCTTTCCGCACGCCATTGGCGCCGCTGGTATCCACGCTTGGTGTGTTGGTTTGCGGATTCATGATCGTGGCCCTGGATCCTCAAACACTAAAAGTGGCCGGTGTGTGGATGGTAATCGGTTTGCTGATTTATTTCGCCTACGGCAAAAGCCATAGCAAACTTCGCCGCCCCGGCGATATTCTGCCAAAGGCTTCCGATTTTGAGAAACACTAATCTACAACTCGTATATAAAAGAAGGGACAGCATAGCTGTCCCTTCTTTTATATACGAGTTGTAGGTGTAAAAAGAGCAAAAGCCTTAATTTTGGGGTTTAAGTTGTAAGTTCTAAGTAATAAGTTTTCTCTGGTAAATTGTCGGTAATTTAATAATCGCTAAATACTTAAAACTTAAAACTTAAAACTCAAAACTTAAAAAACGTACAACGTAATACGTAAAACGTAAAACTTAAAGAATGGGCCGCATATTCGAAGTTCGCAAAGCCACCATGTTTGCCCGCTGGGACAGGATGGCCAAGCAGTTTACCCGTATCGGAAAAGAAATTGCCATTGCTGTAAAGTCAGGAGGACCTGACCCCAATACCAACCCTGGTTTGCGTCGTTGCATGCAGAATGCGAAGAGTGTAAACATGCCCAAGGACCGTGTGGAAGCCGCCATTAAGCGCGCGATGGGCAAGGAGATGGAAAATTATGATGAGATCCTTTATGAAGGATACGGCCCCCATGGCGTGGCGATACTGGTGGAAACCGCCACCGATAACCATGTGCGCACAGTAGCGAATGTAAAATCGCTGTTCAATAAAGGAGGAGGTGCGCTGGGCAATAGCGGTAGTGTGGCTTTTCAGTTCAAAAAAATGGGCGTATTCAAATTGAAGCCCGAAGGCCTCAATATGGAGGAACTGGAACTGGAGCTGATTGATTTTGGCCTGGAAGAACTGGGCGAAAGCAGTACCGATGAAGGCGACCCCATCCTGGTGTTGCGTACGGCCTTTACCGATTTTGGCAATATGCAAAAAGCCCTTGAAGAAAAAAACATAACTCCCATCAGCGCCGAAGTGGAATGGATTCCCTCCACCACGGTACCCGTTAACGACGAGCAGGCAGAGGAAGTGAGCAAGCTAATAGAAAAACTGGAGCAGGATGATGATGTGCAGAAAGTGTTTCACAATATGGCGTGAGACGTGAGGCGTGAGTCGTGAGTTTAAGGTTTAAGGTTTAGGGTTTAAAGCTTAAAGTTAAAGGTCTGTGGACATTCCATCAATATATAACCAGTACCAATCCTTAAACATTAAACTCTAAACCTTAAACTATTCAACAAATAAACAAATAAACAAATCAACAATTCCTCCTCTCCCATCATCATTTTCGACGGTATTTGCAATTACTGTAACCGTATGGTGAATTTTGCCATTCGCAATGATCCCCGTGCTCGTTTGCGATTTGTGGCTTCGCAAACGGAAAAGGGGCAGGAATTGATTGCAAGGTTGGGAATTGAGCAGGGCCTCGATACAGTGATACTGGTAGAAGGAGATAAATGGTTTGCACATTCCACGGCCGCTATTCGTATAGCCAAATACCTGAAAGCCCCCGCCAGTTGGCTCTACGCTTTCATCATCGTCCCCAAATTTATTCGTGACCCATTTTATAAATGGTTTTCCCGCAACCGCTATAAATGGTTTGGCAAGAAAGAGAGTTGTATGGTGCCGGGGCCGGGATTCAGAGAGAGATTTTTGTAATACGTATTACGTTTTTGGGTTTAGGGTTTAAAGTTTAAGGTTTAATTTTTTGTCGAAGAATGGCTATTGGTTTCGGAAGTGAAATCAATACATATTCATTACAAATCTACCCCTGGTGGAATCCTCCTATCTTATTTTAGGAATACAAACCCTTAAACTCTAAACCTTAAACCCTAAACCTTAAACTCTAAACCCAAAAACGTACTACGTAAAACGTATAACGTACAACGCATTCTACTCCCTCATCATTCCCTTCACCACTCCTTCAATTTCTTCCGCATTGGGTTTGCTGAAATAATCGCCATCGCTACCATAGGCCGGGCGATGGGCTTTGCCCGTGATGGTGCGGGGAGCAACATCAAGGTACCGATAGCCTCCCTGTTCTTCCATTACTTTATTGAACATATAGGCCGCCGCTCCGCCGGGCACGTCTTCATCCACAAAAACAATCCGGTTGGTTTTCTTCAACGATTCGAGGATGCGATGTTCCCTGTCGAAAGGAAGCAGGGTTTGCACATCAATAATTTCGCATTCAATTCCCAGTTTGGAAAGTGATTGTGCCGCATCCTGAATGATGCGGAGAATGGAACCATAACTCACGATGGTAACATCGCTGCCTTCGCGGATTACTTCGGGTATGCCCAGGGGCACTGTGAGGTCAAGAAGATTACTGGGTAGTCGCTCCTTAAGGCGATAACCATTCAGGCATTCAATGATCAGGCCGGGGTCATTGCTCTGCAACAGAGTGTTGTACATGCCCACAGCCTGCACCATATTCCGGGGCACGCAAACATACATGCCGCGAAGCGCATTGATGATCATGCCCATTGGCGATCCGCTATGCCAGATACCTTCGAGCCGGTGGCCCCTTGTACGTACAATCAGGGGACAGCTTTGCTGGCCTACCGTGCGGTAATGCAATGTTGCCACATCATCACTCAGCGGTTGTAAACCATAGAGCAAATAGTCGAGGTATTGAATTTCGGCAATGGGTCGCAGTCCGCGCAGGGCCAGACCAACCCCCTGCCCCATGATGGTGAGTTCACGGATGCCGGTATCAAAAATTCTTTCTTCGCCATGCTTAGCCTGCAGGCCACTGAAGCCCTGGTTTACATCGCCTATAAAGCCCAGGTCTTCGCCAAAGGCCAGCACTTTCTGGTTATTGGCAAAAAGCTGGTCGAAATATTTATTCAATACTTCGTACCCATTCACCATCACCGGCTCAGCGTCGAAAGCCGCCTTCTTTTCGGATACCCGCAAGGCGCTGCGCGGTCCTTCATTATAGAGATGGGAATTATAAAGTCGTTCGTTTTCTTCGAGCAAATCTTTGTAATAGTCACGGGTCCAGAATGCGGCATCGTTGTCGCCGGCAATATCCAGCGCATCATTCAAGGCCTTCATCACGTCGCGTCGCAGCGGTTCCCTGTTCACGCGCAAAGCCTGAACGATCTTTTGTAAATCGGCCGAAGCATCCGGTAGCGTATTGGCGAGATCGGAAAGCAACTGGCAGGTTTTATCCACCTGGGTCTTAATGGGTGCCAGGTAGTTTTGCCAGGCCAGGTCGCGCGAGGCTTTTACTTCGCGCTTGGCGCCGTGCTCCACTTCTTCCACTTCATCTTCACTGGCCAGGGAGTTCTCCAAAATCCATTCGCGCATTTTCTTCAGGCCGTCCCATTCTCTTTCCCAGGCCAGGCGCTCCTGTGTTTTATAGCGCTCATGGCTGCCGGATGTGGAATGCCCCTGTGGCTGTGTGATCTCCTCCACATGAAAAAGAACAGGGGTATGCGTTTCGCGGGCGAGGCGAATGCCTTCATCAAAGGTTTCGCACATGCCGGCGTAGTCCCATCCTTTCACATTAAAAATGGCGATACCATTGGTATCTTCTTCCTTACGCATTCCCGCCAGGGCCTCGGAAATAGAACCCTTGGTGGTTTGATACTTTCGCGGTACAGATATGCCATAGCCATCGTCCCACACAAACACTACCATTGGAACCTGCAGCACACCAGCGGCATTGATGGTTTCCCAAAAATGTCCTTCCGAAGTGGATGCATCGCCTATGGTGCAGAAACAAACTTCGTTGCCGTTATCGGAAAGGTCCTTCATCGCCCGCAGCTCATCTACATTGCGGAACAGACGGGAAGCAAGTGCGAGCCCCAGGGAGCGGGGCATTTGCGCCGCCGTGGGGGCCATGTCGCTGGCAATATTGAAGCGGTTGGCAAGGTCCAGCCATTCACCTTTTTCATCCGTAAGCGGGCTCGAGAAATGGGACACCATTTGCCGGCCGCCATTGTTAGGGTCATTATTGATATCGGGATCAGCATAGAGCTGCGCGAAGAATTGATCTACCGTGGCATGGCCAATGGCGAAGTGAAAAGTCTGGTCGCGATAATACCCACTTCGGAAATCACCGGGCCGGAAGAATTTGGCCATCGCTATTTGGGCAATTTCTTTCCCATCACCAAAAATGCCAAACTTGGCTTTTCCGGTCAGCACCTCCTTGCGTGCCAGCAGACTGGCTTCGCGACTTATGCAGGCGATCCGGTAATCGTTGAGCACTTCTTCCCGGAACCGGTCGAAGGATAGCTTGGCCTCTGCGGGCATCGTTAGTGGTGTCGCATGTTCCATGCCGCAAAAATAAGGGAGAATCCCGCAGAAAAAACAGCATGCCGGAGTAATGTGAATATATCACAGAAGTCTGACAATCAATTTCATAAAGCCTGTTTCCTCTAACCATTGACTAACAATTGTTTGGGCGAGCCGGGCGCGCAAAAAGAAGAAAAGCACTTTGCAAAAAAATCCGGAAAATTTGAAGTTGACTCCTAAATTTCAAATGGTACCAATATGTTAAAGCCTTGCAACCATTGCTTGCATATGGCAGTCTTTTCTCGTACTTTTGAACATCAATCAATCCAATATGAAAAAGATCCTTTCCCTTTGCTTTGTGATGGCGCTGTTTACGGGAATCCAGGCGCAAACCGGTAACGCTCCCGGCAACTCGGCGGATCCCCTGCAGGCCAACAAAATGGAGCATGACTTTGGCCAAATTGCCCAGGGCAAACCCGTTTACACGGAATTCGAATTCAAGAATACAGGAACCAGCCCCATCAAACTGGAAGAAGTGCGTGCCGCCTGCGGATGTACGACTCCTGAATGGAGCCGTGATGCCATAGCACCCGGTGCCAGCACCACCATTAAAGTAGGATTCAATGCAGCCACCGAAGGGCCCTTCAATAAACCCGTTACCATCACCTACAATAACGGTCAGCTCAGCAAAACCCTGCTCATCAAGGGCACAGTATGGAAAGCCCCTGAAGGTGCGGCCCCAGCCAATGCATCGGTACAATTCCTTAAGAAACAAACTCTCTAATCAATACAAACCTTTAATAAGTAACCATTATGAAAAAGCTTTTAGCTCTTAGTGCGGTTTTATTCATCAGCACAGCCATCTTTGCTCAAAATGCACAAACCAAACCCGACGATATTGCCAAGTTCGTGGAAGAGAACCACAACTTTGGAAAGATCAAGCAGGGTGTACCGGTTACCTACTATTTTGAGTTTAAGAATATCAGCGATAAGCCGGTTGTGGTAGAGAATGCCCATTCCAGCTGCGGCTGCACCGTGCCCGAGCGCCCCGAAGCACCCATCGCTCCCGGTGAAACTGCCAAGCTGAAAATAATTTACAACGCCGCTTCTGCAGGCCCTATCAACAAAGAAATCTTTGTAAAATTCGCCGGTGTGGATGTGCAAAAGGTGTTGCGCATTTCGGGTGAAGTGGTGGCGCAGAAGTAATACGTAGTACGTTATACGTTTTACGTATTACGTTCTTGAAAGGAAATAAGGGTTTATTCTTATCGGCCTGGTTCCATCCAAAAACGTAATACGTAAAACGTAAAACGTATAACTCCAAAATTCCCCACGTGGCATAATTTCCCCTTCCCCAACTTCCATGTCGTATACTACATAGTGGTAGTTTTTCCCTTCTCCCCTCCTCAGTTTTCCACATATTTTTTCGACAAGTGCATGATTTTCACTGTAAATACAAATTATGGTGCATAAGTATTCACAGTTTTTGTGAAAATCCGGCATTTTTTATGATTAAAATTAATCAGAAACCAAGAGGCCAATGGCCCGAACGGATCAGCTAGCATAACAGGGACGGTTATATATCTATTGCACAGGTTCAACTATTCTTATTTGCTCTGTGCAATACTGTACTAGGTTTGATTGGACACGGTAACCTTTACAGGCAGGCAGTTGCACAACCATCAACCGCAGTTACGGACACTGCAAGCAGGATGATGACTGTGACAACTGCCTTTTATTTTTCCCTCACATAATACTGAAAGCCCGGACTGTTCTCCAGAAAGCGGACCACCGCCGCCTGAAAGGCTTCATTCTGCCTGGCCGGTCCATTCTGGGAGGTGAAGTAGATAACCAGGAAAGGATTGTCGCGAAAAACATGGTCGGGCGATGATAAGTCTTTCCCGGAAATGACCAGGCAAAATAGTTTTGACTTGGTTTTCTTGTCCTCGTCGCCCGTTGTGCCTGTTTTACCAAAATAATAATAAGGACTGTCTTTATCCAACATACGACCCAAAGCTGCTGCTGTACCCGTTTCCAAAACCTGTTTCATGCCCTTGAAAAGTTCCTGACGCATCAGGTTCAGGTATTCCACATAGTGAATAGAGCTGTCCACATCAAATGCTGCAAATTCCGGATTGCGGGCAGCGGGGTTGAAACTGAGGGCAAAGTTCCGGTTTTGGCTAACCAGCCTGCCGAAAGCATGTGCCATTCCAAGTGGAGAAATCATTACCTGGCTGCTGCCTTTTACATGCCCCCTGAAGCAATGGAGGAACAGGTCGTACGGAATGCGGTGATTGACCTGCAAACCTTTTTGATCAAATAGCGACCATTCGGGCATCACAAATCCGGATTGCCTGGCAGCATCGCCCAAAAGCCTGTTGTCGTACCCAGCATTGCTCCAGATTTCTGCAGGTTGCAGCGGATGTGTGCTGATACCAAAATTTCGGGTTAAGCCCAGGCTGATAAAACTTTCTTCATCGCCAAAATCTGCCTCACCCGACATAAAGCCCGGCCAGTTGGTAAACCCTTCCATATAATATTCCCTGCCAGCTATTTGCATAAAAGGCCAGTGTAGACCCGGAGACTTTACCTGCTGAATAAATTTCTCCTGTAACAGTTGACCCAATGGCTGCTTACGATAGGAACCTAGCAACAGAAGGTTAGCATGGTAATAATTATCGCTGAGCCGGATATATTCTGAAACGGAACCAACGCGTCCATGGTTCACTTCAAAATCATATTCCGGAACCCGCATGCCCCCAAAGAGCTGCTGCTTTTCGGAAAAGCCCCTACTGGCGAATCCTGCCCAATCCATGGGCATCTGCGACGCAATGCCGGCAAAAACAACAGGTTTGAGTGTGGAACCCGGACCCGGATTCAGGCGAAGCATATTGATATTCCCAAGTTGCCTTCGCCATTCTGCCACGCTCATCTGCGCCTCTTCATCCAACATCAGCTTTTGAAAAGCCCTCTTATCGTTGGGGTCCACTTTCTGCAAGCCTTTTGTGTGATCGGCAATAGCCAGTACGCGGCCATTGCCATCTACAATGCTGATGCCATACTGCGCGCCTGCGGGATAATCGGCTTCACTGTCCATCATGGTGCTGATCATGTGTTGCAGGCTATCCATCCATTCATAGTTAAGGGAAATAACTGCAGCTTCCTTGTAAGCTTCCTGCTTTGCATAATCGATGGATACCGCTTCCGCAAAATTCCGGGCCCAGATAAATTCCGAACCCATGGGATAATAATAAAAGCGGCTACCGTTCACATAGTAGTTCCGCATGAACTGGTCGGGGCAAATGCTGACCCGGTAGCCGGAATTGTCGTTTCCGGCATTTAATTGCCAGGCTTCGTCGATATATAGCGGCATGGATTCGCCAGCCCGGAGACTTCCACTATAGTATCGGTTTTTCCAATGCAGATCCCTGTCCGAAATGTTTTGGAGATCAAAGTCAAATCCGCCCACTTTTCTTTTCCACATTATTTTCCATACATCCGCTTTCCACTCTCCGCCAGACTCCGAACCGGGCATTAACCGGTCACGTAACAAAACGCTGCCGGAAGGGTCCGCTATGGATATATTCAGAACACTACTGTCGCCCACAACATCGCCCATCCAACTCGCCTGCAAATGAGGTGGCGGCTCCACTCGGAAGTACTGGTAATTAACCTGCAATACCGGTCTGTCAGCCTCACGGTCCAGGTAAATTAACTGGCGCTGGTCGCGATGCTCGGCGAAGCCGGCTGCCAGGTAGGCCCTGACCTGCTTTTCCAAAAACGGATTCGCCATGGCAGCGCCGGGGCCTTCCATCCATTTTCGTAAGGAATCGCAAAATTTTTGGTCTGCTTCCCGGAGGTTGTTCCGCGAAACAATCCCCGATTGGTAGGACGCGTCTAATATCGGTTGCAGATATTGCTGCACAGATGCGTCCATCTCCTGCGCCAATCCCTCCACGTTGAATGACTTGTTTCGATTAAACGATGGGCGGTAAGCCATCAACATAAAACCCAATAACAGGAAGACGAGCAGCGCCGGCCATGCTTTTCGGGGTCGGAGAAAACGCTCCGGGCTGATTCGTCTTAACCAGATGCTCACCAGTATCAAAAGCATTAGCGGATATAAAACCGACTGCTTACTAAGTATGCTGGCGAAGGGAAGGTCCTGGCCAAAGAAAATATAGCGACCGGTAGCCGCCAATACCACCATGAGCGCCGTAACCAGCACATAATTTAGTACCGAGAAAGCCAGGGTAACTGAAGGATAGTCCTGATTAACCCTGCTGGTGAAATCGGGATAGAGTTTATAAAAAGCTGCCAGCAGAATACCCGGCAACATCAGCAGCAAGACATAGAGCCAGATGGCTCCTCGACCATGTTCTGCCAGCAGGAAGCGGCTGGCCACAAGATCTGTAGCCTGTGCATTGTATCGTGCCCCCTTGTTTTGCGGTGCATGCGGAAGCAATTGAAAGGCCCCCGATCTTTTCGTATCCTGCTCCACAAAACTATTGATGAACCATTGGTTCTGTGCTGCCCGTATTACCGGCACATGATTCTTTCCATCCGCATAGGCCTTGCTGATAACCTGGGCCGCTGGCTCTGTAAGTACATGAATACGATAGCGGGTCATCGCCGCCTTGTCCAACATTTTTTCCCTGGGAAAAAATGGAATTAAAAGCAAAAGCAACAGCGAGAAGCTCAATATACCCAGCCAACGGCGTCTGCCTGCCGGCCAGTCGTATGCAAGCCTCACCAGGATATAACTCAGCAGGAGCGCCATCAAAACATAAGCCAGCATATATCCAAACGCTGACATTTGTAGCAGGAATCCAAATAGATAAGGCGCATAGAAAATATTCAAAGCAAAAAGGGCCAGGTAGCCTGCACCTATCAAAGTCATGCGCACGGCGTTGCTAGTGCTGCCGGCGGCCAAACCCGCCACACCGTAATTGATGCAAAGAAAGGCTTCATGAAAAATCAGGAAATTGAAGAACACGATCGCAAAACCAATATCAATAAACAATAGAAATGAGAGCAGGCTAAGCGATAAAATGATTTTGACAGGATTGCTGATCAGCATTTGAAGTTGCCTGCCGGTATGCAACCGCCACCAGGCCCTGCTTTGCTCCCTTACCAGGGGAGAATGACGGTAACTGATAAACAGAAAAATAAAATAAGCCAACAACATTACCAATGCAATATGCCGGCATACCCGCGTATCAAAATCACTCAACGATGCCAGGGTGGCACAAACCAGCAATAAGATTAGCCAAACAGAAAAAAACTGCATTCTGTGATTGAACCAGGATGGTATCCGCCTTTTCAGACCTGCAAATGTGCCAGTGACTTTAGTTCGATAATTATCGAGATTTTTTTGGAGCCAGGGTCCTGACCGGCCTACCAGCCCCGATGCGAAGAACAGACCTGATAATAGAGTTGCCAGCAACAACACCAGTAAATTCCCAAAACTCATCAGTTGCTGTTGCGAAGCCAGGTCCATGTCCTGGTAAGGAGGAAAGCTTTTGTAGCGCCAATACAGAAAATAGCGGGTGGTCAACAAAACCAGCACCACTATGGCCAGAACCTGGGTTACAAAGGGGATATTATGATGGGGATTCCTTAAATGTGCCAGGAAAATGATGCACCCAAAGAAGAACAGGGCCCCGAACAGCAGCAATTGCCATTGCAGAGGCTGCAGCGAAAAACCTGAATAGTTCCATTGAAAACTATTTTGAATGGAAAATTGCCACTCAAAGTTTCCATCGATAGAGGTAATGGAAATATTATCGATTCCTTTTGTTGTTTGCTGCAACTTCTCGCCAATCTTTCCCCAACGAAGCTGCAGGGGCGAATCGCCGGATCCCTTCCGGTACTGAAGCAATACCGCCGGGAAGGCGGCTGCCTTTTCCGCCCCCGGCGGCTCAAACAGGAAGCCTTCGCGCATGTGTATCGGTAACTGCCGCATTTGCTCCTGGGAACTGAGAAGGAATTTGGTCACCTCATAATTACCGGCAACACTGGCTTCCTCCTCCCTTAAAGGATAGGCCGTCGGATAGCGATGGGCTACGAACAAACGGCCATCATCACGTGTACGTACATGGTACTGATTTCGATTATTGTCGAGAAAAGCAATACCCCAGGTAAAAACGCCTCCCGGTTTCAGAATCCTTTCAAATTGAAGATCGCGGGCATGAATGGGCTCTCCGTTATAGTGAATGGCGTCGATTTCAGGCCAAAGTCCCTGGGAAATGTAATAGGATAATTCACCATAGGATTCCCGGTTCAGGCTATCCCTGACCAGGTAGATGGATTTTAACCAGTGGGCTACAAGTGGATCCTGCGCCATGCTTTGCGTCGCCCAATCCGATTGATCGCGGAACAGATGCCAGGCCTGCAGTCCCTTCCTTATTTCCAGTTTCCTCACGAACTGCTGATCACCTATCTGCAGCATATAGGTATCGGGCCCGGGATTGCTGATGCTCAACCTTACCCTGCCTTCTTCAAGTTCAAGCTGGCCATTACTCACCGGCCATTTCGGCGACAGTAAGCGATAATGTGAACCGCTTGCATAATAAGCCGGCTCTTCTGAATATTCAGCCTTCAATTCCGCACCCGTTTCAGTGGGGCGAAGCAAAAATGCGTTGTAACGCGCTCGAGAAAATCGGGATGTGTCTTCCCCTCCCAATCGCAACTGTTTTTGCACAACAAAACCATCATGCCTTAAGAAAGAATGATCCAGATTACTGTAGGTACCCAGGCTTTGTGGGGCATGCATATGCGTGTAGAGAAAACCCAAACTGGCCAATACTACCAACACCCAAACCAACCTGAATCGCCAGGCACGCTGCCGGCCCAAACGGTTGTCGCGATATTGTGCCCAGGCCAACCCAAGAAGCAGGGCTGTAGCCAACAGGTAATAGAAACTGAGACTGGCCAAAAATGTCCACATAGGCTTAGCTAAGGTTCAGATTGGTTTCTTCAAAAACGGGATAACTGAGATGGGTGATTCCCATTTTATCAAGTGTAATCCGCAAAGCAAGCGCCCGGCTGCCATGCGCTGTGCTCAGTTCTTTCAGCAGTTGCGGATCAATGCCATTGCCTTTTTGTAACCCGGCGATTCGCTCCACCATGTTGCCACCGATGGATAATTCGGCAATGCGCAGGTACAGGTATTCCGTATAAAGCAATCCCATCGACACCAGACTATCGGCTATCTTTTGCCGGTCTTCTTCACTGATACGCGCAGGATTGTTCTTATTCGCATCGGTAATCTTCAACATGGGCTTAAGGAATCGCTCATAAGCATAGGCTGCCACGTAGCGTTCCGTCTTCAGGGTTGCTCTTAACACTTCCAACTCTGTTTCGTCTTTATTGAATCCCGGATAATGCCGCACTTTATAGGCCTCCATCATTTGCTGTTTCAGGCTTTCAAAATCCTGCCTGCTCTTTCTGTATTCATCCAACATCAATTCAAGGCCCTCATTTTCCTTTTGCAGCTTTCGTATTTTTTCCGTGAGGGAAGCGGCCTTTACCCTCGTGTCTGTATTCGTTGGGGCTACATCTTCCGACTCCTTCAAACTGGCCGGACCGCTCCACACCTGCGAATCGAGGTGCTGAATCTGCTTGTAAAGACGTACAAAGGATCGCTTCGCCCTTTTCTGCTGCTGCCAGATCAGGTAGATCAGCAACAGGATCAGGCCTAATGCCGCAGCCGACAATATGGGCCAGATGCCCAGCTTCTCTTCCTGCGCTACCTCCTTCGGCTCCGATTGCGACTGGATAATATCCAGCCTTTCCTGCAGCAGGGAGTCAAGTTCCGATCTCAGCAGGATGGGCACCCGCTCCAATCGCTCGCGGGCACTAAGGCTGTCTACTACCCGCAGTGGTGAGAGACTGTCGGCAGGCTGTTGACGGGCCTGTACCGAAAGAAACGAGGCCAGGCAGATAAATAATACAAATAGTCTTTTCATGGTATCCGATTAGTTTAAACTGGAGAAAAAAGCTAAAATGCCTTCACGCCGCTTTTCCGCCATTGGTGGACGTAAGGCCACCAGGCTTTGTACTTCGCGGTGAATCTGGTGGATTGAACTCAGCTCCGTCTGTATGCCGGGAAACATCGAAATGGCTTTCAACTCCAATATGGGTGATGAAACTTCCGCCAGGCCCGTAAGTATGCTATAGAGCGAACGGAGATCCTTTACCTTCTGATCTTCGAGCAGCCTTAAATAAATATTATCACGGGTGAAATAAATATCAATAGTTTTATTGCGAAAGGCCTTTAGTTGCTGATTATTGCGGCGTACCACAGAACTGTTGTAGAGAATATCATTACCAGGCTGCACCTTGATTCCACGATAAAGAAATAAATTGTTGTTTAATACATCTGAATTTCGGGAAAGTCCTTCTTTCTTATCAATGGGTATTCCCGTAAAATCCGTAATCTTATACGCACCGGTAAATGCACCATGAATCGCCACATTCTTATTGTTGATCACATGTCCCTGCGCTACCGAATGAATCTTTACCTGGGGACCCAGCAATTGATGCAGCGAGGCTTCCACTGCCCTGCGCAGTGCCGGAAAATAAAAAGCCCGGCCACTAAGCATCACCAGTTTGATTCTTTTCCGCACATCGCGTGTGAGTACATCACTGATGCTCGAAATCATCGACTGAGCCAGGCAATCCACAGCCTTATTCACCAGCCCGGTTATCTCTTCATCCCAGCGAATGGATCGGTGCCGGAGAATAGCCACCGCATAGGCCAGTAAATTAGATGGGTCCCTATGCAGGTTCGCCACCGTGCGTTCCGTGCTCTGCGACTCTTCTGCCATTGCCGCAAATCCGTTGAGCCCCACACTGCTGAGTTGGTTATAGTTTTTCTTCAACTCTTCCATCCACTGCAAAAAATTCAATACATCCACCGTCAGGTTCTGTTCCTGTATCTGCGTGCGTAAAAATTCCCGTACCGACAACTGGTTGGTTCCCGGTATCGCACGCAATACCAGCGTCAGAAAATCTTCTACCAGACCATAGGTAATAACATTACCCGCCCCTGCGAAACCCGTGCGGAAAAAACTGGAGTAATTAGCATTGTCGTCGGCAATAACCATGCTGATGTCGGTAGTGCCTTTTCCACAGTCCATCACCAGTGCCATTTCGCCATTGGAAAGTTCGGCCAGTTCAGGATGCGTTTGCTGAAAACCCATAAAGGCCGCGTCGCTTTCTGAAATGGTTTCAAATTCAATGGCAAGACTTTGGGTTGAAATGCCCAGGCTGTGCAACATTTTAGCCGTATGTCGCCTGCATGTTTCTATCAAGGCGAATACATCGTGTTGGGTATAAATATTCGGAACCAGCAGGCTTACAATGATACCGCCCTGCCTGAACTCGGGTTTGGTGGCCATCATCAGCCGCAACAGGCGCAATACGATGGCGCCGATCAGATCCTGCTTGTGCAGGCGTATGCTGTAATCTTCGGTGTACTGTTCCATCTGCAACTGGATACTTTTTTCTATTCCCAGTTTCAGGTTGGGTATGATTTCATAGGCATCCCGAAAGCCGGTTTCCGTAGCCGCCACTTCCTGCCGGGTAATAAAAAGACGCAACTCATCATCCGCCCAGGAATTGGTAAAATTGAAAGGGAAGTTGGCCCGATCGGCATCTTTCATTTTCCGGCTTACGGCATAGAAGCTGCGAAAAAGATGCGGATTGCCGGGTTCGTTGTTTAGAAAATCTTCACGCCTTATTTGGCGATGGGGACTGTGCAGGCTCAACTGGCTCATGATATTCTCCAGAATATCATAATAGAGCACGGCGGATTGGGGACCGCAATGCCGAAATCCAACCTGGCTGGCTTCGCTGCCAAAATCAATTACCACGCGGTGCGCTTCCATGGCCGGCATAAATGCCACAATGAAGCAACAGGAGTAGGAATCCGTTTCATTGTACTGCAGGGTCACGAAAATCCGCCGTTCCTGCTGCCTGGCCCTGTGATGATAATAGCTCAATTGAATGCGCCGGGTCGATTCAGAATAATCGAGCCGCAGCCCCGATTCCTCATCATAGCTGGTTTCAACGGAAAAATTCCCCTTCCGTTGAATCAGAAGCTCCATGTCATTACCCTGCCGCCGCAGCGTAAACGAACATTCCCGCAAAGGAATATCTTGCTTTTCGGAAGGTGCCATTTGATTGATGAGCACGCGCGAAGGGTCTTCGAGCGAAATCACTGGAATCATCACCCTGTCTTCCGCAGGCATTACGAAATTGAAGTCTACCTCCTCCCGGTTGCCCGGGAGTCGGTCATCATCGAGCTTGGCCACAAAATAGCGGTCACTGCGAATGAGAAGGGGCAAATAAAATAATGACATATGGAAATACATTCTTTTAGTTGAGCGATGGACCGGCTGTATTACTCAGCGGCAAAACCACCGGTCGTTGAGGTTACCGTAATTGCTTTGCTTATCATGCGAATAACAAAAATGAAAGGATGAGGCACGAATGCTCCTGATACGGATACTCATGCTGTCGCCGACAAAGTTTCCGGGAAGGGATTGGCGGGCAGGCCTGGAATAGTCAATATTATCAAATCTTAATTCACCCTTATGCCGCTGATCATTGCCCCGCCATACGGCCCACTCCAGCTCCAGTTCATCTAACTGGTAGCCCGTGGCATTATCCAACACAAACTCGATATCGTGGTAGCGGATGCCGGATTTGCTGCTATCGCGCCTGACCTGTGCGCTGAGTAATATCTGATCGGGCCAGTTGTTGCGGATGCGGAGATTGGTGCGGGTGGTCTTATCCAAACGCTGGCCGCGGCCCGCCTCCAGTTGGGTGATGAGTGAGTCTGTGTCAAGCAGCGGAGCATTCTCCGGCCTTGCTGGCCTGATGCGGATTTCTTCCACAGGCTCCCATTTGTCGCGGGTAAAATTATACACCAGGAAAATGCAAAGGCTTAGTGCAGCGCCCAGCAAAAGCCTGAACCCGGTGCCAAAGGATTTTTGCGCAGCACGGGGTGCTGGCTTTTGGGGAAGCCCTTTTTCTTTGGCCGTGCCATTTCGCTTTTGCGCTGCCGGTGCTGGAAACAGGGTGCTGAATTCAGCCAAACTGATCCATTCATTGGAAGAATAAACCCAAACCTTGGCCAGCCGCGAGTCCGCATTCTCCGCCAACTGTTGCAACTCCTCTCTTGATTGAACCTCCCTAACTCCATTAATTCCGTCGTTGAATAAATATTTCTCCATTCCGGAAAATCCTGCTTAAGTGATACAAGTGTAGAGGTTTGGGCAGAGGCGTTGGTTTTATTCTTCATCAACGGAACCGGGTTCCATTTGCGTATAATCGAGTGTCCGCAAAAATCCTTTACAACATTTTTTTATGATTTACATTTGCCGCATGTTAACGATTTCAGAACGCGGCCAGCAGATGCCGCCCTCCCCTATCCGCAAACTGGTACCTTACGCGGAAGCCGCCCGAAAAAAAGGTATTCGTGTGTATCATCTCAATATTGGCCAGCCCGATATTGAAACGCCGCCCGCCATCATGGACGCCGTGCGGCATGCGGATCTGAAAGTGCTGGAATACAGCCATAGCGCCGGCAATGAATCGTACCGCCGAAAGCTGGTGGAATATTATAAGAAAGTGGGTATTGAAGTGAGTCACGACCAGATCATCATCACTACCGGAGGCTCAGAAGCCATTCTTTTTGGATTTTTTACCTGCCTCAATCCCGGCGATGAAGTGATCATACCTGAGCCTTTCTATGCCAACTACAATGGCTTTGCCTGTACCGCAGGCGTGAAAGTAGTACCGATCACCTCCCATATCGAAAACGGTTTTGCCCTTCCACCCATCGAAGAGTTTGAAAAAGTGATAACCCCCAAAACCCGCGGCATTGTTGTGTGCAACCCCAACAACCCAACGGGTTATTTATACAGCCGTGCGGAAATGGAGGCGCTGAAAGAAATTTGTATCCGACACAATCTTTACCTCTTCAGCGATGAAGCCTATCGTGAATTTTGTTACGAAGGAGAATACATCAGCGCCATGCAACTGGAAGGGCTGGATGAGCACGTGGTATTGATGGACACCATCAGCAAACGCTATAGCGCCTGCGGCGCAAGGATCGGTGCACTGGTGACCCGAAACAAGAAAGTGTACGATGCCGCCATGAAATTTGCCCAGGCCAGGCTTAGCCCGCCGGGATTGGCGCAAATACTGGGCGAGGCAGCCGTAGATCTGCCTGATGATTATTTTAACGCTCCGCGCGAAGAATACAAAGCCCGCCGCGACCTGATGCTAAGCCGCCTCAATAAAATGCCCGGCGTATTTTGCCCCAATCCCGGTGGAGCTTTTTATGCCATTGCCCGCTTGCCCATCGACGATGCCGACCAGTTTTGCCAGTGGCTGCTGGAAAAATTCGAATACCAGGGTCAGACCGTGATGTTGGCGCCGGCAACGGGCTTTTATGGCACCCCGGGACTGGGTCGCGATGAAGTGCGGCTGGCTTATGTACTCAACCTGGATGCACTCAACAAAGCGATGGATGTGCTGGAGCAGGCATTGCAGCAATATCCCGGACGTAAATAATAGTTGCCTCATCTGCAAATAATGCAGGGGTGGGCTCAGGAATATTTTTGAAGAATGGATTGAACCCGGTCATCCCCGGCAAGGCCCACAAAGGGGATGACCGGGTTTGGTTCGTACGTATATTCATTTACCTGCAACATCCACCATCCCACATTTTTCCATTTCCCCAGTTTGTATCCCACTTTCTCGAAGGTGAACTGGTAACGACAGCCCAGGTTTTCATGAAAGCGCACGCTTCTTTCGTTGGGAAGATTGATGACCGCATACACATTTCGGAAACCCTGCAAAGTGAGAAGATCGAACAAGGCCCGGTATAAGGGCTCGGCCAAACCCTTGCCCATATATTTATCGTGCATATAAATGGAACATTCCACCGACCATTGGTAGCCGGCTCTTTCCCGATAGCGGGATGCATAAGCATAGCCGGCCACCCTGCCTTCTGATTCAATGACGAGCCAGGGCGCGTATTGCAGGTAAGTATCGATCCTGCGGGCGAAATCTGCAGCGGATGGCGTTTCCAGTTCGAAAGTCAGGGAAGTGTTGCGGATATAGGGGGCGTATATCTCCAGGATGGCGTCGGTATCGGTGGGCTGGGCAAGGCGGAGCATGGGTTACGTTTTACGTTTTACGTAGTACGTATTACGTAGTACGTATTACGTTGAAGATAGCGACAATGATTTAATGAAGTCTCTGCCAACGCCGGATTTTAGCCATTTCTCATGGGCCATGGCTTCTTTTTTTGTTTCAAATTGCTTTATATAGATCAATTTCCAGGGCCGGTATCTGGCTGTCCATTCATTTCCTAATTCGTTGTGGGAACGGAGTCTTTGCTCCAGGTCGCTCGTATAACCTGTGTAGTGTTTGTTGAATTTTTCGGAGTAGAGTATATAAACGGTATATAACATAAAAAGGCCCATTGAATCATGAGCCTTTTTGAAAGTACCGGGGAGCGGACTTGAACCGCCGTCCGCCGCGGCGGATATGAATCCTGTGCTCCAAACATAAAAAGGCCCATCTAATCATGAGCCTTTTTGAAAGTACCGGGGAGCGGACTTGAACCGCCGAATATGGTACCGGGGAGCGGACTTGAACCGCCGGCCTCAGGGTTATGAATCCTGTGCTCTAACCAGCTGAGCTACCCCGGCAAATATCTTATGTCGTGGACGAACTTGAACCGTCGTCCGCCGCGGCGGATATGAATCCTGTGCTCTAACCAGCTGAGCTACCCCGGCAAATATCTTATGTTGTGGACGAACTTGAACCGTCGTCCGCCGCGGCGGATATGAATCCCGTGCTCTAACCAGCTGAGCTACCCCGGCAAATGGGCGGCAAAAATAGTGATTTTGGTTTTCAAAATCCCTTCGATCCCACAAAAATCTCAAATCTATTTATCATAAAAACGCCAGTTGGTCCGATAATCCCTTTTCAGAGGCAGATTGAGCAGCGTTGCACGGAGCATTTCAACCGGGATATTGTTTTCCCGCAGTACGGCATCATGGAACTGCCTGTAGCTCATCTTTTTGCTGTCCACCAATTCTTTTTTCAGGGCATAAAACTGAAGGCCGCCGATCATATAAGCGATCTGGTACAGCGGGCCATAGCCGCCTGTAAAGGATCGGCGCACTTCGCCTTCGGCAGTGGAGCGTTCATGCCCCACCCTTTCCACCAGGAAATCGATACATTGCTGCGGGGTCCATTTGCCCAAATGATAATTCAGGGAAAAGATGATTCTCGCGCACCGATGCATCCGCCAAAAGAGCATTCCTATCCTGTCTTCCGGTGAACGGTTGAAGCCCAGGTCCCAGAGTATTAACTCCCAATAAAGTGCATTCCCTTCCGTCCAGAAGGGTGTTTGAAAATTTCGATACACTTTATAGCGGTCCTGCATGAATCCCTGCAGGTGGTGACCGGCAATTAGTTCGTGATGGATCACTGCCCTTGAAAAATGCGGATTATTCCCGCGCAGGCTCATCAATTTATCTTCATAACTCATATCCGCCGTGGGATAAGAAATTATCAGCGATTCCCCACCGAGAAAGAACGGCGCGATACGCTGCCTCTCGGCCGACATCATATTTACCCGCCAGGTTTCTTCCGCCAGCGGCGGTATGCTGAGCAAATCATGTTTTTTCAGAAAGTCTATTGATTGCTGATAGAGCTCCAGCATGGCTTCGGGTTGGTTTCCCGGCGGCACATAACTATTCTTTACTTTTTCCTGCGCTGCTCTCCAGTTGTCGCCAAAGCCCATTTCGCGGGAGGCTTTCAACAATTTCTTATCGCACCAGGCAAATTCCCTGTTGGCGATGTCCACCAGCTCTTCCGGGGAATAAGGGATCATTTCATATTCCAGTTGGCGGATCAATTCCTCTCTGCCAATAGGATTCCCGATAATGCCGCTACCATCATCCTTCTGCTTGCTATCGACCCTGCCCCTCCCCTGCACACGGTTCGCATAAACGCCCAACAAACTATCGGCCATCCGGTAATTGGGCGGCACCCACCAGGTGAAGTCAGGATCATACTCATTATAAAAGCGAAAATAAGTGCCCAGAGAAGCCTGAATGTCGCGAACAGCATTAGCTGCATAGCGTGCATCCTCCATTGGCAGCTCGGGCAATTCGGATATTTGGCGAATGGCCTGCTGCACTATTTTACGTACACTATCTATCTGCCTGGCTGCCCATTTCGCTTCCACCTTCAATCCTCTGCGGCGAAGTGCTGTCCACTCCTGTTCTGCTGTGGCAAAGGGCAGATAGGCTTTTACGCGCGCATACTGCTCTGCCTGCTTACGATGCCGGTGCAACTCTTCTTCCAGGTTCCGACGAAAAAGTATATAGTCCACTTTCCCTGACTGGCTCAGCTCGGAAAAATGGATGGAACGCAATCGCTCCAGGTAGATATCGATCAATCGGCGCAACCTTTCCCTGCGCTCGGGCGAATGGTAGCTCTCATTCCGGAACCCTGATGCAGAGCTGGCATAAAAACGCATCAGGCTTCCCTTGTCCGCTTCATAATTTACCATCCAGTGGTGAATCTCACTGGTTTGCTGTAACCAATCTGCTTTTTCAGCCTTCTGCGCATGAATGCTGCAAAATGGAGTAAAGAGGAGTAGGAAAATAAATAATTTCATGATGGATTACGTATTACGTACTACGTATTACATACTACGTTTTTTATTGAATGTTGTAAGTTGCATTTTTTTCTTGATAAATAATCCCCGGATTTAGGGAAGTTTTTCTATTATATATATTCAGACATTTGCAAAAAGGTCCAAATTTCGGCAATAGGTACTTCTAAATTCTAAACCCGAATTTTTTCCAAAAAACGTAATACGTAAAACGTACAACGTATTACGTACTACGTAAAACGTATAACGCACCATGGCCTCTACCTTCAACGCCTTCCTTTTCGACCTCAACGGTACCCTGATTGATGATATGGAATTTCATATCCGCGCCTGGCATCGGATTCTGAATGAATTGGGGGCTAAGCTTAGTTATGAAGAAGCGAAGGCCGAATGTTATGGCCGCAACGATGAGTTGCTGGAACGGATATTCCCGGGCCGCTTTTCGCCGGAAGAAAAAACCCGGATGATCTGGGATAAGGAAACGGAATACCAGCAGGCATTCCGACCGCACCTGCAGCTCTTGCCAGGGCTCGATCTTTTTCTGGAAAAAGCCAAAAAGGCGAACAAAAAAATGGCTATTGGATCCGCCGCCATTATGTATAATATCGATTATGTACTGGATGGCCTGCAGATACGCTCCTACTTCGATGCTATCGTGAGCGCGGATGACGTTGCACGAAGCAAGCCCGACCCCGAAACATTCCTGAAATGCGCTGAAAGGCTTCAGGTAGATCCCGCCGAATGCCTGGTGTTTGAAGACGCGCCCAAAGGCGTAGAATCCGCACGCAACGCGGGGATGAAGAGTGTGGTCATTTGCACCTTACACGGCAGAGAAGAATTTCCGGAATACGACAATGTTGTAGACTACATAGACGATTATACCCGTGCCTCGCACCTGATCAATTTCTGAATTTGAATGAGCCCCTGGGGCTCATTCAAATTCAGATTATTCGCCGGAAGATTAATTTATTTTCAAGACAATTGATACTACGGAAAGTGGTGGTAGCTTCAACTCAAGGTTACGGCCCTTGCGGCTCGCATCCTTATAATTTGTCGGCACCAACCTATCAGGTGATTCAAAACTGTTGTGATCGGTAAACTTCGCTGAACGCAACACCCGGCCCTCTTTGATGTCAAAGTCCTGCTCCATGGGGGTTTGAATGGTATAAGTCTGGCGAGGATCCAGGTTCACCCATGTCATATACAGGTTGCCGCTACTGTCGCGCGAAGCAGATACATTGATAGATGGTATATCCGTTTTACCCGATTTAAAACGGGGTGATTCAAACTGGACGGGCAACCACTCCTTATCCATATGCACCTGAAAGAGATCAAACACATGGTAAGTTGGCGTTAACAACATCTGATGCCCTTTTGTCAATACCAGTGCCTGCAACACATTTACGGTTTGCGCCAGGTTGGCCATACGTACCCGGTCGCTATGGTTATTAAAAATATTCAGAGTGGTAGCGGCGATCAAGGCATCGCGCATACTGTTTTGTTGAAAGAGGAAAGCGGGATTGGTGCCGGGTTCCACATTGGTCCAGATACCCCATTCGTCCACCACCAAAGCCACCCGCTTTGCCGGATCATAGCGATCCATAATATTGGAATGTTTTTGCAGCAACTCATCCATGTCAATACATTTTTGCATGGTAAGCGCGTATTCCTCCTCGCCAAACTCTGTTGCGGACCCTTTATCGGCCCAGGTTTTGGGAACGGTATAGTGGTGTAGCGACAATCCCCACATCATGTTCAGGGGAATTTTTTGCATCAGCACTTCTGTCCATCGGTAGTCATTACTGCTGGGGCCACCGGCAATTTTTTTGAGGGGGCTACCGGGATAGTTGCGGGCATAGCTTGCGTAGCGCTTATACTGGTCGGCATAGAATTCCGCCGTCATGTTGCCACCGCAACCCCAGTTTTCATTACCCACACCCCAGTATTGTACACGCCATGGCTCCGCGCGGCCGTTGGCTTTGCGGATCTCCGTCATGGGGCTCAAACCATCAAAGTTGAGGTACTCCACCCATTTGCTCATTTCTTCCACAGTTCCACTCCCCACATTCCCACAGATATAGGGTTCGGTACCCAGCAGGGAGCATAGCTCCAGGAATTCAT